>CAZOFG010000005.1:0-32466 GCA_964579125.1 uncultured Halobacteriales archaeon | reverse complement strand
CCAATGGCGGGCCAATGAGACCGCGACAAGCACTCCAACCACGAAGGCAACCGTCACCGTCTCGAGGGCAATCGCATCCTTCCCCCACCAGAGCAACGCTCCTGCAATGGCCACATTTGTACTGCCCCACAGGACGTTCAGGACTGGACTAGAATCACGGCCGGCAGGCGTCTGGTGCCGTTGTCCGGTAATTCCCTTGACGACGTGCGGGATGGCATTTGTCGCAAATGCCCCAGCGAGCGCAAAGATTAGGTATTCAGTTGGTGTTGGCATACGAATCCGCTTGTTTGAAAGATCCATTATTGGTTTCGAGACGGAAGCCGTCTGAAAGCCGCTCCTCCACAACTCGAAAGCGGGACCTTCACGGTCGTCGCCAGTGAAGCATCGGCACCGAAATGTCGTCCATCAGGAACGTGTTGTTGGTGACCATCGATTGTCTGCGCGCCGACCGGCTCCAGGAGGAACTCGCCGCCGGAGAGCTCCCGGCCTTCGCCCAACTCGCTGAGGGGTCCCTTTCGTTTTCCTCGGCGTTCACCGTGGCGAACACGACTGACCCAAGTCTCACCTCGATGTTGACCGGGCTCACGCCCCCCTCTCATGGCGTCCTCGAAAACGGGTGGGGCCTTTCGGCGGAGATTCCGACGATCGCCTCCCAGCTCTCATCGGCTGGGTACGACACGGCTGGTGTGGTGAGCGTCGATCACCTCGCCGACGAACACTCCGGCCTCGGACGCGGCTTCGCTCGCTACGAAGACGGCGGAAGCACCTACGATACCATCTACCCGATCCTCAGTCGGATTTACGACACGAAGACGTTCAATACCGTCTTCGGCGCGATCAAAAACCGCGGTATCGGCGGGGTAACGGTGAAAGATCTGCTGCGCCGCCTTGGCGTGATCCGGTTACACGAGCGGCCGGCGAAACGGGTTACCGCCGATACGATCGCTGCGATTGATGACCTCGAGAGGCCGTTTTTCACGTGGACGCATTATTTCGATCTCCACGAACCCCGGAACGCCCCGGCAGCGCTTCGACAGGACCGTGATCGGTATACGGCGGCCCTGCACCACGTCGATGCCCAACTTTCTGAACTCAAAGCGGCGCTGGACGACAGAGGGTTGCTCGATGAGACGCTCATCGTCGTCACCGCCGACCACGGCGAGGCCCTCGGCGATCATGGCTATACCGGCCACGGCCGGACGCTGTATGACGAGGAACTCCACGTGCCGCTGTTGTTTGCGCATCCCGCACTCCCGAACAGGCGGGTAGATCCCCAGGTGCGAACGATCGATATCGTGCCGACGATCCTCTCCTTACTCGAAGAACCAGCCCTCAAGACCGATGGGACGGCACTCGCCTCGGCTGACGGGCAGGTGATCGAGGAGGACCAACGCCTCGTCGCGCAGGCGTATCCGCCCTTCGGCGAGAAATACGCCGTTCGGACACCGGGGTGGAAATTCATCGACGACCGGGCGAACGAGGCCGTCGAATTGTACGATCTGGCCGCGGATCCCGACGAACGGACCGATGTCTCGGACGACCACCCGGAGGTCGTTGCGGAACTCCGCGAAGCCGTGAGCGCCTGGCTTGACGCAGCGTCAGATGTCGAAGAACAGCACGTTGACGAGGAGACCGAGGAGATGCTGGCCGACCTGGGATACGTCGATTGACGCGCTAGCGTCTGAGTCCATCGACGATGTAGAAGACGCCGCCAACGAGGTTGTTGAAGACCGTGAGGACCAGTTGCATGACGATGCCGAGCGAGACGGCAACGCCCTCGGTGGCACCGACCGCCGAGAAGAGGTACAGATACGTGGTCTCGCGGACACCAAAGCCCTGAATCGAGATCGGAATCAACAAGAGGACTTCCACGACGGGGACGATGACGAGGAAATACCCGAGGGAGACGTCCATCCCGAGCCCGACCGCAACGACGAACGTGTTGATGACGACGATTGCTCGGAAAACAAGAGAGATTGCGATGAGCCGAACCAACGCGCGAGGTTGATCCCGATAGGTCAAGACCGCATCGTGGATGGCCCGTAACCGTTCGCCGAGGTCGAACCGCTCGATCCGATACATCGTCCGACCGAGGAAGGCACGCAGTCGCCTCGAAAACAACACCCCAAGGGCGAAGAGCGACCCGAGTCCACACCCGAGAACGATTCCCGCCACGAGTACCGACGAAATTCGCCCTACCAGCACGAGCCCCCCGGCACCGGCTAACAGAAACACCGAAAGGAGTCCGGTGGCCCGCTCGATCACGACCGATGACACCGCATCTTCGCCAACTGGATGCCGGTCGTAAAGGTAGTACATCCGGGCGCTATCCCCGCCAATCGTCGTGGGCAAAAACGCGTTGAAGAACTGGCCGATGTAATAGTACTTGAACAGTTCGCGCCAGGTCAGTCGGATATCGCGGAGCCGAAGCGTCAATTGCCACTTGTAGGCGCTGAGGGCGATATTGATGAACGCCAGGCCCAACGCGATCGGGACGACCCACCCTGGCACGGCGAGGATGTGGTCGCTGATGGTCTCCAGTCCTACGCTCGTGAGAACGTACCACAGGAGGCCGAGGCTCAATGCGATCCGACCGCCCACCCAGCCCCAGCGCAATAGTTCCCGTCGACGGCTCATAGCGGTAGTATACGCCCGATTCTTGCGGGCTCTGCAGACCTTTCCCGGGCATGCGGAATAAGCGATTCGCGTTGGGAACCGTGAGAGCCAGGGCGTTTATCGGGGCGGCCCGCGATCCGACGTATATGCAGGGGGATGTCGGGGCAGACAGGGCTGATCACAAGGAGCCCCCGGGGGATCGTGCGGTTCCCGCGGAGCAGATTCCCGATCAATACGACATCCAAACGTCGATCGTGCTCCCGGTGTACAACGAGCGTGGGAACCTCCGACCCCTCATTGAGGAACTCCAGTCAGTCATCGATTCCGAGACGATGGCCCCCCACCGACCCGTTGAAATCCTCCTCGTCGACGATGGCAGTACGGACGGAAGCACCGACACGATTCAGGAATTGGCCGACGAGGACCCCCGTATTCGTGGCCTGTTCCTCACGCGAAACTTCGGGCAAAGCGCCGCATTGCATGCGGGCTTCGATCATGCCCGGGGCAAGACGATCGTGACCCTCGATGCGGATGGACAAAACAACCCGGACGACATCCCACGGTTGCTGGATCGCCTCGAGGAAGGATTTGAATGCGTGAGTGGCTGGCGTCGCGACCGAAACGATCCCATCACCAAGACCGTCCCTTCCGCCATTCAAACGTACCTAGCGAAGCTCACGGGGCCTGACATCAACGATTTCGGGTGTACGCTCAAGGCATACCGCGCCGAGGCCGTCAAGGATCTCCCGCTGCAAGGCGAGAACCATCGGTATATCCCCGCCATGTTGTACAGCCGCGGCTATCGCATCACCGAAGAACCGGTCGATCACCGACCTCGAACTCACGGTGCGAGTAAATACGGCTGGACCCGACTCCTCCGCGGGCTCGTCGATCTCGGCTATCACGTCTTTCGCAACCGTTACGGCGCCCGCCCGATGCACTTCCTCGGCGGCCTCGGCCTCGTACTGGTGCTCATTGGGGGCCTGATCGGTGGCCACGCCGTCGTCATGAAGTACGCGTTCGGCGAGCCCTTGACGCCACACCTCCCTCGCTTGCTCCTCGTTATCGCGATGTTGCTGTTCGGCTTGCAATTGTTGACCTTCGGCATTATCGCCGAGATGCTCACCCGGCTTCGCTACCGAGATGAACGCCCGTATCGCATCGCGACAACCACCGAGGAGTAATCGATTACAGGGGTCGAATCAGTACGGTCAAGTACGACAGCCGCATTGCTCGCGATAGTTGTGGCTGGTATCGGAACGTGGCTTCGTGACCGGCTGAATGCCGTCAGCACGCGCACCTGGGTGTTTCTCGGTGCGATCGTGTTCGTGTGGGCGGTACTTTATCTGACTTCGATTGGCGACCTCTCGATACGGGTCTGGGATGAGTCCCGCTACGTGTCGCCCGCCCGTGACATGGCGCAGGGAGCGGGCTGGCTCATCCCGGAGATCCGCCTGGACACCTTCGAAACCGACCTCACCTACTCGACTCGGCTGGCGAAACCGGCGTTGTTGTATTGGCTACAGGCACTCTCGATGTCGGTCTTCGGCATCTCCGAGTTCGGAGCCCGCCTCCCGAGCGCACTCGCGACCCTCGGGTGTGCCTTACTGGTGTATCATATCGCCACCCACATTGGCACTGACCGTGCCGGCGTAGCTGCGGGGATTTCGTTCCTCGTCTTTCCGGGCATGCTGCTGGGGAGCCACGGTGGAACAGCCGCCGTCCCGGACCCATTGTTGGCCTTTGTGGGGTCCTCGTTTGTGTGGCTCACCTGGTTGGCCCGCGATCGCCCCCAATTGTTGGTCCCGGCCGGGGTGTTCGCCGGCCTTGCCGTCATGACGAAGGGAATTGCCGCCGGGGTGTTCGTTATCGTCCTGGCTCCGATCGTGCTCTGGCAGTATCGGTCCTATCTCACTGGCTGGACCCTCGCCGGCATCGGGGCCACACTCGTTGTCGCACTCCCGTGGCACCTGTACGCCTATCTGACGCATCCCGAGACGTTTCTGAACCATTACGTCGAACGCGCGGTCTCCTCACGGATTGCCGGTGAAATGGCTCCGCCACCGGTCGACCCGCTCGTGCCGTTTTTCAACTATCCGTATCTTCGGCAGGGGATCGAGGCGGTATTGCCCCCGTGGCCGTATGCCCTGCCAGTCTTCGCCGTCGGTGTGGTACTCGGACTCGGGCTCATCATCGGCCGGCTCCGGCGCGATGGTTGGCGACACCACCGAACTGAACTCATGCTCCTGTGGTGGATCGTGGCGGTCCCTCTCACGTTCGCCATCGGTGGGGGAAACCACCCCTGGTACCTCATGCCGATGTACCTCCCTGGCGCCGTGCTCATGGGTCTCGCCATTGCCAGCCTCGCGGATGGAACCGTCGCTCGAGCCCTCGAGACCAGACGAATCGTGGGCAAGCTCGTCGATGGCGTACGCACAGTCCTCCCGGACCCGACAACTGTCGACGAGCGAGTCTGGACGGTCGGCTTCGTCGTCGTGTTGGTGTGCTCCGCCGGTGTGCTGTCAGTGGCCTATGGCCCAGCGCTCCATCCAGAATACAACGATGGCCAGAAGACGATCGGGACCGCACTCAACGACGCCGTACCCCCCGGGGAACCGATCTACATCCACCTGGGTGTGAATCATTCAACCCGTTCGATCATGACGATGGAGGTCTATGCCGACCGCCCAATGCGATGGACAACGCCCGCGGAACTGAACAACGACACGTCGATCGCGTACGCCGTTGTGCCACCTGAGACGCTCGAAACCATGACACGCGAGTATCGCGTTATCGCGAGCAACGACGTTGACGAACTCGTCGCCATTGCCTTCTAACGTCAGCCTTCGAGGGCGCTCGTGACGACCTCAACGACGCGCTCGACGCCGTTTTCCTGGGGTGCCGGTGCTGGGACGGTATCGTGGATTGCCAGTACCTTGTCGCCGTCCTGTGCCGAGGCGAATCCGGAGATGCCGGCCACGGCCCGAGCGACGCCACGTTGTTCGGATGTCGTGGGGACGACAATGCAGGCGGTCCCCCCTACTGCGCATTCCATCACCGTCGAGTACCCGCTACAGACGACGAGATTTGCCGCCTCGATGTGTGATTGGAGCGTGGGCTTGACGGTCCATTCTGGGCCGCCAACCAGGGTGACATCCCGGCCGGCGTCTTGAAGGGCACTGGCCAATGCGTCGTAATCCATCCCGAACGCGCTCGGGACCAGTAAGACATCGACTGACGGATCGCTGTCGTCGGCCAACGGGGCCAGAGGCGGAATAGGGTCGGCGCCACGGATCACTGGCTCCCCCGGCCACACCTTCGGTTGCAACAGCGACAACGCGCCGGATCGAGCGAGCCTGTTGCGAATCCGCGCACCGTATCGCTCACTGACGGTGTCGTAAAAGCCGGCTGGATCGTGGCTGATATGGATGTACCGCTGTCGGGCGAGGCGGGCTGCGAGCGCCGCTGAAATATCATCCGTTACGAGCAACGCCGGATCGATGTCGCGGATCCATCGTCGCCAATCCCGGATTCGACGGAACAACGCCGGCACGCTGTGGCGGATGACATCAAGCAAGCCCCTACCACGTTGAAAATCGCCGATGAAATCGACCGGGGTCACCTCGTGTTCGTCGTATCCGTGCATGGCGACGAATTCCGCACCAGGACCTCCGCCACCGAAAGCCACCGAAACGCCGGATGTGCGAAGGGCGTTCGCAATCGCCAGCATGCGCGACGCGTGACCGGCACCCTCACAGTAGCGAGCGATCGCGACGGTGGGATCGGCCTCTGGAGACGCGTTCATGACCTCGTGTTCGTATGCGCTGAGAGACTGCCCGCGGGGATAAGGTGACTGATCACCCGTGTATTTCGAGCCAACTTGCGGCGACTGCGCCAACTACTGTCGTCAGGAGATATCCACCGACGCTGTGTATCGTCACGGCGGCGACGATCGGTGCCAAGGCCGCATCCGTGACGAGCACCAGAAGCCCGACATTTACGGATTCGATGCCCCCGAGCCCGCCTGGTGTGGGTACGGCACTTGCCACGGTCCCTAGCGGAACGACGAAAAACGGGATGTAGACGGGAATACTTACACCAAGCGCCAGGAAAGTGAGCCACAACGCGAGGGCTTGCACTGCCCAGCCGACGGCCGACCAGCCGATCGCGAACGCAAGTCGGCGGCGATTCGTCGCAACCCGACCGATGGCACGACGATAGCCAGCAACGCGCGTAGCAATAGCATCCGGATCGATCGGCCACCGGTCCGGAATCCGCCGCGAGAGAAACCGATGAGCCCGGTGGGCCGTACGAGAGAGGAGGGCCAACACGTCGGTGCGAAACCACCAGGCGACCAGGCTCGATGCAACAATGATCCCGATGACACCGAGGATAATCAGCGACAACTCTCGAAGGGCGTCTTCACTAGAGGCACTGAGGGCGAAATACGCCGATCCGGTTGCGGCGAACGCGAGCGAGGGGATGACGTTGATCGCATCAAGACTCGTGACCGAAGCCAGGCTGACTTCGTACTCCGCGTCGACACGACGCGAGAGTAACAGGGCCGTGATCGGTTCGCCCCCCGCTTGTCCAAACGGCGTCAGGTGATTCGCGAAAACGGCCGCCGCATGAATTTGGACCGACAATCCGGGAGAGACCGGTAACGCAAGCGCCTGCAGGACCTGCCAGAGAGCGAGACCCCACGCCACGACCCAAGAAAGGATCAATACCGCCACTATCGTCAAGAGGACCGGGTCGGCACCCCCGATCGCCCGAAGCACTGCATCAACGTCGGCCAGCCAAAAAAGCCCCGCAATGACCACCGCCGCGACGGCAAAGCCGACGAGCGTGGTCACGAGATGACGCCGATCCACGACCGGCTTCTCCGCGGGCATGTGAATCAATCCTTCGGGACTGACCCCGGTTCGGACATCACACCCCTTAAAGGCGAATGTCGGAAACCTTCACCCAGTCGTGCCGATCGAATCTGTGGGGTCGTTGCGCAATTCCATTGCAATCGCCACTCGATCCCTTCGTTATGCCGGGCTCGACGCCGTCCGGGAGGTCGTTAACCGGAATATCCACAGTCATGTGGGCACGCTTACAGCCGATCCGGTTCTCGATGCTGACTGGGACGTACTCGTTGTGCTCGATGCCTGCCGGGCTGATGTGTTTCAGGATGTCGTCGAGCAGGAACGGTTCGACGACTTCCCCGTTGGTAACGTTAGAACCTCGCCAGCGAGTTCTTCACAGGAATGGCTCACGAACGTATTTCGGACCGCGTCGGATACAGCACTCAAGCATCTCGCCTATGTCACCGGAAATCCGTACGCGAGAGAACTCGATACGACTCGATTCGCTCACATCGATCATGTCTGGCGAGACGGGTGGGATGACGAACGAGGGACGATTCCGCCCTCGCCGATCACCGATCGAGCCATCGCACGCTGGCGCCAGGATGATCTCCAGCGCATGGTGGTCCATTATATGCAGCCACATTTTCCCTCCCTGTCGGACGACATTGACGATGGTATCGCGCTAGACACCTTCGGTGAAGCCCCGCTGTCGGTGTGGAATGACCTCCGGTACGGCCATCTCGACATCGATGCGGCGTGGGCGGCCTATCGTGGCAACCTCGAGGTCGTCCTCGGAGAGGTCGAGTCCTTGGTGAACAATCTCGCTGCGGATCGGGTGGTCATCACGGCCGATCACGGCAATGCCTTCGGTGAAAAACACATCTGGGGGCATCCGTCAGGCGTCCACCTTCCCTGTTTACGAGAGGTGCCCTGGAGTGTGACAAGCGGCGTCGACAGGGAAACTCGATCGGCATCAATTCCAGACCCGTCAGCCAACCAACCCGACAAGGCGACCGTTGAAGATCGACTCGCGCAACTCGGATATACGTCATGACAGCTACAGTCGACGACGAGAGCGAAGAGCCGCCTAACGTCTTGCTCATCTGCGTCGACTGTCTCCGAGAGGATCTGCTGCGGAGCGATCGAACCGAGACGCCATTCATGGACGAGCTTCGGGAGTCGGGAATATCGTGTCAGAACACCTTCGCGAGCGCGACAACGACGACGCCCGCGGTGGCGAGCTTGCTTTCGGGCCTGTATGCCGAGGATAACGGGATCTACTCGCTCAGACGGGGCTCGTTGGCGGCTGAGGCCGAGACGCTGGCAACGGTACTCGGCGAAAATGGCTACACCACCCACGGACTGGTCACTGGACCACTCGTCCCGGAGACCGGGCTTGATCGGGGATTCGATACCTACGAGTGTCGGGACGAATCGGCGTCGGTCTTTGGCCCTTGGCAGCAGGAAGCGCTCACGGAACTCGAATCCATGGAGCCCCCGTTTTTCGCCTTCGTCCACCTCTGGGAGTTACACGAGAAGATCTCCGTTCCACCCGCATTCGATCGTCCCGAGTACGGCGAGTTGCCGTATGAGCGAGCCCTTTCTGCCCTCGATCCAGCGATTCGCGAGCTCACCGAGGCCGTCCCGGATGACACGCTCATCGCCCTCGTCGGCGATCACGGGGAGAGTATCACGCATCGGCACAATCCGCTCCGCCTCGGGTTGAAGGCGCTTCGCGACGGGCTCAAGTACTATCTCGGCGTGGACACTCGTGGGGCCGTCGCTCGCCTCAACCGTCGATTGGACGGCTGGGGACCGGATATCGACGATCATTTCCTCGAAAACGGCCACGGCGAGAACGTCTTCGACTTCACGGCAAACGTGCCGTTCATTCTCACCGGACCGGACGTCACCGCCGCCACGGTAACCGAACAGGTGCGCCAAATCGACATTGCCCCGACGACAACACATCACCTTGGCTTCGATTTAGCGGCCGATGGGCAGCCGATCACGCCCGAAGAGGGTGTGGATGACCGGCCCGCATACATGCGGGCCTGTGGTGCGTCGTTGCATCGAGAGCGGAATTGGGCCGTATCCATCAGACACGAAGGGGCGAAATACGTCGCGTATCCCGACCGCGATTGGGCGCCTGGGCTGTACGATTTAGAAACCGATCCCCGGGAACTCGCCCGGATCGATGACCCGGCATTAGCTCAGCGGCTCCGTTCGCTGTTACCGGAGACCGAGGTCGACCTCACTGACGTCGAGACACTGGCTATCGAGGAACGACTCGAGCAACTCGGGTATCGATAGCCGGCCAAAGTAGGAGGGGTTGCTATTCGGGAGCCCCACAGTTTCCGGACGGACCTCCAGCCGACCGAGACCAGTTTCATCAGAGACTACGACTGGGATGGGAACTTTCAAAGCCGGGATTGTCGCAGTGGCTGTATGAGCGCTGCGAGCAACGGATCGAGCGAGACGATCGGGCTCCGCACCGCCGTTGAATATGGAATCGGGGCCTGGATGGCCGGGTACTTCGTGATCTCGGTCTTGACGATCCTCCTGTTAGGTGTAGGACCCCTTGAGGCCATCTTTGGGAGCCTTTGGTGGCATCTCTTGGTCCATCTTTTGGTCGTCCCGGGCGAATTCGGGGGGTTTGCCGACGTCCTCGAAGTCGTCGGTTCTCAAGAGTTGATGGCGTTGTCCTTGATTCCGATGGGACTGTTGGCAGGCGCTGGGTACGTTGCGGTCCCAGATCGGATCGATGATGTCCTCACCGCAGGAAAAGCCGGCGCCAAATTGGGGGTGGGCTACGCAATGCCATGTGCCCTCCTCTTGCTCTCGATGGTTGCAGCAGGCACCGGCGTGATGACGGCGGCGATCGCGTTCGTGATAATTGGCGGGGTCTATCCCGCGATTTTCGGCGGTATCGGTGCGATTGTCGGAGCCATCCGGTAACTGTATCCAAGCCTGTCAGTGTCTGTCGCTCGTCAGACGCGTCGGAAAGTATTTTGCCGCGTTGGAGTTTGGGCTTTGTATGAAGGAGTGGGCGCGATCCGTCGTGACGGAGTGGGACGCCACAGGGTTTGAGGGCGGCGTCGAGGGGTTGCACGCGCTCACAACTTCGGATTTTACCGGCGTTGTCGAAAGTGGCCCCCAGCAGGTATACATGCTCAATGGCCGGGTCGTGGGCCATGAGGGCGGGGCTCTCGCGGATATCGGGGCTGACGGCACCGCGTATCACGCTCCCGATCCAGGCGCCCCGTTGCTATTCGCCATGCTGGAGCGGGATCACGAAACCGAAGAACGCTATTACACCGAGGAGGTCTCCCTCCGTGATGTGCACGATACCCTGGCGGAAGGGAGTTTTACGGGGTATATCGAACTGGCTGAGAACGTCCTCAGCGGGGATTACTACATTGTCTATTACGGGGGACGATCCTTGCCGGTGGCCTTCGTGGGATCAAGTCGACGTCTCATCACCGGCGATGAGGCATTCGAGCGCGCGGCAGACGAAGTTGGCATCTTCGAGGTCCGAGCGGTCGATGTCTCGGTGACAGAGGTACCGCCAGTGCCCGAGTCAAGCCCTCCTGACGACGCGGTCGAGTCCACCGACAGTTCTGACCCGTCGACAGCCGATAACGACATCGAGTCGGCAGCGGACGCATCCGAAACCCCGGAAGAACCGGAGCCGGAATCAGAACGAATCGACGAGGAAGCTGCAGTCGAGACCGAAGAATCGTCGGAAGAAGCACCGTCGCCTCCCGCACAAAACCCAACGAGTGCACCGAGTAACGATCCATCCAGCGAGGCGACGACAGAACAAGTTGCAGACACAGCCGGGCCCAATACGAATCGGGTATGGCGCGCGGCGAGTTCGGGGACAGAGGGACAACCGGTCGGTGCGGACGAGTTGCAGGTCCAGGCCATTCCCTCCATCGATCCGGCCAAGACCGACTCCACCGTCATGACCCCGTCGGAGTCCACCACTGAGGAGGACTCCGAATCCTCGGCTGCGGAGGAGAGCGAGAGCCACCAACCAGAGACGGAAGAATTGGAAGCCCGGCTTGCTGCACTCGAAGCCGAACGCGAAGAGCTCCGCGAGGAACGCGATACACTCGCAGCCGAGGTCGAAGCACTCGAAGCGGAACTCGAGGAGGTCCAAACGCGCCAGGAGCCCACCGAGACCGAACCGACATCAGGGGACGCCGATACATCACTCGAGGCGAAAGCGGCCCTGGCCGACAGTCACCTCTTCGTGCGCTACCGAACCCGAAGCGAGAACACGCTCGAATCGGCGATTGCCGAGGGATCCGATGCCGAAGCCGTTCGGGACAATCTCCTGTTAGAGCGACATACGAACTTCGACGCGGCTGAAGTCACGGTCGGAGACGAATCCTTCGAGACGTTCTTCGAAGATCGCCTCGAGGTCCGATTCATCCGGTGGGTACTCGAGGAGTTGCTTTTCGAAATTGCCGAGACGAACAGTCGAGCCCGATTGGCCGACCTTGTCGAAGCCATCGAAAGCGTTGATCGCGTCGACTTTCAAGAACCCGTCGAGGGGCTTGAGGACCACCGCTTCGACGTCGTCGCCCGGGATCGTGTCGGTAATCCGGTGATCGTCGCCGACGTGGATCCCGGCCGGTCGGCAACGCCCCAAGCCGTGCTGACTGATCTCGTGACGGCCACGTCGGAGGCGGCCGTCGCGGCCGATACGATCGGTGCCGCGATGCTGGTCACGGAGAGCTTTTTCGACCCAGGTGCGCTCGAAGCCGCCGAGGAAGCGACGAACGCCGGATTACTCAACCGAAGTGACAAGGCGGCCTACGTCCGCGTATCACGTGGTACCGGCTATCATCTCTGTTTGATCGAGTGCCGCGAGGAAACGTTTCACCTGACGTCGCCGACGCTGTAGTCGCTACTGGTTCACTTCGGCGGACTCGCCCAACTTCATGCCCTGCAACTGTTCGATCGTCTCCTCGAGGTGTTGGTCGAGTTCCTCCACGAACTCCATCGTCTCATCGGTCGCCACCGCCCCCTGACTCGACGGTTCGATGAGGTTTTCCTCCTCCAAGACTCGAAGGGAGTATCGAACCTTATGGTGCGGGTAGCCAGTTTCGTTAGACATCTTGACGATGCCGATCGGCTCGTTCTCGATGACCATCTTGAGGACCTCAAGATGGCGCTCCAGCATATCGACCTCCTTCTCTAACCGATCTATCATGCCATGTGTTAACTCGTATTGGCTCCTTTTAAGTGTTGTTACAGATGTCTCGGCATTTCCCCGTGGATCGAAACCGGTTTAGCCAGTCGATTGGAATCCCGCGGCTGTCATGGTCGTTACGATCGTTGGGGCCCAGTTGGGTGACGAAGGGAAGGGTGGCATCGTCGACGTGTTTGGCGACAACGCCGACGTCGTCGTCCGGTATCAAGGAGGCGACAATGCCGGCCACACCGTTGTCGTCGATGGCGAGGAATACAAACTCTCGTTGGTCCCCAGCGGCGCCGTCAGAGGGAAGATCGGCCTCCTCGGGAACGGATGCGTCGTGAATCCCATCACGTTGTTCGATGAACTCGATGGGCTACGCGATCGCGGCCTCACGCCAGATGTCCGGGTGGCCGCGAGAGCCCACGTCATTTTGCCCTATCACCGCGAACTCGATGGTCTCGAGGAGGCCGCGAAATCCGATGACGACCTCGCAGCCGGTACCACTGGTCGCGGTATCGGGCCTACCTACGAGGACAAAGCCGGGCGTCGAGGGATCCGGATCGCCGACCTCCTCGATTCTGAGCTGTTGCGCACCCGTCTCGAGTATGTCGTCCCACACAAGCGCCGCTTGGTCGAGGATGTCTACGAGATGGAGGTGAACGAGGCGGCCTTCGATGTCGACGCCCTCCACGACCAATATGCAGCCCTCGGCGAGCGCCTGGCAAGTGAAGAGATGGTTGTCGATGCTGGTCGGTTCATTGAGGAGCGCCTCGCCGCCGGTGACGAACTCATTTACGAGGGTGCCCAGGGAACCGCGCTGGATATCGATCACGGGATCTACCCGTATACGACCTCCTCGAATCCGACCGCCGGTGCGGCGGCGACGGGCAGTGGCGTCGGCCCGAGCGTCGTCGCCAGTGGCTCCGTTATTGGCGTTGTGAAAGCGTACCTCTCTCGTGTCGGTGGCGGTCCGCTCCCCACGGAGCTCGAGGGTGAGTTGGCGGAGACGATCCGCGAACGTGGCGGTGAGTATGGCACGGTCACCGGCCGACCGCGGCGGATCGGCTGGCTCGATCTCCCGATGCTCCACGATGCCGTTCGAGCGAGTGGCTTCGATGGCCTCGTGTTGAATCACATCGATACTCTCGCCGGACTCCCCGAGATCAATATCGCCACGGACTATGAGCTCGCCGGTGAGCGACGGCAGTCGATCCCCCCGACCACCGAAGAGTGGGCCGAATGTCGTCCGGTGTACGAGTCCTTCGCGGGCTGGGATGATGTGGATTGGATGTCGGTTGCCGCGTCTGGGTATGAGGCACTGCCACCAAATGCGAAGACGTACTGTGAATTCATCGAAGAGGCTGTCGGGGTGCCCATTATCGCGATCGGGGTCGGGCCTGGTCGGGACCAGACGATCGTTCGGGAGCATCCCTTCGCCTGAGCCGTCACGTTTTTCGCGCTCGGGTCGCAGGTGGGCTGCATGCACGAGGTGGCCGACCGATGGACGAGTCCATAATGGAGATCCTCTGTTGTCCAGTTGACAAAAGCGAACTCGAATTGACTGTCGACGAACGCGAAGAGGATGGTGAGATTATCGAGGGAACGCTGACGTGTACCGAGTGTGGAGAAACCTATCCGATCGAGGAGGGCATTCCGAACTTGTTGCCCCCCGATATGCGCGAGGAACTGGCCGAAGAGGCCTGAAGCTTTTTCTCGCCGGCCCTCGATACTCTCTGTGTGTCAGATCGGCTCCGGATCCATATCGGCCGCGACGCGCCCGACGCCGTTGAGGTCGAACCCCGCGATCTGACGGTAACTGATAGTTTTCAAGTCGAAGTTCACAATCATACCCATCCACAGCACGTTCACCTGGCGCCGGTCGATGACTTCGGACGCTTCGCATCGGTCGAAGCGCCGAATCACTACCTTGATGCCGACGATTTACGCGTCCTCACGGTCGATCTCGATGAAGACCGCCCGGAGACGTTTCACGGCAAACTTCGGTTGGTGACCGGCTACGGGACGGAGACGACCTATATCGATGTCTCGATCGAACAGCCGGTCGAAGCCGAGGAATCCGTCATTGTCGACGAACGCCTCGCGGAACCGGCCGCCCCGGATTCCGAAGGGAGCGAACTCCTCGAGATCGGAGACGGGAGCTGGCCGGTACTGGTGCTGGCGGCGATGGCCCTGTTGATCGCGGTCGGTGCGATCTTGCTCGCCTCCGACGCGAGCATTTTGATCGGTGTCCTCGCGGTGGCCCTTGGCGTCGGCATCGCCTTGTTCGTGATTTTCAACTGAAAAACAGGTCGCGTGGTGCGACTCGGACGACAACACATTCAAGCGAACGACAAGTGTACCCCGGGATGACGATGGCGTTGTACCTCGAGAACACGCTCTCCGGGACCCGCGAACGCTTCGAGCCCATCGACCCACCGAATGTTACCATCTATTACTGTGGTCTCACTGTCTCGGATCGGGCCCACCTGGGCCACGCACGGTCCTGGGTGCACGTCGACATCCTGCGCCGGTGGCTTGATCACGAGGGGTACGACGTCCGTTACGTGGAGAACTTCACGGACGTGAACGAAAAGATCGCCGCACGCGTCTCCGAACGACCCGACTTCACCGACGAGGGAGCGGTCGCCCAGTACTTCCTTGAGCAGACCTTGGACGACATGGACGCGTTGGGGCTCAAACGAGCCGATGCACACCCGCTAGTGAGCGAGCACATCGACGAGATTATCGACCTCACCGAACGGCTG
Organism: uncultured Halobacteriales archaeon; assembly: GCA_964579125.1. GTDB lineage: Archaea > Halobacteriota > Halobacteria > Halobacteriales > SKSH01 > CAZOFG01. Next base: position 17,020 of record CAZOFG010000005.1, on the reverse strand, counting down.
CTTGAGCGCGGCCACGCGTACGAGGCCGACGGATCGGTCTATTTCGACGTCACGAGCTTTCCGGAGTACGGCCAACTCTCGAATCAATCACTCGCAGATCTCGAACCGAGCGAGGACGTCCATCCGGACAAGCGCCATCCTGCTGACTTCGCGCTGTGGAAGGCCGGTGGACTCGCTCCGGAAGACGTCGCCGAACACATCAAAGACGAAGACGTCGATCCAGCGACCGCGGCGGCGGGTGCGCACACCTGGGATTCACCCTGGGGTGCTGGCCGGCCGGGCTGGCACATCGAGTGCTCCGCAATGAGTACAACACACCTTGGACCGTCATTTGACATCCACGTCGCTGGGCAGGACATCGTCTTTCCCCATAACGAAAACGAGATCGCCCAAGCTGAAGCCGCGACTAGCGAGCCATACGCCACCTATTGGCTTCATGTGGGGCTCCTCGAAGTGGATGACGAAAAGATGTCCTCGAGTCTCGGAAACTTCCACACGGTCGCGGAAGCGCTGGAGGAATACGGCCCGAACGTGATTCGCACCCTATTATTGTCGGCGAGTCACGACACCCGACAAACGTTTTCATCGGCCACCGTTGAGGAAGCCACCGCCCGGTGGGAGCGACTGGATCGAGCCTATCGTGATGCGGCCGAAATCGTCAGATCCGCACAGGCGCGGATGTCGGTGACGGACACGGCTTTGCGCGAGGCCGCCGCCGAAGCGCGAACAGAGAGTGCGGATGCATTGAACGACAACCTCGATACGCGCGGCGTATTGACTGCATTGGGCTCCCTCGTCGACGCGATAAACGTCCATCTCGATAACGACCCGCCCTATGATTATTCAGGCCTCCATCGGGCCCTCACCGTGTTCGAAGAGTTCGGATCGGACGTCCTCGGGTTGACGTTCGGGACCGAGGTAAGCCGTGACGATCGTCTCACCCACCTCCTCGAAGAGCTCGTCAGCTACCGTGAACAACTCAGAGCCGAGGAACGCTACGACGCGGCCGATGCCCTCCGGGCCCACCTCGCAGACGCCGGCGTACACATCGAAGACACCGAAGACGGACCGACTGTCCACTTCGAGTGACTCAGGCGTCCTGCCAATCCGGCTCGCGATCCTCAAGGAACGCCTCGATCCCTTCATCAACGTCGGCCGAATCGAACAACACTGAGAACAGCTCCTTTTCGTACTGCAAGCCGCTCGATAGCGGCTGTTCTGCCGCCGCTCGCACCGCCCGTCGGGCGAAGGCGACGGCACGCGGTCCGTTACTGGCGATCCGTTCGGCCAGGTCGTACACGCGATCATCGAGTTCGTCAGGCGGATACGCTCCCTCGATGAGTCCGATGTCAGCTGCCTCCTCGGCATCAATGACCTCTCCGGACAGAATGAGTCGCAACGCCTGGCCGACACCGACGAGTCGCGGCAATCGTTGCGTGCCACCGCCACCCGGCATCAGTCCAAGCGTGACTTCGGGTTGACCGAGAACTGCCTCGGTGCTCGCGAGGCGAATATCACACGCTTGGGCGACCTCGCAGCCGCCGCCAAGGGCCGGCCCGTTGATCCGGGCGATCACGGGGACACCCGCGTCGGCAATGGCCTCGTAGATGCGTGGGGGGTCGCTCTCGTCGTGGTGCGTCATCGGATCGCGGTTTTGGAGGTCAGTCACGTCCGCGCCGGCGACGAACGCGTTTGCCGCATCCGAGCCTGTGAGCACGATGACGCGCACGCCATCCATCGACCCGAGGGTGTCCATCGCCTCGATGACCTCCGCCCTGACGGCGTCGTTGAGTGCGTTTCTGGCCTCGGGGCGGTCGATCGTGAGGGTGACAACACCGGGCATGTCGTCACGACGATCCAGCGTGGTGACCGTCCCTGACTCGGCAAGCGTGTCGAACGCGTCAGCCATCCCTGTCCACCTCATCAACCACGCCGACGATTTCGTCGTCCTCCCATCGGTAGAACCCCGCACCGGTCTTCTTGCCGAGTCGACCGGCCCGTACCTTCCGTTTCAAAATTTGGGGCGGGCGAAACCGTTCGCCGAGTTCGGCATACAAGTGTTCGAGGATGTCCAAGCGAACGTCGAGACCGACGTGATCGCCGAGTTCGATCGGGCCCATCGGGTGATCGTACCCCAACTTCATCGCCTGATCGATGTCCGGCACGGAGGCGACCCCCGTCTCGACCATCCGCATCGCCTCGACGCCGAGGGCGACCCCGAGACGTGAGGTTGCAAACCCCGGCGTATCACGCACGGTGATAGCCGTCTTATCGAGATCTTCAACGAAGTGCTGGGCCCGGTCAACCGTGTGCTCAGCGGTGCGCTCGCCGGTCACGAGCTCGACGAGTTCCATCGCATACGGCGGATTGAAAAAGTGCATCCCGAGAAAGCGATCGGGGTTCTCGAGTGCGTTCGCGATTTCGGTGATCGACAACGAGGAGGTATTCGATGCCAGGAGGGCATCAGGCGGTGCATCCGCTTCGACGGCTTCGAAGGTCTCCTGTTTGAGCGCGAGGTCTTCAGGGATCGCTTCGATGACGACATCGGCCCCGGCCACGGTCGAAGACAGGCCGGTCGTCCCGGTGAGACGATCTTGGGCCGCGTCGGCATCGCTCGTGGAAAGCACGCCTCGATCCACGCCGCTTTGCAGGAGCGATTCGATCGCCTCGATGCCAGCTTCGACCCGGTCGGCATCGACATCGCGGACGGTCACGTCATGGCCGGCGACGAGACAGACATACGCGATGCCATGGCCCATCGTCCCGGCGCCGAGGACGCCAATGGTGGACATATCCCCGAGGCCGCCACGGAGTGGGTTAAGCGTTGTCGATGGACGTTCCTTCGCGTGAGTCAGTTGCTTTCCGTGCGTATCGAGGGACCCCCTCTTGCGTATACAAACGACGCAGGGTCGTTCTGAGCCGGTCTCCGATGGCCGGATCGCTGGCTCTGGTGACCTGGAGTGGCACACTCACGGATCCACTCTCCACGCTCGCGAATGAAACGATCGCCACCGGGTACGCGCCTCCACGATGTTGTTGGGGAACGAATTCCGGCGGCGCGCCACCTTGTTCGATCACCGTCACCGTCTCGACTTCTCCGGTCTCCTCGAGTCGGACTTCCTCGAACGCAGCCAACGAGCCACACGTCGGACACGCGCCGTCGGGGGGAAACACCACCGCATCACAGGCCTGACAGCGCCCGGCCACCAAGCGCTGTCTCGACGGCAGTGACCGCTGATACGTCGGGAGGCTTACGTAAGCACCACCGCCTTCGGGTGGCTCGTCGCCGAGGCGGCCGGTTTGGCGGAGCGCCCGCTCGTAGGAACACTCGATCGTCGCTTCGAGCGTCGACTCGAGCGGAACGCCGCCGACCGACACCGGCATTGCCGTAGCCCCGGCACCCGACCCATATGCCACGAGGAGAACGTCATCGGCACCCGCCTCGCACGCGGTGGCGAGACCGAGGAAGGGGGCAGCCGCACCGGTGTCCCCATGTCGATGGACGGTCGTCCCCCGAGTAACCGCCTCCGTGGTGACCCCGAGGTCATCCGTCACCCGATACGGCATCGAGCCATCGGGCGCTTGGATGGCGAGCGCATCGACCGACGCTGGATCGGTATCACAGCGTTCGATCGCCCGCGTAACGACGGAGCGGTAGGTTGATCGATCGTACGCCGAGATCCCGAGTCCCTCCTCAGTCGTGCGTGTTGGCCGCCGGAACTGCTGGCCAGGCGCTGGCGTCGACGCGCTGGCGATAGGCCCGATATCACCCGAGCCCGCTTCGGTCAACACGAGTGCCGCAGCGCCCGCCCCGCCGGCGTGGTCTCGGGCCGATCCAGGTTCACCTTCGACGTAATCGCTCGCGACGAGGAGGCCACACCCATCGCGCCATGGCCCCGCATGGGCGGCTGACACGAGTCCATCGACCCCGCAGCGCGGGCTCCCGACGAGTAATCGATGCGGTGTGGAATCTGGGACACCGAGCGCATGCCCCAATCTGACGGCGACGTCTTCAACCTCGACGGGCGGCGACGTCGTCGCGAAGCCGAACCACGCGACATCGCTGGGGGTCCGATCAGCCGCGTCCAGCGCGCGAGTGGCAGCGGCCCAGCCCATCGTGAGTGGATCTTCATCACCGTCAGGCACGGTCGTTGCGTTGATCCCCCCAGCCTCGTGTCGGCCCCACGCCGATTCGTACGCCGCACTTGGCAGGAAATATCGCGGCACGTACGCCCCGATGCCTGCGATAGAGACGGCCGTCATGGCATCGCCCCCTCTCGTTCGAGGATGTGGACGACGGCGGCACCACCGCTCCCACCAACGTTGTGCGTGAGCCCGATCCGAGGATCGTCCAGCTGTCGGTCGCCGGCTTGCCCGGTGAGTTGTTCGTAGATCTCGACCAGCTGGCCGGCTCCGGTCGCCCCGATCGGATGCCCCTTCGATTTGAGCCCGCCAGAAGTGTTGACGGCGACCTCGCCGTCCGGGGCGGCTCGGCCGGATTCGACGAACGCACCGCCCTCGCCTCGGTCACAAAACCCCAGATCCTCGTACGCCATGAGTTCCGCAATCGCAAAACAATCGTGTACCTCGGCGACATCGATCGCCTTCGGGCCAATCCCAGCCATGTCATAGGCGCGATCGGCGGCGTGGGCAGCCGCGGGGATCGAGGTGTAGGTATCCCGCTGGAACAAGCCGACGTGATCGCTCCCGGCGCCGACGCCGGCTACCCGTATCGGGGGCGAGGCGACGCGTTCGGCGACCGCTTCGGAGGCGAGGATGATCGCGGCCGCGCCGTCAGTCGTCGGACAACAATGATAGAGTCGAAGGGGATCCGCGACGGTCGCACTCGCTTCAGCGTCATCGACGCTACAGTCGAATTGCAGGTGGGCCTTCGGATTGGCCGCTCCATGGCCGTGGTTTTTTGCGGCGACGGCGGAGAGCTGTTGAGATGTCGTTCCGTGCGCATCCATATGCGCTCGAGCCATCTGGGCATATACGCCGGCGAAGGTCGTCCCGGCGAGGCGTTCCCACTCAGTCTCGCCGCTGACACCGAGCCAGTACTTCGTGAGGTCTTGTGACGCGTCCGTCATCACCTCGTAGCCACCGGCAAGGGCGACATCCACCATCCCGCTTTTAATGGCCTGCACCGCTGACCGGACGGCAAAGCCACTCGCGGCACAGGCGTTTTCTACACGCGTCGTTGCCACGCCGTCGAGGCCCGCATGCTGGGTGACGGCCGGGCCACTCAGGCCGATCTGTCTGCCACCGACGCCGAGGGTGCCGAGGTACGCCTCGTCGATCTCCTCTCGGGCTACTCCCTCCGAGGAACGTATCGCGGCGTCGACGGCCTCCGTAAACAGCGATCGGTACGTCTCATCGGGGAAGGCCCCGAAGGCGGATTGGCCCGCGCCGACGAGGTAGACATCGCGCATAGTTCCGCCCTCGGTAGGGGGCGACTAAACGGTTTAGCTATCGACACCGGACCAAGGAATCCGGTCGGATATATGTGCCACCTCGTCCAAGTCGGATCCATGGCCTACAGTTACGAACCCCAGTATTTCGAGGACTGGGAGGTCGGACAGACCTTCGAGAGCGTCGGTCGGACCGTCACCGAATCGGATCTCGTTATCCACTCGATGGTGGCCGGCGATTGGACGGAACTTCATACCAATCGCCACTATGCCGAGGAACAGGTCTACGATGGCCGGGTCGCGCACGGCCCATTCACGTTCGTCCTCGCGACCGGATTCATGTTTCGCAGCGGGCTCCTCGAGCGGACCGTCCTCGCGTTTCTCGGGATGAATTACATGGAGATTTCGAATCCGGTATACATCGGTGACACCGTGTCGATGGAGATGGAAGTCACCGAAGTCAGAGAGGTCGAAAGCCGTGACGACGCTGGCCTCGTCACGATCGACACCCTCGTCACCACCCAGGACGACACCGAGGTGTTCGCCGGCGACATGATCTTCCTGATCAAACGCGAGGACGCCTAGCCCATGTCGCTACCATCGGTGCTCGAGGAGAACCCACGCGCGATCGACATCCATGCCCATCCTCCGACCAGCGAGTTCTTGCACGACGCCGGCGGCCCCTATATGGCCGATGCCGCGGATGCCTTCGGGGCGGATCTGGAGACAACGCCCATTCCGGAGATGATCGCGTCATATCGTGAGCTCGGTATCGATCGGGCCGTCTTGCTGGGCTGGGATGCCGAAACTACCACAGGTCGGCCCCCGGTCTCGAATGAGTTTATCGCCGAGGTGCGCGACGACCATCCGGAGTTTGTCATCGGCTTTGCGAGCGTCGACCCGCTCAAAGACGACTGCGTCGAGGAGGCCGAGCGGGCCATCGAAGATCTCGATCTCAGCGGATTCAAATTTCAACAGATCGCCCAAGGGTTCGATCCGAGCGCGCCAGAACACGAGGAGCTCTTCGACCGTATCGAAGCACTCGATGTTCCGTGCATCTTCCATGGTGGCAACTCACAGTTCGGCGGGGGCGTTCCCGGTGGACGTGGCCTCCACATTCGATACGGCGATCCCCTCCTGTTGGACGACCTGGCTGCCCGCCATCCCGATCTTGACATCATCATTGCTCATCCGGCCTTCCCATGGGAGCGCGAACAGCTCGCAACGTGTCTGCACAAGGGCAATGTCTATATGGATCTCTCGGGCTGGTTGCCACGCTACATCGACGATCAGGTGTTGCAATACGCTCGAACCCTTCTGCAAGATAAGGTGATGTTCGGTACCGATTATCCGATGCTTGACCCACGGCGATGGCTTGAGGACTTCGCGGATCTCGATTTCGACCCTGACGTGCAACGCAAACTCTTGTGGCAAAACGCCGAGCGCCTTTTCGATCTCGACTGACCCAATACCTGAAACCGAAATCCTCCTCGTTACCGCCAATTACCGGCACAAACGAGCAGTACGGCCTTGCTTTTACCCAAACACCTTTCCCCATCGAATAGAGAAGGCAGGATATGTCTCAGCAAGGCAACGAACCGGGCGAATTCGGCGAATACGGGGGCCGATACGTCCCGGAACCGCTCGAAGGGCCGTTGGACGAGTTGGCGAATGCGTTCGACGAGATTGTCCCGACGGACCAGTTTCAGCATCGCTTTCGAACACTGTTGCACGACTTCGCCGGACGACCGACGCCGCTGTACTACGCAGAGAACCTTTCGGAGGCCTACGGTGCCGATATCTACCTCAAGCGTGAGGACCTCCTCCATGGCGGAGCACACAAGATCAACAACTGCCTCGGGCAAGGTCTCTTGGCCGATGCGGCCGGCAAAACACGCCTGATCGCGGAAACTGGCGCTGGACAACACGGCACGGCGACGGCGATGGTGGGGGCCATGCTCGGTATGGACACCGAGATTTACATGGGCAAAAAGGACGTCGAGCGCCAGAAGATGAACGTCTTCCGCATGCGATTGATGGGAGCGACGGTCAACGAAGTCACCCAGGGAGGTGCGGGCCTCGCTGACGCGGTTGACGTGGCGATGGAAGACCTCGTTGCCAATGTCGATGACACGCACTATCTCGTCGGCTCCGCCGTCGGACCCGATCCCTTCCCGAGGATGGTGCGGGAGTTTCAGTCGGTTATCGGCGAGGAAGCCCGAGATCAAATCCAGGAGCAAGCGGGCCAACTGCCCGATACAGCCATCGCCTGCGTCGGTGGGGGTTCGAACGCGATCGGACTCTTTCACGCGTTTCGCAACGATGACGTCGCCTTCTACGGGGCGGAGGGTGGCGGCGAAGGCGCCGACTCCGATGCACACGCTGCGCCGCTCAGTTCCGGTGAGGACGACGTCCTGCACGGGATGCGCACACGCGTCATCGAGGACGACGTCGATGTCCATTCCATCTCAGCCGGCCTCGATTATCCCGGCGTCGGCCCGGAGCACGCGATGTTTCGGGCCGTCGGACGGTGTGAGTACGTCGGCATCGAGGACGACAAAGCCCTCGAAGGCTTTCGGGATCTGTCTCGGTACGAGGGTATCATCCCAGCCTTGGAGACGAGTCACGCGATCGCCCTGGCGAAAGACATCGCCCAAGAGCCGGATACGGACGTCATCTTGATCAACCTCAGCGGACGCGGAGACAAGGACATGGAGACGGCCGCGAAGCGTTTCGACCTCGAGAACGCATAGGGCTCCTTAGTACTCGGGCTCGCGGCCATCGCGAAACGCCGCAACGCCCTCTTTGTGCGCCGGTGTGTCGTATGCAGCAGCTTGCTCGTGGGCTTCAAAGGCGAGCGCATCCGGATAGGGACGACCGAGATTGTGATGGATCGTGCGCCGAATCCGACCGAGCGTCGCCGTCGGCAGGTCGGCCAGTCGATCGAGACACGCATCGACGCGATCATCGAGCGTTTCCGGATCGACCGTGTCGTTCACCAGATCGATCCGGTTCGCCTCCTCGGCATCGACGAACCGAGCCGTCAACGCCAGATCCTTCGCGGTCCGCAGGCCGAGCAATTTCGGTAAGAGAAAACTCCCTCCGACATCGGGGACGAGGCCGACGCGGGCAAAGCCGGCGTTGAATCGGGCCTCGGTACTGGCGAAGGCGAAGTCACTCAAGGCGACCAAGGCAAGCCCGGCACCGACGGCATCGCCGTGAACACGGGCCACGATGGGTACCTCGGCTTCGAGCATGGCTCGGGCCAACCGGCCGAAGGTCGCTTCGACCCGTCGGGCCCGCTCACCGCGGGGCCACTCTCGCTCGGCCATCGCGTCGAGATCCCCTCCGGCACAAAAGGCGGGGCCCTTGCCGGCCAACCGGATCGCACTCGCCTCCGATGGCGAGACCTCAGTAATGGCCGCAGCCAACTCGACGACATCCTCCGGAGAGACGGCATTGCGTCGATCGGGCCGATTCAGGGTGATGTGTCGTACGCCATCGGTCGTGGTCACGTCCATGGAGGATCGATTCACTCCCGGGGCTTTAATGGCTGAGATGGTCTCATCGCTCGCATGGATATTGACGCGTTCTTCGAGTCGATGCCCTTCGCGGATCTGTTGGGTATTGAAGTGGTGGAGGCCGAGGACGGCACTGCCCGGGGGCGCCTCGAAATGCGGGAGGAATTGTCGTGGAATGCGGACGAGTTGATGGCCCACGGGGGCGTGACGTTCACCCTCGCGGACACTGTCGGGGGCGCCGCCCTCGTCTCGCTCGTCGATCAGCCGGTGCCAACGATCGACATGCGCATCGATTATCTCGATGTCGGGAGCGGGGATCTCGAAGCCGAAGCCGAGGTCATCCGCTGTGGAAACGAGGTGGGTGTGGTCGACGTCTCCGTCCTTGCCGCGGAGGAGACAGACGTACTCGCGAACGCTCGCGGCGTGTACAAAACCGGCTGAGCACTGCGATAGAATACAAACCCGGAGGTTGCGAAGCGATAGGCTCTTATCGATCCTATGGGTGTCCTGTGAGTAGTGGCTAACCGATGTCGCGAGACGTCAAGCGATGGTGGGAGGAAACCGCGCCATATTTTCAGGAGGAAGCCGGGTTGGAGGTCGATGTCGATTGGACGGGGACCGATGCCCACGAGCTTTCACTATTGACGGATGTCGAGGAGGCCACCATCCTCGAACTCGGCTGTGGCGGTGGCCAGTGCTCAATCGCCCTCGCGGAGCGAGGCGCCGAGGTGGTTGGCATCGATCTCTCGCGCGAACAGCTCCGACATGCCAGAAAGCTGGCCGCCGAGCGGGACGTCACGCCGACGTTCATTCAAGCCGACATTACGGAGTTGGGCATATTCCCCTCGAATTACTTCGACATCGCCTTCAACGCGTACGTGTTCCAGTGGGTGGGCGATCTCCAGGCATGTTTTCGGGATACCCGTCGAATTCTCAACGATGGCGGTCGATTCGTGTTTTCAGCTCCACACCCCGTCTATGAACGCGCTGACCCGGATACGCTCGAACTTACAGACAGCTACTTCGAAACCGGACGCCACGTCATTACTCACGAGGACCTCGAGTCGGACCAGGTGATGTACCGCCACACCATCGCGGAGTACATCAACACCCTCATCGAAACCGGCTTTCGCCTCGAGCGGGTTCACGAACCTGGGTGCGCTGACCCGGATGTCTATGAGGAAGGCCCCTGGGGCGAACGAACGCCGGACCTGTTGAGCATGCTCCCGCGGGTGCTCGTCATTGACGCCCGAGCCGAGTGAGTCGCGAGGACGCGACCTTACCCAAACATCTGTCCGAACACGGCCGCTTGCCCACGTCTGAGTCGTTCGAGAAACGCCGTCTTGCCGATATCGAGCCTTGCCGCGACCTCCGTGGCCGTTGCATCTCGAGGTACCTCGAAATAGCCCGCCTGGTACGCCGCCCGCAGTGCGTCCTCCTGTGCGGGCGTCACATCCCACCGTTGGCCAACTGGATCGTCGTCCTCGGCGAGGAGCGGATAGACCCGTTCGAGCGTCACTCCGACGGCCTCCCCGGCTGCTTCGAGAACCCCTTCGAGCACGTCATATCCCACCACGGCCCCGGTATACCGTTCGACGCCATTGCGATACTGAATGGATTCAACGAGGAATCCCGCATCAACCAGTTCGTGCACGACACATGGCTCACGAGAGAGGCATCGGTAGGTCGTCCGATCCGACGATCGGGAGGCGTGGAGGTATCGAATGCGTTCGTCCTCGTCAAGGGTCCGTTCAAGTGCCGGAGCTGCAGGTGCCGCAAATAACAGCAACTCGTTACCATCACTTCGACGCTGAGGAGGACGAGCATCAATCGTCTCGTTGGTGCGATCACTCGCCATCGAAAGCGGACAGCCATCCCCACTCACCTGGAATTCGACGACCAGACACTCCTCGATCATACCGAAACGTGCGTGATAATTACATTTAAACCCCGTCTATAGACGGGTGAATTAGTATGTGCCTGGGTCCCCTTCGTACTCTGTACGATGGATCTCGAGACCGTCAAAAACCGCGCCGGCCCGCGCGAATTCTCACCGGCGGACGACCTGCCGCGTGAGTATCGCGAGGCGGCGACTCGAATGATTCAGTTCCACGCCAACAGCGAAATAATGGGGGCGTATCTGGAGCGACCGTTCATTCGACAGGCGCCAAGCATCGACCGCAAACTCGCCTTCAGCGCCAAGGTTCAAGACGAGATTGGCCACGGACAGTTGCTCTATCGCGCCGCCGAAAGTCTCGGGATCAAAACCCGCGAGGAAATGCTCGATGAGCTTGCCGCCGGGGACGGAAAGTTCCTCAATTGTTTTCACTATCCCATGGAGTCGTGGGTCGAGACCCCAATGATCGCCTTCTTCGTCGATGGCGCAGCCATGCGCCGTCAGGCGACCCTCAAACGAACGAGTTGGGAGCCCTACGCTCGCGCTATGGACAAGATCTGCTTCGAGGAGGGCTTTCACGTCAAACATGGTGAGGACATCATGCGGGCGCTCGCGACGGGCTCGCGAAAGGAACAACGCCTCCTGCAGGAGGCCTTCGACGAATGGTGGCCACGCATCATCCAGTTCTTCGGCCCCACCGACGACCAGAGCACCCACCACGATTTCGCCAGCGAAGTGGGGCTCAAATTGAAATCGAACGATCAATTGCGCAACGAATTCCTCAACGCATACATCCCGAAGGCGCGCAAATACGGCCTCGAGATTCCGGACACCCCTCGGATCTCTGAACGTGACGACGGCACCTATGAAGTCGTCGAGGACGATCTCGACTGGGACGAATTCTTCGACATTGCGCACAACGAGTACGAACCCGGACGGGGACAAATCAACGGTCGTGCCACCGCCCAGGAGGCCGTGAAATGGGTTCGAGACGCCATCGAGGCCGATGGGATCGCCCCGACCGGTGTCGGCGCGAGCACGGCTGCAGATTGACCATGATCTGGGAAGTCTTTCGCAAGGAGGGTCCGCGTGAAGATCACGTCCATTGCGGCAACGTGCACGCACCCGACCGCGAGATGGCCACGCTCTTCGCGCAAATCCAACACGGTCGGCGCAAGCCGGTCGAAAACATCTGGGTCGTCCCGCAACAGGAGATCAGCGAGGTTGACGCCGAGGAGACCGCCTTCGGGGGGACGACGGACAAATCCTATCGATGGGCGATGACGTACCAACAGATCGACGCCGACTTCGCAGAGGAAGTCGCCGCTTCAGAGCAAGAACAGGCTGAAGCCGACCGGAACCGCTCCTCACCATGACCGCCGAAGCAGCCGGGATGGACGCACTCGACGGAGCGGATCGAACCGCTGCAGAGACGCTATTGGCTCGACTGGGCGACGACGAATTCGTCCTGGCTGAACGCTATACCGAATGGCAGGTTCGAGCCCCGACGCTTGAGTCCGACCTCGCGTTGAGCAATATTGCCCAGGACGAACTTGGCCATGCCCGGCTTTGGTATGACGTCCTCGAACGTCTCGGTCACGTTGAACGCGACATCGTCTTCGAACGCCCAGCAGCGGACTTTCGCCACGCCACGCTCGTGGAGTTGCCCTTCGCTGAGGGGGACTGGGCCGATGCGATCGTGCGATCATACCTCTACGACGAAGCCGAACGACTCCGCTTGGAGGCTGTGGCCGACTCCCGGTTGCAACCTGTCGCGAATCGGGTCCCGAAAATCCTTGAAGAGGAGGAATATCACCTCGATCACGCGCGGACATGGCTTGAACGGCTGGCGGACGACGCGGAAGGCCGCGAGCGCCTGCAGGCAGCCCTCGATCGATTGTATGGGCCGGCGACGGGGCTTTTCGACCCGGCAGCTCCGCCCCGCTTTGGCGATGACGCCGACCCCGCGATGACGGATCCAGAAGCCATCGAGGCGCACATCGTCGACGCGGGCTTTCGAACCCGGTCCCTTTCGGAGCTCCAGAGGGCGTGGGAAGAGGCCATCACGTCGACCTTCGACTCGCTTGGATTGGACCGTCCTACCGAGCCGACGGGACCGACCGGGCGGAACGACCACACCGAGCACTGGCCCGCGTTGCATGCCGATCTGACGAAGACGTATCACGAGCTTGAACGAACCACGACCGAACGGATCATGCCAAAACCCGACGATGGCGAGTAACGCGTCGGATCGGCTGTGTCCGTACACCGAGTACCGAAGCGGGGAGGCCCCGGACGACGTGCCTCGTACCGGTGATGCCGCCGCGGGGCAGGAAGCGACCGTGTGGGAGACGTTGCGGGACATCGAGGATCCCGAGATGCCGGTCAGTATTGTCGATCTGGGTCTCATCTACGAGGTCGATGTCACCGACCGACACGCCAGAATCGATATGACGTTGACGTACTCGGGGTGTCCAGCCAGGGACCTGTTGGTGGGCCAGATCGAGGACCAGGTCAGCTCCCTCGACGGGATTGAGGAGACGACGGTCAACCTCGTCTGGTACCCACCATGGTCACTCGAACACGTGACGGCAGACGGCCGAGCCGCCCTCGAGCGATTCGGCCTGAGTGTGCAATGACCCGCGAGGATCCAAGCGTGGCGGCAGGCGGTCCAGCCGAATCCGCTCAGTGTCCCTATTGTGGCTCCGACGATACCGAGCGCGAACATCCGAAGGGGCCCTCGCTCTGTCGGTCAATTCATTTCTGCAATAACTGCGAGCAGCCCTTCGAAGCGATGGGATAGAGGACGGACACCAACGGGGACGTTTATCCCGGTTCCCCCGCCAGAGGTAGCCAATGGGAGATGCAGGCTGGTTCGACGGACTCACCCCCGAGGACGAAGCAGCCGCCGTCGAACGCCTTCGAACTGGCACGAACGCCGAACCAGCCGACTGGCCGACCATCGCCACCGAAGCCGAGGTCGTCGCGGATGAAGCCGCCTACTACGGGTGGTTGCAGGCAGTTGCTATCGAAGCGTTGGAAACCGAACTTGCGGACCGATCAGCGGCGCCAGATCGGGAAGTGATCGAACTCGTCAGAACCTACGATACCCTCTCCGGACTCGCAAACGAGTTCGAACAGCGCCTCGAAGAGGCGTCGACGGCCACGGCCGAAGCAAGCGATACAGCCTTACAGACACATCTGACAGCCCTGTCCGGTATTCGCGACGATCTCGAGGCCGAACTCGACGCCCTCCACGATGACCTCGAACGACAAGCGAGGGTCGTCGCCCCCAATCTCGCCGAGTTGGCGGGGCCGGTCCTGGCCGCGCGCCTCATTGCCCTCGCCGGGTCCCTCAGTGAGCTCGCGAAACGACCGAGTTCGACCGTGCAGGTACTCGGCGCCGAATCCGCCTTGTTCGCCCACCTCAGCGGCGAGGCACCCCCGCCCAAACACGGTGTCATCTATACGCACCCGGCGATTCAGTCGGCTCCACCGGAACAACGAGGTACGGTCGCCCGCGCATTAGCCGGAAAGTTCGCGATCGCGGCGCGAATCGACCATTATCGGGGTGAACGCGAACCGTCGTTAGCAACGGAGTTAGCGGATCGGCTCGAGACGATTCGATCTGGAGGTGGCGACGCGTGACACTCCCGACGGGAGTCCGTCGTGAGGTCATCGACGGCGAGGAACGTCTTCTCACAGAGGGCGATCCGGTCTACGGGGAACCCACCGTCGACGCCTGGCGCGTGTGGGATGCCAGCCGCTCGAAAGTCGCCGCCATGCTCGAACGAGGGCTTACCATCGATATCGATTCAGACGCTCGGGTCCTGTATCTCGGGGCCGCGGCCGGAACGACGGTGAGTCACATCGCTGATATCGCCCGCATCGTGTACGCGATCGAATTCGCCCCTCGGCCGGCGAGAGAGCTCCTCGAGGTAGCGCGGAATCGGTCGAACATCATTCCGCTCCTCAAAGACGCCCGAAAACCGGACACGTACGGCCATGTGGTCGAGGCCGAGTGTGACGTGCTGATCCAGGATGTCGCCACCCGGGGCCAGGCCGAGGTCGCCTGTGCGAATCGGCGCTTTCTCGCTGACGACGGCCACCTCGTCTGTGCGATCAAAGCCCGCAGCGAAGACGTCGCCGCGTCCCCGGAGACGGTATTCGACGCGGCCACCGAAACGCTTGCGGCGGAGTACGACATTACCGAGACCGTCCGGCTCGATCCCGACCATCGGGATCACTTGGCCATTCTGGCACGACCCGCATAGGAGGCAACCGGCAACGCCTCCCGGGGACCACGGTGTTTAACCGCCGTCGCCCCGGACGGCGCAGTGATGGGCGAGGGTGGCCGTGACGCGTTCGGGCGCGCCGGGACCATCGGCATCGAGGAGGAATTTTACATCGTTGACGAGGCCGGGCGTCCGACGAGTGGCACCGACGAACTCTGTTATGAGCGAGCACCGCCGGCCATCCTCGAGGATCGTCTCGATCACGAACTGTTCAAATGTGTGATCGAGACCCAGACACCGATCATTGAGGATCTCGACGCGGCACCCGAGGTGCTCGCCGAGGTTCGCGAGGCGCTCGTCGAGCACGCAACCGACGCCGGATACCGGATCGCGAGTGCCGGCCTGCATCCGTTGGCTCGCTGGCGCGAACTCGAACACGTAACGAAGCCACGATATCGACGGCAACTAGAGCGCATTCAGTATCCGCAACATCGGAACACGACCGCGGGGCTGCACGTCCATGTCGGAGTTGACGATGGCGAGGCCGCCGTCTGGATCGCCAACGAAATTCGGTGGTACCTGCCGTTGGTGTTGGCGCTCTCGGCGAATTCGCCGTTTTGGAACGGCTTCGATACAGGGCTGGCCTCCGCTCGGGCCAAGATTTTCGAGGGGCTGCCTAACACAGGCATGCCACCGACGTATCCGGATCTGGCTACCTATCGCGATCTCGAAACACTGCTTTTGGAAACTGACGCAATCAACGATCGCGGCGAAATCTGGTTCGATGTCCGTCCGCACACTGAGTACGGAACGGTCGAGGTTCGCACGCCGGATGCTCAACGTGACGAAACAGTCGTCCTGGCCTTCGTCGAGTACGTCACAAAGCTCGTCGATCGGCTCGGTCAAGCATATTCCGCGACTCGGGAAGGCACCCAACTGTCCGCACTCCCCGATGCATTGCACGCCCCGTGGGCCAGCCCGAACGA
Organism: uncultured Halobacteriales archaeon; assembly: GCA_964579125.1. Lineage (GTDB taxonomy): Archaea > Halobacteriota > Halobacteria > Halobacteriales > SKSH01 > CAZOFG01. The sequence continues at coordinate 970 of CAZOFG010000005.1, read as the reverse complement.
GGCGCCGCGCCCGGCTGCGGACCGACCGGAACTCCTCATGGAAAACAAATGGCGCGCCTGCAGATATGGGCACGATGCGGCCCTCATTGCGAGGGATGGCTCCACCCAGATCGACGTCGAGACCGCCACCCATGAGGAAATCGATCGCCTCGGTCTGACCCGGCTCGAATCGGTGCTCGATGCCCCCAGTGGCGCGGAACGCCAACGAGCGATCCACGAGGCCGATGGAGTCGACGCACTCGCCGAGTCGTTGATCGTTCGACCGGGCGAGTCCTGACGTCGACGACTCGCCGTAAGCGAGGGTTTTTATCCGATACAGACTTGTGTCCCACCTACGGGAACATATGTCTCCACAGGATGATGCTACCAGCGACGCGGATGGGTCTGATCGTCGCCTCGATGAAGGACGCCACCGCCTGGAAGACGGGGCCGATCGGGCGATCGAAGAGTTCGACAAACGGATTATCGATTTGTTATCGTGGTTGCTCGAAACGGAAACCCGCGCTCGGATCTACGTCTATCTCCGGCAACATCCGGCGAGCACTTCAGAGGAGATCGCCGAGGGGACTGGCCTCTACCCGTCGACCGTACGGGAAGCGATCGTCGAATTACACGACGAGGAAGTCGTCAGTCGGAACAAACGAGAAAGCGATGGGGCCGGGAACAACCCCTTCGAATACGAGGCCATCGCGCCGAGCGATCTCGTCAAACAGGGAGCCAAACAGGTCCAAGCCGAGTTGAACGCCGTCCTGTGTCTCGATGAATATCTTGACGGCGACGATCCGAACCCGGATACAGACGCCGTCTCAATCTCGATCGACGAGGACGTCGACACCGCGTAATCGATAGAACCGATCGTCAGGGCATCGCTCGGAACGCTACATTCTTTTCCGGAACCGCCCTCGCCTGGGGTGTGCGCGGGTAGCCAAGCCAGGCCAACGGCGCAGCGCTTAGGACGCTGTCCCGTAGG
>CAZOFG010000004.1:66052-100284 GCA_964579125.1 uncultured Halobacteriales archaeon | reverse complement strand
GCGGCGGGGACACACCCGTACCCATCCCGAACACGGCAGTTAAGCCCGCCTGCGTACCGGCTAGTACTGGCGTGCGCGAGCCGCTGGGAACACCGGTTCGCCGCCTGTTCTCTCATTTCCATCCTCGAACAGTGGCGACGCTGGCTGGGACTGTATCGCCAGAAATCCGATCGCTAGCTTTTAGCGCGGCGATCGAGTATGCTTGACTGCGCCAAGGTGGCAGAGTCCGGCCGAACGCGGCGGCCTGCAGAGCCGCTTGTCGCCGGTTCAAATCCGGCCCTTGGCTTATCATAATTTTTATACTATTTACTCCCCGACAATCGAAGCAACGAATGGCGGGGGAGCATGTCTTTCCAACTCCACGGAATGCCCTTCGACACGCTCTGGGGCTTGACAAAACTCGCCCCTGCCGGTCTTGGCGATCGCGGCGTGGCGGTAACATGTAGTAAAGTTCCGTGTATAATTCTACTCGCGTACTAACATATAAGAGAGATCCACAATTCCACTCGGTCAATGGCGAGCAAACGGGCGGTTGTCGGTATCGTGGTTGTATTGTCGCTGTTCGTCGTCGCGCCGGCGGCGTCGGCAGTCGCTGAGGATGTTGGTATTGGCGGACCAGTTGATGTCGTTTCGGCGCAGGAAGCCGCCGATGAGGACGAGGGCGGCATCGAAGGGGCCATTGAGAACTTCGTCGAGTCACAGGGCACGTTAGGGGCCGTCGCGGTCTTACTCGCCGGCGCCGTGTTGCTTGCCGCCTCGACGGAGAAGCTCATCAGTTACCTGGCCCGGGCGGCACTGAACCTGAAGATGTCGCTGTTTGCACTCGCGATCATCTTTACGGGGTTCGAGTTCGACGACACGATTCTCGCGTTGGTTCTCTCCGGCGGTGGATTGGAACAAGCCGCTCTCGGCTCGGCGCTTGGCACCGGACTCGCGATCATCGGCGTGACACTCGCCCTCGCGGCACTTATCGAACCGTTTCCTGTCGATCTCCCCAAAGACTACATCGTGCTGTTCGGTCTTGGGCCGCTTATCCTCGTGCCGTTCGTCCTGATGGGGACGCTGACGGTCATTCACGGAATCATCCTAACGGCCTTTTTCGTCTTTGCCTTCGCCTATTTCATTCTCCGGGAGCGCCAGCGCGACGTGCCGGTGTTTCGCAATACGGAACTCGGACAACAGCTCCGTTCCGACGGAGGAACCGCGTCGCGGTCGGACACACTCAATGATATCACCGAAGAGCGACTGCTCGGGGACTTCGCGGAAAACGGATTCGTCTGGGTTATCCTCTCGATCGTGGCGCTTGTCGGGATCGTCTTCGCTGCGATGCTCCTAGAGGGTGGCTCCGGGGTGGTCATTGATGGACTCGGTCTCTCCGGCACGGTCTTCGGGGCGACGATTCTCACGTTGATCCTCACGTTCGAGGATATCATGTTGACCCTGGAACCGGTGCGTCGTGGCTTTCCCGAGATCGGCGTGGGCAACGTCATCGGAAGCGTCCTGTTCTCGGTCACCGGCAACATCGGCGTGATCATGTTCCTCAGTGATGTGACGATCTCCAACGAGGTCCTCATCTTCCATTTGCCCTTTATGGTCCTCGTGACGGCCATCGCCGCCTACTTCTTCTATGAGGGTAAGATCAAGCGCTGGCACGGCGCCTTGCTCGGCGCGCTCTACCTCGCCTACTGGGTCCTCGCCATCATCGTGTTCAGCGGCGTCCCGGTCGGCGAGTAATTCTAGCAAAGTCCGGTCCGGTTGTTCGAATGCCGTGATCCAAATCGCTCACCCGGAGTGGTGGAGGGGTTTGGAGATATCGACCTCCATCCAAATCGTGCGCAGACTGCACCAGCGGAACCCTTACCGCGGTCTGTCGCGTCATGAACGTGTGTGTCACTCCATCGGGGGCTCATCGCGCTGGTAATCCTGCTGATCCTCGGCGGCGGTCTCGGGCCTGGCCCGATCGATCCGATCATTACCCCGACCGTCAGTGACCCTGCCACGATCACGATTCACGACGCGGGGTCGGACGAGGTACTCGGGACGATCGAGGTCGAGCTGGCGGAAACGGCTTCGGAGCGATATACTGGACTGAGCGAGACCGACTCATTGGCCGACGGTGAGGGGATGTTGTTCATTCACGACGAGGTCGGGGAGTACACGTACGTGATGCGGGACATGGCCTTCGGGTTGGACATCATTTTCTTGGACAGCGACGGCGAGATTACGACCATTCACCACGCGCCTCAAGACAGCGACGAACTGTACGAGGGCACCGGACAGTACGTTCTGGAGGTGCCGCTGGGGTATACGAACCGCACGGGCATCGAGGTGGGTGATCGCCTGCAGTTCGGCCCCTGGTAAGGTCTGTCCACACCTCGAATACCGGGAGCCATATATAGCTCTCCGGATCCCTCAATACCCCTCAAAAGCCGGTTAGAGCCCCCTAGACGCCTATTATAAACGACCTTTATTGGATAACGGTTTGATTCACCTGATGGCGTCAGATACGATCCGGAGGGTTCGGCCAACGCGACGACAGTTCATCTCGACCGCGAGCGCCGTCGGTGCGCTCGGCCTCGCCGGTTGTACCGGGATCAACGCAGGTGGTGATGACGGCTCGGACAGTTCGTCGCTGACGGCCGACGGCTCTTCGACCGTCTTTCCGATCACGAATCAGGCCTCATCGCTGTGGAACGGGAATCCGCCGGCTGATGATCAGGAATACTGGGGCCCCGAACAGTACGATATCGACACGGACCAGAATCTCGCTGATTACTGGGCCGGCCTCTATGGGTTCGAGGCTACCGGCGACCGAAGTGTTCCGCCGTTCCAGGTGCAAGTCGCCCTGAGTCACTCCGGGACGGGGGTCGAGGCCGTGCTCAACGAACGGGTCGACATTGGGGATGCGAGTTCGACAGCTGAGTCTATCCTCGGGTCAGACCACGAGGCACTCGACGATATCGTCGATCACGTCGTGGGTGTCGACGGCCAACCGATCGTCGTGAGCCGAGAGATCTACGACGCGGGGGTCACCGAGGTGACTGGAGATGAACTCCGGGCGATATACAAACAGGAAATCACGAATTGGAGTGAGATTGGGGGACCAGACCAAGAAATCTACGCGATTGGTCGGGCCGAAGACTCAGGCACGGATACGGCGTTCCGAGCGAACCTCTATGGCGATCCCGACGAACCGATCGACCCGGATACCCGTCGGGGGCAAAATCAACAAGTCGCCACGCTCGTCGAGCAAAACGATAACGCCATCGCCTACATCGCCTTAGCGTTCGTCGAACCGGACGGGGCGACGCCGCCGATCGGCCTCGAACTCGAGGGGACGCTTTACGAGTACGGCGAGAATCTCGGCGCCCAAGGCTATCCCCTCAGTCGGGATCTCCATTGTTACACCTACGATGGGACTGACGAGCGAGAGAGCGCGTTCCTCAATATGATCCTCTCGGAGTTCGGCCAACAAAACTTCGTCGAGCCGAACAACTACTTCGTGCTTCCAGAGGCGCGCCGGGAGGAAGAACGCGCGAAGCTCGCGGATCAGGCCTAATCTCCGGAATGATGCGGGTTCACGCACGGTTCGGGGCAATCAGGTGACGGAGACACGCTCGGTTTCATGATAGACGCAATACACTCACAGCTTTCCCGAATGATTCGGTCGGTGCAGGGCCGGATGCGCGCCGGAGTTCGGACCGCGACCGAATTGGAGCGGCTGAGTCTCCTGCTCTGTGTAATGCAATTGGTGCTCGCTATCGGGACGTTTGCCGGCTTTCTCCTGCAGTCGGTGTGGACCGTGACACTCCTCTATGGGTTCTTGCTGGTCACGGGCATTGGGTGGGTCCTCAGGCAGGCACTGACGGCGAAGGTTGTGACGTTCTTGATGACGGCAACCACGATCGTAACCCTCGGACTCATCGCGGTGTTCCTCGTCCTGGAGGCGTTACCGGTGATTCGCCACGAGGGTCTCGGGCTCGTGTGGCCGTTTGGGTCGACTGAATGGAGCACGTCACAGGGGCAATTCTCCCTCGTCCCGATGATTTGGGGCACCGTCCTCACCACCTTCGTGGCCATCCTCGTCGCGGCCCCGTTTGGCGTTGCAGGTGCGTTGTTCCTCAGCGATATCGCGCCTGCTTGGCTCCGAAATATCGTCAAGCCGGCTGTTGAATTGCTTGCGGGGATCCCCTCGATCGTGTACGGCTTCATCGGCTTCACGATCATCAACCCCTATACCGGTGATCTCTTCTCGATCACCCCTGGGGCGTTGTTCGCGATCGGGCTCGTCATCGGGTTCATGGCGTTGCCGACGGTCGTCTCGGTGGCCGAGGATGCCCTCGCTGCCGTTCCCGAGGCCATGAAGGACGGTTCAGTGGCGCTGGGGGTAACGGATTGGCAGACGATGAAAAGCGTCTCCATCCCGGCGGCGTTTTCCGGGATTTCTGCAGCCGTGCTCCTCGGCGTCGGTCGGGCTATCGGCGAAACCATGGCCGCGACGGTCATGATTTCACACACGCGGCGACTCCCCGAACCGGAACTGTACAACGTCTTCGATAGCACGGAAACGCTGACGACATTCATCGCCCAAAGCTACGGCCACGTCACGCCTGGCCAGCTGTTTTGGAGCGCGTTGTTCGCTGCCGGAGTCCTGCTGTTGTTGATTGTCACGGGGCTTGGAATCATCTCACAGCTCATCGAACAACGGATGCATCGGAAGTTACGGACGGGACAATGAGCGACGCGTACCATACCACCCTCATCGATGACGGAGGGAACACGTACGAACGATTCGCAATGGCCGTCGTTGCCGCGGCAGCGGTTGCGTTCGTATCCGCGTCTGGAACACTCTTTGGCTGGGTTTCACTCAGCGATGACATCGGAGGAATTGAAGGTGCGACGTTCATCGCACTCATCCTCCTTGGACTGGGCACAGGCGTCGCGACGTTGGGTGTCCTTTCTCGATGGGGCGGCGCTCGGACGACGCCCGACCGGTCACCGGGGCTCAGTGTCGGTACCGTTCAGGCTGGACTGTGGTTCCTCACGAGCGGATTGATCGCCAGTCACACCCTCGAGCTGGGCACCGGTGGCTGGCTCCTCGCGGTTCCCGTTGGGGCGCTCGTGGGCTATCTCACAATCGGTTGCCGCGAAGACGTCGGGGCGACGCTTCCCGCCGCCGCGTTGATCTGGCTCATGGGGGCTGTTCTTGTTACGGGATTGATTACGCCAACGTGGACCTGGGAGCCAGCAGGGTTTGACGCGACCATACCCGGAACGGTCGTTATCCCGGTGCTGACGATTCTTGGAAGCCTCCTCGCCGGGTGGTCCGGCGCGACGGCTCACAGCGGGTTCGGGTCCCGTGGACGGCAAAACGGGGCGTTTCTCTTGATCTCGGCTGTGGTGATGCTCGTCCTTTCCGTCCTGGTTTTCCTCCTTGTGTTCGTCTTCGATCGAGGCGTCGGCGTTGTGTTGGAGAATGCCTCCATCGGTGGCGGTTCCGCACTCGTCCTCCTTGGGGGTGCGTTCGTTGTGCTCGTCCGATTCGGGACGGTCCGGCCAACCAGGGCCCGCGGGACCGACACCATCGTCTCGTTCGTCCACGGTGCAATCGGCATCGCCACCGTCCTTGCTGGGATCACCGTGGTCTACTCGATCGTGGCGAATCAGTCCCTTTCGGGTACTTCTGTGACGATCGATTCCACGGCGACGGTCGGCGCGATCCCAGGCCTGGTGGTCGCCGCTATTCTCCTCGGCGTCTTGCGCCGCTCGGAGCAGACATGGACGCCTGACAGTACGCTGGGTCGACGCATCAATTGGAGCACCAGCGGTGCTGTGAAACTGCTGATGGGCTCTGTACTCCTCGAGGTCGTGCTGGGGGTAGAACTCGCTGCTGGGGGCGTTTCGATCCCGCTTTTCCTTGCGGGACTGGTGGGTCTTGCGATGGGAGGGCTCCTGCTTACCCTGGTAGCGACCCGATTTGAAATGGGGGATGCTCCTTCCTGGATTCCTCCAATCCATCGGATTGGGTCCCTGTCCCTGTGGATGTTTCTCGGCGTGTGTCTCCATGTGGTGGTGACGGGCGAGTCGATCGTCTTCGGCCCCACTGGTATTGTAGCCGGAGGGACGATCGACTGGCCGTTCTTGTTGAATCCCTCACAGGGCCTCGGGATTCAACGCGGTGTAATGCCTGCAGTACTCGGGACCATCTGGATCGTTCTGGGCGCGATTGTCTTCGCGGTCCCGTTGGGAGTCGGCGCGGCCGTCTATCTCACTGAATACGCTGAAGATAGTGTCTTTACGCGCGCGGTCGATATCGCCACCAACGGCCTCTGGAGCACGCCGAGCATCGTCTTCGGGCTTTTCGGACTGGCGTTCTTGGTGCCGCGATTTGGAGGGAATCCATCGATATTTGCGGCGCAATTGGTGCTCGGGTTCATGTTGCTCCCTCTCGTCCTCATCACGAGTCGGGAGGCGATGAAAAGCGTCCCTGACGAGTACAGGGATGCAAGCGCCGCGCTCGGGGTTTCACGGTGGGAGACGATCAGAAGTGTCGTAATCCCGGCGGCAATGCCAGGCGTCATTACTGGGGTAATCCTCGGCGTCGGGCGGATTGCGGGTGAAACGGCACCCCTGTTACTCGTGTTGAACGGGCCGAACTTTCCGAACGCGGCACCCGGTATCATCTCGAGTTTCTCGGTTGAATTGGCGGGTCAACCGCCGTTTGTTCACGTGTCAAACCCCGCATTGCTCGAACGAGCGAGTGCGCTTCCCTACCAGCTGTACGCGATCATTACTGCTGGGGTTGGTGGAGAGGAGTCCTTCGGCTGGGGAACGGCACTCGTCCTGTTAGGGGTAGTCCTCGCGTTCTTTGCGATCGGGATTGCCAGCCGCCGATATTTCAGACACAAACTCCAAGAATGACCGAATCTAGCCTCAACACGACGACAACGGAACGAACTGATCCAGGTATCGAGATGTCAACTCACGAAACGCCCACCGGCGAACGGGACGAACAAACGAAGAGCGCGTGGCGAGAGTACTCCTTCTCCGGGGATCCAGTAATCTCCGTCGAGAACCTGAACGTCTGGTATGACACAGATCAGGCGTTACAGGACATCTCCATCGAGATCCCCGAAGAGAGCGTAACGGCGCTGATCGGTCCCTCGGGGTGTGGGAAATCCACGTTCTTGCGGTGTCTTAATCGGATGAACGACCGGATCAAAAGCGCGCGGATCGAGGGCTCCGTCACGTTCAATGGCCAGGATATCTACGCGGAGGGGACCAATCTGGTTGAACTTCGCAAACGGATCGGCATGGTCTTCCAACATCCAAATCCGTTTCCGAAGTCGATCCGAGACAACGTCGCTTACGCCCCCCGAAAGCACGGTCAACTCGACCGCGGTCTCGTCCCCCGCCTGCTGGGGCGGGAGGAGACGGAAAAAGAGGCCGAGTTGGTCGAACGATGCCTTCGTGACGCGGCCCTCTGGAGCGAAGTAAAGGACCGACTCGACGACAATGCACTCGATCTTTCTGGCGGGCAACAACAGCGATTATGCATCGCGCGGTGTCTCGCTGTTGATCCCGAGGTCATCCTTATGGACGAACCGGCCTCGGCGCTCGATCCGATCGCGACCGCGAAGATCGAGGATCTCATCGAAGACCTCGCAGAGGAGTATACCGTCGTCATTGTCACTCACAACATGCAACAAGCGGCGCGCATCTCCGACCAAACCGCTGTGTTCCTCACCGGCGGCGAACTCGTCGAATACGGCGATACCGACCAAGTCTTCGAGAATCCCCGGAGCCAGCGCGTCGAGGACTATATCACCGGAAAATTCGGGTAGTGCCATGCCTCGGCGTGAATACCAGGAGTCCCTCGAGGAACTGCGGGCGGATGTCCAACAGCTTGGGGATCTCGTTCTTCACCGGCTCGAACGGAGTTTATCGGCCCTCGAAGCTCATGAGACTGCAGTTGCACAATCCGTTATTGAGGGAGATCACGACATCAACCAGCGATATCTCGAACTCGAATCGAATTGTATCGATTTGTTTGCGCTTCAACAGCCTGTCGCAAGCGATCTCCGATTCATTGCAGCCTCGTTCAAAATCCTCACTGACATCGAACGGATCGGAGATTTAGCGACGAATTTCGCCCAATATACCCTTGAAACAGGGGAAGAATCTCCCCAACACGACGCGATCTATGACATCGGAGACGAGGCGCACGCCTTGGTCACTGAGGCTATCGAAGCGTACGGTACTGCGGATGCACGTGCATGCCGGCAAATCGCCGAACGAGACGAGGATATCGACGTGCTCTGTCACCGTGCGAGCGAACGCGTGGTGCGAGACCTCATAGAGCGAAAGTCGACGAACGCCGATCCGTGGAGCATGGAAGAGGTCATGGATGAGGCGTCGGTCGCCCTGCTAACCATCCGTGATCTTGAGCGCGTGGGCGACCACGGGGTGAACATCGCTGCCCGGACGTTGTATCTCGTTGAAAATGATCCGTCGTTGATTTACTGAGGTGGAGTCAGGTCTCGATACCGAGCCATGGTCTATTTTCCTCTTACTACTGCAAGCACTCGTGCCATGATTCGACATTGAAACCAGTGGGCCTGGAGAGTCCTGTTGCTGTGCAGTCAACGCGCGAACGTTCAAGGATCACGACGTGAACGGCTCAGATAGGATGCAATCGCTCACGCTCTCCACTCGAGCAATCCAGGACGGTGCATGACACCAACGTCATCGGTACCGATCGGGATCGGAACATACGGACTGGACGCTGAGACGTGTCGCGAGGCAGTGCGGATCGCGCTCGAGACGGGGTATCGCCACGTTGACACCGCGCAAATGTACGAGAACGAGTCGGCCGTCGGGGCAGCCCTCGAAGCGGCGTCGGTTCCTCGGGAGGATGTATTCGTCGCCACGAAGGTGCACTCCAACAATCTCGCGTACGAGGACGTCCTCGACCAAGCCGAGCGGTCACGTGACCGCCTCGGCATCGGGACGATCGATTTGCTGTACGTGCACTGGCCCATCAATGCGTACGAGCCGACGGAGACACTAGCAGCGTTCGATACGTTGTACGCAGATGGCGTCATTGCCCACGTCGGCCTTTCGAATTTCACCCCGAGACTCCTCGAGGAGGCACTGCAAACCCTCGAGGCACCGCTGTTTGCCCATCAAGTCGAGTGCCATCCATATCTCCAGCAACGACAGCTCCGCCGCATCGCACGGGAACACGGTCACTTCCTCGTCGCGTACTCGCCCCTGGCGAAAGGGTCCGTCCTGGACGATCCTGTTCTGCGGTCTGTCGCGAATCGATACGAAGCGACCCCGGCGCAAGTGGCCCTGGCGTGGCTTCAGTCGAAGGAGGCCGTGGTCCCGATTCCGAAGTCGTCTCAGCCGACGCATATCCGGGAAAACTTTCGAGCGCGGACGCTTGGTCTCGATCGGGCAGCGATCGAGCGCATCGACGGTATCGAACGCACCGAACGACAGGTCGATTTCCCGGAGGCACCCTGGAACCCCTCGTGATCGGATCGGTATTCCGAGGTGGTTTTGTGGCTGCCGGGCGTGGTATTCGACCACACAGCCATGGGAACCGGCTTTGAGGACCTGCCTAGCGATCGCGAACTACTCTCCGCCATCCTCGAGTTTCTTCTGTCGATATACGAGCTCGTACCGGCGTGGGTTTGGGGACTCGTTGCCGTGGCCCTCATCATGATGCTATACGACCGTCTCGGGTCCCGATCACCACAGGAACCGAGCGAATATGAGCGATCGAGTCGGGATGACGAGCACTTCGGCTACACGGAGCCCGACCGTGATCGGTACACGATCCACGACGACTTAGAAACCGAATCGCGCGAGTACGAAATTCCCAGCGAATCGGACGACATCACGACGCCGAATCAGGTCGACCGGTCGATCCTCGGGACCATCAAACAGCTGGTCCGATGGGTCCTGCGTAGCGGGACTGGCGGGGATCGGGACTGACAGCGCCACTTAGATGCCACCCATGGGCGGTTGTCCGCCGGTACTTTTCCCGTTGATCGATCGACCGAGATTATCGAAGTCCTCACCGTCGAACTCGCTCGGTCGACGGCCGTCTCTCGCGTAAACGTATAGGGCGGTCTTGATCACGCCACGCACGGCCGAACTGAGGACCGCGCCGGTGATAAGAAACGGTACGGCCAGGACGACCGCCAGGATCGGGCTTCCGAGGCCTTCGAGGGCCAAGAGCCCGAGGCCCACCCCGACGATTCCGAAGAGCCCGTCGATAACGCGAACGGCACCGAACCCGATGACGGTCTCGCCCCATTGCGATTTGAAGATCGAGCCACTGCGGGTGAACATCTCCTTGATGCTGCTGTCACGGTCGAGGACCGCCGTCGGCACGACGAAGAACGTCATCACGGTCCACGCGACTCCGATGATCGCGGCGAGAATCCGCCCGACCCGAGAGTCCGATCCCTCGATCGCGTTGATGATGAGCCCGACCGTCGCGGAGATGAGAGCCCAGACGAAGAGTTTGCCCTTGACGTCCCAAGCGGCCGAAAGCCCGCGTTTCAGGTCCGGGTCGCCACCCTCGAAGACCTGGTGGGATTCGTAAATGAGGGCGGCGGTGAACGACACGGTGATGAATGTGGTAACGAGATAGCCCAAAAAGAGGGCCGCTCCAACGACGATCGTGTTGCCCGTTGCGAGCCACGCGCCATAGGTTGATCCGAGTAACAGTGCGAGAAACGCCAGGGCGCTGAGGCCGCTTACGACCGGAAAGAGCAAAAGACGTGGATGATGGCGCAATACGAGTATGCTATCCTTCAACAGCGCAAAGCCCGTTCGCAGCCGCTGAATGAATCTCATGTATCAACTGGTTCTTTGTCAGAATCAATAAATCTTCCAACTGCGTGAAATGAAAATTTCAGTAACGGCGACCGGAATCTCCTGTCGAATCACTTGACCGTATCTCATACCGTTCCGGCACCCTCGTATTCGCCGAAGACCTCGCGGAGTGTATCACAGATCTCGCCGACCGTCGCATACGCTTTCACTGCCTCGATGATCGGGGGCATGAGGTTCCCATCGCCGGTGGCGGTCTCGCGCAGGTCAGTGAGGGCCGCTTCGACGGCGTCGTCGTCTCGGTCCTTACGGACCGCTGCGAGTCGCTCGCGTTGTTTCGCCTGCTCGGCGGCGCTGATTTCCTCGATCTCGATCGATTGTCCTGCTTCCTCGCTCTCGTAGCGATTGACGCCGACGATCACCCGGTCACCGTCTTCGATGGCTTGTTGGCGATCGTAGGCGGCATCACGAATCTGTCGTTGGACCCACTCATCGGCGATCGCTTGGCGCATCCCACCGCGATCGTCGATCTCGTCGATGAGGTCACGGGCCTCGGCCTCCAGTTCGTCGGTGAGGTGTTCGACGTAGTAGCTGCCCGCCAGTGGATCGATCGTGTCGGCCACGCCCGATTCGTGTGCGAGGATTTGTTGGGTACGCAGCGCCGTGCGGACCGACTCCTCCGTTGGTAATGCGAGGGCTTCGTCCTTGCCGTTGGTGTGGAGACTCTGGGTTCCCCCAAGGACTGCAGCAAGTGCCTGATAGGCGACCCGGACGACGTTGTTCTCGATTTGTTGGGCCGTCAGCGTCGACCCGGCCGTCTGTGTGTGAAACTTCAGTTGTTTGCTGGCTGGATCAGTCACGTCGAAGCGGTCGGTCATGATCGACGCCCAGAGACGTCGAGCGGCGCGGAACTTCGCCACCTCCTCGAAGAGGTTGTTGTGGGCGTTGAAGAAAAACGAGAGCTGGGGGGCAAACCCGTCAATATCCAGGCCGGCTGCCTGTGCGGCCTCCACGTAGGCGATGCCATCGGCCAACGTGAAGGCGATTTCCTGGGCGGCGGTGGCGCCAGCTTCGCGGATGTGGTACCCGGAGATTGAGATGGTATTGAACTTCGGCGTTTCCGCCGCACCGAAGGCGAAAACGTCGGTGATGATGCGCATCGATGGCGCCGGCGGGAAGATGTACGTCTTGCGCGCAATGTATTCCTTCAGAATGTCGTTCTGGATGGTTCCCCGGAGTTCTGCTCGGTCGACGCCTTGCTGGTCGGCGATCGCGATATACATCGCGAATAGCACGCTCGCGGGCGCATTGATCGTCATCGAGGTGGAGACTTCATCCAGGGGGATCCCCTCGAATACCCGCTCCATGTCCCTGAGTGAATCGATGGCGACGCCGGCCTTGCCCACCTCCCCGGCTGCCAAGTCGGCATCGGAGTCATAGCCCATCTGTGTCGGTAAATCGAAGGCCATTGACAGCCCGGTCTGGCCCTCATTGAGCAAGTAGTGGAACCGTTCGTTCGTCTCGGCTGCGGTGCCCATCCCCGCGTATTGGCGCATCGTCCAGAATCGCCCGCGGTGCATCGTGGCGTACACGCCCCGTGTATAGGGTTCTTCGCCAGGGAACCCGAGGTCGCGGTCGTAGTCGAGATCGGCCACGTCCGCGGGCGTGTACAATCGCTTGACTGGCTGACCGCCGACGTCCGTCTCGAAGTGCTCCCGGCGTTCGCCAAACCGATCGAGGACGGGCTCGAGCGTTTCACGCTCCCAGCGGTCCTTTTCGCGGCGGAGCTCCGCGAGGTCCGCCTCGTCGAACATACGACCCCACCTGGCGCACCACGGCGGTTATCAGTTGCGCCTCGGATGAAGGGCGCTACCCGAAGTTCTCGAGTCCGGTTTGGTGAGATTCGCCCGGTCCGATGACCGAAGGGTCGTCATGTGTGGGATCGTTCACTCCGGTCCCGATCCGATAGGCGCACAACTCGTCACCGGGATAGGGTCGACAGAGGGCGTGCCGGTCTCGAGAATCGCCGGTTAGCCACTGTTCGTATTCGGATGGCCGGAGGACCACCGGCATTCTGTCGTGAATTGGCGCCACGACATCATTGGCTGCAGTCGTGAGGATCGCCATGGTTTCAACGGGGCCATTCGCCCCCGTCCACCGGCGCCACAGCCCAGCAAACGCCATGGGTTCCTCTTCACTGTGACAGATCCGATACGGTGACGCCCCACCGCGTTCGGACTCCGCCCATTCGTAAAATCCCGACGAGGGGACCAAACACGGACGCTGGCGCCAGGATTCCGCGAATGCTGGTTTCTCACAGGCCGTCTCCGCCCGGGCGTTGATATAGCCCCGATCCTCGGATTCGCTCCAAGCCGGCCGGAGCCCCCATCGGTACGCGACGATCCGCTCGGGCGCTTCGTTCGTCACGACTGGATGGGCCGCCCCGGGCGCGATGTTGTACCGGGGGCGGTAATCCGGTATTGCCATCGTCGCGTCGAAGTGGTCGGCCAGTACGGATGCCGGATGAAACACCCCGTTACGCCCACACATACCCCTATTCTAGTCCATCGGGCTGAAAAACGTCCCCGTGTCCGGGAAAGTCCCGTTAGTTAGTCCCTTCTCCAGCATTGAGCGCGAACACGTTGCCGTACATATCGCCGATGAAGACGTAGCCGTGGGCCACGGTCGGCGAGGTGTTGCGCGATGCACGGTTTTCGATCGACCAGCGTTGCTCGCCTGAGTCCTGGTCGAACGCGTATATGCGCTCGTCGAACGCGGAGACGTAGACGACCCCGTCGGCGACGGCCGGTGCCGCCCAGATCGTATCGCCCACTTCGCGAGACCAATTCACGTCGCCACCTTGCAGGTCGATGGCGTAGAGGTGGTTATCGGCCGATCCGATGTAGGCCGTCCCGTCAGCGATCGTGGCTTTGCCGGAGAGTTGCCCCTCCGTCTCGACCGTCCACAATTCGTCACCGGAGGTGGCATCGAGGCCGTAGATCGTTTGGTCCCAACTCCCTGCCACCAAGACGTCATCGGCGACTGCTGGCGAAGCGGCCACCTCGCCCCCGGTCGAGACTGACCACTCCTCGCTCGCATCGGTTGCCGCATAGGCAACGATCGAGTCGCCGTCTCCGACATAGACCAACCCGTCGGTGACGACGGGCGAGCAACTGCCGTTCGGTCCGCGAATGGACCAGTGCTCTTCGCCGGCCGTTGCGTCGATGGCATACAATCGGTCGGCGGCGGTCGTGACGAAGATGACATCATCAACAAACGCCGGAGAAGCGGTGATCGACCCATCGGTCGGACACCGCCAGAGTTCGGCGCCTGATGCGCGATCAACCGCATGGAGGTATTCGTCATCGCCCCCCGCGTACACCGCGTCATCGACGAGGATGGGCGAGGAATCGAGATTGTTTTGGGCGGAATATTGCCACTCTTCATCACCGGAGTCGACGTCAAGTGCGCGAAGCGTACGATCCTGACTGGCGACATAGACGAAGTCGTCGTCGACAGCCGGGGAGGCTTCGATGTTATCGCGAAAGGTGACGCGCCACTCAGTCGACGGTTCCGCTCGTGGCCCGGAACCGTGGAGGGCACCTCCAGTGTTGACTCGATTTTTCTGATACATTCGCCAACTCCCCTCGACGGCGTCAATTTCGCCGCCAGGGTCTTGTTCGACGACTTGATCATCGAAGCAGCCGGCGAGGGCGGCGGTGCCAATACCGGCTCCCACGGCGCGGAGGAATGTACGGCGGCGGGCAGGCATACAGATACTTGTAGACCGAAGAGGGTTAAATAACGGTTCGTTCACTTCCCGAGGTTCACTCAAGGACGTAGGTAATCTCGACGGTCGCTGGGACCGTGATTTCGTCGGGGTATACCTCGGTGTTGCCGTCCCCCTCGAGGGTTTCGCGAGGGAGGGGAATCGGACTCACACTGCCGGTCGACGCGTCGATGGTACGCTCGTCGATGACGGTGGCGTCGAGCTCGTTTGCGATCGCCTCCGCTTCGGCTGCGGCGTCCTTGATGGCTGCCCCTAGGGCTTCCTCGCGGAGGGCTTCGCGGGTATCTTCGGTGAGCCCGAACTGGATACGATCGATTTCGTCAGCACCACCGTCGATCGCGGTGTCGACGAGCTCGCCGACGCGATCGAGATCAAGCACCTCAACGGAGATGCTGTGTTCACCCTCGAAGTATCGCTGTTGATCTTCGTCCTGTTCCGGGTGGTCACGCTCGACTCGCTCTCGAATTTGGAACGTTCCAGTCGTCATCCGATCCTCGGGAATTCCTGCATCTAGCAACGTCTCTCGAAGGGATTCGGCGCGTTGAGCAAGGCGATCCCGGACGAGCGTCATCGAATCGCCGGTTTCGGTGACTGTCGCCTCGAAGCGGGCCAAATCCGGTTCCGCCTCGATGCGTCCTTCACCGGTGATCGTTGCGGTCGTTTGGGTCGTGTTCTCGTCACCGTCGTCACCACTAACGACGTCGAGACAGCCGGCGAGGGCGATGACTGTCGCCGAACTCCCGGCGAGCAACAGCTTGCGGCGGTGCATAGGTATGACTGGATAGCGCTCAATACTCACTTAAGATTGGGAAAGGTACAGCGATCGTTGAACTATCGTGTGGTCTTCGGCACTCGTGTGAGACCTTCACAAACACCTTTACCGGTCAGTGGCGTATCGTGGCGCGATATATGCGTTCTCCACCCCCCGTCGACGAGCACGTCAGCGATGATGAACCCAATGTCCATCACGTGTGGAATAACGAGCTTGAGCCGGTCCGCTCGGTCGAGCCTGGGATCGTCCTCCAGTTCACCTGCCGGGATGCGCTCGATGGTCAGATTCAACCAGGTGCAACGGCCGATGATTTCGCCGAAGTAAGCTTCGATCCGGTGCATCCGTTAACGGGGCCGATCGAGGTTCGTGGCGCCTCTCCCGGCGATGTCCTGGTCGTCGATATCATCGAATTAGAGCACGAAGGGTGGGGCTTCACCGGCTATCTCCCCGGCGAGATGGAGTTCGGGCTCCTCCCCGACGAGTTTCCCGAGGCGGGCGTACACATTTGGGACCTCGAAGGGGATGTCGCTCATTTCGTCGACGGCATCGAGGTGCCACTTGACCCGTTCCCGGGTATCGTCGGCGTTGCACCCGCCGCTGCAGGCGACTTCGATACCCTCCCGCCGCGACGTGTCGGGGGGAATATGGACATCAAACACTTAACGGCAGGTTCGCGGCTGTATCTTCCCGTGGAGGTAGCCGGGGCGTTGTTTTCGATCGGCGACTGTCACGCGGCTCAGGGTGACGGCGAGGTTTGCGTCACTGGTATCGAGGCGCCCATGACGGTAACGGCCCGTCTCGATCTCAGATCGGATATGACGATCGAACAGCCGCAGTTCGAAACGACGGGACCGTTCACCCCGACGGGGGCGGATGAGCCGATGTATGGGACGACGGGGATCAGCGACGATCTCATGGAGGCAACCAAACGCGCCGTGTTGCACATGATCGACCACCTTGAATCCCGACACGGCTTGTCACGAGGCATGGCCTACATTCTCTGCTCGGCGGCGATAGATCTGAAAATCAATGAAGTTGTTGATGCCCCGAATTGGGTTGTCTCGGCGTACTTGCCAGCGAGTCTCTTTCCGGAAACGTAACCGGATACTTATCGGGGCAATAACCCGGCTTGTCGGTACGCCCGGAGGAGAGCGGCATCATCCGTCGCAGCCACCTCACTCTCGGGATCGGGGTCGGCAGCCGCCATGGCTGCTGCGGCGACCATCGCTGGCGGACCGGCGGGGCCGTCCACGAGGCGCCGTTCAAGGGCCCTCGGATCCTCCAGTGTGACCTTGTGGTTGGATTCCGTCATGCTCGGGACAGGAATCTACAGGGACACGACCCATGAAGGTTTGTCAGACGATTGTCAGACGCTCCTCCCTGACGGCGCGGCTGACGATCGATTTTCACTGCGTGGGAGCGACGAGCACCTTTACCTCCGTCCCCAGCGATGTGTTTATTGAAGTCTAATGGATCAAGATACCCTACAGTCAAAACTCGAAACGGCCGGCGAAGTGATGGTGTTGGTCGAGGAGTTCGACGAACCCCTCGAGTTGCATCTGCACGATACGGAAATCGACGATGGCCTGGTGACGCTCCAGTTGAGCGACGGCGAGTTGCACTTCGCTGTTGAGGACATTACTGGGGCCTGGAAGCACTATCACTCGACAGCTGAGTACGGACTCTAATTCGACTTCGAGTGTCAATCGAAAACGCGGATGTAGCCAGAAAGCTCATCACGCCCCTCGATGGACTTCTCGGCTGCATGGCAGAGGGCGAAGAGTCACCCGCAGTCCCCGTCGTGTGTGAGCGCTGTCAGACCCGCAGCCGAGTACCGTTGTCAGAATTGGCCGAAACGATCGAACGACACAACGATCGGCTCCATGATGGCGAATCGGTTGCCGAGGTCGAACCAGCCATTCGGGACGAGCTGGCCTCCTTAATCGCTGACGACCTCGAATTAGTATAGCGGGACTTGCACACTCCTCAGAATCGGAACGTCGGTTCTCACTTCTCTCGCTGGGGCATCAATCGGCAATTTGTCGGTTTCTGGGTTGAATCAGGTGAAATGACGGTTCGAGACAGCGATTCTGTGCGACTCGGCCTCGGGAGAATCGACCTCGAATCCTGGGTTAGGGCTTGGGCGAAACTCACTCGGAATTCGATCGATGATCTGATCCGGAACGTCACGATCGCCCGTGGAAATGTCCGGAGAGGTATTGTTGATACCCGACTTGCCCTGCGCATCGGCCGCCACGGAGATCGATATCGGCGATGACGGGACTGTTACTGGCCTTCGCTGACGGCGGTGATTTATGCCGCCCCGCGCTGTGCGCCACGATATGTACGACGTACTCGTGCCTGTGGACGCCAATCGGGATCGTGCCCGTGCACAGGCCACGTTCGTCGCGGAGTCACCACTCGATCAAGACGAGGTGGATGTTCGGCTTCTATACGTCTTCGGGGGCTCCGACGATGAGGAGATCCCGGATGAGTTGCGTCAGTTCAAAAACGCCGACCGCATCGGCTCGGTACGTGAAGCTCGTTCGATCCTCGAAGAAGCGGGATACGCGGTATCCGTGCTTGACGACAGTGGGGACCCAGCAGCGAGCATTCTCGCAGTCGCAGATAACATCGATGCCGAATTGATCGTCCTCGGAGGCCGGCATCGAAGTCCCGTCGGGAAGGCGCTGTTCGGCAGCGTCGCCCAGAAAGTCATCCTCGAGGGATCAGTTCCTGTGACGGTTACCGGAGCTGGTCCGTAACTAACTGCTCCCTACGATCCGCCGAGATTCGACCCGCTCGCGATTTGTTCCGGAACTCCGAGTAACATCCCAATGAGCCCGCCGAGGAGGGCGAATACGATGAGGACATTCCCGTACGGCTGGATATCGAAGTACACCAACCCGAACGAGACCGGGGCCGCGATGAGGGCGGAACCTGCGAGGATCACGCCAGCGTTGGCGAGCCGACGGGCCCAGCTCGGGGGCCCTTCATCTTCCTGTTCGGGTTTATCGCCCCACAGTTCATCGGTCGAGTCCGGCGCCCGCATACGATGAGGGAAGGTACGGCCGACTAAAGACGTTGTCCTCCTTCGCCGGTGACCGAGGTATTTTAGGCGCGGCCACGGACCGACGTATATGCGCGGCCGGCGATTGGTGACGACTGAGCGAATCATTGCGATCGTGAGTTCCGGTGGGGAAGCGGTCCTCGAACGCCTCGAGGCATGGGCAACCGACAACGGCATCGACATCGCGTCGGTGTCAGTCGGGGAGTCCATCGAGGACGTTCTGTCCGATCGCGGCCCCACGATCGGTGTGACGATCGGGGGTGACGGGACTTATCTCGAGGGGATCAAACAGTTCGCCCCACGGGAAATCCCCCTTCTCGGCATTGATACCGGGACGCATCCGTTTCTCGTTCGAATCGACCCTGACGATATGGAAGAGGCCCTCAGAGAGGTGATCCGGGGCCGAGCGAGCATCGAGTCCCGCAGTCAGTTGCGCGTCGTGGCCGGGACACTTGAGGGAACTGGCTTGAATGACGTGATGCTGGAACACGTCCAGCCGGAGGATCCGGTCGACCGGAAGATCACGACTTTCGACGTCTTCGTCGATGAGGAGTACGTCGGTGCGTATTCCGGGACTGGTGTGGCCATCGCCACCCCGACCGGATCGACGGGCGTGTCACTCTCGGCGGGGGGGCCCATCCACTATCCGCGAAACAACCGGACGCTACAGATCACGCCGATGCTGACACACGATTTGAGCGTGCGGCCGATTATCGTCGACCAAGGGGCCACGATCGCCGTCGAATCCGACGGTCCAGTGGATTTGAGTGTCGATGGGGGGCGACACCATCGGCGATTGGAACCCGGCGACCCGGTTCGTATCGAGATCGCCGAGGAGGCAGCTCAACTCATTCATCCGAGCGTCGAAGCGGGGTATTTCGAGGCATTGAGTTCGCGATTGGGCTGGAATCTGCGCGATTCGGAGGCGCCTGCTCCGCCCGTTGAGGTCGGTTCCGATGACGATCAATTGAGCACGTTGGAGCGGGCCAAGCGGGTTGCAGCGGAGGCTGCCCAAAGCGTTGGCGGCCCGCTTCGCGAACTGCATGGCCAGACCGAGTCGGTCGAGTTCAAAACCGACAAGTCGGACATCGTCACCGAAGCGGATTATCAGTCGGAAAGTATCATTACCTCGATCATCGAGAACGAATTCCCTGGCCACAACATCCACTCCGAGGAAACCGTCCACCACGAGGGTGGCAGTCAATACACCTGGGTGATCGACCCCCTCGACGGCACCGGCAACTACGCGAACGGGAATCCGAACTACGCAGTGTCGATCGGCCTCGTGCGAGATGACGAACCGGTCATGGGAGTAGTGTACGCGCCCGAGACCGACGAACTCTTCAGTGCGATCAAAGGCGAGGGGGCCTATTGCGATGGAACCCGAATCTCTACGACTGAACGTTCCAGCTTGGATGAGAGCGTCTTCATGTCCGGCTACGATCCGGACGGCACGTTCCTCACGCACTTTTACAATGAGACTCGCGGGGTCCGCCGATTGGGGGCCGTCGCGTTACATCTGTGCTACCTCGCCAGCGGGAGTTGCGACGCGACCTGGGAGTTCGATACCTATCCATGGGATACCGCTGCGGGTGTGGTGATCGCGCAGGAAGCCGGTGCAACGATCACCGACGCCGATGGCGAGCCATTCAACATCTACAGCGAGGACGGCGCGCGTAACGAACTGATCGCGACGAATGGCCCGCTTCACGATGTCGTATTGAGCCATCTCCAACGCCACGATCAACTGCGCTGAGGCGGGGAGATCGCTGGAGTATTCGGCGTGGGTGCCAATCAGCTTTATCTCAGGAAGCGCGGCCAAGGGGCAGTCCACCGATGCTCCCTATCGACGATCGATTCGAAACGGCAACGCGCGGCGTCTCGCCAGTCATTGGAGTCGTGATGATGATCGCAGTGACGGTGATGCTGGCTGCAGCGATTTCGACCTTTGCCCTGGATATGGGTTCGGAACCGGCAGTTCCTCCACAGGCCTCCTGGGACTTCGAATGGGACGGCGAGACCAATCTGACCGTCGCCCACGACGGCGGGGAACCCGTCGACGGAAGTGAGGTACGAATCGATGCTGCGTCCATAGACGAACAGGCGTGGTTGAGCGAGACGCCGCTGATGTGGCAACTGGGTGATCAAGCTACATACGACCTCGGTGACTTGGACCCCGGCGACGAAATCCAGTTGATTTGGGAGCCGGGCGATGCGGAAAGCCAGGTCCTGGCCCGATGGCAGATTCCTGGGTAAAAGACCACGACGGATTCGTTGGGAATCCAGGTGTCCTGATCGGACGAGAAGCGGTAACATTAACCCCGATACTTTAAGTTGACCTCGCACACGGTATGTCGTAGGGGAAACCGGTCGGGAATCGGTTTGCCGATATTAGCAATCATGTCACCGAAGGAAACACTACACCGTCGAGCACTTCTCTCCAGCGTCGCCGTTGTGGCCCTCGCGGGGTGCCTCGGTGACGGCGGTGGTGGCGGTGACGGGGGTCCTGAGCCAGTAGACGTCCCGGATGTCACCTTCGCCATTGAGGGGGATAACAGCGGTGTGACGATCAGACACGAGTCCGGTGAATCGTTCGACGGGGAACTCGTAGAGTTGCAAGGGGATGCAACGAGTCCAGCGACGCCTGGTACGCTTGCTGACATCGTCGACGGCACCTGGAGTGAAGGAACCGAAGGGGATATCGCGGCCTTCAATATCGGACTCGGGACACTTGAACTGGTCTGGGTCGGGACGAGCGATGAAGAGATCCTGGCCGAATTCGAGGTCGAGCAACCCGGGTAACGACCGGTTTAGCTACTTTTTAGGTCGATCGGTGGCGTTGCTGCAGACATGGTATCCTGGCCCCACGAGGAAGACCCGCCGGTCTCGCGTCCGGTGGCCGTCGCGCTGATCGTCCTTGTGGTGGCCGGGTCAATGCTCGCCGTCAGCGTGTTCGTGTTCGAGTTCGATGGGGGCGATGGAGAGCCCCCGGCTGTCCGATGGGACTTGACCGCGGATGATCCGCCCGTGTTGAGCCACAATGGCGGGGATCCCGTGGCCTGTGATCGGGTGTTCGTCGTCGGTGAATTGGGCTCCAATCAGTCACTGTGTGCGTATTTCGAGACGGATCGAATCGAGGAAGGCGACACGGCTTCGTTGATGTCGATCGGTAATCGATCCGGATCGATCTCCCTGGAATGGTTTGACACGGAATTGAACCAGCGCTACATCATCGAAACATGGCCGGATATCTCGGCTGATGCGTCGGAATGAGGGAGATCGGCGAGCCGCATACTTGAATACTATCCGCTTCGAAGGGAAGTCATGGCCTTCGAGGCATTCGTGGTGGAAGCTGTGGGTCCTATCCCGCAATTTTGGGTTGGTGTACTCGGTGCGCTCGTAGGCGTATTCACCTGGATCGGCGCGCTTGGAGTTCTGTACTACGTGTTCAGCCGGTACGTGGACAACGACGAGATCGTCCGCAGCTAAGCGACCGACAGTTTGGCCTATGGTTCTGGGCGCTCGCCCAGTTCGATGGTCTCCGTTACTTCGTGTCCCCGTCTGATCACGCCGACCTCCAGCGTTTCCCCTGGGCTCTTTCGCAAGGCGAGATACGTCGACAGCTCTTCGTTCGAGTGAATTGGCTGGCCATCGAGTTCGACGATCACGTCCCCACCGATCGGGACGTTCACCCCATTGATCGTCGTCGATCCCGTACTGCCCTCCAATAGACCGGCAGCCGGATCGCCGGCGAGAACTTCGATGACAATGACGCCCCGCGTTTGACCGAGATTGTTCGCCTCGGCCACACCTGGCGTCACCGCTTGCGATCGAATGCCGAGATAGGGGTGGTCGTACTCTCCTTGGGTGATGAGGGCGGGAAGGACCCGCTCGGCGAGTTGCCACGAGATGGCGAAGCCGATATCGGAACCCGCTCGGGCGGTAATGACGCCGAGATACTGTCCGTCGAGGGCCACCAGTGGCCCGCCGCTGTTGCCTGGGTTCACGCTCGCGTCCGTTTGGATCGTCGCCGGAATCCGAAAGCCGGTTCCGGTCGGTAACGAGCGGTTGCGGCCACTGACGATCCCCTGAGAGACGGATTCCTCGAACCCGAACGGATTTCCAAGTGCAAGCACCTCCTGTCCGATGGTCGCGTGCGTCTCAGCTGATTGCAGGGGATTGGCCGAAGGAGGCAATCCAGGCGCTTCGATGACGGCGAGGTCGCTGTAGATGTCGGATCCGATGATCGTCCCTTCGGCCCACCGGTTTCCCCTGAACTGTAATTCGACAAAGTCGGCTTCAGTGATGACGTGTTCGTTTGTGATGATGTACTCTCCCTCGTAGACGAAGCCCGAGCCTTGTCCGACGGGCCCTTGAGGGCCGTAGCCGTTGACCATCGCGACGGAATCGATCGTTTGTTGATAGACATCGGCGAAGCGAGCATCGTCTGCCGGTGGTGGCGTCGTCGCCGGCGTCGTCGAGGGTGTAGACGAAACAGGATTGGTGGAATCCTCAGCGGGGGCGTTGAGACAGCCCGCACTGGCCCCAGCACCGACAAGCGCCATGCCGGCGAGGAACTCCCGTCGAGATCGAGTGAAATCCGGCATTCAGCTCATACCCACGCGATACGCGTCAAAAAGCGCTTGGGGCACGCTGTATGGCGAAACGATAACGGTTTAACGACCACCGTCACAGTTCAACGGTATGCAGCGGCGAGCGGCGGCGATGTACGTGGGGCTCTTGCTGGTCATCGCCGTGGGGTCGATCGCATTCATTTCGGCCGCCGAGGCCCCAGACGAACGGCTTGATGCCGCCGAGTACGAAGTGGATGAGGATGGAACCTTTAGTCACGAGGGGCAGACCTACACGGTCACCTCCATCGGGGAGTTTTCAGCCACCGTGACGTGGGAGGAACCGGGAGTCGCTCAGGAAGCCACCATCAGTAATAACACCGTTATTTCCAGCGAAGGGACCGAGTATCGCCTCAGGTTTGCGACTCCAACCGCCCAGGAGATCACGCTTCGTGAGACATTCCCGGAGCACGACCTCGAAACTCAAGACCGTGACGGGGAGACCTACGTCGAACTCGAGGAGAACGGGACGATTCGGCTCGTGCCCGAGGAGGAGTATTTGCGAACGGAGTTCGGCCCCCGGGAAGAGCGGACGATCGCCATCGGCGAGGGCTTCTATCGGGACGCAGTAAATGCGACCGTCACCGTCGAGTCGATCTCCCAAGCTGGTGTCGCCGTGAGCTGGACTGGCCCAGCCGAGCGCGCCACGACGGTCGCCAACGGCGATCCGCTCGACCTGGGTGACACCACCTTCGGCGTGAATTTCATCGGCACGTCAACGCTACAGCTGACGACAGATGTCGCGGCGTGGGAGGATCACGAAGAAGCGCTGTCGACATGGCAGGAACGCTCACTCGGGTTTTGGGGGATTGGCGTGCTTGCGGCGGTTGCAGCCGTCGTGCTCGGGGGTATGGCGATGTTGCCCCAGCGACGGTAAGAGCGGGCCGGGAGGGATTTGAACCCCCGTCCGTCCGGTTAAAAGCCGGACGCTCTGCCTAACTGAGCTACCGGCCCTGTATCCGCGTTGGCACGGCCGCAGTTTTACCGTTTCCGACCGCGGGCCAAAGAGCCTTCGTGCGCGCCACTCCAGTCATCGGTATGAGCCACGAGTCGGACCGGTCGGTTGCCGTCCTTCGTAATCAGCGAGCAGCCACTCGCTACCAGATCCTCGCCGAAATCGCCGAAAACCAACCGGCGATCAGCCAGCGTGAGATCGCGGATACGATTGGGGTCACGAGCCAAGCCGTGAGCGAGTACCTCAGCGAGTTGATCGACGCGGGCTACGTGTCCAAGGAAGGCCGAGGTCGATACGAGATTACGAAGGAAGGCGTCGACTGGCTGCTCTCTGCGACGGAGTCCCTGGAATCCTATCTCACGCACGTCACCGAGGACGTACTCGGAACGGCCGATCTCGAAGCGGCGATTGCCACTGCACCGATCGATCAGGGTGATCGGGTCGCCGTCTGGATGGAGGAAGGCCTGCTTCATGCGGCCCCTGACCCAAATCGAAACGACGTGACAGCCGTGGCGGTCACGGATGCAATCGACGGCCAGGAGGTTGGCATCGCCGAATTCGAGGGGGTCCTCGAATACGATCTCGGCGCGGTGACAGTGCTGGCGGTTCCGGCGGTAAATGCCGGTGGCTCCACCGCTGTCGATGTCGACCAGCTCGAGACGCTCGCGGCCGACGCCGACCTCGTCGCCGCGGCGGGGGTGGAAGCCGAAGTCGCCCTTCGTCGCGTCGATCTCACCCCGACGCTGCGCTTCGGAACGGCGGTTGGCGTGCAGGAAGCCGCCGCGCGGGGGCTGGATGTCCTGCTCGTGGCGACTTCATCACGGATCGGAGAACACACTGAACGTCTTCGCGAGCACAACATCGGGTACGACCTCATCGAGGCCGAGGACGCCTGAACCCGGCTATCTCGCTTCGCTATCCTTTTGCCCATCGACGGGCTGGCTGTTTTCAATGGCATCCTACATCTTCGTCGTGGCCGAGCCCGAATCGGGCCAAACCTACCAGCTCGAGGTCGACGACGTGGACCTCGCTGGACAGACCCTCGGCGACATAATCGATGGCGAACTGATCGGATTACCCGGCTACGAACTCGAATTAACGGGCGGTTCCGACACGGCGGGCCGACCGATGCGAGCGGACGTCGAGGGCCGACAGCCGACGGAAATCCTTTCCGCCGGTGGCACGGGCTATCACCCCCAGCGCGATGGCGAACGTCGTCGAGTGACGGTTCGCGGGAACGAGATTGGGCCCGAAACCACCCAACTCAATGCGAAGGTCGTCAGTGCGGGCGACGAGCCAATTGAGGAACTCCTCGAGAACTAACCTGCGGCACATGCCCGACCGGCTCACCAGCGATCACCCCACGATCGACACGATCAGGGGTCACCTCGCCCGCCATGGGGGGACCGGTCGGCGAATCGATCTCCCGGCATCGGCCGCCAGTGCCGTGCCCCCCGGGTCGGTTGTTCGAACTTCCGTCGAGGAAACGACCTACTTTGCGCGCTGTCGGGAAATCGCGGACGAACCGGCGATTGTCGGTCTCTATGCGACCAGTCACGGTGCGGAGACCGGACGCGGTCGGGAGCATCTCCGTGACGTTATGGGCGACTGGGAGTGCGATCGAGGCGATACCGTCCTCGTCGATGTACTCGAACCTGGCGAACACCTCGGACTTCGTCCACCGGGAACCACTGCTCGCTACGAGGTCACCACCGGCGTCGACGACGACCTGGCCGCCATCGCTGATGACCTTACCAGCGAGGAGGATTAATCTCCCTCGTCACACACCGATCGAATCGCGGCGAGGACGGCGTGTCGGGCGGTGGCACCCTCCGTGGTCCAGTGGTGAGCGTAATCGAGCATATCTTCGTAAATCGGCGGTTTGCATCCCGCCGCTTGGGGGTGGCCACCACCGCCGAGTTCGCGAGCCACCTCGTGGCAGCGCTCGAAGCTGTCGGTCCCCCGGAGACTGATCCCGCCGCTTGGTTTGATGACTACCGAACAGGCCGCCCCGGCTTCACGAAGCGCCTCGGCCACCTCGTTTTGCGAACAACGGCCGTATGTAATCCCGACAGTCACACCAGCAACATCGCGGAGTTCGGCGCGGTCAACCGCGGCGTCAATGAGCGCTTGTTTCTCGGTTCGACGTTCTGTGAGCAACGACTGGACCTCCGGGGGGAGGTCCGCACCGTGTTCCGTGATCGTTTCGATGAATTCCTCCGGCTCCGACCAGTGCGCGTAGTCCGCGAGGTCATCGCTCCTCGCATCGTTCCGAATCCAGAGGTCGTGATCGCGAACGACCGCGACCAGGTCATGCCACTGCTGGGAATACGAACCATCGAGGTACTCGAGGGTAACATCGGCGGTGCACACTTCATCCGAGGCCCCGATGGACAGGCTCACACCGGTGTCGCGGACGGCTGCCGGCGCATCGGATGGCCAGTCGTGATGGTCGTACCACCGAACCGCCTCAGCCCGATCACATAGTACATCGAGTAGGTCGGTAATTTCGGTCACGTCATCGGGAGCGAGATCGAGAATGTACAGCTGGGTCAGTGCCGTTGCCGTCTCGCGAAGCTGGGTAAGGCGGCGCTCGAGGTCGGACGGTTCGGTCGGCACAAGGGTGGCTTCGGGGTGTCGCTGACGAACGAGGGCGGTCGCCGTTAAGCCGTCAGCATCCGGATCGGCTAGGACGATCGTTGCGTCCTCGTCGAGATCCGGTGTCGAATCCTCATCCACCTCGGAACGAAAGAATCCAGCTCCCGGGAGCCGTGATTTGCGTGTGACCGGCAGCGAGCGGTCCACGAGATCTTCGACCATCCCCCCGGCCTCAGGCCGTCGTTACCGTGACGGGTCCGTCGAAGTTCAAAATGAGTGATTGCGCGCGATCACCGAACAGGGCTTTGCCGGTCGGGGAGCGTTTGCGGCCGGTGATGAAGAGGTGATCGCAGTCGTACTCATCGGCGACGGCGAGGATTTCGTCTTCCACCTCACCGAGGCGACCGATCGGTTCATACGAGACCGACAGCCCTTCGAGTACCTCTTCGCCGAGATCCTCGGCGAATTGCTTGGCCCCTTCCCGGGCCTGGAGGACATCGTATTGCACGTTGACATCCGGAATGGTCGCCAAGGCGTCCGCGCGCTCGGAGAACTCCTCCTCGTCCGTCACGTGGACGAGATACAGTGTCGCGTCGACGCCGGCAGCCAGTTCGCCGGCGAGGCGCAACATCTCTTTCGTGGCCTCGGACCCCTCGACGGCGACGAGTGCGCGGTTCATGTCACTCGCAGGCGGGGCGAGGACCGTAAATCACTCGGTTGCTGACGCCGCTGCGGTCGATTTTTCGAGTGAAAGGGACATTTCCAAATCGAAGCGGTCGGCCTGGACGGTTTCGAATCCCACCTCGCGATAGAGCTCGATGGCGGGGCGATTCCACCGCTCGACGGTCAACCAGACGCGGTCGACCCCGGCATCAATACCGGCTCCGAGGAGGTGCGTGATGAGTGCCCGTCCGTTGCCCGAGCCCTGGTAGTCCTGATGGACGAAAATCGCCAGCTCGTGCGCTTCGGCCTCGTCCGGCACGAGCATCGCGTGGCCGATGACGCGATCCTCGTGGGTGCCGACGACGTGAACGCCCTCGGTGACGATCGAGCGCACCCAGGGAGGGACCCGATCCGGATCGGAGGGTGGAATCCCTTGGGCCCGTTGGCTGGGATCGAAATCGCGATACATCGCGATGAGTGCTTCCGTCGCTTCCTCGAGGGTTCGAATATCGATCTGGCGCGCCTCGCGATCGGTCCGGGTGGTCGGCGGCCGGGGAAACGGCCCGGCATCGGTGGTGGGATATGCTCGATCCTGACTCATCGTTCCACCCTCACGGTGATATCGGCGTTGAGCAGGACGAACTCGGAGATCCGCCCCAGATAGCGCTTGCCGAGGGGGGTGTCCCGGCCGCCCCCGATGACGAGTTGATCGTACCCACCGCGTTCGGCCATCGCCACGAGTTCGCTCGCAGGATCGTTCTCGAGACGTTCGATCGCCGCCGACACCTCGCTTGCATCGATCGTTTCGCGGACATCGGTTTCGATGGCGTCGAGGTCTTGGTCGGTGTCAGGTTTCGCAAAGATCGCGATCGTGAGGTCGTCGCCCGCTTCTCGGGCTCGAGACACGGCGTTCTCGAGGACGATCGCGGATTCGTCGCTTCCCTCGATCCCCACGAGCACGCGCATGTCTCCCTGTGTCCGTGATGGGACCAAAAGGCTCGCGATCCCACACAATCCTTTTGCGTGGCCTCGCGAAAGCCTGTAGGCGATGAGCGAGGATCCGTCAGGTCCGACGGACGGGGAGTCGGCCGACAGCACGGACGGTCCGGGCGGGACCGACGAGGAAGCATCCACTGAGCAGGTCGCGGCTGATCAGAGCCTACCGCCCGATGTCCGTCAGTACGAACGGTTCCAGAAGGTCGATCGAGCGCGGTATGAGCGGGTTAACGAGTTCCTTCGCGATCGCACCTACATCACCGCGCGAGAGTGGGCCATCGCGCGGTTGTGTGCGGACTTCCGCACCGAAACCGGGGTCGAAATGACGAAAATCGGCGAGAACCTCCCCGCACTCGTGCCCTTCATGGAGGAGACATACTCTCCCCAAGCCGTCAATCAGGCCCGACACGCCTTCGAAGAGAAGGTTCGGAAGGCCGGCGCGACGTTTCTTTACGGAGCGATGTGTGACTTCTTCACCGCCGAGGAACTCGAGGATGTCCTCTACGAATCGACGGAAGTGGCACGCTTCTTGCTCGAAGTTGAGGGGGTCGAGTTGGATCTCGACGAGGAACTCGAGGCCGAGGAACGCATCGCGTCGGTCATGCGCGAGGTGCGAACCTCGAGCGACGCCTTGCGACACGAGGGTGCGACGTGTCCCGAGTGTGGACACACGTTCACGCCCGAGACGACGACCGAAGATTAGTCGGCCGCGTTCACGTTCTGTCCATCGGGAGGAGCCTGCTCGCGAAGTACATCGGGGATCACGAGCGAAGTGTCCGGTTCCACATGGGCGATCGTCCCCCGCACGAACGTTACCTCGGGGAAGACGCCTGGCATCCCTTCGAAGGGCGTCCAGCCACAACCGGTCTGCAAGGCGGTGCCGCGGATGGGTTCGACAGCATCGAGATCGACGAGGACCAGATCGGCGTCCGCTCCGGGCGCGAGGTGACCCTTGGTTTCGAGGCCGAACCGGTCGGCGGGGTTACGGGCCGTCACGTCGACGACCCGTTCGAGGGTCAGGTCGCTTTCTTCGATGTGGGCGAGTAACAAGGGGAGCATCGTCTCGACCCCGGGGACGCCACTCGGGGCAGCCCAAATATCCGTATTTTTCTCGGCGATCGTATGGGGCGCATGGTCGGTTGCGATCATGTCGACGGTTCCGTCGATGACTCGCTCGAAGACTTCTCGTCGCCGTGTTTCTGATCTGAGGGGCGGATTCATTCGGCCGTGAGGTCCGAGCCGATCGAGGTCGTCGCGTGAGAGGAAGAGGTGATGAGGCGTCACTTCGCAGGTGGCACCCGCCGCATCAATCGCGTCGATCGCCTCGGGCGTACTCGCGTGAGCGAGGTGGAGGTCGGTTCCGTGGCTCGTTGCGACGTCGATTGCGGTTTCGACGGCCGCGCGCTCGGCTGCTGCTGGCCGGTAGGCACTCCACGCGTCCGGGTCCGATCTCGATCGAGCTGACTCGTCGAACTTGTCAGCGTCTTCCGCGTGGACTGAGACGGGTACTCCGACATCCGCGGCGCGTGCCATGGCGTCAGCGAGCAGCTGCCGGTCGATTCCATACTCCCCGGTCGAGTCGGCCATGAAGACCTCTCCGAGGGCGGTAATCGGCTCGGCGAAGAGCGAGTCAGGCGCCCATTCCGCCGTGACGCCACCATTGATGCCGAAATCAACGACGGCATCCCGCGCGGCGATGGTCTGTTTCTCGCGAAATCGTGGCCCGTCGGTCGTCGGGGGCTGGGTGTTTGGCTGGTCGATGACCGTCGTGACACCACCGGCCGCGGCGGCACGGCTCCCGCCGGCCCAGGTCTCCTTGTGAGGGGCCCCTGGTTGGCGGAAGTGGACGTGTGCGTCCACCGCGCCTGGGAGCAACTGATAGCCCGTCGCATCGAGCGTGACCTCGCCATCGACCGTTTCCTCGATGGCCACGATGGACCCGTCCTCGATGCGAACCTCCCGCTTGCGTCCGTCCGGCAGGCGGGCCCCAGTGATGCGCATGGCTGTCACGCGGTCGGCGAGGGGTGTAAGTCGTTCGAAGCCCAATCACGCCCCCGAGGTCATTGCAGTGAGTGGGCGCCGGGGTGCCCGTGGCCCGGCAAGGTGGCGTTCGATGGCCGCACGAACCGGCACAACCGAGTGAGGCCCGCCATTCGCCGCAATACTGCCCACCTGCTCGGGGTCGAACGGTATCTCCAGGGTACAATAGATCGGTTCGAGGACGGCTGCGATCCGCTTTCGATCGGCCACGATCGCGATCCCTGCCGTGAGGGCGACACTACCGGTTACACGCTGTGCGAGGCCGACGACCTTTCCATCGCCTGACAGCGAGTGTGTTCCCGGACAGAAACTCTCAGGCGGCTCGCCCCGTTCGAGCGCCACGCCCATCGACGCCATCGCCCCAGATAACTCCTCAAGCGTGGCATTGTACCTCGATTGGAGCCCCCTGCGGGGATCGGCGATCGGTTCGAGCTTGGCGAAGGTGATGGTTGCCTCGGTGTGGGCCACTGGCCGCCCGCCGACGGAGCGATCGATCGGTTCCAGCTCGGCGGCCATCGCGTGCTCGCGGGCTCGGTGATACCCATCGTGACGGCGGTCACGCGGGCCGAACGCCACATGTGGGTGTGATTGCCAGACGTACACGAGCGGTCGATCGACGTTCTCAACGTGCGCTCGGAGCTGTTGGAGCACGCGCCGCTGTGCTGACACCGAGGCTGCCCGACCGCGGACGACCTCCATTGACTGCGGGTACTGCACCCGCTGATAAACCGTTCACGGCGTGGTGAATCGAAATCGGTAGGCTGCCTCGCGGCGAGGAATCCCGTATCCGATGGTGACCCTCCCGCCGGCGACCTTCGAACCATTTGTCGCGTTTACGGGGTACAACTCCCCGTACGTTGCCCACCGCGATTTTCGGGCGATCGATCTCTATCCTGGGCACCGTCGGGTGCCGTCGCCGGTGGCTGGCGAAGTGATCGATCTAGATCGCGTGCGCGCGCCGGCACAGCCATACGCGCCGCCGACCGATGGCCTCGTCGCGATCGATACCGGGGTGGGATCCCCACCAACGATCGAATTGGCCGACGGGGAGGGGGCCATCGCGCGTCTCCTCCATGTGGACCCGAGCGTGCGTGTGGGCGAATCGGTTGCAATCGGCGACGATCTCGGTGCGGGGATTCGCGCGGGTTTTTTCGCTCCGTGGGTGGAGCGGCACATCCATCTCGGGTTCAGGGCACCTGGGGCCGATCTCCGACGCGCTCGTGGCTCGGTCCCCCTTGAGTTGCCATTCGTCCCGCGATCGGTCCCCTGGGATGGGACCGGGTTGGTCGTCGAGGCGGCTGAGACGTACACCGTCATTGACGCACCAAACGGTGATGGGGCTGAATGGGTCGGGCTCGGGACGGATGAGGGCCTCGTGCTCGATGGCGGTCTTCCCCACTATCCACATGGCGGCGTTTTCCCGATTGACGCCCCCGGCCACGCCGAGGTGTCCGTCCTCGATACGGTGGTGGGCTCTCGGACGAGACGGTCGCTCCGGTGGGGTCCAGTGACAGTCCGGGCGAACGACACGCCGATCACCGGCTTGTCACTGTATTGCGCCAGACCATCGCACTTTCGCGTGAAGTTGATCACGCCCGAGACGACGTTTCCGGTCGGTACGAGGATAGCAGTATCAATCAATCGCCACCGGGCGGGCGATTCGTCCGCAGTGTGATTCGGTTACGCGAAGGTCAAGTCTTCACGACTGACGACTTCGCCGAACAGCCAGTCGGCGTGTTCCAGGGCGTAGTCCTTGTGCTCCGCGTCGATGTAGCCGACCGCGTCCTCGACGAGGATCGGGCGATAATCACGCAGCCCAGCCGATCCAGCCGAATGCAAGACACAGACGTTCGCTAACGTCCCGCAAAAGACGAGGTCGGTGATGCCTCGCGCGGACAGCCATCCGTCGATTTCGGTCTCCTGAAAGGCATCATAGGTGTGCTTCTCGACGACGTGATCGCTGTCGCGAACCGATAACCCCTCAACGATCTCGGCTTCCCATGAACCTTCGAGCACGTGTTCGCCCCAGCGATCGAACTCATCGTAGTAGTGGGCGTCCTCGAACTGTTCGGGTGGGTGCACATCTCGAGTAAAGACGATCTGGGTGCCTGCGTCCCGGGCCCGTCCGATGAGGTCCGCGATGGGTTCGATGACCGCTTCGCTCGGCGGCGCGTACAGCGATCCCTCCTCGTGGCAAAATCCGTTTTGCATATCGACCACCACGACGGCGGTGGAATCCGCATCGAGGTGCATGCCTGATGTTGGCCTTGCGGTATCGAAAATCCCCCGATCCAGTGAGTGGAGCCATTTAAGCCCTCCCGGGCGACTAGCCCGTGTATGAACCGCACCGGACTGGTTACCGTGTTGGTGGTGCTCGCGGTGGTCGCAGTCGGTTTCGCGCTCGCTGGACCGGTCTCCGGCGTTGGCGATGACCCGTCCCTCGGCGTTCACGATGGCAATGTAACGGAGGACCCACCGGAACTTGGCCTCGCGACGTGTGCCGCGGATCCGCCGGCGGATCACGCGGATCCGAATGACGACGTACTTGGGTGGGCCGATGGGTACTGGTACAATGAACCGATCGACGTCTCGCAGGACGTCTCACAAAACGACCCCCTCAATGAGTCTGAACTGGAGGCAGTCATCGGCCGAACGAAAGCTCGACTCGAAGCGCTCCGGTGTCTCAACTTTGAGGAGGACGTCCCAGTCGACGTGATCGACCGCGAGACGTATCAGAACCAACAGGACACGAGCCTTGCGGCCAATACGTCGTTGTTCCATAACGCACAGTCGATGGCGTTGTTCCTCGTTGATGAGGACACCGACTCAGTCGAGGTACAACAAGCCAACCAGGGCTCGTCCGTTCTGGGGTATTACGACATTCAGGAGGACCGCATCGTCCTCATTTCTGATAGTGGCAACGACGTCTATGTCGATGAATCGACTCTGGCCCACGAATTGGTCCACGCCCTGCAGGCCCAACACTTCGGCTTGGAGAACTACGGGGCGGACACGACGGATGGAAACAACGCGCAACTCGGCCTGATCGAAGGCGACGCGTCCTTCACGCAAACCGTCTATGACGCGCACTGTGAGAATGGCGTCTGGGCGGAGCAAACCTGTCTCTCCCCTGAACAGGAAGGGGCTGGCGATCTGGCGAACACCGGCTTGTATCTCATCACGTACCAACCCTACTCGGACGGACCCAACTTCATTCACGAAATCTACGAGCAGTCCGGCTGGGAGGGGGTAAATGATCTGTATGAGGAGTATCCGGCCTCGGCGAAGGAAGTGATGTATCCGGAGATGTATCCGGACTTCGACCCTCAGCCCCCGGAACTCCCTGATCAATCCTCACAGGAGTGGGATATGATCGATCCGGCTTCTGGCCCCGCCTGGGATCAGATGGGCGAACCGACGCTGTTCACCGCGTTCATCTATCCGGGCTTTGAGTATCAGGATCGGTTTACCGAATCACCAATCAATCCGAACCAGTTGTTCAATGGGGGCCAGCAATTGGACGCGATGGATCCGTATGACTATAGCAACGAGATCACCGATGGCTGGGTCGGCGATCGCATTCGGACCTTCGCCGAGTCGGGCGTCCCCGCGGACGAGGATCCGGCATTAGCGTACACGATGGCGATCAACTTCGAGGACGCGAGCCAGGCAGAGGAATTCGTCGGCGGGTATGAGGATCTCCTGAGGTTCCGCAACGCGGGATCCGTGGATGGATACGAGGTCTCCAACGGTGACGTCTATCAAATCTCGGACACCGCCCGATTCAGCGGCGCCTATTGGTACCAGCAAGACGGATCGCAGGTCAAGATCGTCTATGCGCCTAGCGTGGACGAACTGCAAGCCGTCGA
>CAZOFG010000004.1:0-65952 GCA_964579125.1 uncultured Halobacteriales archaeon | reverse complement strand
ATCCCCGGGTTTACCCTGATCGGCGGGCTGCTGGCCGGTGGCGCCCTCACCTTGCTGGCTGCGCGGCGCCGGAGACGCTAACGGGAGTGGCCAGGTTTTTCGCGAGTCACCCGATAGGTGCGGTATGGACCAGCCGTATCATGCGATTCCCGCCGAGGCGATCGACGAGGGGGTGGTGACGGATGCGTATTTCGAACGCACCGAGGAGACGTTGGCGGCGGCGGGGCGCAACCCCGAGGTCGTGGCGGAGGTCACCGCGGACCAGTTCGGGGATGGCACCTTCGAAGTGCTCGCCGGGGTGCCGACGGTTGCCCAATTGTTCGAGGGTCTTCCCGTCGATGTCGACGCCCTCCCGGAGGGAACGTTGTTTGATGGCGGCCCGGTCGTGCAAATTCAGGGTCCATATCGTGCCTTCGCTCGCTACGAAACAGCACTCTTGGGACTGCTGTCACATCCGACCGGGTTTGCCACCCGGGCCCTCGCCGCCCGCACGGTCGCGCCGGAGACGCCACTGTATAGCTTCGGGTCGCGACACGTCCACCCGAGTCTTGCGGCTGTCGTCGAACGGGCCGCCATGCTCGCCGGCTTCGATGGCTTCTCGAACGTCGCCGCGGAGCCGTTGGTGGGCGGGACGGCGAGTGGCACGATGCCCCATGCCTTGATGCTGGTGTTCGGCCAGGAGGACATCACCTCGGCCTGGGTCGCCTTCGACGAGGCGGTGGACCAGAGCGTGCCTCGCATCGCCTTGTGTGATACGTTCACCGACGAGCGCGACGAATCGCTCAAAGCCGCTCGAGCGTTGGGCGATGCACTCGATGGCGTTCGACTCGATACGACCGGCTCCCGTCGAGGCGATTACAGCCACATCGTCAGAGAGGTGCGATGGGAACTCGACACGCGCGGGTACGACGACGTAGATATCTTCCTCAGCGGCGGGATCGACCTCGAGTTACTCGACCGCCTCGAGGAGAACGCGGATGGCTTCGGGGTCGGGAGTTTTATCACGAACGCCGATCCGGTCGACTTCGCTCTGGACATCGTCGAGGTCGAGGGCGAGGCGCGGGTCAAACGAGGCAAGCTCGCCGGTAAGAAGGCCGTGTATCGCACGCCGGAGGGTGACCACGTCGTCCGCCGAGCGGACGAACCCGCACCGAGTGGCGCCGATTCACTCCTCGAACCGGTCGTCCGTGATGGCGAAATTGTCGCAGATTTCGACTTCGAGGAGGCACGGAAGTGGACGCTTGCCGATCGTGATCGTGTCGCCTTCGATCCCTGGAATCACGAATAACGTCGGGCACCGAACGCCTTATTCGGATACCGGGTGTAGTTTTCGTTGGTAGAGGGAGGCTGGCTCCCGTGTCCGCGTGACGGACATGAGGAAAGTCCCCCCACCGCCCGGACGGGTGACCGGGGGCAAGCCCCGGGGCGGATGACCGCCGGCAAGGGAGCAGAAACGACACGCCACACGCCGACCGATGAGGTGTGCGGACCGGGCGCGATGAAGGGATCGCCCGATCAAGCGCCCGGGCGTTAACCCACCGAGGGCCGACGCGTGTGAATCGCTGGAACGTGCCACCCTCACCGGTGCAAGGGTACCCCGACGACGGTAGTCCGGGATTCGAGGGGTGACCGCTCAGCCGAATGCCAGCCGGAACAGAAGGGGGCTTACTCCCCTCTACTGCCCGTTTTCGGGCTCACACAACTTTGAACAGCCTTTGGTCCGTTACGACTCGAACTCCGGTTCCCAGCGGAACCACCCATCGCGTTGGATAACCTCGCCGTCAATCGTCATCGTTGCCTCAGAACTCACGTCAGCGATCATGTCGACGTGCACGGCGCTTTCGTTTCCGGTCTCTCCAGCCGGAAGGCAGGCGTCGTAAGCCCGCCCGAGTGCGAGATGGAAGGTGTCGCCCATCTTCTCGTCGAAGAGAATGTTGTCGGTGAAGCGATCGATTTCGCGATTCATACCGATGCCTAACTCGCCGAGGCGGTTCGCCCCTGGGTCGGTCGCGAGGACCTCTCCGATCACGTCCCGCCCGGTGTCGGCATCGTAGTCGACCACCTCTCCATCCTCGAATTCGAGGGTAACATCGCGAACCGGCTTGCCTCGGATGGTCATCGGTACGTCGAAGGTCACCGTGCCGGTGGTCCCGTAGGGTGCCGTGAAGACTTCGCCACTTGGCAGGTTGTGCGAATCATAGGCCACCGAGGCTGCGCTGTTGACGGCCGTTCGCCCGTCGATACGCATCGAAATGTCCGTGTTCGGCGTCTCGATCCGAACTCGATCCCTCGCATCGAGGGCTGCTTTCAGTTGAGCCATCTCCTCGGCCAGCTCGGCCCAATCGCGATCGATCGCGCCGTAGACGAAATCGCGATACTCGGCAGTTGCCATCGAGGCCTGTTGGGCGAGGGCCGGTGTCGGATGGACCGTCGATACCCACTTCGTCTCATACCGTGCCTCTCGGATCCCGGCCTTTGCCGTCCGGGCTGCCGACCGGACGTCGCCGGGGACATCGGCGGTCGCGGCGGTGTTCGTTCCGCCGCCGAGACGGAGGTACGCGTCGGCGTGTTCGAACAGCGCCAGTTCGTGCGCTGGGTCTTCCGCAAAGTCCGCCTCGGGATACTGGCGAAGGTAGGCTCTTTGTATATCGCCAGATCCGAACATCCACACCGGATTCGCCTCCCGCTTTGCGAGTTCGGCTGCAACGGCCTCGGCGAGCGGTTCGGCCCCGTCAGCAACACGAACGACAACGTCGTCCCCCGGCTCAATGCGCGCACTCCAATCGACGAGGATTTCGGCGTGCGTATGGACCCGCGGATCCATGTCCCGTTGGCGGCGTCGGGAGGCATATACGCGTTGGTATCTCACAGCCCTCAGTCGATACTGAGACGTTCCAGTGCTCGTTGCCGCTCTCGTCTCCGGTCGCGACTCCGTTGCGGTTACCTGAACGTGTCTGGAGCGGGGGGTTGGGCGGTTCGGGTGAGCTCCTCCCCGATGGCATCCTCGACTGCCCTCGTGAGCGACCCGGAGGCGATCACCTCGGCGACGGTCTCGATGTCCGCGCCGACGGGTCGATCCCCGTCGAGTGGTTCGAGAACCGACCGGACGGTCCCCGCCGCCGCGGCCGTTCCGACGCCGAGTTCCTCATCGACGTATCTGGACGCTTCGACTGCACACAGCACCTCGGCCGCGATCGCTCGTCGAACGTACTGCAGCGTTTCACGGGCTCGCAGTGCGCTTTCGCCACTCATGCTGACGTGATCCTCTTGGTTACCGCTGACCGGCACGTTCGACTGCGACGGCCGATCGAGCGCACGGGCCGCGGTCCCGAGGGCCGCGCTCGTATATTGCGCCATCATGTACCCCGATTCGAGGCCGGCGTCCCGAGCGAGAAACGGCGGGAGATGTGCTTCCTGCAGTTCGGGGTTGAGAAGTCGATCTATCCGACGCTCGCTCATCGTGGCCAGCTCGACGAGGCCCCCCTGGAGGGATTCGAGTGGGAGCGCAAGTGGTTCCCCGTGGAAATTCCCGCCCGAAAGAACGGCTGCATCGCCGGCGCCTGGCGCCCGATCATCGACGGCCGATCGCTCGAAGACCAGGGGGTTATCGGTCGCGGCGTTGAGTTCCCGGGAAACGGTCGTGGTGAGGTGATCGTAGGTCTCGCTGACGGCGCCGTGAACCTGCGGGATGCATCGAATCGCGTAGGCGTCTTGCACCCGCTCGCAGTCAGCGTGGCTGCCGAGGACCTCCGAGTCGGCTGTCACGCGACGGAGGTTTTGGGCGACGCCGGCATGGCCGGGATGGCCGCGAACGGCCGCGAGGGCGGGATCCGCGCTGGCGGTCGTCCCCATCGTCACCTCGGTCGAGAGCGCGCCGGCGACATCGGCTGCGTCGAGCACGCGACGGGCGTCGACCACGAGCAATGCCGCGATCGCGAGGGTCAACTGGGTTCCATTAATCAACGCTAGGCCCTCCTTCGGTGCGAGGGTCAGCGGCGCACAACCGGCGACCTCGAGTGCCCTCGCTCCATCGACCCGTTCGCCCTCTACGATCGCCTCGCCTTCGCCGATCAGTACGAGGGCCAACTGGGCGAGTGGGGCCAAATCACCACTCGCTCCGAGGCTGCCCCTCGCGGGCACGACGGGATGCACCTCCTCGTTCAGCAAGGTGAGGAGCCGATCGATGACGAGTGGGCGCACCCCGGAAAAGCCCTTCGCGAGCGCGTTCGCCCGCGTGAGCATCATCGCCCGGACCACCTCGACATCCAACGATTCACCAACGCCAGCGGCGTGACTTCGTAGCAGGTTTCGTTGCAGCGCTTCCAGATCGCCGGGGTCGATGCGGGTGTCGACGAGATGCCCGAAGCCAGTCGTCACGCCATAGACGGCCTCACCCGATTCGAGGACGGTCTCGACTCGCTCGCGCCCGGTTTCGACGGCCGCGTGGGCGCTGGAATCGAGTTCGACGCGTCTCGAGTCCCTGGCGACGGCGGCCACCTCGGCCGGCGTCATCGACGAGCCGTCCACGCGAACGGGTTCAGCCATATACCCGTTCACCTCCCTTGACGACGGTCTCGATTGGATTCGTCCCGAACCGATAGGCTAGGTGCGTGTGATTGGGGACGTCCGCGATGACGAGATCGGCTGGTGCCCCAGCCCTGAGGCGGCCGCGATCGGCTCGGTCCACGGCCGCCGCGGCCCTCGATGTCGCGGCGCGCAATGCAGCCGCGGGCGCCTGGCCCATCCCGTGACTCGCGAACTGGACGGTGGCGGTCATCGACGGACAATAGCAGTTCGGGTTGAAATCACTCGCGAGTGCGGGTGGTGCCCCGACAGCCTGGAATTGATGGGCATCCGCGTAGTCGGTTCCGAGGGTGAACGCTGTCCCGGGCAACAGCGTCGGGACAACGCCGGCATCCGCGAGGGCCCTCGCATCGGCGGGGGTGGCTTTGAGCAGATGATCGGCACTTGTGGCTTCGAGGTCGGCGGCCAGTTGGGCCGCACCGGTGTGGGCGAACTCTTCGGCGTGAAGTTTCGGTGCGAGACCGACCTCGCGTCCAGCGGTCAGGATCCGCTCGGCCTCCTCGACGGTGAATGCCCCTTCATCACAAAAGACGTCGCAGAACTCGGCACGGTCAGCGACGGCGGGCAATTGCTCGGTGATGACCTCCTCGACGTAGGCCTCGTGGGTCGTTTCGGGTGGAACAGCGTGGGCACCGAGAAAGGTCGGAATCACGTCGATCGGATGTCGATCGTCCGCTTCCGTCATGGCATCGAGCATCCGTCGTTCGGGTTCGACGCCGAGGCCGTAGCCGGATTTGACCTCGACGGTCGTCGCCCCGTGGGCGAGCATCGTATCCAACACTGCGAGGAGCCGGTCACGCAACTCCGCTCGGGATGC
This sequence comes from uncultured Halobacteriales archaeon, assembly GCA_964579125.1. GTDB lineage: Archaea > Halobacteriota > Halobacteria > Halobacteriales > SKSH01 > CAZOFG01. The sequence goes on along the minus strand of CAZOFG010000004.1, from coordinate 60,551 downwards.
GTTGCGAACCGCACGAACGGTGCGGTGGATACCGCCACCATCCGCGAGGATATCCTGATAGTCCCGCCCCTGGAGTCGCTGGGCGAACTCATCGGAGCGGTCACCGGCGATGACAGCATGGGTGTGGGCATCGACGAATCCGGGGCAAATGACGCCGCCATCGGCGTCGATGGTGGTCTCGACGGCCGAAGGCGGGTACGCATCGAGGATGGTTTCGGCTGGTCCAGCATCGGTGACGGTCCCATCCTCGATGGCGACGGCCCCCGAGGAGACGATTTCCAACGGTCCGTCCGTCCCCGGGCCAAGAACGAGTTCACCTGCGTTATGGACGAGGGTCTCAGCCACTGGCGCTCACCTCCGACAGGGCGTGGGCGATCGCTGTGGCGGCCAGCGTTGCCGTCCGATCGTTCGACGCCAATGGTGGAGCACACTCGACGACTTCGACGCCTGCAAGGCGAGAATCAGCACAAAGATGGGCCAGACAGGTAAATACCGCTTGTGGGGTAATGCCAGCGGGCGACGGGGCCGACACCGCGGGGGCGTACGGGGCAGCGATGACATCGAGATCAAGACTGACATACAGCGTCTCGACCGGATCGATCGCCTCCAAAACGGTCTCGATGGCGGCGTTTCGATCCGTGGCAACCTCGCGGGCCGGGACGATCGTGGCGCCGTGGTCCCTCGCGAAACTGACATACGAAGGACTCGTCGCGAAATCGCGGGCGCCGAAGACGACGAGATCATCAAGCCCGTCGGTCAGCAGTTGGCGATACGGCGTCCCGGAGGTGGGTTGATCGCGGACTTCGCGACAGTCGAGGTGGGCGTCGATGCTAACCACGCCCGTCCGACCCCGCTCCGTTATCGGGGCAACGTTCGGGACGGTTACCGAATTGTCGCCACCGAGAAAGATCGGGGTAGTCTCGCGTTTGTGGACCTCGGCGGTGATCTCCGCGAGACGCGCCTGGACGGTGTCTACCGAGGCACCAGTGGGGAGGACGACATCACCGAGGTCGCCGATGGTCGGGAGCCGCCCATGGCGAAAATGTTCGGTGTACACGCCAGCAAGGGCGTCACGAATCGCGGCGGGCCCCTCGCGAGCACCCGGTCGACCGATAACGGCGCCATCGTACGGCTCGCCCACGAGGGCCGCTGACACGTCACCGACCGTCTCGAGGTCGAGGGGGCGAATCGTGTCCCCGAGTTGTTCGTCGTTCGGGTCCGAGGATGCCCCCGACCAGGTGGGCGGATCGCGAAAGCTCATTCCTCGCCTCCTGTCGGGCGTTTGAGGCCGCTTGCCGCGGCTTCTTCCAGCGCGCGATCGTAGCCGGCATCCGCGTGACGAAGCACGCCCGTCCCCGGATCGGTCGTGAACACACGCTTGGCCTTCTCGGCGGCGAGATCGCTCCCGTCGAGGACGACGTGGTTGTTGGCGTGGATCGCGTTGCCGATGCCGACGCCACCCCCATCGTGCACGCTGACGATGTCGGCGCCGGCAGCGCAGTTGAGCAAGGCGTTGAGGATCGGCCAGTCCGCGATCGCATCCGATCCATCACGCATTGCTTCGGTTTCGCGGTTCGGACTCGCCACGGAGCCGGCATCGAGGTGGTCGCGGGTGACGACGATCGGGGCAGTAATCCCGCCATTTCGTACGCGATCATTGATTGCGAGGGCAAACTGTGCCCGCTCGGACAACTCCTCGCGGTCGGCCTCGGAGACGCGCCCGCCGACGTCGGCGTCAAAGCCCAACCAACAGACCCGACTCGGCAGTCCTTGGAAGGCCACGCGATCCTGCGCGAGGTCGATCCAGCGATGGAGATGATCTTTCTCGGGAAAGAGCTCCTTGACGACGGTATCAGTGGTGTGAATGTCGGCGGGATCGCCAGAGAGGGCGAGCCATCGAAACGGCCCCTTCCCTTCGCAAAAGCGCGGGCGGATATAGGCAGGGACGAACCCCGGATAGTCGAAGGCGTCCGTCCGAGCGCGGTGTTCACGCACTTGGCCACGGATGTTATTGCCGTACTCGAAAGCCACCGCGCCGCGGTCCTGCAAGGCGAGGATGACCTCGACGTGACGCTCCATCGTCTCGAGACTCGCAGCTCGATACGCCTCGGAATCCTGTTCGCGCAACCGGTCGGCCTCCGCCACGGTGTAGCCACTCGGATAGTAATCGAGGGCGTCGTGCGCGCTCGTTTGGTCGGTGACAATATCGGGAATCAGTCCGCGATCGAGCAATCCCTCGAGCATGTCGGCGGCGTTCATGTGGACGCCAACGCCGAGGGGTTCACCGGTTTCGAGGGCGGGTTCGATGAGTGCGATGGCCTCCTCGAGGTCGGCCGCCTTCGCGTCGCAATAGCCGGTCTCGATGCGGCGGTCGATCCGCGTTTCGTCGACCTCGGCGGCGAGACACACTCCATGATTCATCGTCACCGCAAGGGGCTGGGCACCTCCCATGCCGCCCAGGCCGCCCGTCGCGACGAGTCGGCCCGCGAGGTCCCCTTCGAACTCCTCTCGCGCACAGGCCGCGAGCGTTTCGTAGGTGCCCTGGATGATGCCCTGGGTGCCGATGTACGCCCACGAGCCGGCGGTCATCTGGCCGTACATGATCAACCCCTTCGCCTCGAGTTCGTGGAAGTGCTCCCAGGTGTCCCACTTGCCGACCAGGTTCGAGTTGGCGATTAAGACGCGCGGTGCGCGTTCGTGGGTCTCGAAAACACCCACGGGCTTGCCGCTTTGGACGAGCAGCGTCTCGTCGTCGCGTAACTCGCGCAAGGCGTCGACGATCGCATCGTAGGCCGCCCAGCTTCGCGCGGCCCGACCGCTTCCCCCGTAGACGATGAGGTTTTCCGGATCCTCGCCCACCTCCGGATCGAGGTTGTTATTCAAAAGGCGCAAGGCGGCTTCCTGTCGCCAGCCGCGACACTCGAGGTCGGTACCAGTGTTCGCCCCCTGATACTCCTCGCGCCAGCGCTCGCTCACCTCGCCGACGTCATGTGACGCCGTCGTCGGTGCATCGGGCATGGGACCGTCGTTCGCGCGAGGGACAAAAAGTGGTATCGGCTCCGCAGGCCGAGCGCTGCGTTTTCAGCCTGAGGACGCCGGCATGGCGTCTGTCACGGCATAAATCGTGTATCCGCCCGCATCATACGCCACCGAAATGCCGTCGATTGCCGCGAAGTCACGCAACGACGTTCCGTAGCGTTCCTGCTCGACCGGCCCGACCCAGATGTACTCGACCGTGTACTTGGAGAGCAGCGCGAGCGCGCGCTCTCGATCGCCCGTGTACATTGCATCGGCGTCCTCGACGCGCGATTGATACACGTCGACACCGCGATAGCCCTGCTCGTGGCTCCAGCCCGCGACCGTGGGGAGGCCGGTAAAGGTACTTCCGACGTTACGCCACTGATAGGGACCTTCGCCGGGCGCTTCGAGGATCGTCGGCGTCCCGTCTCGATCGTTCAGCCACTGGATGGCCGCGAGGCGATCCTGGTAGAACGTCTCTTGAAGTTCGAGGCCGTCGAGCGTCGGGTCAACATCGGCGTCTCCGGTAACGTAGTCGCCGAACTCGTGGGAGAGGATCATCACGGGAAACACGGCCATTGCGAGGAGCAACACCACGCAGACGATGACGATTCCGGCCTGACGGATCCGACCGGTTCGCCGGAGGCGCGTGAGTCCCTCGCCGATGAGATCCGTGAAGATTGCCGCAGCGGCCAACGCACAGAGGACGAAGGCCTGCATCGAGACCTTGTAGGTGGTGTTCCACCGATCGAGGTCCGGCGGCCATACCTCAGCATAGACTACCTCCATTGCGAGGACGAGGCCGACGCCACCAACGAGCAAGACACCGGCGTAGCCGAGGGCGGTCACATTGCGTCTGAGCAGATACCACGCCAGCGCGAGAATCCCACCGCCGACCGCCACCGAACCGAACCCGAGGACGGAAAGCCCAATGATCACGAGCCCACTCCCACCGAGCACGAAAAGCGGACGGCGCGGTCGCTCGGTCGGATCGGATTCCTGCCACACTCTCAGGCCGATGATGAGGGCGAAGATGGCGAAAAAGCCACCCCAGACGAGCAGTTGCTGGCCTAGCGGGCTTCGACTGGGAAAGAAGCCGATTCCGCCGTTGGTCGGCAATTGAAACAAGACGAAGGGGGCGACCCACGTCGCGCCGAGGAGCCCGACGATCGCTCCGACCGCTGCGCCGGAACCGGTTCTCACGAGCTCCCGTCCAAGCCGGTGGGTGTCCCGAATCGGCTCCCAGCGGCTGTCGAACGACCGGGGAAGCAACGTCAGCGGATGTGCAGGCGCGAACGTTACGGCGAGCCACGCGATACCGGCCGCGCCGGGCAGCGACCAGGTGTTCATCCAACCGACAAGCCCGGCTATCGCGGGGAGGACGCCAAGCGCCAAGCCGCGGCGGCGCCACCGTTGCTCGGTCGGGGTCCGGTAGTAGGCGTACCCGACCGCGGCGATCGCGACCATGAACGGAATCGTGGTCACGTGGCCGTGGAGGTCGGCCTTGACGAGGGAGTACAGCGGCACCTCCTGAAGGGTCCCGTCCACGACGTACCGGGCTTCCCACCAGAACCACGTGTCGAAGGATCCCTGGTCAGCGATCACCTGCGCGATCGGATCGGTTGAGCGAATCGCTTCGAACGCAAAGGCCCCGTACTCGACGGCGATGTCGGTCGGCAAGAGCCCGATAATGAGTCTGATCGGGGTGGCGAGTGTCCCGCCGAGGAGCAACAGACCTGCGCCGAGCGCTCCCCCAGCCCGGCGGGACCGCCCACGATGGGCCGCCATAGCACCGACGAGTTCGTAGGCGGCTCCTGCCGCGAGGCCGAAAAAGAGCGCCAACCCGAGGTTGTACGCGAACCGGGGAGCGGTCCCGGTCAGGGTCGACAGCTGGTCAACCAGCACGTGGCCGCCGTAGTAGTAGTTGACACCTTCGCCGGCGAACCACATGTCCTCCGGCGGGAGCGTACTGGCTCGATCGACCGCATTCAACAGTCCGTAATGGAGGAACTGTTCGCCTCCAAGGGGTGTCAACGATGGGCTGGTTGCCCGAAAGACGAGGGCGCCGTAAAAGCCGAGAATCACGGCGAGCGTTCCCTCAGCTACGGAGCGCCAGTCGGGGCGGTATCCTGAGTTGTACAAAGCCCCACTGATGACACCGAGCAGGACAAACGCAGCGACAAGTGCCGTGAGGCCATATGAGAGGTGGCCGATCCAAAAGCTGGTCAATCCGATTCCGAGCAACGCGAGGTGAACACTCAGACCCCCACCATCCGTTGGAAACCGTGCAAACACCGCTCGAGCGAGCGGGGCCCCCAAGACAGCAAGGACCACAATGGCAAGGGTCCACGCGAGAACCAGCCCGTATTCCATCCTGTCATCGACCTCGGAGGAGGTGCGTCAAAGGTGTTGCGCGAAACAGTCGGTGGGGAAGGGTAGTGACATCCGGCCAGAGAGTCACGGTCACGGGAGCCGAACAACGAGGTATCGCACTCAGATACATACATACTATTCTGCCGAAAGATTCCTGCGTGATCAGTTGGTTTGCCCGCAGAAATTACTGAATGCGTGGAAGGAGAGATACTCGGGTAGTGTCACCGTGTTCAGATGCTCGGCGCTAGTGTTTCTAAAGTGGTCCGTCGAACAGCGTTTTCGGGAAGGCAATGCTCAAGATGATACATTTGTAAGTTCGAAAGCGTGTCAGAGGAACAACTATCGGGATTTGAGACGGTGGTCGTAACGGAGGACCACGAGTTAACAGCAGGCTCCGACTCTGATCCGCCAACACCGACGTCTAACGAGCAGATGCTCTCTAGCGCGAGCCTATACCATCCTGCGTGGCAAGAGGTTGAAGCGGAGATCGATCCAACTGAGTACGAACCCGGTACGTTCATTGGGACGATTTATTACGACATCGAGCGGGAGCAATACTGGATCGAATACGCCGTTGATATTGACGATTGACGATCGATATAAGTGGTATCAATTTGTTTCAATAGATTTTCTTCACCTTCATGCCTCCTGTACTTCAGCCATGTTTTCTCGTGATGATACTTTAATGAACAATTAGTAGGGTTTAAATAAGGCACATTTATTACGCTGACCCCCGTGAAGTCCAATGTTGCACAATGGCATACGGAACAAATCCACACGAGACCTACAGTTATGGGGCCGTTACCGACGACAACCTTCGTCGGTTCAGACAGGCCCTTGGGCTTGACACGACAGATCCGGCCCATCCGGTGACGATCGATGCCGTCCAATCGGCGGTCACTCAGCGACCGTCGTCCGAGTTGGACACCTTTGGCAAACGGATCCAAGGTGACCTCACTGGTTCACTCGACGAGGCACTTCTGGCGGACGCACTTGAGGACCTTGAGGCGTCTATCGGCGAGGTGCCAGCGCTCCGGGATATCGGCATCCCTGAGGAGGGGACAACCCCCTATCAGGATCTAACGGATCCTGCGTGGGCTGTCTTAGAACATCTCTCCGACATCGGGTTCTTCGAAAGCACCGAGCGACACCTTCCGCAATTTTCCTCCGAGTTCATTGAGCTTACCACCGAAGAACTCCTTTTCGATGGGAGCGTCGTTGAGACGCTTGATGAACTTGGCTTGGCCGAGGACGAACAGTTGGCATTACTCACCAACATCGTCAACTCGAGCGAGCAGTTGGCGTGGTGGGATCGCCGCGAGTCATATCCGACGGCCGAAGCACCGGACGAGTACGACGAAGCGATCGAAGAGGACCACATTGCACCACTGCAGCAACGAGCAATGGAGGGCTCGTTGTTGTGGATTGACGGGCTCGATTGGTGGCTCTACCAGCGTAAGGTGTTGATCACCGACGAGATGATCGACAAAGGCGTCTGGGACATCAAATCGATGCTCGTTGGCGCTTATCTCTTTACTGACGCCGCCCGCCGTGCGGCCGAGGGGTCGATTTCTGATGAGCGGTTTGCTGCCCAGTTGATGGCCAGTAGCGCCATCATGATCATCGGGCAGGAGTTCCTCATCGAGGATCTCATTCGCATCAGGGACGACGACCGCGCACCATTGCAGAACACTTCCACGGAGGACTAAACTCATGCATCCACTCCAAGAAAATCCGATGGACCACCTGGAGGACATCGATGTCCTCCTCAATAGCGACTACGACGAGATGCCCGGCGAGAACGTCATTGAGTCGGGGATTGATGTCAGTACCGACGTTATCCCCGAGCGGGAGATCACGGACGCTGATCTCCAACAAACTGGTGACTCGACCGAAGATTGGCTGTTGTATGGCGGATCATATTCGAATATCAGACACTACCCAGGTGATGAACTGAACACTGATTCCGTTGCCGACCTCTCAGTCGAGTGGTCGTACACGAATGAGGATGCTGGTGGCAATCAACAGGGCTCTCACAGCCTCGTTGGCGGCGATCCACCGATCCTGTACGATTCCGACGCGCCAGGGCAACTCCTCGCGTACAACGCGCGGACCGGAGACCTCATCTGGCACCACACGTACGAATCCAATGCAGGAATCGGCTTTTCGCCACCGGCGGAACGCGGAGTCGGGCTGTACGGCGACATGGTGCTCCGAAGTACCCTTGACCTTGGTGTGATCGCTCTCGATCGGTACACCGGTGAGACGATCTGGTATTACAACGGGGCAGCGGCGTATCGTGACGAACCGGCCGAGAACCTCATGCACGAAGAGCTCGTCTGGGGGCGGTTCTCCGGGACGACCTCCAACCACCCGCCGATGGTCTACGACGGCCGTATCCTGAAGGGCAGTTTCGGTGGGGAGTACGGTGTCAAAGGCTTCTATGACGGTATCGATCTCGATGGCGTCCCACAATGGCGCGTCAACATGTGTCCCGAGGTCGAATGGGTCGGCGATTCCTGGAAACACGGTGGCGGCACGGCCTGGGCTGCCTCGTGTATCGATGTCGAGAACGATCAAGTGATCATCCCATCAGCGAACGGTGGTCCCTGGTACGGAACTGTTCGACCGGGATTCAACCCCTACACGTGTGGGAAGGTCGCCGTCGACACGGAAACCGGGGAGTACAACTGGCACTACCAAGACGTTCCCAACGACTGGTGGGACTACGACTCGCCCAGCCCAGCGTTGACGTACACTGCTGAAGTCAATGGTGAGGAACGCCGCCTCGTGTCGTGGGCACCCAAGGTCGGTTGGGTGTTCACGGTTGATGCCGAGACCGGCGAGCTCCACGAGCGCAGCGAGGGATACGTACAGCATCACAACACCTACACGTTGCCCGCAAAAGGCGATCTCGAGCGCTCCGAATGGTTCATGCCGCAATGGACCGGTGGGACGAACCCACAGCCCAGCTCGTATGATCCCAACACGCAGACGATGGTCGTCCGGGGGAACAATGTCCCCGCTCGGTTTGCCTGGAATGAAGCCGAGTACAGCACCGCGTCGTTCTACTTCGGGATGCAAACCCAAACTGGAAATCAGGATGACGTCGAGGAGTACAATGGCTCCGGCGGGAACGTCGCTGCTGTCGATCCGGTGACCGGCGAGGTGAAATGGCAGGATTGGTTCAGTAACGCCCCATCCGGCGGGAGCATGACGACAGCCGGCGGCGTCGCCTTTTCCGGAGCTGATGGCCAGACCTTCGTGGCGTACGATATCGAAACCGGTGAGCGGCTCTTCGAGCACGATCTCAATGGTGCCCCGTCCGGCTCACCGATCGCCTGGGAAGACCCGGCAGAAGGAAAAGCGTACGTGTCGATTTCCGATGCAAGCGGGACGACGACCGTCTTCTCCGTAGCAACCAATTAGAGGTGATTACAATGGCACAACAACAATCCAACGACGCATCGCCCAAGGTCCTGCGCCGGACGGTCATCAAGTTGACCGCGGCTGGCGCCACCATGGGCGCGATCGGCGGGGCCGCTTCGATGCCAGCCGCCGCACAGGAGGATAGCGAGGCACAGGTTGTCATCCCCCGTCAGGTCACAGATGGGCAATCGATCGAAATCGAATCAGCGACGCTCCCCAATGGCGGGTTCCTCTCACTGGTGAATCCCGTGCATGCGCATGATCACCCTGCATATTGGCCTGTCGAGGGTGAGGGAATGCCGTCCCTCAGTGAGGTATTAGATGCGCAGTTTGTGGCGACGACAGGATATCTTGAGGAAGGGACACACGAGAATCTCACGTGGGATCTGAGCGATAATCCGTTGAACCACGAGGACAACCGCCTCTTCCAGGTATGGGTGCACCAAGATACGAACGATTCCGGTGAGTTCGAATTCGTCTCATCGCTCGGAGAGGAGGACATGTGGTATCCCGGTAACGAACCGGAGATTGAGACCGAAATGCCCGAAGTCGTGATGGGTGACGCCCGGATCCAGGTCGATGCGATAACGTATGAACTCATCCAAGATCTCCAACAACAACTCGAGGACTTGGGTGTGGAAAACGACGATCTTCAGAGCCGGCTGAGCGATCTCGAAGACGAGAACGCCGATATGGCGGAACTCATCACCGCGCTCGAGGAGGAGAACATGGATCTCCAAGAACAACTCGACGCGCTTGAATCCAACAACACCGCCATGGAGAGTCGTCTCGACGAGTTGGAAGGCAACAACGCGGATCTCCAAAGCCAGCTCGATGACCTGCAGACCCAGCTGAGTGATGTCGAAGACGAGAATGCGGATCTCGCCGATCAAATCGAGGAGCTCCAAAGCGGCGACGATGGTATTCCCGGATTCGGTATCCTCGTCGCCTTGGCTGCCGGTGGTGCAGCTGGCGGAGCGATCGCGAAGGGCCGCATGGACGACGACTCGGACGACGACGCAGAGTAGACTCGGTATTCCTTTTCGTTGCTGTCGGTTGTGGACCGCTGATTTTCTCGGATAAGTACCTTCGAAAGAAGTCCTTAAACCTCCCTCACGCATATCCGTATCTTGTCAATGGTAGTGTTCGAAGAATCGCGACGACAGTTTTTATGGTCCCTCCTCGGTGGTGCGACCGCCGTGAGTGCCCTCTCCCGTCTTCCGGGTGGCGGGACCGTACAGGCGCAAGAGGAGTTCGAGGAAACCTTTCGGTTGATCGGACAGACGAGTGGCTGGGAAGGCGTCGAGCCAGAATCCATCGCCGGCGTGACGAATCCGACCTTAGAAATGGCGGTGGAGAACGCTCCATATCGGATCATCTGGGAGAACGGTGATGGGCAATCTCACAATGTCGTCATTGAGGATTTCCACAACTCGCCCCAAGTGGAATCGGACTTTATGAGTGAGGAAGGAGCGGAGCAGGTCGTCGAATTCGAAGCCGGTCCGGTTCTCGATGATGGCCGATATTACTGTGCCAATCACGAAAGCTCGATGCAAGGCGATCTCGTGGTCGCTTCGGGAGCGCCGGAGTTGAGTTACTCGGTAACGTCTCCTGGCGAAACCGTCACTGCTGGTGAACCCGTCCAGTTCAGTGTCGAAGTGTCGAATACTGGCACCGCATCGGGTGAGGTCGAGGTTGGTGCGAATTTCGGGGACGCAAGTGATAGCACCGTTGTCTCCGTCGCCAGCGAGGATAGCGAAACCGTCCAGTTTTCATTCGAAACCAGCGATCTCGGCGGGGAGTCGGTTTCATGGTCGATCACCGCCGACGGAGACGAACTCGAAAGCGGCACTGTTTCGGTCGAAGCGCCTGCAGCCTTCACCTACACCGTTGAGGGGCCCCCGGCGACAGTAGAGGTGGGTCAACCCATCGAAATCGTCGTCTCGGCGACGAACGATGGCAACACCGCTGGCGAAACTGAAGTTGGGGCTACGGTCGGTTCACAGACCGATTCATCGATACTTGAGGTCGATGCCGGGGCAACCGCTGAAGCCACCTTTACGTTCCAAACAGACGGTCTGGGCGGCGAAACACTCCAATGGAGTGCGAGCGGTGACGGCACCGAACTCGACAGCGGCTCAGTCGAGGTCAGCGGCGGCGATCCGACGCCTACGCCAACGCCGTCCCCAGAGCCCACACCGACGCCGACTCCTGACGACCCGACACCGACGCCAACACCGACTTCCTCCGGTGGCAGCGACGGCTCGCCGGGCTTCGGTCTCCTCGCCGGGTTCGCCGGTCTCGCCGGCGGCGCCGTTGCCGCGCTCCGGCGCTATCGACAGGACGAACCCGAGGAGTAATCGTTCACTGGACCTCAACGTGTCCTCGAGATCGGCTTATGCGAGCCTGAAGTGCTCGTGATTCGGCTCGTAGATCTCGCCGGTCTGTTTCATTTTCTCCAGTTCGTGCTCGACGCGGTCGGGATCCATACCGTGTGATTCGGCTTCCTCGATGATGTGATCGAGTGGAATGCCGTCATCGAAGTCATCCTCCAGCGCCTGAAGGACGTCCTTGAGCGTGCGGATGCGATCGCGTTGTGTCTTGGGTGTGCCGGTTTCGATCATGTCGACGTCGTACTGGCCGGATTCGGGATCGAAGCCGATGTCGCCCATCGAGGCCCGCACGAGGTCGATGACGCGTTCGGCGTCGGTGCGCGTGACCTCCTCGGCGAGGCGAATGCGCGCGCTGGCTTCCGCTAGGCGAACGAGCGCTTCGAGCTTGCGGGCGGTCATCGGGACGGGCGAGTCCTCGCCGACCCCTTCCGCACGGAGATCGAGGTAGAACTCCTTGATCGCATCGCGGGCCTCCTCGGTCATCGTCGGAATACATCGTTGCGTGGCGTAGGCGACGTACTTGCGAAGGAACTCCGGTTCGATCGCCGGGGTAACCTCCTCGGCCGCAGCCGCAACCTCGCCTTGGAGGTCGGCGGCCGCCGCCGTTTGCTGGCGCGTGTTGAGCTCGCCCGCGTAGTTGGATTGGAGGATGTGCTCCGCGATGCGTTCGTCGCGGTCCGGATCCGGCATATCGTCAACGGTGAAGATCAAATCGAATCGCGAGATGAGCGCCGGTTCGAGCTCGATCTGTTCGGGGATGGGCTCGAATTGATCGAATCGACCGTACTTCGGGTTGGCCGCACCTAACAGTGCACAGCGGGCCTGGAGGGTCGCATTGATGCCAGCTTTGCTGACACTCACGGATTGTTGCTCGAGGGCCTCGTGCATGGCCGAGCGATCCTCCGAGCGCATTTTATCGAGTTCATCGACCGCTGCAATGCCCTGATCGGCGAGGACGAGTGCCCCCGCTTCCAGGGACCATTGCGACCCATCGCCGAAGTCATCGCGAACGGCAGCGGCGGTGAGTCCCGCCGCCGAGGATCCCTTTCCGGACGTGTAGACCGACCGAGGCGCGATCTTTGAAATGTACTGAAGCAGCTGCGACTTCCCGGTTCCAGGATCGCCGACGAGAAGGACGTGGATATCCCCCCGAACCCGTGAGCCATCAGGGAGCGGCTTTCGCACGCCCGAAAACAACTGTAACGCCATCGCGAGCTTTTCGTTATCGTAGCCGTAGATCGAGGGAGCGATCGAGTTGACGACCCGTTCGTAGATGCCCTCTTGTCTGGACAGTTCACGAATTCGTTCGGTGTCGGCATCGTCGATCTCCATCACCTCGAATTCCTCTTCTTCGGGCTCGACGTGGTTGCCCTCGAGGTAGACATCGAGCACCTGGGAGGTAGCCCCGCCTGAGTCCTGCTCCCGTAGGCGTAACACGCCGGTCGCCGTGACGCGATCGCCGGGGCTCACCTCGCCCGTGAGATCGCCCTCCAGATGGATATCGAGATTTTGCGGCGTTTCTCCGCCTCTAAGACCCTCCGGGCTTTCCTGAATGCGCAATCGCTGGGAATCGATAAACGTCGAGCGGTCGTCGATCCGTTCGAGTTGGGTATTGCGCTCGCAATGATGGCAGCGATTCGGTTCGCGGAGTTCGTGCCCGCGCTGGACGACTTCCATCTCGCCGCCACAGGTCAGGCATTCGAATACGGCGACCTCGACTTTCGGCCTGACCGGCGTCGCTTTCCGGACGATGCCACGCACGGACACCAACTCGTTGGCGTGTTCGGCGCGTAAATCACGGATTTGAATCGACCGGGGATAGCCTGCCAATCGAACCTCGGCCTCCTCGAGTTGGACATCGACGGGGACGTCGAACGTTCGCAACGCCTCACGCGCGTCGGCCAGGACCCGGCCGGGATGATGGCGCAACTCATCTGCGAGATCGGGATCGTACTGATAGAGGTCGTCCCACTGGACGATGAGCGAGCGCGCATCTTCCGGGTAGTCTCGTGCCAACTCTAGGATGCGCTCGCGGTAATAGCGGCGAAAAAACTCCGTGAAGTCGGCCGTCGCCATCGGTACCCGTCATACCGTGGCCCTCCACTTAGGGGTGCCGACAAGACCGGTCAGATGAGGCGTTCGTGATCGATCCGGCTTGTCGGGTCGGCCTGGGCGAGCATGACGGTACCATCGCCGTGTCTGGCGACGCCATCGGCCACGGTACCGAGCAGTTTGCGTTTGAGGATCGGTTCTTCGGTGGCGCCGAGGATGGTGAGATCGACATCCGCCGTGTGGTCGGTGATGGCTCCGCTGACGTGCTCGGCCGTGACCAGTCGGGTTTCCGTCTGTACGTTGGTGCACTCCTCGGCGGCTCCTTCGAGGAGGGTTTCGGCAGCCTCGCGGTCGTCATCGTCAGCGTCGGGATCGAGTACATGCAGGAGGCGAACCGTTGCGTCATGCGACGCGGCGATGTCGCAAGCGGTCTCGCGTGCGAGGGCGTTGTGGGGACCGACCGCCACGGGGACGAGGACCGTCTCGATCGCTGAGGGTCGGGCCGCTTGGATGCGCTGGACGAGGATGTCACACGGTGCGTTCCGGAGAACAGCGTCGACGTAACTCCCGAGGACAACGTCGCGACGTGGCGGCCGCCCCCGCCATCCCAACAGCAGTATATCGGCATCGGCCTCGTTCGCCCCACCGACGATGCCCGCGACGATCGAGCGGGCGTACCGGACTGTAGCGTCACCGGGTACCGAGGACGCCGCGAGCAGTTCCTCAGCCCGCTCGTGGGTCGCCTCGTGTGTTTCGCCGCGCACGGCCTCACCCTCCGAAAGTGGGACGGACGGCGGCACCTCGACAACGGTGGTGACGTGGAGACGATACCCGCGGGTCCGCGCCACGTCGGTGGCCGTCGCGAACAGTCGCTCGAGGGCGTCGACGCTCGCGGCCGCGAGGTATACGGTCCCCGCCGGATCGGTCATGCACGAAGCCTACACGGCGAGGGGTCGTTAATCGGTCGGCCCTTTGCCAGGGCGACAGCGTTTTTCCGCCTCCACGCGATCGACAGACCATGTCACGATTCGACACGATCGGACGGAGTGTCACGATGCTTATTGCCCTCGTCCTCGCCGCAGCCGTGGCGGTGGGTCTCCTGTGGGGGGTCCCCGAGTACACCGACCTCGGCTTGCTCCAGGTCATCCTCGTCGGCGCCATCGTCGGCGCTGGCGGACTTGTCGGTTCGCGGGTGGCGGCGAATCTCTTTCCAGGGTATAACGTCGCCGAGGTTGAGGTCGACGATGTCATTACCAGAAGCGGTGACGCTGGTCCGCTCCCAATGGGCGGACAGGGGGTTTCTGCCGACGAGATCGTCGATCAAATCGAACGCGCCGATGCTGATGATAACGCTGAAGGGTTGATCGTCAAGCTCAACACACCCGGTGGCCAGGTCGTCCCGAGCGACGATATTCGGCGAGCAGTAGCCGAATTCGACGGTCCGACGATCGCGTACGCCGAGGATATGGCCGCCAGTGGTGGCTACTGGATCGCCAGCGGAGCGGACGAAATCCACGCCCGACGGGGCGCCATCGTTGGTTCGATCGGTGTCAACGGCGTCCAGCTCGGTCGGACGGATCTTCGCGAAATGCTCGGTCTCGAGTATCGTCGCTTCGTCGCGGGCGAGTACAAGGACACCCCCTCAGTGTGGCGCGATCTCGAGGAGGACGAAGTCGAGTATTTCCAGAACCTCCTCGATGGCTACTACGAGCAGTTCGTCGATACGGTGACCGACGGAACCGAGCTTTCCGATGAGTTCGTCCGCGAGACCGAGGCACGGATTTACCTCGGCGATGATGCGAACGAGATGGGCCTCGTCGACACCTGTGGCCCCCGGGCCGACATGGAAGACCGATTGGCCGACCGGATCGGGGTTGAGGAGGTAACGGTCGAAGCGTTCGAGCCGGAACGCGGTCTCACCGAGCGGGTGAGCATCGGGGCCCGATCGATCGCGCACGCCTTCGGAAGCGGTGTCGCCTCGGTACTGGTGTCGGACGACGAGGTACCCGTTCGCGTTTGAGCGTATCGGGCGGGAGGACGCTCAGTTGACCAGTGATCGGGGTGTGCTTGTCGGGTATCGAAATATCACAGAGTCGCATTCGACGCGACATGGACGGTCCTACTGAATCGTGATCTCGAAACCCCAAAAGAACGCGAACCCATTGTCGCTGAGTTGAGTGCGATACTCGTAGGTGCCAAGGGCGGGACATTCCCAATCTGAACCCGTACCCTCCCGGGGAAAGTACGTATTGTCGGCAAAATAGAGCTCGTAGGACCAATCCCGGCTGTCGCCGGGTTCGAGGGTGAACGCCTCGGATCTGATGTCGTCCGGGGCTTGACGCCAGTCGAACACGGTCGGACCGTCGAGTTGCCAACACCCATCGTCCGGTTCCTCGGGAAAGCCCACCCGTTGACTCGGGTTCTCGTCGTCATAGACCGAATATTCGTCTTTGACGGCTCGCGGATAGGCGATGAGTTGTTCAGGGCCGTCTGCCCGGCGCGTAACGAGAGCCTCATCGCCAAAGCCACCCGCCGCGGCACCGTGAATTTCGCTTGCTTCCTCACCATCGTTGGACATCGTCATCTGAATAACCGCCGTATATTCTTCACCGAAGCCGTTGAGGATCGATCCTTCGACCGCGAGATTGTCCGGGCCGGGTTGTCGGATATCGAGTTCGATCGGGTTGAGAATTTCTCCGGGATTGATGTCGGCCACGTCCGGGTCGGAACTGCCAAAGCCGATGCAGCCGGCCAGGGCACCGATCGCACCGGCGGTGCTGCTCGTGCGGAGGAACTGTCTGCGGGAGACCGTCATGGGGACTGCCTACGGTACGCTATCGCCGATATTCAAAGTATCGACGGTGTGGCCGGGAAGGGGCGCCCGGACATGCTGCCGACACGCCGCCGACGACTGACACCCCGATGGCTAAGGGAGCTGCCTGCCGAGGGGACCCCATGCAAGCGGCGGTACTGCGAGCCTATGGCGAGCCCCTCGAGGTGACGACCGTTCCGGATCCGACGGCGGATCCAGATGGTGCGGTGGTGGATGTCGACGCCTGTGGCCTCTGCCGGAGCGACTGGCACGCCTGGCAGGGCCATGGCGAGTGGGCCGACGATCAGGTCCCGTTGGATCACGTGCTGGGGCACGAACCTGCCGGGACCATTCGGGCGGTCGGAGCCGAAGTCGAGCGATTTTCGCCAGGGGACCGCGTGGTTGTGCCTTTTTCGCTGGGAGATGGCACGTGTCACGCCTGTCGATCGGGCCAAGGTAATGTGTGTGAAAACGGCACGGCCCTCGGGTTCGAGGCAGATGCTCCGGGTGCATTCGCCGAGCAAGTCGCCGTTCCGGCGGCGGAGTACAACCTCGTAGAGCTTCCGTCGGAGTTGACCCCGAGGGATGCGGCCGCCCTCGGTTGTCGATACATGACGGCTTTTCACGCGTTGGCCGATCGGGCAGACCTCGAGGGCGGCGAGTCGGTTGTCGTCTACGGATGCGGTGGCGTCGGGCTCTCGGCAGTGCAACTCGCCATTGCGATAGGGGCACGCGTCTTCGCGGTGGATCCGAAGGCGGCTGCCCGTGACCGAGCCCAAGCGCTGGGCGCCGACGTTACGATCGATCCGGACACTGAAGACCCAGTTCGCCTGGTCCGTGCAGCCACCGACGGCGGTGTCGATGTCGCGATGGACGCCCTCGGGATCGCGGAAACCTGCACTAATGCGGTGCGATCGCTTCGACCTCGGGGGCGTCACCTCCAAGTCGGTCTGACGACAACCGCCGAGCGGGGGGCCGTGTCGCTACCAACCGACTGGATGACGCGATGGGAGATCACCTTCCTTGGCGCCCGTGGCATGCCCCCAACCCGATATGAGGCCTTGTTTGACCTCCTTCGAACGAGCGATATTGATCCGGGTGCCCTCGTAAGCCGGGAGTTGTCCCTCGAGGAGGTGTCCGATCGGCTGGCAGCGATGTCAGATTACGAACCGACCGGGGTGGAGGTGATCACCTCGTTTTGATTGAACAGCGATTCGCCGTGGAAACGGAATAGTCACTGATCCCTAGGTTGAATTTTCAATTGAATGGGGCAACACGATCCGCGATCGGTGTACGACGACCTCATCTCGACCGAAACGGAGGAAACGCTGTCACCCGCGACGTTCGCGGAACACGCTACCTCGGAAGCCGTCTCCGTCGGCTGGGTCGTCGTCGGGTTTGTCTTCGATGCGGAGGGACGAATCCTTCTCGTTCGCGAGCCATGGGCTGATGGCTGGAAACCGCCGGCTGGCACGGCCAAATCGACCGAGTCACTCGCCGAAACGCTCGTCCGGGAACTGTCGGAGGAGACGGGCATCGATGTCGATCCGATCCGTCCCCACGCCGTCGAGGAGTACACGATGGTGCACGAAGATACCGGTGAGACGGCTGGCTTCACGACGGTCTCGTTCGAGGCGCGGGCCGAGACGACGGCCATCGCGGACGAGTTGGGCGGAGCCGACGAACAGATTGATGACGCCGCGTGGTTTGCGGGCCTTCCGGAGAACGTGTACCATCCACTCACTGCCCGCGTGTACCGACGATGTGAACGCGCTCCAACGCCGTAACGCCCCTCGACGACGCGATCATGGTGCGGCTAAACCGACCGATGACATATCGTGACATCGACATTCAGTGAGGGGTTGATCACCGATGCTAAGACCCCCGGGATCCGAGGGAATCCTCTATCGTCCGATCGAAATGGTCGACACGTTTGAACGTGAGCTTGAGGGGCGGATCGTCCCGACCACGTTCGGTGGCGTTGATCGTCGTATCGGGTGAGCCCACGGTCTCGGTTAGAGTCACTCGCGGTCTTTGGATTCGATGCGTCGAACGAAGCCGGGCAGGTTTTTGTATGCCCGGCGGGACCACCCGAGAAATGGCCGAGTCTCAGGCGGGCCACATTGACGGAGAGCTCACGCGGGATATCCTCGTTGATGCGCTCCTCTTGGCCTTCATCCCTGCTGTTCTTGTCGTAATCCATCTCGGGCTTTCCGCGAGCCAGCGAGCATCGTTGGCGTTTCAGTACGGCGATCCCGAGTCATATACGGCGTTTACTGCCGCGGTCGTGCACGACTCCACGCAACACCTCCTCGCGAACGTGGCGCCATATCTCATCGTCGTCCCACCGCTTTATGCGCTTTATCGACTCTGGGGACGCCGGCGCCAGTTCTGGCTGATCGTCGGACTGATACTCCTCGTCACGCCGGTCGTCACGACGCTGGTGGATTATCAGGTATTGTATCGAGACCTCGGCCTGGTCGCCGAGGGTGCCGACGGTCGGGGCTTTTCCGGCGTGGTCGCGGCGCTGGGCGGCATGGCCTTC
The DNA here is from genome assembly GCA_964579125.1 of uncultured Halobacteriales archaeon. GTDB lineage: Archaea > Halobacteriota > Halobacteria > Halobacteriales > SKSH01 > CAZOFG01. Next base: position 41,929 of record CAZOFG010000004.1, on the reverse strand, counting down.
GCGAGTATCGGCAGCGATGTGCGTGCCAGGTTGGGCCTCCTGGAGGGGATTCATACGGTGATGCTCCTCGTGCTCGTCTCCCTCGCGATCGTCGCCGCTGCTGTCGGTGCGCTGACGCCGGTGGTTGCCGGTTTGCTCGCGATTGGCGCGGGTATCTCACTTGCCTCCGTCATTCCGGTCGGCTATTTCCTCAGTCCGCACAGCCTGGCGTTGGCGTTCCGGCGAACACAGCCAGTTACGAGTGTGCTACTGCTCGCTGCAGCGTCGGTATTCGTCGTCGTGTACGGGAGTATCCCGAGTGACATCGTCGTTGATGGAACGATGGTGAACGTCCTCGCACATCTGTCCGGGTTCGCTGTCGGGATCGTTCTGACGTGGGGAGTCCATACGGGTGAAACAATCAGACGGCAGGGCGGATCTGCGGTTGCTGCGGAGCCGTAGTCGTTTCACATTCGGTGGATTCGTCGGACCGATTTCCTGTATTGCGAAACGCCGGCATCTGTCGACAAATCCTGGAAAAAGGATAAATATGCCATGGGACCGCTCGGATTTGAACCGAGGTCAACGGCACCCAAGGCCGCAAGGATACCAAGCTACCCCACGGTCCCGTGGTTGGCGCTATGCCGATGCGGGGGTAAAGCGTTACGCCCCGGGCTCACTCCTCCATCGTGCGAACCTCGAAGCGAGCCGCGACATCGAGCGGGTCACGTTGGGCGTGCACTTCGTTCGTGAGCCAGGCGGCGTCGGTCGGTGTCAGAAAGTGCTCACAGGCAACTCGACCTCGATCGGTCGCGGCTAGTCCGTCGATCAACCCCACTTCGAGGAGGCGCTCAAGCGCCCGCTGCGTATCGAGTTCGCCGATCATCGCGTCATTGAGCACCTTCGCACGCTCTCCCCCGACCACGAGGTTTGCGAGGGTCTCCTCCGCGGCGAGCTCTTGATCGTAGCTGCGTGCCGTCGGTCCCATCTCGCCCTCCAGCAACGCGAAGGCGACTTCCTCCTCGGTGCGAGCCATTCCGGCGTGATACACGCCACCGGGCTCGACCAGGACGTAGACGACACCTCGATCGTGGTAATCCGGCCGACCGGCCCGCCCGAGCATCTGCTCGAACTCCTGGACGGTGAGCCAGTCGATGCCCATCGCGAGACTGTCGAAGATCACATGCGAGGCAGGAAAATCCACGCCGGCGCCGAGAGCGGCTGTCGTCACCACGGCGGCGAGGTCACCAGACTGAAAGCGCTGTTCGACCTCGGTTCGCTCGTTCGTCGACAACCCTGCGTGATAGGCGGTCGCGGTCACTGAGAGCTGGCGAGCGATGCGATGACATCGACGTCGGGCGTTCGTGAACACGATTGCCTGCCCGGGATAGCCCTTCGAAGACCGCTGGTTGTACGCCCGCGAGACGAGTCGATCGATAATATCGATTTTCGCATCACTCGATGTGGCGAACGTGAGGTGGCGCTCGATCGGCACGGGGCGGTCCTCGTACTCGACGAGTGTGGCATCAAGCCCGGCCGCGAGTTCGCTCGGGTTGCCGACCGTGGCCGATAGATAGAGCCACTGGGTGTCACCTCGACTCCGACGGCAGTACTCGTGCAAGCGGGCGATCAGACCATCAAGCCGGGCACCCCGGTCCCCCTCCCCAATCGTGTGCACCTCGTCGATAACGACCGTCCCGACATCACCCAAATCGCGGTCAGTTCGCAACGCATGATCGATCCCTTCGTAGGTTCCGACGATGACATCGGCGCGTGGGTCGAACGATGCAGGCTCATCTCGAAGCCGACTGTGTCCCACGCGCAGGGAGACGTCGATGACGTCCCCATAGGTTTCCTCGAGATCCGCATACGTCTGGTTCGCGAGGGCGACCAGTGGGACGAGAAACAACACCGTCCCCTCGCCACGGAGGACGCGATCGATCCCGGCAAGTTCGCCAATGAGCGTCTTCCCCGTGGCCGTTGCGCTCACGACCAGGAGGTCGTCGCCGTCGAGCAATCCCGCCTCGAGGGCTTTCGCCTGGACCGGCCTGAGGGTGGAAAACCGTTCCGCGATGATGGAATCGAGGGGACTCGCCAGGTCGAGGTCGTCGGTGGTGACTGGCTCGATGTCGGTATCGGTCGCGGCGATTTCGTCGATTTTGGTGAGCTCAGGATCGAGTTCGCCCGAAAGCAGTCGACGGACGCGTGGGAGATCTTGTACCTCCGCCAGCATCGTTCGAAACCGCTCGGCGACGGCGCCGGTTGCCGCATCGTGGAAGGCGAGATCGCGTTTGAGTTGTGCACTCGCGCAATCGAGACAGAGTTCGCCACTATCAGTCTCGATGGCGGTGTCGTCAGTGAGCGGGGTATACTCTCCACGGGCCGCGCAGGCCGGACAGGTCCGAACAACGGCCGATTCGATCTGATAGGCGTCCAGCATGGCTTGGAGGCGCTGCCGGTGTCCTGTGGCTGTTTGGCTGGAGATGCGCACGCGGTCGGCTGCGCGTGCATACTCGACGATGCGCTCCGGTGGTTGCGGATGTACGTCATCGTCACTGCGAAGCACGAACCGTCCGGGCCGGGGCCCCGCCTCGCGATCGACGAGTTCCATCTCACCCCGACGACGGTCGTCATCGCCCTGCAGCTCGAGGAGAAACCCATCGTCGTCCCCGTGAAAGAACACGACCGCTGGCGTCGGGTCCACGTCAGCTCACCCTTGGTGTCGGCCGCATTAAGAATGGTCGGTGCCGGGCTGAGGCCCGCCCCTTATGGTGTCCCTCGGGAAACTAGGCGCTGGGAATGTTCCGGTCGTACCGTGTCGGATCGGTGTTCGGGGTGCCGATCAAGCTCGATATCACGTTTTTGCTCATCGTGCCACTGTTCGCGTGGGTCATCGGCACACAGATCGAGCCACTGGTCGGACTCCTCGAGACGGTCGTGCCGGTGTCAATCGATGCCGAGTCCCTCAGCGGCGGCGGTCTCCAGTGGCTGCTGGGTCTCGGTGGGGCCCTCGGGTTGTTTCTCTCGGTGGGCGTCCACGAGCTCGGCCATGCCGTCGTTGCAATGCGGTATGGATACGACATCGACGCGATCACGTTGTGGATCTTCGGAGGGCTCGCTCAGCTAACCGAGTTACCCCGACAATGGCGACACGAATTCCTCATCGCCGTGGCGGGCCCCATCGTCAGCCTCGGGCTGGCAGCGGTAACCCTCACACCGCTCCTTGGCGTTTCGGAGCCCGCCGCGGTGGTGTTTATGCTAGCCTACCTCGGCGTGATGAACGCCGCACTGGCTGGATTCAACATGCTCCCGGCGTTTCCGCTCGACGGCGGGCGTGTCCTGCGCTCGCTGCTGGCCCGGTCACGATCGCTGCCTCGCGCGACGAAACTCGCCGCGGAAACCGGCAAGGTCCTGGCCGTCGTGCTCGGTCTCGTCGGGTTGTTCCTGGTGAACCTCGTCCTCATCGGCATCGCCGTCTTCATCTACCTGGCGGCGGCTGGCGAGACCCGGCGGGTAATGCTTGAGGCCACCTTAGGTGACGTCGGCGTGGCAGAGGTGATGACGCCGTTGTCAGAGCTGGCCGTTATCGAGCCGCGAACGACTGTCGCGACCCTGCTCGATCGAATGACTGAGGAGCAACGGACGAGCTATCCCGTGACGCGCCGGGGTCGCCCGGTTGGTGTCGTGACACTATCGGCTGCCCAAGGGGTAGATACGGTGGAACGGGAGGCACTCGAGGCACGAGATGTCATGGAAACGAATCTCCGGACGGTTACGCCCGATCGTGACGCCTTCGAGGCGTTGTCGGCGATGCAGTCACACGGAATCGATCGACTACTCGTCACCGATGACGGTGGCAACTTCCTCGGGCTGGTGACCCAAGCTGATTTGGTCCACGCATCGAAATTGCGCCAGGCGAGCACCGATTGGGATCGCTCGGGTGCGGGTCGGGTCGATCCGCCCTAATCGGCCGGGGAAGGGAAACGCTCATACTGGCCTCGACGAAGCGCCGACAACGACCATGTCGTTTCGGAACAACGTATGGCTCGAGCGAGTCCTCGAGCCAGTCGATGACGAGCAGTGCTTTCTGTCGATTGCGGATACTCTTGCGGCGTCGATCGGGGAGGATGCGACCGGACACGATCTCGGGCACGCCTGGCGCGTGTTCGCTCTCGGCACTCGCCTGGCCATTCACGAGGAAGCCGATCCAGCGATCGTCGGTGCGGCGGCCTTAACGCACGATTTGCATCGAACACTCGCTGCGCCCGGAGAATACGTCGATCCGGAGGAGACGTTACCGGAGATTCGGACGATACTCGAGACATCCGATTTCCCGCGGGCAAAGATCGAGGATGTCTTGCACTGCGTCGCGGTGCACGATCAGTATCAGTATCGTGGGATCGATCGTCCGGCCGAGACCCTTGAGGCGAAACTTCTTCGAGATGCGGACAATCTCGATGCAATGGGCGCGATCGGGATCGCCAGGACGTTCGCCTTCTCGGGCGCCGCTGGCCATCCGCTCTGGCGACCGGACGACGAAACTTACGCAGCCATCGATCACTTCGAGGACAAACTCCTCAAACTCCGGGAGGAGATGCACTGTGAAACGGCACGTACGATCGCTGCAAAACGCCATACGTTTCTCGAGATCTTCCGTGAGCGTTTCGAACGAGAATGGCACGAGCCATTCGACATCTGACGGTCGGAGTCACGATCCACCGAGAAACGTTGATCGGCTGACAGAGCTCAGCGGTGATTCGGACAGCTCAAGTAAGCAGTGGTCGGGGGCGAAAAAGGCTGACTGTAACGTCCCCCGTCAGAGGGGGCCTTGATACATATTGTAAGTGTGTTCGGTGACGGTGACCTCGCCACCGCACTCGGGACAGGAGTCGGTCGCCTCGTCGAATTGGCCCCCACAATTGCGACAGTGGTACACTTGCAGTGGGGGGTATTCAAAGAGTGCTGATACCTTGTCAATAACTCCCATAGACACTAATATGCGACTCGATACCATAGAGGTTTCGGCGTGAGTAGCCCTGAGGCCTTTCGGATCGAAAGGCTCAGACTCTCTCGAAGAGCGACCTCGTTCGATTCTAGCTGTCGCCTAGGCGGGTTCGATCGTCGGTGGAGACGTCAATCGCGACAACACCGGGGCGCCTCTGGCGGTCCTCGCCGGCTCCCCTGGACAATGGCAAGTTCGACGAGGTCACCCTCGGACGTCATTCGCTCGAGCCGATCGATGTCATCCCCGACCGTACAACCGGTGTGCATGCCTTGGGCGTGGGTGGCCCAGTCCAAGAGTGCACCGCCCCGGAGCGTTTTGCCGTCCCGAGCCTATCCATCGCGTATGCGGCGTCGCGCGGTGCTCGGGCTCGTCGCGGTGACGACGCTCGCCGGGTGTCTGACGGACGACCGAGGAGGTGACTCGACCTCGACTCCGTCACCGACGCCGGTGACATTCCCAGGGGTCGCTACCGTCGAACGGGAGATCCACGAGGCGGTGAACGAGCACCGTCGGGCCAACGGTCTCGATGCGCTCGCTTTCGATGACGAACTCGCTGCCGTGGCACGGGCCCACAGTCGTGATATGATCGACCGGGACTTCGTCGGTCACGAAGATCCAGACGGCGACGGTCCGGCTGAACGGGTTGGCGATCTGTGCGAAGCCGTGGGAGAAAACATCGTCGTCACTTATTGGGACCGCCGACTCGAGGATGGCACGCGGATACAGACGGTCTCCGCACTCGCCGATGATGTCCTCACGAGCTGGCTCGGGTCACCGTCCCACCGGGCCAACCTCGAAGACAAACTCTATGAGCGAGAAGGTATCGGGGTGGCAATCGACACCGCCAACCACGGTATCTACGTGACACAAAACCTCTGTGACGATCGGCGTCAGTGAAAGCCTCGATCGACGTCGCTGTCGTCGATCAACTCATCGAGTTCGCTGGTCAGCAAGTCTTCGGCTTCCTCGAAGGTACCGGTGAGCTCGTCCAATTCCTCGGGGCGATCGTACATATCGAACTCCATTGGGCCGTACGCGGGGCTATCGAGCGCTTCCATCACGTCATGGAAGAAGTCCTCACTGGACGTCGGGGCTTCCTTATGTGCCTTCACGACTGCCTTCAGATCCTTCGCCCGGTCAGCCGCTTCGTCCTCATCCTCAACCCCATCGTTGACACCGAATCGGCCATCCCTGTCTTCGTCTGGAAAGAGCGGAGCGAGGTCGTCGTCGATCCGACGAGCGACCCGTGTCCCGACCCCACGCACCTCGAAAGGATTCTTCGCGAAGGTCTTCAACTGAAAGACGCCGCCGCCTGGATGACCGAGAAAGAGATCCTCGCCGATGCCGCGGTCCCGGGTGCCGGCAATAGCCTGCCAGTCGCCGGGATCAGCCTTGGAGTCGGCTACTTCCTCGAGGATGTCCTGCCAGTCACGAATCCGCATACGCGATAGTGGGCGGTCCTGTCGGTTGAACTTATCGGGAGCCATGGTGGGGCAATCCGCCGCACGGTTGGATCGCCCGAAGTGAATCCTTGGTATTGAAACGCCCTGCCGGCACCATGTGTCGATGTGTGGTGGTCAACAGTTGCATCGGCAGGTCATCATCAAGTCGAAGACGCGCTTCGACGATCGGTTCACCACCTCGACAAACGTAGAATCTGTGACCAAACTGGCGTTTGACTTACGAACCGATTAACATCGACCTGCGGTGGAGTGTTCACTATGACAGCGATTGAGACAACAAATCTGACCAAGACGTACGGTGATTTGGTGGCCGTTGACGAGGTGAATCTCTCCGTCGAACCGGGAGAGGTCTATGGCTTTCTCGGCCCGAATGGGGCCGGAAAATCGACGACGATCAACATGTTGCTCGATCTCACTCGCCCAACGGCCGGTAGCGCGACGGTACTCGGTCATGACTGCCAGACCGCGTCAGAGACGATTCGAGAGCGGGTCGGCGTGCTTCCTGAGGGATTCGATTTGTACGATCGCATGACCGGCCGCCAACACCTCACCTTTGCCATTCGAGCGAAGGACGTCGATGACGATCCGGATCGGGTCATCGAACGGGTCGGCCTCGATTCCGCCGATGCGAAACGACGTGTAGGGGAGTACTCAAAGGGCATGCGCCAACGGCTCGCGCTCGGGATCGCCCTCGCGGGCGATCCCGATCTGTTGGTCCTCGACGAACCGTCCTCAGGGTTGGACCCGACCGGTATCGCCGAGGTCCAAGATGTCGTTCGATCGGAGGCAGCGGATGGGACGGCAGTGTTCTTCTCGAGTCACATTCTCGGGGAGGTCGAGGCCGTGTGTGATCGAATCGGGATCCTCTCACAAGGCGAACTCGTGGCCGAAGGGACGATCGATGACCTGCGACGAGAATTCACAGATGGCGACACCCTGGAACTCGAGGTGGATCGAGTGCCAGCTGCGGCGCAAGAGACGATCGGTGCCGTCGACGGGGTTGCGACTGTCCGTGTCCAAGACGAGGTTATCACGGTGATTTGCGCGGAGCCTGCGGCGAAAGCAAAGGCGATCGACGCCACCCAAGATGCCGGTGCGACGGTTGAGGATCTCCATACCGACGATCAGAATCTGCAGGACGTGTTCGCCACGCTGACTGAGGGAGGTGAGGAGGATGCGTAAGTTACGGCTCATCGCCTGGAAGGACTTTCAGGACGCCGTTCGATCCAAGATGCTCTGGGGAGTCATGGGGACGCTGGTCGTGATCATCGCGTTACTTTACGCGGCTGTTTGGTTCAACGTCTCCGATCCCACGGCGCTGGACATCGTGGGCCCGGCATCGGCCCTCATGCAACTCGTCTTGCCATTGCTTGGACTCGTGGTCGGCTATCGATCGGTCGTCGGCGAGCGGGAATCGGGCAGCGTCAAAATACTGCTCTCGTTGCCACCCTCTCGCCGTGATGTGGTCTTTGGCAAACTGCTTGGCCGGGCGGCGGTGATCACTGTTGCCGTGCTTGCTGCGTTTGCCGCTCTCGTCATCCTGAGCATCGTGCTCTTTCAGTCGCTCCCGATCGTCGATTTCACCGCAATCGCGGCCGTGTCGGTCTTGATCGGCGTGACGTTCGTAGGCATTGCTGTCGGCATTTCGGCGATGGTCTCTTCCCGAGGCCAAGCGATGGCCATGGTCGTCGGCCTGTATTTGGTGATGCTGTTGTTTTGGGATCTCCTAACGGCCGGAATTTATCGCATCTTCATGGGCGAGCTCCCCGGCAACCCGGGCGATCAGTTCGAGGCGTGGTACGTGTTCCTGCAGTGGCTCAACCCGATCGAGGCCTTCGGTGTGCTCACCGATGCCGTGCTTTCGGAGAGTTTCGGTGCGTTCACGATCCCGTTGTTTGCCCCGCAAATGGTGAGTGACGTTGAGCAAGTCGTCATCGGTGAGGTACCTGGATATCTTACTGAGTCCATGTTGTTCCCGGTGTTGTTCGTATGGTGTCTGCTCCCGGTCGTCATCGGGTACTGGCGATTCAGCGGCGCAGACCTCGGCTAGGAACGCGACCGTCAGTCCGTCGAGACTCGTCCTTCGACCCCATTGATGTCGAGGTTTCCGGTCGTGGTACTCGCAGTCACGTCGCCGGCAACATCCTCGATTTCGATCGAACCGGTGGTCGTCTCTGCGTAGACCGTTCCGTTGATGTTCGATAGCTCGAGGCTGCCGGTCGTCGCTTCCACGTCGACATCGCCATCGATGTCCTGCACGGTGATGGCGCCCGTTGTCGATTCGACATCGACCGACCCAGCAATATCGATCAGTTCGATCCCACCGGTCGTGGTATCGACCGTAATTGGACCGGTGACCCCCTCGGCTCGCACCTCGCCGACCGTCGAGTGCAGCTCACTGACGACGGTGGATGTCGGCACCGACAGGTCGACATGAATCGCCGGATTCGGCCGTGTCTGGAACCCGAAGAAGGAATTATCGACCTCGTCGGTTTCCGCGACGAGGCGAAGATGATCCCCCTCGATAATTTCGAGGAGTTGCGTGTCATCGAGGTCGTCATCCGTCGCTGCCCGGATTTCTGTTTCGAGTGCAAGGTTCGAACGGTCCATTCCAACGACGGTAATGTCGCCGATCATCGTCTCGATCGCCACACTCGTAACGGTCTCACTGGAGAATGTAGATTCGTCAGTCCGGGTGACCTCTCGAGCGCCGCCGAGGCCGATACATCCGGCCAACGAGACAGCAAGGCTCGCCCCTACGAGCGCGCCCGCCCGTCGTCGGTCCATAGATAGCACAATACTGTCGGGAATCAAATAGCGAGCGCAAGCTGAAAGGCGACTTTCATCCACGGCCGCCCGGTGACGTCATCCTTGGTCAATGTCGATGACGGTGAGCGTCTCATCGACCGTAAGATCGAGATGCTCCCCATCGACGTGAAAGCGCACGGTTGCCGTGGGAGGCTCCGTCTCGCGAAAGTATTGCGTCTCGGGATCGATCCCTGTGAGCGACCAGACTGGCTGATCGCTGATGTCATAGCCGCGCTCGTGATGAAACGCCACGACGGCTGGGTGCCCATGCAACGCGAGACTGAGCGTCGCCGTCGCCGTCATCCCACATCGACTACACACATATTGGCCGATCGGTGCATCTTCGATATCCTCCTCAAACTGGTCGTCGTCACCGAAGAGGTCCCCGATCGACTCGAGCGAGGGGTTCGTCGCCCCGTCACAATAGGCGCAAAATCCGTTGGTAACGTGTTGAAACTTCGTTCGAAGGTATTGACTTGCAACGGTTGGGATATCCTCCCGAGCTACCCCAGCGAAGACGTTTGGCGGGACTCCGAATTCGCTAATGAATCCACACGAGCCACACGTGACTTCGACGATATCGCGATCATACGTCAACGTAAGTTCGCCACCACAGGTGGCGCATGGCTCTTCGAGATCAAGCGGTTCGATGTCGGCCTCGGCGGTGTAGGCCCCGGCTTCGATGGTGCCGATGACGCGATGGCCCGCTTCGGTCAGGCGATATCCCTCCGGGGTCTTTACGACGAAGGCGTCCACGAGTCGATCGAGATGGTAATTGAACTTCCCTGAATCGCGGAGACCGACGTGGTCCCTGAGGGTCGAAAACGAGGCCGTGTGTTCCTCAACCTCCCACAGCGCGTTGATGATCGCCAAGCGCGTATCGTCCGCCAGCAAGGCGAACATCTCGTCCGGTTCGGCTCGCTCGACGATGGCCGGATCACTCATGGTCGAAACGTGATCCAGCCGACGCGATGAAGGGAGTTAACGATTGATGTTGCCGGGACGTTAGCTGTCGGCTGGTTCGACACCGGTAAATTCGAATCGAGCGCCCCCGGCATCGCTTTCGGTTACTGCCACATCCCAGTCGTGCGCCGTGGCGATCGCATGCACGATTGAGAGGCCGAAGCCAGTCCCTTCTTCGTCGGATGAATAGCCGGCTTCGAAAATCCTGGTGCGATCTTCATTGGGGATGCCGGGCCCGTCGTCCGCGACGTAAAAGCCGGTTGGCACCTCTCCGACTTCGATGGTCACGTCCGGACCCCCGTGTTCGACGGCATTCCGAAAGAGGTTCTCCAACAGTTGTCGCAACCGCGATTCGTCAGCGTTGATGGTTCGAGTGAGGTCGGCCTGTAGGGTCGCGGAGCCGCTTGAGACCGTCTGCCAGCATCGGTGGACGAGATCGTCCAATTCCATCGGTTTTGGCTCCGCAATGGCTTGTCCGGCCCGTGCCAAATCGAGTAAGTTATCGATCAGTTCCCCCATCCGGTCGTGCGCATCCGCAACCCGATCCAGGTGTCCGCTCTCGCATTCCTCCTGTGCGAGTTCCAGGTGGCCCTCAGCTACATTGAGTGGGTTGCGGAGGTCGTGAGAGACGACGGAGGTGAACTCATCGAGGCGTTCGACTTCGCGTTCGAGTTCGCGTTCACGTTCGAGGATGGTTAACGCCTGTTCCGTATGGCGCACGAGTAATTCGGCGAGTTCGAGATCGTCCTCATCGAAGACATCGACTTCGTCATGGATCGCCTGAAATACCCCGAAGTCGCCGATTGGCACACTCAGCGCAGCCCCAGCATCGACCTGCGGTCGGGCTTCATCGCTCACATTTGCGTTTTCGAGGAGGAACGATTCCTGGCGTTGGTACGTTTGGCCCGCGATCCCTTCGTCGACATCCATCACCGGGGCGTCCTCGAGATCCATCGCCTCCGACATCGCTTTGACTTTCAATTTCCCTTCTTCCTCGATCGCGATGACGGAGCGATCCAACTCGAGCAACGATCCGGCCGCTTCGAGAGTTCGGTCGAAGACCTCTTCCCGGGAATCGCAGGTGGTCAATGCGGTGGCCACCTCATGGAGATCGGCGATGGCTCGCTCGTATTTGACTGATTCAGAAATATCGCGCACCGTACAGATGAGTTCGCCACCCTCGGCGGTCGCAAGGGTTTGGTCCTCGACGAAGGTGGATCCATCAGCCCGGAGTCCTGTCGTGTGCCCACGCCAGTAACCCTCATCGTGCACGGTCGGGATGATCTCGTTTTCGATCTGAGGAATATCCCCGTCCTCATAGACCAGCGACCAATGTTCGCCGACCATCTCGTTGGGTTCGTAGCCGTAGAGATTGGCATAGGCCTCGTTAACGAAGAGGTACTCCCCGTCCTCGTTCAACAAACTGATCCCCTCTCTGGCGGTTTCGAGGGCGGATCTCAATCGGCGATTCTGCGCTCGGTACCGGGCGCTCTCGACGGCTGTTTCGATATGATTGGCCAGTAAGGCGAACTGGTTCGGATTGGCTTCCTTCGGGAGATATCCCGTCACGCCGGCGGCGATCGCTTCGCTCGCAAGGGATTCCGATCCACGGGCCGTAAAGAGGATTACCGGGAGATGGGGCTGGACCTCCCTAACGGCTTCGAGGAGTTCGATGCCGTCCCGGTCTGGCATCTCATAATCCGCGACGATACAATCGATATCGCGATCGGCGACCAATTCGATGGCCCGATCCGGATGAGTTACCGACGTGACGGAAACCCCGTCAATTTCGCGTTCAAGCATGGACGAGGATAGTTCGAGAAATTCCTCGTCATCGTCGACATGGACAACGTGGATGCCCTCCGCCCCGAAATTCATTATGCGGGATAGATGGCAAATGCCCAATAGTGTTGTGCGTCACTCACTGACATATTCCAAGAGGAGCACCCCACTCGTCCCGCCTAGCGACGGACGTACAGGTCCTACGCGAAATACCCGAGTTCCGCCAGTTGTTCTCTAAGTTCGCCGTCAATAGTCCCCTCTTCGATCGCTTCGCTCACTGTGAGTTGTTGCTCCTCAACCAGCGCGAGTAATTGCAGGGCTTGGCGGAGGTAATACCTCACATCGCTATCGTTCGATTCCTCCAGTGCCCGCTCTAACAATTGTGTGGCCACGTCGATCGGCGTCTCGCCCATATCTATACATCTCGATGGACTCCCTTATGGTTAGCCACCGACTGGTGTTCATCACCCATCTCGCCGGCGACACGTTCTTGCCCGTAATTGCCGAAGGAGGTCACACCCATGGCTACCTGGACTTACGATGATATGCCTGATCTGTCAGGGACGACCGTGTGTATCACGGGGGCGAATAGTGGTATCGGATTCGAGGGGGCGAAGGCATGTGCAACCCAGGGTGGGACAGTCATCATGGCTTGTCGCAGTGTCGAACGTGGAGAGGCCGCCGCCGCGGAGATCCGAGAGACCACCGAGGCTGGTACCCTCGACGTGCGCGCCTGCGATCTCGCGAGTTTGGACGCTGTCGACGCCTTTGTCGAGGAGGTCACTGCCGCGTATGACGACCTTGACGTATTGTGTAACAACGCGGGAGTAATGGCTATTCCACGAGACGAAACGGAGGACGGATTCGAGAAGCAATTAGGCGTGAATCACCTCAGTCACTTCGCGCTTACAGCACAGCTGTTCCCGCTGTTGCGCGCCGCTGACGGCGAGGCCCGTGTCGTCACCCAGTCATCAGGCGTTCACGAACGCGGCGAGATTCATTTCGACGATCTCCATCTTGAGGAGGACTACGACAAATGGGATGCCTATGCCCAAAGCAAAATGGCGAACGTCTTGTTCGCTTACGAACTCCAACGCCGGATTGAAGATCGGGAGATTGAGGATGTCATTAGCCTCGCATGTCATCCCGGGTATGCAGACACCAATTTGCAGGGCCGGACCGCCTCGGCGAGTGGAAAACTCCGTGAGAAACTGATGTTCAAAGTTTCCAACACACTCTTCGCGCAATCGCCCAGGAAAGGGGCCTTGCCGATGTTATATGCGGCCTTCGGCGATGTCCCTGGCGGCGAATACGTCGGCCCAGATGGCTTTCAAAACATGCGCGGAGCCCCGGCGGTTCAAGACTCAGCACCAGCGACATATGACGAACAGACGGCTCGTCGGTTGTGGGAGCGGTCTGAAGCTGATACAGGCGTGACGTTTCTCTCGGATTGACCGGCAATTTTCGCTTATTGTCGAAACCCTTCAAAGGAAAAGTATTTGAAAGAAACGCGTTCACACCAGGTACTGACGATGTCGAGTCTGGAGCGTTCAACAAATACGATTTCGAGTCGAGGCGATGAAGCGGAGTCCACGGCACCGGTTTCGCCGGAATTGCTCGCTGCGCTGGTGGACGAGTGTGACTCCACCGATGCGAAACTCGTTGCTCATCACCTCGCGGCCGTTCGACGTGCGACGTCAGGCGAGTTGAAATCGCGGCTGGATATGAAACTCATCTCGCTATTGCCGATCCTCGAACGCTTGGAAGCGAAGGGGTTGCTCTTTCGAAACGACGGCTGTTGGTGTCTCGATACAGACGTGGTTTCGGCCGACGAAGCCCAGTGACGTGATTTCCTATCCGGTTTTACACTGATTAATGGATGCATTGATATGTTTGCTGACGGACTTTTCACGTGGTACCAATGAATCCTGATTACGAGACGATTACCGGCGTGACAGTGATCGGGCTCTTACTCATTGCTCTCGCATTGACCGGGGCGGGAGTAGAGACGATCGCTGGATATGAGGTCCTCGCTGCCGGTGAGTCGGCTGTGGGTTACCTTGCTGCGGGGAATTTCGCGGGTGGTGTCCTCTCAGCCGGGATTTTCTCGGTCGGATTTTTCAGCGCAGGCGTTTTTTCGGTCGGTGTATTCTCGATAGGGATTTTTTCGATCGGGATCTTCTCCTTCGGTATCTATGCTGGCGGATATTACGCCGCACGCCGGGCCATCCGATCACGAGAAAACTTTCAGGAACGGTAATTGCCGGAGAGAACGCTAGAGCTTGGCTGCTGTCCCCGACCCCAGTACTTATCCCACCTACTACCATGGGGTTGAGTGGTGACCCGCTCGATCGAGGCGGTATTTCGGTGCGACGATGCGTCCGTCGCCGAGGCCGTATCAGCCTATTTCGCCTCGTCACACGAGGATATATCGCTCCGAGTCTGCACCGATCGGGCACTTACGAATGAGGATTTCGCAACCGTCGATTGTGTCATCGTGGATGGCGACTTGACTGACCCATCGGCTATCGAGATCCTTCGTCAGCTTCGGGCCGAACACGAGTTGTTACCGATCGTGTATCTCTGTACCGATTGCTCACCGGCTCGGCTCCGCGAAGCGCTCTCAGCTGGAATTATGGTTCACGTTCCACGAGAAGCCGGCCAGACTTCATTTCCCTTGTTGGCAGACGTTTTACAGGACATAACCGAACGAATGCGAGCGCAGCGCCGGTCGGTGGAACTCGAGCAGGTTAACCGGGTCATTCGGGCGGTTGACCAAGCGCTCGTTCGGTCCCGCACCCGTGAAGAAATCGACCGACGAATCTGTGAGATTATGACCGACCGTGGACCGTTTCAATTCGCGTGGATTGGTGAGCCCGATCCGGAGACTGAGACGGTCACTGTCCGTGCGGCGGCTGGAGCTGGTGAAGGGTATCTCGACGATATCGAGATTTCGACCGATGGAGAGCCTACGGCGATGGGTCCGACGGGTCGAGCCCTCCAAACGGGGACGATACAAGTGGCATCGGATATCGAACAGGACGATCACTATGGCCCGTGGCGCGAGGCGGCCCTAGAGCGAGGATTTCGCTCGAGTATTGCGATTCCGCTGGTCCACGATGGCGAGTCGTACGGCGTGGCGAACTTCTATGCAGGTGAGCCCTACTCGTTCGGCCACGAAGAACGAACGCGATTGGCCGACCTCGGGAACACGATCGCCTACGCTCTCGCTGAGGTCGCGTTACGGGAGGACTTACGGCGGTTCGAGCGAGCCATCGAACACGCTGCAGATGCGATTTTCATCACAGATCGGGACGGCGTTATTCAATACGTGAATCCGGCCTTCGAAGAGCTCACCGGGTATAACGCCGCGGAGGCCGTCGGAAATACACCGCGCATTCTCCAGTCAGGACAGGTATCTGAGGAGTACTACGAGCGCATGTGGGAGACGATCCTTGCTGGTGAGGTATGGCAGGCGGAAATCGTCGATCGAACGAATTCGGGCGAGATATATGAGGCCGATCAGACGGTCGCGCCGATCTTCGATGAGGCCGGTGATATCGAGGGCTTCGTCGCGATTCAGCGCGACATAACTGAGCGCAAGCGCCGTGAAGAGGAACTCGCCGCAAATGAACGTCGGCTTCGGACGCTCTTCGATTGCGCACCAGATGGGATCATCGTCCACGACGAGGACGGCGAGGTGCTTGATGTCAATCGAACCCAAATCGAGAACCTCGGGTACGACCGGGAGGAGCTGTTGGGTATGAACGTCAGTGACTTCGAAATTGGCATCGATACGGACGTACTCCATGATCGATGGCGGTCGATCGAACCGGGGGTTCTCCAACAAGTCGAGGTCGAGGGAGTCCACAGACGCAGAGATGGGTCGACGTACCCCGTCGAGGTGTACATCAGCCGGTTGGAAACACCGGACGAGGAGGATCGATTGGTCGCTCACGTTCGTGACGTGACGGAACGCCAACAACGCATCCGGCAGTTACGCGTGCTTGATCGGGTGCTCAGACATAATCTCCAAAACGAAATGGCTGTGATCCGGGGATACGCCCAAGAGATCCAGGAGATGGCCACCGACGCTGTGGCCGAATATGCGACTGAGATCGTTTGGGGAAGTGATCAACTCCTCCGCACCGTCCGAAAAGAGCGCGAAGTCGTCGATCTCCTCTCGTCCCCGGCCGATCCTGTCGAGATCGATTTGTCGACGGTCATCGACCGAGTCGTTGACGGTGTCGCTGAGCGTCACCCCGAGGCCGTGATCACCGTCTCGGTGCCCGATTCGGTCGCCGTCGAGGCGACGAAATCCGTGGATCGGGCCCTCGAGGAGTTGCTCGACAACGCGATCGAACACGCGGATCGAGATCCACCGACGGTCACGATCGACGTCACCGAATCGCCAACCCATATTCAGCTTTCGGTGGCCGATACCGGCCCAGGCATTCCGGAAGAGGAGGTTCGCGTATTGACCGGCCGTGAGGAGATCGATCCGTTGTATCACGGCAGCGGGCTCGGCCTGTGGCTGATTTACTGGATCGTCGAACGCTCGAACGCGACGGTCGAGTTCCAGGAAAACGAACCACGTGGGAGCCTGGTCTCGATCACCTTCCGCCGGCCGAGCATGTGAGCCGTCCGTTCGAGAGCGCCCTGGACTGAAGTCCTTTTCACACTTGACGGAAAATTCTCACGTACAGATGACGGCTTTCGACGACATGGATCTCGGATTCGTTCCGCTTGGGGACACCGGCATCCACACGAGCGAGTTGCAGTTTGGCACGTGGCGATACGGCAAGCGGACCGACGAAGGCAACGTCGAAATCGACCGCGAGCGTGGCCTAGAGTTACTCGATGCCTACGAGGCCGCGGGTGGACGCTTTATCGATACCGCGGATGTCTACGGCGGGGGCAAGGCCGAGGAGTGGATCGGCGACTGGCTCGAAGATCGCGATCGGGAACGATACACGATCGCCTCGAAGATCTACTGGCAGATTCGCGAGGACGACCCCAACAGTCGTGGCACGAACCGGAAAAACATCCGCCATCGGATTCAGGGCATCCTCGAGCGCCTCGATACCGACTACATCGACGTGTTGTACATCCATCGATGGGACGATCAGACACCGACGAGGGAAATGATGCGCACGCTGACGGGGCTCGTCGACGATGGCTTGGTCCATTTCCTCGGGGCGTCCACGCTGCGTCCCAACGCGTGGAAGGTTGCCCAGGCGAACGAATTCGCCCGCGCCTCGGGGCTTGAACCGTTTACTGTTACGCAACCGCGGTACAACCTCGTGGATCGTGAAATCGAGGGCGATTACCTCGAGATGACCCGCCAGGAGGGCCTCGCCGTGTGTCCGTGGAGCCCGCTCGGACAGGGGTTCCTGACCGGCAAGTACGATCGCCAGGCCGGTCTCACCGGTGAATCCCGCGCCGCCGAGGCGAGTAGTTTCGAGCAACGATACCTGACCGAGACGAACTTCGATGTTCACGACGTACTCGACGCCGTCGCCGACGAGGTCGATGGCACCCCGGCCCAGGTCGCTCTCGCGTGGTTGGCCCATCGGGATGGCGTGACGGCGCCGATCGTCGGTGCACGCACGCTCGATCAACTCGAAGAAAACCTCAAAGCAGCGCAGATTTCGTTGAGTGATGATCAGATGGAGCGGTTGACGGAGGCAAAAGGCGGTCCGTACGCAACTCTGTAACGCCGATAGAGGCCTTTCAGTCAGTTCTCCCGGTTCCAATCACTCACTGATCAAGTTTCAATTTTCATTGTTGATAATTTTTGGCCTAGTGTTAAGGGTCCTTCACAACCGGTTTCAAATCCATGGGGGATCTGATCCGGGTCTTGCTCGTGGATGATCAGTCCCACTTCGCGGACCTCGCGAAGAGCTTCCTCGAGCGTGAAGAGGAGCGATTCGAGGTCGAAACGGCGACGAGCGCCGCTGCGGGCCTGGATCGTCTCGCTAGCGAGGAGTTCGACTGTATTGTCAGTGATTTCGATATGCCGCGGACCGACGGGCTCGAGTTCTTCGAGGCGGTTCGCGCCAATGAAATCGACCTCCCGTTCATCCTCTTTTCGGGCAAAGAAGAGACCGACCTCGAGGATCGATCGCGCTTCGGTGCGGTGACAGCATTCCTCCAGAAGGGTGGTAACGAATCCTTCAGGGACCTAGCTCGACGGATCAAGCTCTCGGTGTCGGCCCACCGGGCAGACCGCGATCATTTGGAAATCCAAGAACGGTACTCGGCTCTGTTCGAGGATACGGGTCGAGCGCTGGCGTGGCTCACTCGGAATGGAGAAGGGCCTGTCATTGCCGACTACAACGAACCGTTTCGGGACGAAATTGCGGCAACGCTCCCGGATCCGGGCGGACAACCGATCGATGCAGTATTCGAATCATTCTCGATTGGAGCTGAGACGATTGAGGACGCACTGAGTAGCGGTGAACCGACCACCGTGACTGCTCAGCACTATGGCGAATCGGCCGGGTCGCATTATCGGCTGCGTATCGTGCCCATTGGAGCTGACGAATCCGGCCGGAGCGAGCATGGCCTGGTCTCGGCGATTGACGTGAGCGATCGGACCGCGAGTGACCACGAGCTTGAGGTGTTCCGTACGATCGTCGAAACGGCCGGCGATCCCATGTACGTACTCGACATGTCTGGTCGATTCAGATACGTGAACGATGCAATGGTCGACCTCACCGGCTATGACCGGGAACGCCTCCTCGGCAGCGATGGTCAACTCGTCATGACGGAGGAAGATTATCAAACCGGGACGGAGCTGATTCGGTCACTGTTGCGCAGCGATCAGGACTCGGGAACTTTCGAGATGGATCTGCTCAGAGCCGACGGGACATCGATCCCAACCGAGAACCACGTTGCCCTCGTCTACGACGAAGAAACGGGCAATGGTGACGAAGTGAAGGCAACGGCTGGCGTCATCCGAGATGTATCGGCGCAAACCCGTCGATTGGAGGCGCTTCGGGAGCATAACCGCCGGCTCGAGGAATTGGCCGGTTTCATCTCACACGATCTCCAGAACCCGATTACGACCGCGCGGGGCTATCTCGATCTCGTCACTGACGAGGTTGATCGCCCTGAGCATGAGAAAATCGTGCAAGCCCTCACCAGGATGGATAACCTCGTCGACGATCTTCTCGTAATGACCCGGGCAGGACAGCGAGTGACTGACCTCGACACGATAAGGCTCTCAGACCTTGCTCGACAGGCGTGGGCCGATATCGAACCGGAGTCGGCATCGCTCAACCTCGTCGCCGACCGCACACTCCAGGGTGATCGGTCACGGATTCGCCGGTTGTTGACGAACCTGTTTGCAAACGCCATAGAACACGGTGATGGCGCGGTGACGATCGAGATCGGTACGACGGAGGACGGCTTTTATGTCGCGGACGATGGCCCTGGGGTTCCCCCGGAGCGTCGCGATGAGGTCTTCGAATACGGCTATACGACGCGACCATCGGGGACAGGTTTCGGCCTCGCCATCGTGAAGGCGGTGGCCCAGGCGCATCGTTGGGAGCTTTCGCTGACCGAGAGCGACGGTGGCGGAGCCCGATTCGAGTTCAACGGCGTCAATCACGCGAACGATCGGCGCCACCCACCACTTTCGGCAGAATAACGTCGGTTAGAGTTCAGCGGCGATGCGGTCGGTCAACTCAGTGGCCTGACGAGTGTCGGTTGCATCCGGCACCCATTCGATTGTCACGTCATCATCGCCATATCGCGGAATGATATGCACGTGTACATGGTCGACGTCCTGCCCGGCAACGGCTCCGTTGGACTGAACGATCGAGAGGCCAGCCGGGTCGAGGGCGGATTCGATTGCAGCACCAACGTCGCGTACGACTTCGAACACCGCCCCGGCGATGGGACGTGGCACGTCCGGGAGGGCCGCGTAGTGTTCGGTCGGGACGACGAGTGTATGGCCGGTCGACGCCGGCGCGGCGTCAAGAAACGCATCGGCCTGGTCACCACGGGGGATGTGCTGGGCAGGTTCGGCCCCGGTGACGATCGAACAGAATAGACAGTCGTCCATGCTCGGGGGACAGGTGAATCGCCTTCACCGTTTGCATCCGCTGCGGTTATCCGCGCCCTCCTGATCTTGCGGAACATGGACGCGCCTCCGGACACCCCGGCCCGTGAGACGAGCTACGAGCTCCACGGCGAAGAGATCGAGGATCCGTATCTGTGGCTTGAGGACGAAAGCGAGGAGGTTGACGCGTGGGTCGATCGCCAGAACGAATACGCTGATGCCTATCTCGAGAATGTCCCCGTTCGGGAATCACTTAGGCCAACGTTCGAGTCGGGTGCGCGCCGGACGGAGTACGGGACGATCGTGGCCCGACCGACCGGTTACTATCAGGAGGTCAAACAACCGACCGACGATCACGCGCGACTCACCCATCGCGATTCATTGCCAGCAGAACGCGAGGTGTTGCTTGATCCCAACGAATGGAGTGAGGAGGGGACCACCTCGATGGGTTGGTGGACGCTCGATCCATCGGGGACGTATCTGGCCTACGCGGTGGACGAGGGTGGTGAAGAGCAGTTCGATCTGTGCATCCGTGATCTCGAGGCGGGTGAGCTGGTCACGACGCTGACAGACCTCGGTCGCGCCGGCGAGCCTGCCTGGACTGACAGTGGGTTGTACTACACCGAGACCGGCCCAGCGGAGACTGGCGATCAACTGGAGAAGGCCGTGCGATTTCACGAATTCGGTACGGATCAAGCGGACGATCCGGTGATCCACGAGGTGACCGATCCGGGAACCTGGCCCGCAGTGATGACCGATCGATCGGGTGAGCACCTCCTCGTTCACGAGAGCATCGGATGGGAGCGCTCCGCGCTGTATTACGCGCCCGCCGGAGCGATGGCAGTGGAGCCGGTATTGACCGAGTGCGACTCCTGGGTTCAACCACTCTTTCGGCACGGGCGGGTGTATTTCCGGACGAATTACGAGGCCGATCGCTATCGGCTGCTGTCGTGTCCGACCGATAGAATCTCGACCGGCCTCGATCCAGACGAAATGCAGGAGATCGTCCCCGAAGGCGATGGAATCCTCAAACAGGTCGTCGCCACGGACGATGCCCTCGTGACGGCCAGCGAGACGGCGGCTGTCGCGGAGGTCGACGTGTACGGTCGTGACGGAACGCACCGTGGCTCGATCGAGTTGCCCGAGATCGGGTCGGTGACTGGCCTATCCGGGAATCGCGACGGGAATGAGGCGTTTTTCGTCTTCGAAACCTTCGGACACCCCCCGACGGTCTATCGGACCGATCCCACGGCTCGATCACTCACCGAACTCGATCGCGAATCGGTGCCGATGGACGTGTCGGTGACCGTCGACCAGGAATGGACGACCGCCCCAGACGGCACTGAGGTGCCATTCTTCGTCGTGTATCGATCGGATGTCGCTCTCCAAACGCCGGCGCCGACGCTGTTGTATGGTTACGGCGGATACGAGATCAGTCTCACGCCGAGTTTCGATCCGTTTCGACAATCGTTCCTGCAAGCGGGTGGCGTGTACGTCCAGGCGAACCTACGCGGCGGGGGCGAGTTCGGCAAGGAGTGGCATCGAGCGGCTCGCCACAATCGCAAACAACACACCTTCGACGACATGATCGCGGTCGCCGAACACCTCGTCGACACCGGATACACCGACAGCGATCATCTCGCCATCCGGGGTGGCTCGAACGGCGGTCTCACGGTAGGGGCGGTCATGACACAACGTCCAGATCTGGTTGACACCGTCGTCTGCGAGGTGCCGCTTTTGGATATGCTTCGATTTCACCGCTTTTTGCTGGGCGATTCCTGGACGACCGAGTACGGCTCGCCAGACGATCAGGAGGCGTTCGAGTGGATCCGGGAGTATTCGCCGTATCACAACCTTCAGCAGCGGGCGTACCCAGCGGTCCTGTTCAAAACGGCCGAAGGTGACACCCGGGTCCACCCGGTCCACGCCTGGAAGATGGCCGCTCGCATGCAACGACTCGACACCGGCGATCGGCCCACCCTCTGCAAGACCAATCGTGACACCGGTCACGGCACGGGAAAACCGACGTGGATGGTCGTCGAGGAGGCACTCGATGTCTGGTCCTTCCTATTCGATCAACTCGAAGTCGAGCCCGAGGGCTAGTCCAGGGCAATGGCCGGTCCTGCCACGGTCGTGTAACACGTCCCGGCGAAGTACGTTTCTCGCACCTCGCAGCGTTCGAACGTCTCCTCGAGGACTTCGAGCACGTTCCCGTCTGGATTCCAATTCGCGTACCACCGAAGGAATCGCCAAAGAAGCGGGTTGAGCGCTCGACCGGGACCGGACGGGATCGGCCGGATATCGAAGACAACGACGCGGCCATCAGGGGCGAGACTCGCCGCGATATTGTCAACGGCCCGCGCCACATCCGGCATCACGCTCAATGAAAGGCTCGCGAGAACGCCATCGTAGGGCCCCCCGAGTTCGGCGGTCGTGGCGTCGGCTCGCTTAACGGTGACGTTGGTGAGTGACCGATTTTGGATGCGCGTTTGCGCGGCTTCGACCATCGCCGGGCTGTAATCGAGTGCCGTGATCGTTCCGGTGTCACCGACCGCCTTCGACAGCACGTCAAGGTTCACCCCCGGGCCACAACCCACCTCGAGGACACGATCGCCGGCCTCGAGAGCGAGATACTCGATAGCGACCTCACGCATCGGGGCGAAATCCCGTTCGCTCATACCGTAGTGTGAACTCCATCGATCCCAGACACGTCTGCTGCGCGCTAAGTGGTCTTCGTACTGTTGTTCTGCCTCGGGATCGCGCGAAACCACACAACACAGTCGCTGGCGAGAACGGAAACCGCTACCGATGCGTTCAGTGGTGGGGGGCTTGCTCGACGTCGCACCCGCCAGATCGATCAAGCATCCCGCTCCGCCGCCGAAGCGAACGCGATACCGACACCAGCGTCGTTACCAATCCGACGAGGAGCATCGTGCCCATGCCGGCGACGCCAACGGCGAGCGCCAGTGCGAGGGGGGCGACGAGGCCGAGAAAGCCACCACCGATGATAAGGACGAAACTCACCAACCCAATCGTCGTGCGTCGTTCGGGCTGGGTGCGATCTGCGCCGAGTGATGGTTGCACTCTCATGGCAATCACTTCTACAACAGTCAACCCCATAAGTGTAATCTGAATTATATTTCTGTAGACTCAGTTACTGAAATCTGCTTCAGTATCAGGATCGTTGATTGGGGTTCTGTCGAATTCCGGCCTCGGTGGATTGGTGTGGGGAAATCAGGTGGTGGCGCCGGGATGGGTCCGTGTCGAGTCCCGCAGCAAGGGTCTCGTACATGCCCAGCCGATGACGCCACCCGTGAGGAGGGTCGTTCCCATCACGGTTACCGGATTCAACATCCCCGCGAGGGCCAGGGGAATGGCGATGACGTTGTACAACAATGCCAGGGCCGCAGCGGTCCGCACGCGGCGGCGAGCGGCCCGAGCGAGTTCGAAGGCTCGTGTCACTGCGGTCAGGTTGTCGGTCGTAATGGCGATATCAGCCGCATCCGCGGCGAGAGCCGTTCCGCTTCCGAGGGCGATACCCAGATCAGCCGCCGCGAGGGCGGGCGCATCGTTCGTCCCATCCCCGACCATCGCGACCGTTCGATCGACGCGCAAACGCTCGATTGCTGCGGTCTTCCCTGCGGGTGGTACGGCCGAAAACACGGTCGAGACCGCACCGTGTTGGCGGAAGTACTCAGTCGCTGCCTCGTCGTCACCGGTGAGGACGATCACCTCGATACCCGCCTCGGCAAGCGCTTCGACGGTTCGGTCCCACCCCGCTCGTGGTTCATCACCGACGATGACGAGTCCCTCGGCTCGACCCGCTGCGCCAACGAGGACCGGGATGCGTCCAAAGCCCGTTGCCGAGTCGGCCTCCCTGGCGAGCTCCTCATCGACCGACCACCCGAGCGTCGCAAACAGCTCTGGTGCGCCGGCGGCAACAGTCCGACCATCAACCTCGCCGACAACCCCGGTCTCATGGCTTTCGAACGCTGTTACAGTTGGGGGATCAGATTCCGAACCCACCTCGAACGCGGTGGCGATAGCGTTCGCGGCCGGGTGGGAGGCGCGTTGTTCCAGTGCGGCTACCTCCTCAAGCATTCTCGACGGGGCAGTCGCCTCAAGGATCTCCGTCGAGCCCTTCGTCAACGTCCCTGTCTTGTCGAAAACGACGGTATCGACATCGCGGAGGCGTGAAAACATCGTTTCGTCGAAGAGAACGACGTCTCGATCCATCGCCGCATCAATACTCGTCGCGATGGCGAGCGGTGTCGCAAGCCCGATTGCCCACGGCGTCCCGACGATGCATATCACCAGAGTCGCGAGGCCAGCCTCGATGGGCCTCCAGCCAAGGACGGTCGTACCCCCTGCGAAAAGCACCGCTGTCAGGGCGACCAACGGCACGGCGATGCCCGCCATGCGGTCAGCACGGCGTTGAACGCCGTGCTCCGAGCTTTGGATACGCCAGACGGATTCTGCAATTCGAGCAATCCCACTCGAGGAGTCGGTGCCGACCTCGATCGTTGCCGCGTCATTCGTGACGATCGCGCCGCCGACGATCGGTTCGCCTGGTTCTCGCCGGACGGGGACGGATTCCCCCGTGACGACGGCTTCGTCGACGGTGCAGGCATCTCCGAGCAGCTTTCCATCCACCGGGACGCGCTCGCCCTCGGGAACGATAACTCGATCGCCTGCCTCGAGGGCCTCAACCGGGACGATTTCGGTCTCACCATCGGGCGTGAGTTGCGTCGCCTCATCGACTTGCGACACCGTGAGGTCCGTCAGGCGCTCCAAGGCGGCACGCTTGCGGTCGGATTCGTAGAAACTGGCGGCCGTCACGCTCGCGGCGATGACCACAGTGAGGTCGAAGAAGACGTTGGTGCCGCCGATGACGATTGCGACGATGCCGTAGACGTAGGCGGCCAGGGCGGGGATTGCGACGAGGAGGTCGGTGTTCGGTCGTCGCGTGCGGATGGCGAGATAGGCTCCGCGAAGTACTGGCAACCCCGTAAACAGGAGGATGATCGCCGTCAGGGCGGCGTAGACTCGGAGGAAGAGAAATCCCGCCGCGCCATCGAGCGTGAGGACATCTCGATACATTGACAGGAACCCGAGATCGATCATCTCGGCGAGGTGCGCCGGATACACGAGGGCAACATATGGGAGCAACAGAAAGGATCCAAAGAGCACTCCGGCGATGTACCGAAAACTCAGCAGCTGTTCGGCACGTTCTTTGCGGGGATCGTCAGCTCCACGGGGATATCCTGGTCCGGCGGCTGTGGCGTCATCACGGCGGTAGGCGTCGTAGCCCGGCGGACTCAATATCTCTTGGAGATCATCGATGTCGATTCCAGGCTCATGGGCGACGCGAACGGTCTCGGTTACGTAACTTGCCGTCGCGTCTTGGACTCCGGGATGGGTTTTCGCCCGTCCTTTGAGATATTCTTCACAGGCCACTGAATGCATGCCATCGATCTGAAAGTACGTGAAGGCGTGCGCGTCAGCGGTCGACGTTGTCGTTCGTTCTGGGTCCATCCCTTCGGTTTGCAGACGCTCGTCGATCTGTCGACACCCCATCGAACAGTACGGGGATTCGGTTGTGTTCTCGTCCCTCGACACAGAACGACCGCAGACGGGACACATCGACGGGTCGCCTTCAGTCATGAGGGGACAGGGAACGTATCAACTGCAGGGCTCTACAGGGATAGCCGTTTTCCGAGGCAGGCGAGGTCAACTGGACCGTCGCGAACTTGAGAGCGATCAATAACCAGTCGGTACGGCAAAACGGGAGGATAGCCAAACCGTGTGGAGAAAGGTGCCGTTACGATGCCGCGTGGTGGCGAGGGGTTTCACGCTGGTAACGCTGCAACGCATGTCCAATCCCGATCGCCACCGGGACGAACAGGACAACAGCCAATCCTGGTGAAACCACCGCGGCGATCCCCGCGAGTGCGAGGATGAGCACTGTCAGGAAACCGAGGGTGGTGCGTTGTGCGGGTGGAACCGGCTCAATGCCAGTTGATGGATGCGTTCTCATTGCAATCGGTCCTACAACGGATTACCCCATAAGTGTAATCTGAATTATATTTCTGTAGACTCGATTACTGAAATTCATTTCAGTACCCGCTCAAGCTGGCACTCCGCCAGCAGATCTATCCGATTCGCCCGGCAGCTCGACGTATGGACAGCGTTGTCGTCGACGATATCACAACTGAACCCTTCGAGGAAGCCGTCTCGATTGCATCGCTCGGTGATGCTCTCTCACTCGAGTCCGTTGCCATCAACCGGTTCAGACTGGAATCAGGTGCGCGGCTTCCGTGGGGGTTACATGCCCACGAGGATCAGGAGGAAGTCTTTCTCGTGACCGAAGGTGCCGTGACCTTCGAGACGCTCACGGACGAGCACGTGATCGAAGCTGGCGCCGTCATTGGATTTCATCCGGGCGAATTTCAGGTCGGGACCAACCCAGCCGATCACCCCGCTACGGTGGTGGCGATCGGCGCACCCCCTGACAGTCGAGACATCCGCGTTCCGCTCCCATGTCCGGACTGTCCGGAACGAGCCATGCGCATCGATCACGACGAAGGGGGGTTGGTGTGTCCGACCTGTGGGGGTGAGCGATCGGGACAATGTCCGGACTGCGGGGCGGAAACAGTAGAGGCCCGACCTGGTTCGAACGCTGACGAGATACGCCACGTGTGTCGGTCGTGTTCGTTCGAGACGACCCTTGATCGATGAACATAGTATCGATCGGATAGCTCACGAACATCGCTCTCCACCAACGAAGCCGATGAGTCCGGGTGCGAGAATCGAACCCGCGTCTCAGCCTCCACAAGGCTGAAGGATAGTCCACTACCCTAACCCGGACACGCAGTTATCGCTATTCGGTGAGTCGTTAAAATACCTTTCTGACGCCGCTATCTCCGGTACAGTTTAACCGGCGTCCTCGCATGTGCGGATATGCCAACACCAGTTGCTGATCTGCCGGCCGACATCGAGGAGCGCCCGACCAAACTCCTCCAGGAACTGATTCGCTTCGAGACCGTCAATCCACCCGGCGACGAACGGGACTGTATCGACTGGCTCGCGAATCTGTTCGATCGGTACGACGTACCGACCGAGACGTACGCACAGGATCCCGATCGGCCGAATCTCCTCGCCCGCGTCTCCGGTGGCGACGCGCCCCCACTCTTGGTGTACGGCCACGTCGATGTCGTTCCTGTCACCGATCAAGCGTGGACCCATGATCCATTCGAGGGGGTCATCGCCGACGAACACGTCTGGGGCCGTGGCGCCCTCGATATGAAAGGCGGCCTCGCGATGTTGCTCGCCGCCACGTTGCAATTCGCCGCCGATGCGGAGGAACCCCCGGGCGACCTCCTCTTTCTGGCGGTCTCCGACGAGGAAGCCGGCGGTGACGATGGCTTGGGGTATCTCGTCGAGGAACACCCGGAGCTATTCGAAGACGTAAACTACGCCCTGGGAGAGTTTGGGGGCTTCTCGTTCGAGTTCGCCGGTGTCGAAACGTATCCGATCCAAGTCAACGAAAAGCAAGTCTGTTGGCTCGAAGCCACCTTCCGCGGCCAGAGTGGCCACGGATCGCTGCCGATGTCCGATACTGCAATGGGCAAACTCGCGCAGTTCATCGATGCCGTCGACTCGCATCGATTGCCGGTCCACGTCACCGAGACGGCCGAGCGCATGATCGAAGCGATCGCCGCCGAGCAACCACCAGAACGAACCGAGCAGTTCCGTGCGTTGTTGGATCCTGAACGGACCGACGAGGTGCTTGACGCCATGGGAGCGGACGCTCGCATGCTCGATGCCGTCCTCCACAACACGGTCAATCCAACGGTTGTTCGAGGCGGGGACAAGGAAAACGTCGTTCCCGAGGCTGTCCGACTGCGGATGGACTGTCGCCTCGTGCCCGGTCAGGGTCCGGAGGACGTAATGGCCGAACTCAACGACCTCACAGGGCTGGAGCCCGAATACGAGGTGATTCGATATGACGCCGGCCCGCCGGCACCGGACATGGGGTATTTCGGTGAACTCGCCGACATTTTGGAAGCGTCAACCGATGGGACGGTCATTCCGCTCCTGATGTTCGGAGCGACGGATGGCCGGTTCCTGGCCGAGGTAGATGTGCAAAGTTATGGGTATCTCCCGATGCAACTCGGCGAGTTACCGTTTCTCGATCTGGTCCACAGCGGCGATGAACGAATCCCAGTGGACACGCTCGATTGGGGAACAAATCGGATCGTTGAAGCCATCGAACGCCACGACGGCTGACGCATCGACATCGTTACCTCCGGCCCACCACAATATCCCCCCACCCGATGGCTTTGCCACAGAAGGTGTATGTGACGGACCATCACCGCCTCGCCGAGGCGATGGACACGACGTTTCCACGGACGGCCTTCGCGGGGGCGACGTTGGATCGCCTCTTTACCGGCGATGCGATCGACGCGCTCGATGCCCAGGCTCGCGAGGCGGTCCTCGCATTCAATGCCGATTTCATCACGTGCGATTGCGATGGCCGACCGTACTGCGGTCATCCCGAGGAAGCCTTCTGTCGATGGGTGCTCGATACTCGGCTCGATGGCCTCGACCCGGAGGGAATCGTCGATGAGATGGGCCAGCGCTATCACCTCTATGCGTATCCTGGTGACGTCGTGAATTTCCTCGATGACGCGATCAGACGACTCGAAGCACTTGCGGACCTCGCGGCCGTGGAGGGCGAAGCGACATACAGTGACCGAACGACCGCCGTCAGGCGCGCCCTCGAAGCGGGCGCTCAGCCCAGTTGATAGGAGGGGGCGTCTCGATCCCGATCGAGTTCGCGATCCAGCTCATCGAGGTCGATGACCCGCTCGCCGTCCTCGTCGTCTTCGAGTTCGCTCAACAACTCCGTCACGTATTGTTTGTATTCCTCAAGCTGCTCGCGTAGGTGTTCGTTCTCGAGTTCGAGGCGTTCCTGTTCGCGAACGAAGCTCGTTGGGACTTCGACGGTGGGCGGAAACGCGTCGTCGTCGACGGGGGCGTCCTCGGCCGCGTGTTCGGGGACGACCGAGACGCGGCCATCGTGGGCGACCAGCGTGTTCGCGTAATCCCGGAAGACCTCCGAAAGCGGTAACTCACGCTCATCGGCGATGCGCCGCAACTCATCGGCGGTCTCCTCGGTAACGCGAAAGGTTAGCGTGGTGTCTTTGTTGCCCATGCCCGGAGGGGAACGTCAGACAGCCAGCTACTTAACGATTCGTCAGACGCACGTCGGCTTCAAGTCGCAGCTTCGAGGGGATCCTCGGCTTCGAGCGCTTCCAAGGCCTCGATGACGGCGTCGCGATACCGCGAGGCATCCTCGCCGTAGATGTCACGAGCACGGACGGCGTCATCAGTCGCACCGTCTGCGCGATTCCGCAGTCGTTCGAGCGTCAATTCGGCAGTCTCAGCGATCCAGCGACGTCGCTGGACCTCGTCGACGGCGGTCACCTGCTCTGCTCGAAGGGAGACATTCGTCTCCCCGTCGTCGGTCTCGAAGGTGCGAGGTTTCCCGACGACGGCGACATGTGTCGGAACGGGTAAGTTCCGAAGTTGTCCCATTGCTTCCGGCTCATACTGCCCGGCATAGACGAAGACTGTCCCAGTGGGATCGGTCACCCGTCCTCGCCAATGATCGGACTCATCGCCGACGTTCTCGGTGTCGGTGAGCGATCCCACGATGAAAATTCGGTTCATTCGCGCGCCGGTCGGCAACAGAGCATATACCGGGGCGAACTCACCCTCTCCGGCCTCGAAGGTATAGGTGGCGTCGTTGAATTCCTGGGCGAACGCCCGGCGGGCCGGCTCTCGCTCGCTTGCACTCATTCACATCGACCTCGCGGCGACGAGGAGTTCCTCGATGTCGTCCGGTTCGCCGAGTTCCTCGACGGTGTTGGCCAATACGTATCGTCCCACGCGGGGCCCCTCGACGCGAAAGTACTTGCCGACGACGCGATCGGCGATTTCGTCCGCGACCACCGTTTGATCGAGGGCGTCCTGGGCCATCTGTTTGGCCGTTTCGAGGTCGATATCGGCCACGGATTCGGTTGCCTCTCGATCGAACAGGACGTCCTGGGCCTCGATACCATCATCAAGGATGGCTTTGATGCGCAGATCGAATTCACCATCCACCTCGCCGTGTTCAGCACACCGGCCGTTTTGGAGGACGCGGGTGCAATCGTCCACCCCGCATCGCTTGATCAATCCGCTCCCTTGTTGCATGTCGACCAGAGCGCCCTCGAGCTCGACGGTCTCTTCGCCCACGTCGATCTCTCGATCGAGGCGTTCGATGTTGGTCGTGCGATTGAGCTTGATGGAGTATCGGCCTTGGTATTCGTCCGTGACGACGTTTTCCAGGCGATAACTCGCGCCCTCTTCGAGAGTTGGCAACTCCGACTTCGCCCATTTAGTGAATTTGATAGTCCCGGTTTCGTCACCGAGCAATCCGACTTGATCGACCGCATCACTGCGGGGTTCCCACAACTCGGTAATGGTCGCCTCGACCGTGAGCCACTCTTCGGCGGAATCGATGTCGGCAATGTCCGCCGTCGCACTGCGTGTGGCGATATCGTCCCGTTCCAACCCGGCTTCATCGAGGTAGTGACTCACGACCGACCGTCGGGCCTCCTCGAGGGGGACCTTGTACTCCTCGACGAGGTTTTCGAGGCGCTCCTCAATCGCCTCGACATCGACATCGAGATGGTCGGCAAACTGTTCGTGGATATCTTCCGCGTGGGTACGTAGATCGGTCATGGTAGCACCTGCAAGGACGGGCCGCGCCGTAATCGCCGGTTAGGCCATAAAGGTGTGGATCAGATAAAAAACTGCCTCTATTCCACGTAATTTTGCTCCCACTCGCGGCGAGCTTCGATTTCTCGTTTACCGCGACTGGTGAGGGTATAGAAATTCGTACGGCGATCCTTTTGGCCCTTCTCGACGAGTCCCTTATCGACAAGCGTATCGAGGTTGGGATAGAGCCGGCCGTGGTGGATTTCAGTCTCGTAGTAATCCTCGAGTTCCTCTTTGATTGCGAGACCGTGGGGCTCCTCGAGGCCGGCAATGACGTACAGCAAGTCGCGCTGAAAGCCGGTGATATCGTACATCGACGAGTAAGTGTAGGACTGGAGGATATATGTGGCCTTTGGTACTTCTTCGAAAGTAATAGGTAAAACGAGGGGTGCGTTCTTCGACTACAGGTCGCCCTGGCCACAGTGTAGCATACGCCCGGATAGCGGGTTGTTCTGTGTGTATATGGACATTCGCCCGTTGAATGGGTCGGCTCGGCATAATGTTTCATTAACTGACTGGTTCGGTGGAGAAACATCCTTACTGACTGCCAGAATGGACGAATGTCTTGGTGATCACCCGGGCCTGTGGTAGATATATCAACTTATTTTTCGATAAAATTAAGTCATGAACTGGCTATTATTCGGTGTACAAATGTGTGCCGCCTTTTCCGATCGGCCTCTCCCGGATCTCCTCGACCGACTCGGAACTGACGCCGAGGGTCCACTCACCTTCGTCAATCCGTCCGGCATAATGCTATCAGCCTTCATCGATTGGGCCATCGAGCATCCTGAGACTTGTCCTCGGGTACGCATCCTCGCGGAGGAGTGGACGCTCAAACAGACCCTCGATGAATTTACCGTCGCAACGAAGGCGGCCGAACTTGTCGAGAATGCCGAATTCGGGCTTCGCTACGTCTCGTCGCCGCCGAAAACAGCCATGGCCATCGACGGCGAATCGGTGTTCGTCCTCGTCGATGGGGAGTCTGTCCATGGGATGTTCACCGGCGGATCATCGGCCTTCGTTAGCGAGCTGACAACCGCAGTAGCGGCGCGATACGAGGAAGCTGAGGCGTACGATCTGCATACACCGCCAATTTCGCGCATTACCGAAACGCTCGCGAGTCGCTTCGGCGAGGATCGGGAAGCGGCCTTCCGTG
This sequence comes from uncultured Halobacteriales archaeon, assembly GCA_964579125.1. Taxonomy (GTDB): domain Archaea; phylum Halobacteriota; class Halobacteria; order Halobacteriales; family SKSH01; genus CAZOFG01. Next base: position 9,878 of record CAZOFG010000004.1, on the reverse strand, counting down.
GGATGATGGACGCAATGGTTGACGCCGATTCGGTTGATGAGGTTGTGGTGAGTTTGTTAGTTGCCGCTCGGTTCAACGATCTCTTGTACGATATTAGCAAATGGGGTGAGGATATCGGTCTCGCCAGCAAGGCTACGTTTTCACGAAAGAAAAGCCAGCTCGAAGGGGTCGGACTTCTCGAAACCGAGAAAGAACCCATCGATGTGGGTCGCCCACGGTTACGGCTACGTTTTGGCGACCCCTGGCTCGCGGAGGCCCCACCAGCCGATGTCGTCGCGGAGACACGCGAGTTGCTCGCGTAAGGCGTTCAACTTCTGAGCCGGCCACCGTCGACGGGTATCGCCGTTCCCGTGACGAAGCTGGCACGATCGCTCAGTAGATACGCGATGGTATCGCCGAGTTCGATCGGATCGCCCAATCGACCGAGCGGAACGTCGCTCGTCCACGCAGCTTGCGCGGCCTCGCGTGTTTCGTATTCCTCGTCAGCGAGATCGGCCTCGATGAGGTTTTGAATGCGGGGCGTATCGAACGGGCCGGGTAACACGGCATTGGCCCGCACCTCCGGAGCGAGTTCACGAGCAGCGGTTTTGATGAGGCCGATCACGCTCCGTCGGACCACGTTCGAGAGGGCCAACCCTGCGATCGGTTCTCGAACGGAGGTCGAGGTAATCGCCACGAGGGAGCCACCAGTGCTGTCACGCAAGTGGGGCTGACTCGCATTGAGGGTCCATACGAGGCTCATCAACAGGAGATCCACCGCGTCCGCCCAGTCATCATCGCCGAGCTCGGCTATCGTGCCCGGTGGCACGCCCCCAGCCGAGGTGACCACGTGATCTAGTCCTCCGGTTTCCGCCACGGCGGTCTCCACGGCGCGCTCGATGTCGGATCGGTCCGTGATGTCGGCTGCGACGGTGGTGACGGTCCCGTCTCCAAGGTCGGACAGCATATCGGCCGCACGTTCGCGGTTTTCACGCGTACGGGAACAGACCGTTACGTCGGCCCCTTCCCTCGCACAGGCGCGGGCAGCCCCGAGGCCGAGGCCACTCGTCCCGGCGGTCACGAGTACGGATCGATCGTCCAATCCCAAGTCCATGGCGGCACCTGATCGCCGCTCCCCAAGAGTGTGCGGGTCAGGGGCCCCAAAAATTGTCGCGACTGCCGAGTCGTTCCCGGCGCTCGTCTGCCTCTTCCTCGTCCGTGTCCGCTGCCTCCGCCTCGTCGGCGGCCTCCCCTTCCTCGTCGTCATCGTCTTCAGGATCCGGCGGGAGTCGTTCGAGTTCTTCAGCCCTGGCGTGATTCGAGTGGACGCGCGTGATTTTGACCAGGGCTCGCGCCTCCGGGAGGACGCCGTCGACGAGCACGATAAACCCTTCCTCGGTGCGAGCGACGCCCGCGCCGCTTTCGTGAATGTCCGTGATCGTTAACTCAAGCTCTTCGCCGGGCTTGACCGGCTGCGTTTTTAGATCATCGATTGGCTGGCCGTAATGATTGCACCACTCCTTGCCACCCCGATCACCGTAATGTTGACAGCCCATCCCCTGGATGCGCTCGGTAAAACTCGGGCACTCGTCGGCCAGTGGGCAATCGGCCATGGCGGTACCAGTCGCGGTACGGAAAAAACGCTTGCGGGTCCACCATGGACCACACCGACGGTGAACGTCGCCGACTCAGGCCGCCTCGTCAGACGGCGCGCGTTCGGCAATGATCGCCCGCAGATCGTCGCTCTCCTCGATGTCCTCCATTTCCTCGCGCTCGACGAGGGCGGTTCCTTCGATCGCATCATCGGGCGCCCGGTCGACAATATAGACTGACTGGGTGCCGGTGACCCGGCTGATCGATCCCATGATGCGGGCCCGCTTTTTGGCGGTTCGCGTGAGTTCGGATTGTCCGGTCATGACGGCGCCTCGGTCCGCTTCGTCCTCACCGATCGCCCGGAACGGGGCGCGCTCGATGGAGTGGGCTTGAAAGCCCGCGTGGACGAGCAACTCGACGGTCGGCCCTTGGGTGCTATCGCGCTCGTCGTCGAGTGGCTGGCGGTGCTCTTCGACGACGTCTTCGTCGGAGAGGGGATCGACTGGGGAGGTCAACGGCGCCTCGAACAGCTCCTCCAACTCCATGGCCACGTCGATACTGGCGTTCATCCCGTCCTCATACTTCGAGACGGTTCGGCGGGAGACGCCCAATTCGTTGGCGAGTCGGCCGAGTGACCAGCCTTTCTCCTCGCGCTTATCGGCGAGAACATCGCTATCGAGGGTGACATAGAGGCCACCCGGGGCTGCGTAGATCAAGGGGTTGATCTCCTCGATGAAGAGATCGTAGGCGGTATCAGGGCTGATCACCGGGACGCCGTGGCGGAAATACACGACGCTCGGTTTGAGATCTTCATCGCGGCTTCTGACACCGATGACGAGCGCCGCGCCCCCGAACAACTCGCCGATGCGTCGCATCTCCCGCCCGGTGGAGGCCTCGAACGCATCGATATTGCCGAGAATCTTCAAAAACAACAGATTCTCCCCCTTTCGAGCGACGAGATCGAAACTCCGCGGCCGAATCGCACAGCGATCGCTCACCACATAGCCCGCGTCCTCGAGCATCGCGGTGACGTTGTCGACGAGGGCGGAGCGGCTCATGCGGTTATATCTAAGCGATTAGGTAAATATATGCGTTGTGCCGGTTCATCACGGGCGAAACCCGGAAACCGCTGCCTGACTAACCACCGGATCGAATGGGGACGGTCATCGGACTCGACGATACCGATTCGCGCACGAGCGGGATGTGTACGACCTACGTCGGCGCCCGGATCGCCGATGCGCTGATCGAGGCTGGCCATTCCGTCGACGATCGGCTATTGATTCGACTGAATCCGGCTGTCGAACACAAAACGCGGGGCAACGGTGCCGTCGCGATCCATACGAATGCACCTCCGGAGACAGCACTTGAGACGGCGTCCCACCTAGTGACGGATCTCGCTCGAACGGCTGAATCCAACACAAATCCCGGCATCGTCGTCGCTTCCGACGGTAGGACATCGGCACTTGCGGCTCTCACGTGGAAGGCGATCCGACAGATCCTCACGCTTGAGTTCGTCCGGACACGCCTCGCGGAGCTGGACGTGGTGACCTGGTCGGCTGGTTCAGGGCGTGGTCTCATCGGAGCCGCAGCAGCAATTGGAGCCGATGCGGCGTTTTCGTCTTGGACTGTTGAGTTGCTGGGATATCGCGAGTCAGCGCGGCGCGGGACGCCACGATCGATCGACGCGGCGAGCGTGTTCCATGCTGCCGAATGCACGTATCCGCGTGTGTGGGACACGGTCGATATGGTTGCCGAGGAGCCAGTTTGCGTCCCGAACGCCCCTGGGCCAGTGTTATTTGGACTCCGCGGTGAATCCCCCGGTGCCGTTCGGACGGCGGCCGCAGCGCTCGACCACGAACCGCTCGAGCGCCAAGCGATCTATCGAACCAATCAAGGAACCGACGCGCACCTGGTCCATTCAACTATCACCGCCGCTCGAGATGGCCAGTGTATTCGCGTCCCGGGACGTGTCGTCGATGCACCAACGCGCGAACGTGGGGGCCACGTCAGGTTCGAAATCGGCGATGCCCAGGCGACGATGCCGTGTGTGGCCTTTGCACCGACGGGGCGATTCCGCGATCGCGTCCAAGCGCTCAATCAAGGTGATCGCATCCTCGCCTGTGGCGAGGTCGGCGACGGCACGCTCAAACTCGAAAAATTCGCCCTTCGGACCCCACGTCTACACTGTCGGGCAGTACCGCAGTGCTCGGCGTGTGGCCGCCAAATGGAAAGCGCTGGACGAACGCAGGGATATCGGTGTCGGGACTGCGATCGCCGCGCCTCGAAAAAACGCCTCGTTGCACAGGATCGATCGCTCACGCCAGGATGGTACGAGGTCCCGCCGGTCGCTCGGCGACATTTGTCTCGGCCCCTCATTCGGGGTGGGTTCGACGGTCCGGTGCACCCCGAGCGGTAGTTACGCGTTGCCCCCGGCGAGCGCGGCCGCGAATCGCGGATGCAACGCGACGCGATCATCCTCTGGACGCTCTATCAACGGCTCGCCCCCGAGGCGCTCCTCGAGTGAGGTAATGCGTTTTTTCACCGTCCGCTCGGTGTACTCGGTCGCTTCGACGAGCTCGTCGACATCGAGGGCCTCATTCGCCTCCGCGAGCGCTTCGGCGATGGCGACCTCTGAATCGAGATACTCCTCGTGCATTTTCTCGACGAGCCGTTCCAGTTCCGGGGGCACCTCCTCGGCCATGAGCCGACTCTCGGGGCGCATACAGGTAAAGTCGACGGGATCGCGTTTGCCCGGTCACCGATCGTGTTCGTGCCCGGTCAGGGGGACGGTCACATCACTTTCGGCTGGTTCCTGACCACGCTCCAGCAGGTGCCGTCTGCCAGCCACTCCGAGGGCGGCCGTCGATCCACATGCAAACCCTGCACGCCGCAGGTCGTCGTGTGTCTGTGAAACACTGGCTGGCGAAACACCAACCACCTCGCCGCCGGTCGTCGCGATCGCCGCACGAACCTGCTTCGCCCGCGCTGGCCGGGGGACGCGCACGCCCGGAGCGACCGAAGAGGGGACGTCATCGTCCGCTTCTGGGAGTAACGAGCCGGCGCCAGCCAGTTGCGCCGCATGCAGCCGCGGGATGGTCTGGATCGCTCCCGCTTGGTGGAGGCGACGAAAGCCGCGGAAAACGCCCAACAAGAGCGTGCCGTGTCCAACCGGGATGACCATCGCCTCGGGCGCACTCCCATTGCGGTCGGCGACAACCTCCCAGGCGAGCGTAGCCGTCCCAGCATAAAAGGAGGGACGCCACGCGTGGCTGGCGTACCAGCCGGTGTCGTCGGCTTCGCACGCGCTCGCGACCGCCGCTCGATTGCCGTCGATGGCGACCACCTCGGCTCCGGTCGACGCGATTGCTTTCCGCGTGGCAGCATCGATCTCGGCCGGGACGTAAATTCGGGCACTGAGGCCACCCCGAGCGGCATGGGCCGCGATAGCCCGGCCGGCATTTCCGGAGGAATCCTCTCGAACCAGACTGGCACCGACCGCCCGCGCTCGAGCGATGGTGGTCGCCGCGCCGCGGTCCTTGAAGCTCCCGGTGGGGTTGCATGTTTCGAGTTTGAAGGTGGCGTCAAAATCGGCGGCATGGACGAGCGGCGTCCCGCCGACCCCGAGGTCAACCACGTCGCCCGCCACATGGGCCGATACGGATGCGAGACTGGTCACCGGGTCCGATAGATCCGGGATGGAGCTGGGGCGGGTCGACAATTCGAGCGGACCCCCGCAGTCGCAGCGATGGGGCGTATTCGGGCTCGGATCGAAGCGGTTGCCGCAGTCCGCACAGGCGACGGCCGGCGTCTCAGACGTCATCCACGTCCACACCGACGGAGAGCACGTACTCGCCCGTGGCCACTTGGGGCAGGCGACGGGTCCGCCAGACGATACCGGCCTGATCGGCTTTGATGGTCTCGCGGGTCCGCCCGAAGACGTCGGTGACGGCAAACAGCGCATCGCCGGCGTCGATCCGATCCCCGAGGTCGACCTCGTAGGAGACGAGGCCACCGACTGGACTGTGGTACTGATCGAAACCGCCGACGCGGTGGTGGGTGGACGGATCGGTCGTCCCGTCGAGAAACCCGTAGCTTCGAAGCACGTTGCGGACACCGGCGAGACCGACCTCAATGCTCGCTTCATCGAACCCGACGCTAGCACCGAGTTCGGGATCGATCGCCGGCACTCCCTCGTCCGCCACGGCGCGGGCGAGTTGGCCCTCTGGCCCCTGCTTGTCGAGGATGTACCCACAATCGAAGGTTTTCGCCAGCTGGAGACATTCCTCGTGCAGGTCGTGGTGGCGGCCACACCGCACCCGTGTTTCGTGGATCATCCGGCTCGTCGAGCCTTGATGGAGATCGACCACGAGGTCCGCATCCCTGGCAACCTCGAACGTGGCGGCGGCGATGCGATCGCTTGAGGAGCCATCGGGATCGCCCGGATAGGCTCGGTTGAGCTTCGTGTGGTCGATCGGATTGCGGTGTTCGGCCCGTTGAAAGCCGTAGAAATTCGCCACCGCGACGACGTAAAGTTCGCCCGCGAAGTCCGTCGGATCCAGGGTCGGCAGCAGTCGGCTCACGACGCCGACCCCGTTCAATTCGTCCCCATCACTGGCAGCTTGCAGATACAACGCGGGGCCGTCCTCGCTGCCGTTGAGGACGGCCACCGGAAGCCCGACCTCGGTGCCATCGCGGGCCTCGCCGATGGGCAGCCGGCCGGTGTCGCGCTCGCCGGGCGCGGCTTCGGCCGTCCCCAGTGATATCATTGCGAGGGCGAAGGTGGTGACCCCATAAAGTGGTTGCCGATCTGGCTCCGATCGCCGTCGTTTTGCCCCCTGGCGCAAAATCGGCGGTCGTGACGGGTGATGATTCCGCCCACGGCGGGTTGACTGCCCTCGCCGCTGCGGCGAACACGCGGCGAAATTTCGGCTTCGGCGCGATCGTCGGGATGGTCCTCGCGATCGGTATCTACTACGCTTACGTCATCTCGCCCGATGAGGTCCTCCACTCGGAAGCGTATTATCTCGCGTTGGCGGTGGTGTTCGGGCTGGCCGTCACGGTGCTTGTGGGACTCGTGTTGTCCGTCGTGACCCTCGTTCGGGCCGGTGACGGCCACGCGTAACGGCAACAACGGTATGCTTTTCCACTCGCCGGCGTAACATTCCTAGTTATGTCCGACGAGCTGCACAAGGGTCTCGATGGGGTGCTCGTGGACGAGTCACGCCTGAGTCACGTCGACGGGGAGGCGGGTCAACTCATCTATCGCGGCTACGATATCGAAGATCTGGCCGAACATGCGACCTTCGAGGAGGTCGTGTATCTGCTGTGGCACGAAGAGCTCCCGACGGAGGCGGCGTACGAACGCTTTGCGAGTCAAATGGCCGAGGCGCGCGAGCTCCCGACGGCTGTCGACGACACGTTGGCGGAGCTGGCCGATCGCGATGAGTCACCGATGGCGGCATTACGAACGGGCGTCTCGATGCTTTCGGCGTATGACGCGGCGGCATCGTACACGACCGCCGAACGCGAAGAGACGTTGGCGAAAGGGGTGCGGATCGCCGCGAAGGTACCGACGATCATCGCGACGTTCGATCGTCACCGCCGGGGCGAGGCGCCGATCGACCCGGATCCGTCGTTGTCGTTCGCTGCGGATTTCCTGCGCATGCTCACTGACGAGGCGCCGGAGGACGTCGCCGCAGACGCGTTCGATATGGCTCTGATTTTGCACGCAGATCACGGCCTGAACGCCTCCACGTTCACGTCGATGGTCATTGCGAGCACGATGTCGGATCTGTATGCGTCCGTCACCGGTGGCATCGGTGCATTGAGTGGCCCACTACATGGCGGGGCCAACGAGGAAGTCATGCGGATGTTCCGCGACATTGAGGACAGCGGGCAGGGGCCGGTCGAATGGGTCGAGGAGATGCGCGAGCGTGGCGATCGCGTCCCCGGATTCGGGCATCGCGTCTACGAGGTCAAGGATCCACGCGCGAAGATCCTTCAGGCCGAAGCCGAGCGCCTCGTCGCGCAAGGCGGCGAGGAGACCTACCTCGCGTATGCCACGGCCATCGAGGATCACCTTACCTCGGAAGGCCTTCCCGAGAAGGGTATCGCCCCGAACGTCGACTTCTACTCGGGGATCGTCTACGATCTGCTCGGGGTCCCCCTCGATCTGTATACGCCGATTTTTGCGATGAGTCGCACGGCGGGGTGGATCGGGCACGTGATCGAATATCAGTCGGACAATCGACTCATCCGCCCCCGGGCCCGCTACATTGGCGAGCGTGATCGCGAGTTCGAGCCGCTGGCCCAGCGGTAACCGCCCCCGCAACCGTTAACCGAGTCCTCGTCGACGGCCCGGGTATGCTAGATGCCGGGGACATCCTGGAGGCGCACGAGCGCATCGAGGACACCGTCCGTCGGACCCCATTGGAGTACTCCAATACCTTTTCCGAGCGCACCGGCGCCGAGGTCTATCTCAAACTCGAGATGTTCCAGCGCACGGGCTCGTTCAAGATTCGCGGGGCGACGAATCGAATTCTGACCCTCTCTGCTTCCGAGCGCGAGGCCGGGGTCGTCACCGCCAGTGCCGGTAATCACGCGCAGGGGGTGGCCCTGGCAGCATCCAATAACGACGTCGAGGCGACGATCGTCATGCCCGAACACGCGCCGATATCGAAGCTCAGAGCGACCCGTGATTACGGCGCAACGGTGATCCAACACGGGGCGGATTACAATGAAGCGGCCGCGCGCGCCCACGAAATCGAACGCGAGTCAGGTCGCACCTACGTTCACGCCTTCGAGGATCCGGCAGTCATGGCCGGCCAGGGGACCGTCGGTCGCGAGATTATCGCCGATCTCCCAGCGATCGATACCGTGGTGGTTCCGATCGGCGGTGGCGGTTTGATTAGCGGCATCGCGACGGCCATCAAAGCCGAGACGGACGCCCGCGTGATCGGCGTGCAGGCCGAGGGAGCCTCGGCGGCTGCTCAGTCGCTGAACAAGGGCGAATTGGTCGAACTCGATGCAGTGGAGACGATTGCTGACGGCATGGCGACGCGGTCGATCGGCGAAAACACCTTTTCGATCATTCGCGAGCGCGTCGACGAGGTGGTCACGGTTTCGGATGCCGACATTGTCGAGGCTCTCATCGGGCTCTTAGAGCGCTCGAAGGCCCTCGTCGAGGGGGCCGGTGCCGCGCCGTTGGCGGCGTTGTTGACAGAGCGATTTGACTTCGATCCTGGGGAGGTGATCGTGCCGGTCCTCAGCGGGGGCAATATCGATTTGAACATGCTGACGACGGTGATTATGCGCGGCCTCGTCGATCTCGGTCGGTATTTGAAGCTCCGAACGACGCTCAAGGACCGCCCCGGTGCGTTGCATGACTTGCTCGGGATTATTGCCGACGAATCGGCCAACATTTACGCCATCCGTCACGATCGAACGTCTCGGGAAATCGCGATGGACGCCACGGATATCGAACTCGACCTCGAGATGCGCGGTCCAGAACACGTCGAGCGATTGCTGACCGCGCTCGAGGAGCGTGGGTATCCCGTGGACGTGTTGGTCTGAACCGCCCAGACTCTTATCGCACGGGCGTGAAGCGAATCGCATGCGCGAAGTTATCGCAACCGAGAACGCCCCGGCGGCGGTGGGCGCGTACAGCCAGGCGATCGCCACCGACGAGTTAGTCTTTACCGCTGGTCAAATTCCATTGACGCCGGCAGGCGACGTACTGGACGACGCTGACGTCGCCGAGCAAACCCGCCAGGCACTAGAAAACGTCCGAGCGGTTCTTGAGGAAGCCGGAGTCGAGCTAACGGACGTGGTGAAGGTGACGGTGTTTCTCGACGATATCGACGATTTCGAGGCGATGAACGAGGTCTACGGCTCGTTCTTTGGGACCGAACCGCCGGCTCGGAGCGCGGTCGAGGTAGGATCACTCCCGAAGGGTGTCGCCATCGAAATCGAAGCGATCGCTCGACGGCCGTGATCGGACGCACTGGTGCCGTGGCTGGTCTCCTCGGGGTGATGCTGTTCGGCGGTCTGTACGGGGCGTTCGCAGTGACGCGGCCGGTACAGATCCCGCCGTGGGTCGTGCTTCTCGTGGCCCTCTGTGTCTTCTGGGGGGCGGCATTCGGGAGCGAATGGGTGCTCGAGAAGCTGGCTGCGCGCGCCGGCTCGCAAGACATTTAGCAGCCGGTAGGCCTAGTGTGGGACCGAGCCAGGATGGCCGAACGGTAAGGCGCACGCTTGGAGAGCGTGTTCCCTTACGGGATTCTGGGTTCAAATCCCAGTCCTGGCGT
>CAZOFG010000003.1:0-127396 GCA_964579125.1 uncultured Halobacteriales archaeon | reverse complement strand
CCCGGACCGGGACGGCCGCCTCGAAATCATGCAGGTCCACACCCGCGGGATGCCCATCACCGACGATGTGGACCTCGAATCGCTCGCGGAGAACACCCACGGGTTCGTCGGGGCCGACATCGAGAGCCTGACCAAAGAGGCGGCGATGAACGCATTGCGTCGGATTCGGCCGGAGATCGACCTCGAGAGCGACGAAATCGACGCGGAAGTGATCGAGAACCTCCGCGTCACGCGCCAGGACTTCAAAGAGGCGCTCAAAAGCGTGGAACCCTCCGCGATGCGGGAAGTCTTCGCCGAGGTGCCCGACGTGTCCTGGGCTGACGTCGGTGGCCTCGAATCAACCCAGAGCCGGCTGAAAGAAACGATCCAATGGCCGCTCTCCTATCCGGAGGTCTTCGAGTTCATGGACCTCGACGCCGCGAAGGGTGTGCTCCTCTATGGGCCACCGGGTACCGGCAAGACGCTGTTGGCCAAAGCGGTGGCGAACGAGGCTGACAGCAACTTCATCCCGATCAAAGGGCCCGAGTTGATCAACAAATACGTCGGTGAATCCGAGCGTGGCGTCCGCGAGATCTTCAGCAAGGCTCGCGAGAACGCCCCGTCGGTCATCTTCTTCGACGAGATCGACTCGATCGCGAGCGAGCGTGGCGGCGCCGGTGACAATCAAGTCACCGAACGCGTCGTGTCGCAGTTGCTGACAGAACTCGACGGTCTGGAAGACCTCGAAGATGTCGTCGTTATCGCGACGACGAACCGCCCGGACCTCATCGATTCCGCGTTGTTGCGCCCAGGACGGCTCGACCGTCACATCAACGTCCCCGCCCCCGACCGGGCGGCCCGGGCGGCGATCTTCGAGATCCACACCCGTGACAAACCCCTCGCTGACGACGTCGATCTGGATGGCCTCGCCGACCGCACTGAGGGCTATGTCGGTGCCGACATCGAAGCCCTCTGTCGAGAAGCCGCGCTTGCCGCTAGCCGTGAGCTCATCGACTCGGTCGATCCGGAGGACGTCGCCGAGAGTGTCAAAAACGCCCGGATCCACCAGCAGCACTTCGAAGACGCGCTTACGCAGGTCCAACCGAGCTATACGGACGAAGTAAAGCGGACGTACGAACAGATCGAGGAGCGCTTCAACCGCGGTCCCGAAGAGCAGCAAGAGGGCCCCGGCGAAGTCTCACGAACCTTCCACTGAGGCAGTCACTCGGCTTCGATCGGTTCTGCCGCCTCCCGCTCGATGAGTGCCGTCGCGTTTTCACGCGGGAGCGACACGACATCGTCAACGGCGAGGTCGTACTCCCGCTCGTCAACCCCGAGGATCGTCCCAACTTCTTCCGTTATCCGAACGGTGACGCGTGGAGGATCTGATTCGTCTGTGGCCGATGAGTCCGTCGTATCCTCAGTCGTCGCTTCCTCACCGTCACGATCCTCCGCAGCGGACACCTCGGCCGGCGACACGGACACGGCCTCGGGGAGATCCTCTCCCTCAAGGGCAGCCGCTTTCGTGGCCTCGATACTCTCGACGAGCGTCTGGTACAACGCCTGCTCCTCCCGGGTTAATGGGGGCGGATCGACATCATCGCCGGCCGCCGCTGTCGATGCGTGTCGGAAAATCTTCCCGATCCGATTGTCATAGATGGCTTCCAGCACCTCCCGCGCCGTTTCGAGTCGATCAGTGAGTCGCGTCACCTCGGGGTCAGCGAAGGGTTCGTCGGCCTCCTCGGCGAGTGCGGTGCGTTCGGCTTTGAGCTCCGCGATGAACTCTCGAGCCTCCGCGTAAAAGGACGGGCGCAGTGGCTGGAGACTGGCGGCGTCGCGCTCGTCGTCGCGCACGGAGCGGAGCTCGTCGAGGTTCATTCTCTGACCTTATCGGCCACGCCGCGGGCCATCATAAAGAGTCCAAGGTACTCGGGAAGCTCATGGACGCCCGGCTCGAGGGTCCACTCGGTGCCGCCGAGGGATTCGACGAATGGTTCGTGCAGGTCGACGGCAATGTCGGTCGATCGAAAATCCTGAACGATCGCGTCAACCGTCGGATCGAAGCTCGAGAGCGCGTCCGGGGAGATCGGCTGCACCCGAAAGCCGGTTCCACCATGGAGACTGCCGGGCAGCCGAATTAGCCGTCGTATGTCGGTCGTCACCGGTTCGTCGATGGCCGGGCCCGTACCGGTAACCTCGGCCTCAAGGAACGCTCGAACGAATCGGACGAAATGACGATGGAGGTCGATCTCTCCGGCTTGAATGGCGTCCCACCGGTCATGCGCGAGTGAGACGACCGTTTCAGCGCTCGTCTCGCCCATATCAGGTATCGCGGCGACGGTCTCGATCGCATCCGCTCGTGACTCCTCGCGACGAGCTTCGAGGAATGTCAGGAGGTCGTGGTGGAGCCGCCGACCCCACCCGCCGTCAGTGCGAAGCCGTCGTTTCGTGTCGGTACCACCGGCGACGGAGACCTCCGTAGCCAGCGCATCGAAGGTCAGGCCCTCGCCCCGAACGTACTCGACGACCTCTCTCCGGGGTGTCTGTCCGAGTGACCGCGTCGCCTCCGCGTGCACATGCACGTGGAAGCCACGATTTCCCGAAAACGTCACGAGTAGGTCTCCAAAGCCGAAGTCCTCACGGAGCATTTCGACGAGGTCCACCGCCTCCTGGCGACAGGTGAGCAGCATGTCCCGGTAATTCGCCGTCTCCGGATCAACCCCTGGGAGATGGTCGGCATCGAGGTCGAACACGAGATCAGCACCTTGCCACCCCTTCGCGTCCATTGCATCGACTCCGGGGCGGTCATACCGAGCGGTGGAGTGATAGACATGCCGTGGCCGATTGCCCGTGAGAAAGGTCCCCAAATCCCCGGAGGAAGCCAACGCCTCGTGGCGAATCATCGTGGTTCGCTCCGCGCTCGCGAACGGAATATATCCCCACTCGCGGGTGGTCGGGGCCGGCGGGACCAGCGGTCCATCACCAGGTTCAGTCGACGGTGGATGCCGACGATAATAATCGCGAAACCGTCCCTGGAGATAGGACCGGGTGCGCTCGTTCACGTCAGCCCTAACGAGGGCTCGTTGGTGATAAATGTCTGCCGGGTGCTCACGAGGTGCCGACGTACTCTTTGAGTTTCGCGGTGAGACTACGCGGTTCGCCGAGGCGAAGATAGTAGGCGTCGCCGCCATCCTCGTAGTAACTCGCGATGTGGCGGACGACCTCGAAACCGAGGCTGCGATAGAACGCAACGGCGCGCTCGTTCGTCGTCCGAGCATGACAGGTCACCACCTCGTGATCGCCAGCGACCGCGCCGACGAGGCGGCGGCCGAACCCCTCGCCCTGATGGGTCGGGTCGACAGCGAGAAAGAGAATATAGCCGTCGGATCGGGTCGTCGCGAAGCCAATGACCTCGTCTCTATCGGTCACCAGGAGGTAGTTTCGTCCACGTCGATAGGCCCGAGCGAAAAACGATCGACGCTGTTTGAGGACGTCTTCCTCGTGACGGATTCGCTCTTTGAGGTCCCACGCCGCCTCAAGGTACTCATCGTCTCGGGGCGGTACCTCACAGAGCTCGACCGTGACGCTCACTCGCGGGGTAGTACAGTAATGAATGGTATAAGTCCACCGCTGTCATACCCCCCGTAACCCGTGGATATCCTTCACTGAGACGATGCCGTATTCGATCGAACCGCACACCGCCGATGTGGCCGTCGCCGCGAGCGGGCCCGACCTCGCGTCGGTACTCGCGTCGCTGGCCGACGGGATGAGCGCGTGTATGTACGACGGTGATGCTGACCCGAGCGACACCACATTCACGACGACGGTCACGGCCGAGTCGCCCGAGGCCCTCGTCTTTGACGCGCTGGATCGACTCATCTACGAACGAGATATGCGAGACGTCCTCCCTGTCAAGCATTCGGTGGAACTCGAAGAGGCTGAGGACCAACTGCAAGCCACAATTACCGCCCAAACCATTCCGCTGGCTGACATCGCCGCACGTGAGATCAAAGCCGTCACCTACTCGGAGATGACCGTCGAGCGTCGTGATGACACCTGGTACGGCTACGTCGTCTTCGATGTGTAACTCTCACCATAGCGCCACCGGACTCACCTCGAGATACGCCCACCCGCCAATACCGAGACACGGAATTGCGACCAGCGCATAAATCCCCCGATGCCAGCGCCAGACGGTCCGACCGTCGAGGGGACCGAACGGCAACATGTTGAATCCCGCTAAGACCGCATTGATCCACACGCCGATCCCGCCGATCGTCCCGAGCAGCGACCACGGCGCGATCGCAAGCGGGGCGAACACGCCGAGCATACAGAGATTGGCGATAGGGCCGGCGACAGCGACCAGTCCAACGGCCCGCTCATCGGCCGGTCCTACGTGACGAACCGCCCCCGGCGCCGCAAAGAGAAACCCGGCAAGGGCGCTCAATAGGGTGAGGACGAGGAGGTCGTGCTGGGCATGAAACGCAGCTGTCCGCCCCTGTCTCGTCGCGATATACTTGTGGGCGAGTTCGTGACCGAGAAAGCCCACGCCAACGGTGATCAGACAGAGAGCGAACAGTATGGCGGCATCGCGGGGTGAGTCGAGGACTGCCAGGCCACCGATGAACAGCGTAAACGCCACGCCCAGCACCAACCAGGCGATGCCGAGATCGCGACGTTCACGCCGGTCGATCCTCACGGCAGCAAGCCTCCCAGGAGGTCGAGACTGTTCCTGGCCCCCTCCATGAGCATCGAGCCGAGGCCACCGACACCGCCGACCTCAGGGGCGAGCCAGGGTAGAATGACAAACGGAAAGAGGAAGGTCGCAATCATGCTCCCGATGTTCGTCATGGCGACGACGACCACGAGGCGAAACAAGGGAACCGCTTTGAGTTCGCGGTAGAGCTCCCGGGCCGAAAGTGACTGATCGGCGAGGAGTTCGTTCAACCGGTTGATATCGCTCACGTTCACCGGGCGGGTGCGGAGTTCGACGTAGCCGGCGAACCAGCCCGGGGCGAGGAGTGGGTTGATACTCGTCAACCACGCCACCGCTCCACCGACGCCGGCGCTGGTCCATTTCGCGCCGGCGAGTTTTGCCAACGCGAAGGCGATGATGCCATTGAACAGGAACCACGCCAGGAACAACTGCAACAGGAGGGTGTTACGCGCCCCGGCCATGATCAAGAGGAAAAAGAAGCCGATCACGGCGATCGATACCAGGTAGGCACCGATTTTCAGGATCGAAAACCGCTTTTTCGGCACCTCCGTGAGGCTCGCCTGATCCGGCAGGTCAGCGGGGGATGCCAGGTGGTTGCGAACGCCCGCTTCGTGACCCTTCCCGATGACTGCCACGACATCATAGCCCTGCATTTTGAGCGCGTGGAGATTGTGCGCGATGTACGCGTCACGTTCGTCGATCAGTGCCGCGGCCCCACCTGGGGAAAAGCGACGGAATTCCTCGATCAACATCGTCACCACATCGATGTCGGTGAGATCGGCTTCGTCGAGGGGTTCCTCAAAGTCACCAGGCGACCGTCCGAGACCCACCATGCCCTTGATGAGTCCACCCACGAAGCGGAACTTTTCGAGCAGTCCCATCTGGTGCCAAAAACGCTGGATCGTGACTTGGATATCGCGATCAACGAGAGCGACGCGGATGTGACGCGCCTCCGCCTCCTCGATCGCCGCTCGCATATCAGCGCCGGGTGTCATGTCGAAGCGATCGCCTAAGCGGGCCTGCACGTACGACAACAACCAGTAGGTGAGCAATTGCGCCACCGTCCCACCCTGCAAGAGCGAGCGAGGATCGAGGTCCTCCGGGGTCTCGCCCTGCATCCGGCGATACCGGGGTTCATCGAGTTCGACCGCCACCACGTCCGGATTCTGTTCATCGATCGTCTCCCGTACCTCGTCAACGCTCGTTTGCGAGACGTGGGCGGTCCCGACGATCGTGACCGATCCCGTCGGTGACCCGGTACTCATCCTCACCCAGGTGTCGCTCGCGGTGCTTGATAAGTAAGGCGATGCGACCGACCGATTATTCCCATCGCGGGGCGTGTGCCCGGGCATGCCAGACGGGCCGACGCTGATGGATTCGTACACCGAGATGACCGAGATCTTGCTCCCGAACGACACGAACGACTTCGGTCGAGCCCTCGGTGGCGCCATCC
Organism: uncultured Halobacteriales archaeon; assembly: GCA_964579125.1. Classification (GTDB taxonomy): domain Archaea; phylum Halobacteriota; class Halobacteria; order Halobacteriales; family SKSH01; genus CAZOFG01. The sequence goes on along the minus strand of CAZOFG010000003.1, from coordinate 121,250 downwards.
TCCACTGGATGGACATCTGTGGCGCCATCGCCTCGATGCGGTTTTCGAATCGTCAATGTGTCACAGCAGCGATGGATCATGTCGATTTCATCAGTCCGATCGAACAGGGTGAGATCGTTGTCGTGAGGGCGTTCGTCTACGAAACCGGCCGGACCAGCCTCGAGGTAAGCGTCGATGTCGAGGCGGAGGCCCCCACCCGATCGGGACCACCACGGGAAACCACTACCTCGTACTTCACCTTCGTCGCACTGGACGACGAGGGTAACCCCACACCGGTCCCTGACGTGCGCTTAGAGACGGACCGGGGGCAGGCGTTGTACGACCGGGCGTGTGCCGACCGAGACCAATGAGCCTCAAAGGGTCCCCCACCGGCAGGGTTTTGCGGTGGCCGGTCGGGTGTGTTGTATGAGCCTCGATGTCTCACCGCCGCCGGTGCCCGCTCTCGGCACCGATACCGACGACGAGTATCGGCGCAGCGACCTCGAGAACTACCTTCACGATGGCGCCTGGGAGGACGCCTTCAATCGGTGGGCCGACGAGACGGACATGGATGCGACGACGTTCGGGATCGCGACCGACCTCGAGTTGTTCCAACGCTTCGATTTCTTCTGGGACGAAATCGCCCAGCGGGTCGGATACTCAGCGCCTGGGATTCCCGATGACTGGCAACAGCACGAGTACCATGAGGAGTTGACGAGTTGGGAAGACGTTTCGACCATCAACGCCGAACTTGCGGAGTTCGGACAGACCGTCTGTGACGTCCTCAAGGTGAAGTACATCGACTGGGAAGAGGAGGAGTACGGCGATGATCTCGACCTCCCTGAGTACTAAGCTGACTCCAGGCTTTCGAGCGTTGCCACGTGAAACATCGTCTCCGGGTGTTCCGTCATGTGTCCGATGTGAAAACGGTGATCCTGGACCTGATCGATGGCCCTATTGAAGCAAATCGCTCCTTTGTAATCGGCCCTGTCTCTCCAACTCGACCGCTCGATTCCGAGGAAACGTGAGAATGCCCATAATGGATACTGGGTTTATTCGGTCCGAAAAGCACTCCTAGGGCAGAGCTGGCGCGACCTCGTCACCGAGTCGATGGATGGTGGATACCATCCGCTCCGTCCCGGTCCCCGGGAAATACGTTCGCAAGATGCAGTGAATGTCCGTCCCGAGGGTATCCCCAAAGCGTGTCAACTCCGCCGTGACGTCCTCAGGGGGTCCGAAGATGGCCTGAGACTTCAACTCCCGTTTGCGTTCTGTCGATAAGGTTGTGTCCGAGTCTTCCCCGTAGAACTCTGCATAGCGCCGTTGGAGGTAGAAATATCCGGGGCGCATCGCCTCCCACGCAGCTTCGGACGAGTCAGCGACGAAACCATGTCTGAGGACGTAGATGTCGAAGGGATCGTCGAGTCCGGCTTCCTCCCGCACCCGGCGAATATCCTCGATCCGCACTCGGAGGCCTTCGAGATCGAGCGAAGACGGGGCGATCCAGCCATCGGCCAGTCGCGCAGCGCGTCGGACAGCTGGCTTCGCCGCACCACCGAGGAGGATCGGTGGCCCCCCCTCTGGAGGGATGGGCGTCACCGGCGTCTCCGCCTCGATCGGATGATATTCAGGGTCGAAGGGGACCGACCCATGCGACCAAATGCCCTTCGCCAATTCGACTGTCTCCTCGAGACGGTCGGTTCGCTCATCCTTTGGAATCCCGAAATTCGCAAATTCCGCGTCTCGATACCCGATCGACAGTCCGAGGCTGGCCCGCCCATCACTCAACACGTCGACCGTGGCCGCGTCTTCCACGAGTCTGATCGCATCGTACAGTGGTGCGAGGGCCACTGACGTGCCGATCTCGATGTCGTCGGTCTCGGCGGCCATCGCGCCGAGGGTAGGCATCGTCCCCGAAAGGTACTCGTCCTCCGTGAAGTGATGCTCCGAAACCCATGCGCTGTCGAGGCCCGCATCTTCGATCTCGCGGGTCAGGCGTCGCCACTCCGCATACCGCTCGCTGGGCGATCGGTCGTCATCGGGGCGACGCTGCGCGGTAAACAACCCGGTACCAAGCTTCATCGCCACGCAACAGCTGTTCGGGAATCCACTCGTGTCATTTGACGATGCTTATCGCTCGATGACGACGTGGGTGTCCGTCACGGCCGCGACGGTCCCATCGATTGAGGCGTGGTGATAGTTGCTAATCCCGTCGCCGGGTTCCGCGACGACATCACCCACATTCACGGTGTCACCCACCTCGACGGTGGGCTCGGATGGCGTCACGACGCCTTCGAAGTCCGGATTCGTAATCAGAGGAATCCGCACCTCATCTGGTTCGAGACGTTCGCTCGGTTCACGCTCATCGTCGTCGGACCCCCAGTCGTACGCGTCCAAGACGTTGATGCGATCACCGCCGAGGGTGTTCTCCCGAGCAGTCTCCTCTTCGAGAACGAGAAGGGCGTTCGTCCGTTTGGAGATGCCGAATTCGTCCGAATCAAGCCCACATTCAAAGCACCATCCGGGGCCACCATCCGCAAGGATACAATCATCGGGAACCTGGCCATCACTCAATCCGGCCGCCGCGAGGACAGCGGCAGCGGGCGTGCCGACGGGCACTTCGAGGAATCGGTGCTGAGGCACGTCGCCCCCGGCGTGGACCCATTTCGTCGTAACCGGTCGATTCTCGGACAACGCGTAATGGATGTTGTACAGCGTCTCCGTGTTTTGGACGATCCAGCCGTGGTCCATCGGCAGATCGTTTTTGATAACGGTATCCGCCGCCATGTTCAGGAGGACGCTTTCCATGCCGAGTTGGTAGTTATCCACCGTATAGGCATAGACGACTCCGGACTCCTCGTCGGCATCGACCGGGAGGTCGTCCGGGAGATAGATCTCCCCTGGTGCGGTCTCCTCGAGAGGTGACATCCATTCCGCTCGGTGCTTCTCTTTTGTACAGACGACCACGGTCTGGATCGCCTCCTCGAGGAGCACCTCGAAGGTGTCCGCGTAGACCTCGGGATGACTCTTCCCGAGCCACTTGTCAATATAGTAGTTGGGTTCGCTTTCTTGGTGGTTCACCATGAGGTGATCCACATCGTCGAGTCGTTCCCATTTCGCGTAGCTCGGGAAGCCGGCGCCGCCGGCGCCCGAGACACCTGCTCGCTGGATCACCTCGGCGATGTCGGCGAGGTCGGTCGCCACTGCGAGGCCCTGGTCATCACTCATGAGTTCGTCCGAATTTCGGCGATGCGGTCAATAACTGTACCGAAACGAACTCGACGAGGGAAAGCCCTATCCAACCGCCGAACCAACTGAACGATACCGAAAATGTCCGAACAATCAGAGGAAATGGGTGATTCCTCCGAGGAATACTGGGAGGACAAACTATCATCGGAGGAATATCGAATCCTGCGAGAGCGAGGGACCGAACCAAAATTCAGTGGTGAATACCTGGAGGTCTGGGACGATGGGACGTATCATTGTGCCGGCTGTGGCGCGTCATTGTTCCCCTCCGACGCGAAGTTCGAATCCGATCACGGCTGGCCCAGTTTTTACGATGCGAAAGAGGAGAACATCGAGTACCAACGCGATACCCGCCACGGCATGGACCGCACCGAGGTCGTCTGTGCCAACTGTGGCGGTCACTTGGGCCACGTCTTCGAAGACGGCCCAAACCCGACCGGCAAACGCTTTTGTATCAACTCGGCGGCGCTGTCCTTCGAGGAGGAAGACGGGACGGCTCAGTCGGACGGCGAATGACGCCGTCGGCCGGGCTCGTCACACGGGGCTCGGTGGGGGTAACTCTCGTCATCGCCGCCCCAGTGTCGCATAGCGTCCGCCGCGGCATTGATGTTACGTCCGATGGGACATCGACAATTCGGAGTGACTGAGGGAACAATGGACCGCGTGCGCGAATGGTTCGCGTTATCAGGCGAGACGCCCCGACAACGCATCCGGGAGAATCCACTCCAGTTAGCCGTCCTCGTCCTACTCGTGTTGATCGGCAGCCTCGTCACCTACAACGGCCTCGTGTGGTTCATGGGTGGATTCCTGACGACGATCGTCATGATCGTCCTCGCCGTTGGAGTCGGACTTCATCTGCAGCGAACGCTGCTGACTGGAGCGTAATGTCGAGGGTTACAACTCGGCCAGAATCTCTGCGTGACGATCGGCAATGGTCGCGATCGCGTCAGTATCGAGTTCCCCCGCTTCGGTGAGGTAGCCATCGATGAGGTCCGCATGTGTCGATTCGAAGCGCGTCGTCGGCACGTTGAGCGGGGCATCACCGTCGTATAACGCCGTCCGATCGATCACCTCTCCCGGCGTACTACCGCTCGGACACACCTTCGCAGTATCACTTGCTACATAGACTGGGACCCCGAATCGATCGGCTACGACGGCGAGTGCGTGCGTTCCAACCTTGTTGTGGACCGTCCCATCCGCCTCGATCGCATCCGCCCCAAGGAGGACCGCCTCGGCCGCCGTGACGAGTCTAACGAGGTCGGCATCAGCGTGGAGTGCAACCCGAGAATGCTCTGCAAGGGTCTCCGCCATCTCGATCCCTTCGCCACCCGGACGTGCCGGGGTCGTGAGAACCCGGGTCGGTGCAACTTCACCAAGCGCATACCGAACCGTTTCCGATCTCGAGAACGTGGCAATCGTGTCGAGATTGTTGAGCTTGTCTGTCACTGTATCGGCCACGTCTCTAGGTGTCGCGTGGGCACCGCTGAGTTCCGCATTCGCAGCTTTGCGAACGGACGCAGGCGAAGAACCATCATCCATTACACGCGCGACATGGACTTTTAGGGCCGTCATCGAAGGTCTGACTGACTTCAGCTCGCGAGCCAATGCGCGAAGCTCCTCGCCATCAGCATCATCGCTCTCGAGGACAGTCGCCCGATCCCGGAGGACCTCAAGGGCCCGCAGTGCCAGGTAAGTCGAGCCGTGGTCAGTATCGGCCGCGATCGATCGAACCGTCGGCGCAACCGCTTGGTAATAGGACCACCACGTCCCATCGCCAAGCGTCACCAGTTCGTCGGGAGAGGCCCAGTCGACTGCCTCGACCTCGTGCGCCAAATCGAGCGAAGTATCGGCGAGTTCGAGCAACACTGGAACAAGCTCGACGCCGTTGACCGGCCTGGGGTGACCACGACGCACAACGCGATCGACCGAGGCGCCGAGTTGCGTTTGAACACCGCGACGGGCAGTCTCAGAGGGATCCTCATCAGCCGCAACTGCTTCCAGGACGCCTGCTTTATCGGGGAGGTTCGGGAACGGGGACGTCGCGTATTCACACACGGCGAGATCCACCCCTCGTCGGACGAACACGATCACGCCTGCCGGCGCCATAGCTCGTTAATGGCGCCCGCTCATGAGGAGTGTTTCGCGTTGGGCCGGCAGGGCGCTTAAGCGACAGCGGGTGGCAATCACTGTATGGACGATATCGCCGTCCTGGCCGACACCCATGTGCCCTCCCGAGCGGACCAGTTGCCGGCGTGGGTTGAATCGGCACTCTCCGAGGCCGATCACGTCATCCACGCGGGCGATTTCGATTCCGTCTCCGCGTTCGAGTATGTGGAGAACCTCGCGGGCTCGTTAACCGCTGTAACTGGCAACATGGACCCCTCGCTTGGCTTGCCAGAGACGACCACGGTGGCCCGTGAAGGGGTGACCTTTCTCCTGACGCACGGAACCGGACCGCTCCAGAGCTATCGGCAGCGTCTTCGCGAAGTCGTGGACGCACACCCAAACACCGACGTGATCATCGCCGGCCATAGCCACGAAGTCCTCGATGAAGAGCTGGACGGCGTGCGGCTTCTCAATCCAGGGAGTGCGACGGGGGCCGATCCGGCCGATCGCGCCACGATGTATCGCGTCGCCGTCGATTCAGGCACCATCGACGTACAGTTGCGTTCGGGCTCGGACTACTGACTCCCGCAGCCTTTTCTCCTCGGGAATCGGCACAATCGGTATGGAACTCCGGGCGGTCGAGGGGCTGCCGGAAATCGACGAGAGTGACGACATCGCCTCGCTCCTGTCCGAGATCGATCCACCGGGACCGGACACCGTCGTAGTGATCGCGAGTACGATCGTCTCCAAGGCGGAGGATCGTGGGCGGTCCCTCGATGCGTACGAGCCTTCCGACCGAGCACGGGCACTCGCAGCAACCCTCAGCGAGCGACGAGGCGATCGGAAGGATCCCCGATTCGCACAGGCCGTGTTGGAGGAAAGCGAAGAACTCCTCATCGAGGATCCGTTTTTGCTGACAGTCACCCACTTCGGACACATTACGGTGAACGCCGGAATCGATCGCTCGAACCTCCCGCCGGGGGCCGACCTCCTGTTGTTGCCGTCCGATCCGAGTGCGAGTGCGAAGCGCATTCGCCAGGGACTCGACCATGCACCGCCGGTGATCGTTGCTGATACCTGTGGACGACCCTTTCGAGTGGGACAACGAGGCGTCGCGATCGGGTGGGCTGGGATGGCCCCCACGCGGGACTATCGCGGCTCAAAAGATCGGCAGGGACGCGAACTCGCCGTGACCGTCGAAGCCGTCGCTGACGAACTCGCCGCGGCGGCGAATCTGGTTGCGGGGGAGGCTGCCGAGGGGCTCCCTGTCGTCTATGTCACCGATTGGGATGGTGACGAGCGGCCAGGAACAAACGAACTCTTTCGGGACCCGGCAGATGATTTCGTCAGGCAAGCCTTGCGAGCGTGGTCCCTGGGGGAGTGATTACCAGGCGAGTCGTCGGAACTCCGCACCAAGAGCCCCGAGGATCCCGAGGCCAGCAAGCACCATCGCCACGCCGACGAGGGCCGCGCCGACCGCCAGTAAGGCAGCCGAAAGCGGATCGACGCCGCCACCAGTCGCGAGGTGTTCGAAGAGGTCGAGTGGTTCCTCGAGGAGCGCCGGTCGCATCATCTGAATCAGTTGGTGGTGCCCCCTTCACGCTTGCGGTCGGGGGAGGGTTTTTGTGACCGTCCCGCCCACGATTCGTTGTGGACGCAAACGCCACCTTGGACGAGTTCGAGCCGGACGATGACGACACCTCGGCGACCACGACACCGATCGAGCCGGTCCTCCGGTGGCAGCCCGATGACGCAACGTGTCCCCGGTGTGGCGAATCGGTACAGGAACGGTGGTCCGATGACGCCATTTCGGCCGTTTGCACATCGTGCAAGGAGTGGTAACCCACCGCCTGGGGGTCGAAAACGGCAGGATTACATAGCCTCGGCGGCGATGGGTGGCCGTGTGAGGGGCTGGCATGGAACGGGGCCGCGGTCGGCCAGTACTGCCCACGCAAATCATGACCGAATCAAACCCCCCTGGCCAGGAATCCGCGATCGACGACGCAATCGAGCAGCCCACACCTGAGGAGATCAGTCACGTCGCGGATCTCGGAAATGCGATCTCAGACAGCGTCTCAGATATTCTCATAGGGCATCGCGAGGCGATTACCGACGTCGTCATTGCATTGCTCGCCCGGGGACACGTCCTCATCGAGGACGTCCCTGGTGTCGGTAAAACGATGCTCACACGATCGCTTGCGGGCTCGATCGACAGCAGTTACAGCCGAATTCAGTTTACCCCGGATCTCCTCCCCTCCGATATTACAGGCGTCAACGTGTTCAATCAGAAAACACACGAATTCGAGTTTCAGCAGGGTCCGATCTTCTCGAACGTGGTATTGGGTGACGAAATCAACCGGGCGCCACCGAAGACCCAAAGCGCTCTCCTGGAGGCCATGGAGGAACGCCAAGTCACCGTCGATGGGGTGTCCTACGACCTGCCGGCACCGTTTACTATTCTGGCGACCCGCAACATCGTCGAACCCCATCGAACCTACGAGTTGCCGATCGCCCAACTCGATCGATTTATGAAGGCGATCTCGCTTGGCTATCCAAACGAACGCGAGGAAATCGAACTCCTCGATCGCGTCGTCGGCGAGCATCCAATCGACGCGATCGAACCGGTGACGACCGGCGACGCCGTGGAGCGGGCCCAAGCCACCGTCGCAGATGTCGCAATCGAAGAACCGATCAGACGATATGCGACGAAACTCGCCGTCCGAACTCGGAAACAAGCAGAGCTCGGCGCCAGTCCACGCGGGACCATCGCGCTTTTGCGAGCGGCCCAGGCGCGCGCCGCGATGGAGGGACGAGGCTACGTCATCCCGGATGACGTCCAGGCGGAAGCCGAAAGCGTGCTCGCACACCGCATCCGACCCTCGCTCGATGATACCGATGAGGACGGTGCTCACGTGGTGAACCGGGCCATCGAGACCGTCCCTGTCGAGTGACGAGCGATGGCCTTCGATGACCGCCTACCGCTGACCCGACGTGGCTGGGGGGTACTCAGCCTCGTTCTCGGCGGAGTTGTTCTTGGGATCGTGTTCGGACCGCGGTCGCTCAACGCGATGCTCGCGCCGGTCGCGATTGCTCTCGTGGTGGCGACGTGGCGCGTGCGATCGATCGACCGACCGACGGTTCATCGCTCGGTGCCATCAAGCGGAACGGTCGGAGACTCGGTGACCGTTTCGGTCGAGATAGAAGATCCACCACACCGGTTCGGTCGATTCGTCGACGAGCTCGGGGGCGGATTCGATGCGAGCGACGCCAATGTGGCCACCGACCTCACTGAGGAGATTTCGTACACCGTGGTGCTGACCGATCGCGGCCTGCACGAAATCGGCCCCGCGACGATCACCGTCGAGGACATCTTCGGGCTCGCCAGTCAATCATTCACCTATCACGAACCGGATAGCCTCATCGTTTACCCGCGTATCTATCCCGTCAGTGCCGCCGGGCGTGGTCGCATCGCCCACCAGACGAACGTTCGACTGCGCCGGGAGCGCCACGAATTCGAACGATTGCGTGAGTACCAACCGGAGGACTCGCTTCGAGACATCCATTGGAAGACGAGTGCGAAGCGGGCCGATACAGACTTCATCGTCAAGGAGTTCGTCAACGAGACGGATCATGGTGCGGTCGTGCTGTCGGGCCAAGCAACAGACGCCGGTGTGGATGCGTTGGCAACGGCCATGGCGAGTGTCACCGTGGCGCTCTTGGAGGAAGGCGTGGCCGTCGGGCTCGAAACCGCCAGAGGCCACGTCGCCCCGGTTGACGATCTCGGAAACCTCAATGACCTCCTGTACGAGTTGGCGCTGCTTGATCCCGGTGATCCCGACACACACGGCGATCTCCACTTCGTCGCCCAAACCGATAACCATCAGGCGGTCACCCTCCATATCGAGGACGAGGAGTTCCCCTTCGGCGAATTGCTGGAGGCTGGTTCCGCCGTATCGATCGAGCCATCGGGCCCCGAACCCGAGCGACTCCCAACGGCAGAGGTGGCCGACTGATGGCGACCGCAGCGTCGACTGTCAGGGCGCGACTCGGGAGATTCGGGTACTTCCGGGAGCCGTACAAGCTGGCTGCATACCTCGGCGTGGCGATCCTGACGGCTGCATCGGTGCGGGTACTGTATGACATTACCGTCATTCTCGGTGGATCCACGCAATTGTTGCTGCGAGTCTCCGGGGCAATCGCCCTCGCCTGGGTGGTGGCAACGTACCTGTCGCCACGGCGCGCACTCGCAGTGTTCGCCACATTGGCCGCCGTGAGCTTTTTGTGGTACATGACGGCAGTCAGTGGCAATCTCCTCCTAATCGTGACCGCACCGGTTGACGTAATTGCCTACACGATCAGCGACTCGATCGCAGTTGCGACCGGGCTGTCCGTCCTCACCTTTGCCGAAACCGATGTTTGGGCCCTTTCGTTTGCGCCAGCACCGCTGTTTCTGTTGTGGTATTTCGCGTTTCGGGACCGATTCCGCATCGCGACCGCGATCGGCGGCGCGACGATGGCAGTGTTCGTCCTCTCGGGCGACCTCGGCTGGGAATGGACGCTCGTCGGGACGTTGGGCGGGATCGCGGCCGTCGGGTTCGGTACAATGCACGAACGGGGCGCCCGCTTGGCGCGGGTGGAGTGGCTCGTCGTCGTCATGGTTGCGATGGCGATTGCCGCGACCGTCATCCCGGTCGTCCCGGGTGGAGGAGCCCTCGGCCCGTTGACGATCGTCGGCTCCGAGGACCGACAGCCGGAAGGCCAAACCATCGAATCGCATCTCGTCGGAAGCGACGAACGCCTCCAAATCGTCGGCGAGATCAACCTCTCCCCCGGCGTGCGCTACACGATCGAAGGTGAGGGTGAGCCATACTGGCGGACCGGGATCTACGATCTCTATACCGGCGATGGGTGGGTGACCACGGGTGATACCTCGCCGGTGAACGGTCCGTTGGCAGCCCCACCCGATGGCGAAGAAGTCGTACAGGCCGTTCGCCTCGAGACGGAGACAACTCAACTGCCCGCAGCGACGACGCCGGTGTCCGTGGCCGGGCTGGAAGACGTCGAGGTGTCGGACCACGGCGTCCTTCGCGCTAGCGACACCTTACCCGCCGGTACGACCTACGAAGTGGCGAGCATCGTCCCGCAGGGAACGGGGACGCCGACAGTCGACGGGGTCCCCGAGTCGATCGCCGATCGCTACCTCCAACTTCCCGAAGATACGCCCGATCGAATCGGCGACTTGACCGAGGAACTCGTTGGATCGGCCGGATCGATCCCGGAGGCGGCAACCACGATCGAAGGATTCCTCGAGCAGGAAAAAGCGTACTCCCTCGAGGTGTCCGTGCCAGAGAGCAACGTCGCGGATACGTTTATCTTCGGGATGGATGCCGGCTATTGTACCTATTTCGCCACTGCCATGACGGCGATGTTGCGAAGCGTCGACATCCCTGCGCGAATGGCGGTCGGCTATGCCAATGGCCAACAGGTCGCCGAGGATCGGTGGGTGCTCCGAGGTCTCAACTCCCACGCATGGGTCGAGGTGTACCATCCAGAGAAGGGGTGGGTCCGCTACGACCCGACACCCGCTGCACCGCGGGAGCTAACCAGGGATCGGACCATCGAGGACGCACGATCGAACCAACATACGAGCGTGGATACCGACGAGTCTGCTGGGCTCCCACCGGATTACGATCCGACGCAGACCCCCTCGGACGATCCGAACAACGAGACGGACACAAACGAGAGCCAGACGAATGATACGAGTATCATCGATCCCGGCGGACCCGATATCGTCCCGCCGGAGCAGATCACCGACTTCGAAGTAAATCTCGAGGACTATCAGGTGCCAGAGGACGAGTCATCCAGTGACGATGAGTCGCCGATCGACTGGCGACTCGTGGGGTTCTTCGGATTGGTCGGTGTCGGGGCCGTCGTGGGAGGGCATCGAGCCGATCTGCCCGGGCGCATCCATCGCCAAGTACGACACCGATGGCACCTCAGACGGCAGGACCCACAAACCGACGCGAAACGTACCCTCGAGCGCCTCGAGTGGGTGATGGCGGCACGGTATCGGCCGAAGCGACCCGGCGAAACATGGCGGACGTACTGTCGGCTGTACGGCCTCAGCCGCGATACCGAGGAGATCGAGCGGGTCATCGAAGTGTGCGAGCGGTGTCGCTACGGCGGGCGGTGTGATGTATCGGCAATCAAGGAGGCTATCAACATCACGGACGACCTCGTGGCCGAAGAGGTCCGCCTCGGTGGGTCGATACCGCGACGCGATACAGGGGGCGACAACACTTAGTATGACGTCGCCCTAGTTGAGCGCTGTAATGTCGGAAGTCTGTTCGACGTGTGGGTTACCCGACGAGCTTTGCGTCTGTGAGGACGTGGCCAAAGAGGCCCAGGAAATCACCGTCCGCACCGACGAGCGCCGATACGGCAAGGAAGTCACCATCATCGAAGGCTTCGACCCGCAAGACGTCGATCTCGACAGCCTCTCATCCGAGTTGAAATCACAGTTCGCCTGCGGCGGGACCGTCGAAGACGGGATGATCGAACTGCAGGGCAATCACACCGGTCGAGTCGAGGAATACCTTCAGAACGAGGGTTTTAACGTCCCCTAATCTAGCCAGCCATCCGACCGGGCGAGCATGAGACCGACGATCGTCGAGCCATTCGCCGGTTGCGTGCGGGCCCGATCGAGGGCCGTCTCGACCGGTACGGCCTCAACATCGAGAAATTCGTTTTTATCGAGTGATTGTGTCCGTTCTTCGAGATCGGTCGCGACGACGACGCCGCGTTGATGGCGAAGCACTCCCGTGGCAACCGCATACTCTTGCAGCACCTCCACGGTCCCGGGCCAGTAGCCGGTTTCCTCACGCAGTTCTCGCCGCGCCGCCTCCTCGTAAGATTCACCCTCTTCCACGATTCCTGCCGGGAGCTCTTCGTGGTACTCGCGAACCGTTGGGCGATACTGTCGAACCAAGACGACCGAGTCGTCGGCAATGGCGACGACCGTCACGGCATCGGGGAGGTCGGCCCAGTAGTAGCGTTTCGTCGACCCGTCAGGTTGCTCGACGAGGTCGTATCCGCCGTCGTACCAGTCATTCGGGTATTCGGTAACGGATTCGCGAACGGGCCACGACGATGGCATCGCGCGAGGAAGCGGCCTACCGGCGTAAGGCCCTTTCGCTAGGGGAGGTGTGCCCCGTACACGTGCGCGAGGCTCGCGCGGCGAACGACTTCGGCCGCCGCGGCAGGGTCGGCCTCGAACGTCGCAGCCACGAGCGGGCCCGCCATAGCCGGATCGTGCCACGCCACGTGGTTCACACCCTCAGCCCCGAGCGTGTGAATGTCAGCCGGTTCGTGTTCGTCCACATAGGCATCGTATGCCGCCTCGGACCCGCTGTACACCAGGAGTTGCGAGCCGAAAAGCGTCCGCAGTGTCACGGTCATCGCCGGCTCGGAGTCGGCCAATCCCTCGGTTTCGGGTTCGATCGTGGCCAACTCCTGCAACAATCCACGCGCGACCGGGCGGAACTCCTCGAGACGCCTTTCGAGCGTCTCGCTGTCCGCCGGGGTGACCCACCCGTACTCGGTGACCTCATCCATCGTTTCGCTTATCCGACAGCGACCGGGCCATCACCAAGGCGGTTTCGCCGTCTTCGTAGTACCCCGGAAGGCGATCGGTGATGGTGAACCCCTCGTCTCGGTAGAGACCAATCGCGGCCTCATTCGACGCTCGGACCTCGAGTTTAACGCCGGTGAATCCGGCATCACGATAGCGATCGATCGATTTTGAGAGCATCCGGGTGGCGATCCCCTGACGGCGATACGCCGGGGCGACGGCCAGATTGCGCACATGGACGAGTGTCTCACGGCGACCGGACGCCGGCGTCGTCACCACGTACCCCGCAAGCGTCCCATCGGGCGGGACATCTGCGAGCGACACTTCCTCGGACGGATCCACGGCGATCAGAAAGCCGCGGGCATCCACGAACTGGGCGAACGCACCACGTGGCCAGGGATCAGGAAAACATTGCTGTTCCAGGGCCGCAACGGCCCCGACATCGCTACGGGTAGCCGGTCTGACATACAACCCGTTTTGGGTGCGCCGCTCCATCGGCGGTCCCGATCAGTCCCCAGCGGCGAGTGCATCCCCGCCGCTTTGTTGCTTCGTATGCGGGAGCCGGCCTCCGGCGGCGAGGATGTCACGTTCGCGTGAGGTCGCCTCGAGAGTGGCCGTCGTCTCCCAGTCGTCATCGACGACGATCGGGAAGGAGCGCCGACCATCGACGATCGCTGCGTTGATATCGGGGACGTCGATCGCGATCCGATCGCCCTGTTCGATGCGCTCGTAGGCGGCTTCGTCGATTTCAAGCGGTACGATCCCGAAGTTGAAGAGATTCGCCCGATGGATCCGCGCGAAACTTTGCGCGAGGACGGCCTCAATGCCGAGATACATCGGACACATCGCGGCGTGTTCCCGAGAGGATCCCTGCCCGTAGTTCTCACCCGCGAGGAGGACCCCGCCATCGGCGGCCTTGGCCCGTTCGGCGAAAGTGTCGTCCACCCGACTGAGCGTAAATTCGGCGAGTTTCGGCACGTTCGAACGGTACATCAACACATCGCCTTTCGCCGGGATGATGTGATCGGTCGTAATGTTATCGCCCATCTTCAACAGGACCGGCCCCTCGATCGACGCGGGGATCGGATCCTTCAAGGGCACTTCACCGATGTTCGGGCCTTTCACGAGGTCGTCGTCGACAGCTTCCTTCGGGGCGATCAGATCCGCCCGGGAGCCGTCAAACCGCTGGGGGATCTCGATACCCGGGGGTTCGATATCGGGGTATCGCTCCGACAACTGCCGCGGATCGATGAGTTCTCCGGTCAGCGCGGCGGCCGTCGCCACTTCGGGACTGGCGAGATACACCGCATCGTCCTCGTTTCCGGAGCGCCCCTCGAAGTTTCGGTTGAACGTCCGCACCGAAATCGAATCGCTGCCCGGAACGTGTCCGATACCGATACAGGCGCCACAGGTCGCCTCCGAGAAATTGACGCCTGCAGCCATCATTTCGGCCGTCCAGCCCTCACGGGCGAGCAACTCGGCGGCTTGCTTCGAACCGGGGGCAACGATCATCTCCGTGGCCGGATCGACTTCACGGCCCTCCAGGAGCTTCGCCGACGCGAGGATGTCCTCGTAGGCGCCGTTCGTACAGGAGCCGATAATCACCTGATCGACCGATCGGCCGGCGACATCCTCGATGGGCACGACGTTATCGGGCATCGATGGTGCCGCGATCAGGGGCTCGATCTCGCTCAAATCGAGTTCGAATTCGTCGTCATAGGTCGCATCCGGATCCGGTGCCAATGGGACGAAATCCTCCGGACGTCCGAGCCGTTCGAGGTATTCACGCGTGCGTTCATCACTCGGGAACACCGACGTCGTCGCCCCGAGTTCCGTGCCCATGTTCGTAATCGTGGTCCGTTCGGGGACGCTCAACGCCTCGACCCCGGGTCCGGTGAATTCGAAGATCTTCCCGACACCGCCCTTGACCGAGAGTCGGCGTAACAACTCAAGGATGACATCCTTGGCCGTCGACCAGGGAGGTAACTCACCCTCGAGGTGGACGTTGACGATCTCCGGCATCTCGAAGTGATACGGGGCCCCACCCATCGCGACAGCAACGTCGATGCCGCCGGAGCCGATGGCGAGTTGTCCGAGCCCGCCCGGTGTCGGCGTGTGGGAGTCACTCCCGAGGAGGGTGGCTCCGGGGCGAGCGAAGCGCTCCTTGTGGACTTGATGGCAGATGCCATTGCCCGGGCGCGAAAAGTGGGCGCCGTAGGTCCCGGCCGCACTGCGGAGGAAGCGATGATCGTCCGTATTCCGAAAGTCGAACTGGTACGTTTGGTGATCGCAATACTGCGCTGCGAGTTCCGTTTGAACCTCATCAAGGCCTAACGCCTCGAACTGAAGCCATACCATCGTCCCGGTGGTATCCTGCGTGAGAACCTGATCGATCTCGATGGCGATCTCCTCGCCCGGCGCCAACTCACCTTCGACGAGGTGCTCATCGAGGATTCGTTCGGTGACTGTCTTGCCCATCGTATGGGACTCGGCCGCTGAGGGAGTTAAATCCGGCGAGATGGTCGGGTCCCGGAAACTTTAGGCGCGCACGCTCGACCGGCCGTACATGTTCAGATCGGGGGCGTTCGTCGCCGACCATCTCGGGTCGGTCACGGCTGACCAGATTCAACCGAACGGTGTCGATATTCGTCTCGACTCGGTAGCCGTCCCCACTGGTGGGGGGCACCTCGGTCGCGAAGGCAAAACGATCGGCGAGCGCCGCACAGTCGACCAATCTGATGGCCAGTTCGACCTCGATCCCGGCGCGTACGTCGTTGGATACCTTGATGAAATCGCCGTTCCGGACGGCCATATCGGGTTTATCTTGCCGCGTTCATCGCTATTGCGCAACGGTGCCACGTTGGAAACGGCCGTCTGGGATGCCGGATATCGAGGGCGGGGTGAAGGGCTGCTGCGCGTCGACGCACCGTTGACCATCGAGACGGAGGCCCGGATCGGGCAGTTCGTCCTCGCCGCCGCCGACCACGAGGGCACCTACGACGGCAGCTACCAAGGGGAAGGACTCAACTAAGATCTCATCCGTCGTCCGCGTCGTACAGCTGATCGATCTTCGCAGCCAGGACGAAATCGGCTTCCCAGAGCCCCTCGAGTTCGTGCGTGCGCACTTCGATGCCCACCTCGCCCCACGAGAGGTGAATGTCCGGGTGGTGCCAGGCCTCTTCTGCCAGTTCGCCCACGGCATTGGTAAACGCGAGCGCGTTCGCGAAATCATCGAACGAAAACGTCCCCTCGAGCCACCCATCCTCGACGACCCACCGATCGGTATCCAGGTGAGCCAGATACTGCTCGATTGCCGCCGCATCGAACGCCTCGGCCTCGTCGTCCACGTCCGGAACGGATCGATCCGCGAGTGATGACATCGCCTCGATCCTACACGGCCCGGGGGCTTCAGTCACGGGGGAGTACCTTCACTTTCACTCCGGCTGGCAGAGGTATATGCACCCAAGCGACCTCGGATTAGATGCCGCTCACCGATACCCCATCCCCCCAACCCCAACACGCTCCATTCGAGACGATGTCTGATGCCCAAACCCACATCGGGTCCTGTCCGCAGTGCTCGACTCTGATTCCCTCATCAGCCGTCATCATCGAATACACCCGTGGGGACGGTGAGCAAAGCCGGTACGCGAAGTGCCGCAACTGCTTCTCGGTCGTTCGGCCGCAGTGACGGTGGCCGGACCCGTCGGTTCCAACACAGTGGCTAAACAGCCCCAGCGCTGAGGTGCTGACATGGGATCGCGTTCCGGGCTCGAATCGTTCGCACAGGCAGAGCGCGCGCTCGTGTTCGGTCTCGGCGGGGGCGGCGATATCGTGAGTGCAGTTCCGACCGGGCGTTTCCTCGAGCTGTTTGGCTGTGACGTGCTCTTCGGTGGTATCGCCTGGGAACCCATTCCCCGGGATGTCAACGTCGGACCTCGACCGCTGGAAGAAGTGACTGACATCACCCCACAGTCCCCGCACATCGCCCAGGTCAGCCCGACGACCGAGACAGTCGATGGAACCCCAATCGCGGAAGCAGGCGTCTGTGCACACGTCGACAACGACGTCCTTCTCTTCGACGTGACGGACGGGCTTGATCCGCTCGCTGCAGAAGTTTCCGAACTCGTTAAGGCTCGGGAGGTCGATCTCGTCGTCGGTGTCGATGCCGGTGGGGACGCGGTTGCGACCGGTACCGAACCCGGTGTGAAAAGTCCGATCACTGACGCCCTCGGTGTCGCCATGCTGACGACACTCGATGTCCCAACTGCCGTGGGGTTGCACGGGTACGGCAGTGACGGCGAGCTCTCGTCAGACGAGCTCGAAGCGGCGATTGCTGACATCGCGGCTGCGAACGGATTGCTCGGCGCGTGGGGTATCACCCCCGACGTCCGGGGCGAACTCGAGACACTCCTTGAGTCGGTCTCGACCGAAGCGAGTCGCCTGCCTGTCGCGGCCGCGAGGGGTGAGTTCGGGGAGTATGAAATTCGAGACGGGCGGCGCACGGTCACGGTAAGCCCGACAAGTATTGTGACGTTTTACCTCGAGCCGGAACCGGTCGCCGCCAGATCGAGCGTCGTTGATATTGTCATGAATACATCGGATCTCCAGGACGTGGCCGACCACCTCCAACGACGAGGGATCCAAACTGAATTCGATACCGAACGCGAACGCTCCAACTAGCGAGGGATCTTCTTACGCCGAAGGGGATGACCGGCGGTACGACCGTACCGACGACGGGGGGGTTCGCTCGGCGTCGTCGACGATTGTTTTGACCCGCGTTGCACAGTCAGTTGGTTCCAAGTCATCAACGGTGGAGGGAGTGGCCCTGGTCGCGACGTGCTCGGGCGCGAGGGAGGGACAGCCAGCATCGATCGCGGCGGATTCGTAGGTGCCGATCTCACGGGCCTGCTCGACGATGTCCTGTTTGTCCAGTGAGAACAGCGGTCGATGTACAGGAAAGTCGATCGGCGCGCTCGTCGCGAAGAAATTCGCCGCTGTCTGACTCGATTTCTGTCCGAGGGCCTCCCCGGTGACGATTCCGACCGCATCGACATCACGAGCGATTCGCTCGGCGATGCGAAACATCGCCCGCCGAAGCACGAGCATGCGACCGCGATCGACGGTTTCGGCGAGATCCTCGACCAGCTCACCGGCCGGGGCGAGATACGTTTCACGACGGTGGACACCGGCGTACTCCTGAACCGTCGCGATCGCCTCAAGGGCGCGGGCCTGGTGATCAGGGCCGCCAAATGCCCCAATATCAACATACACCGGGACGATCGGACTCCCCCGACGCATCGCCCGATATGCCGCCACTGGTGAATCGATGCCACCGCTGATCAGCGCGACGAGCGGCGCCTGCACTCCGACCGGGAGCCCGCCCGGACCGGCGTGTTTCTCGAGAAAGACGTACGCGGTATTGGCGTGCGCCTCGACGTGAAACGTGGTTGCCGGGTCGTCGAGATCGACTGTCGGATCGGACCGATCTGCAAGCGTCTCGATGACGGCTGCGCCGGCTGCTCGTTCGAGGTCGTCGCTCGTGAACGGAAGGGACTTGTCCCGCCGTCTGGCGCGAACGGCGAATGTTCCACCCTCGTACGTTGCCTCCGCCATTTCGGCGATCTCCGCTACGATGGCCGATTGCTCGGCCGGTACCGATCGCGCCGGACTCGCCGACACGACGCCCATGGTGTTGGTAGCAACCTCGAGAGCCTCCGCGAGATCATGTTTGACGTGGACGATCGGGCGAGCCCATTCGGATCGAATCTCGGCGGCGATACCCGCTCGGCTTAAGCCGGCAAGTAAGTTGTCCTCGAGGGTGTCCTGCATCGATCGCTGGACCGAGCGGCTCTTCGTGCCGATATCTCCGTACCGGATGATGAGACACGAGACCCCCGGCGGTACATCCATATACCATCCCTGAGATGCGAGAGCGCTATACGCTCTTCGGCAGCCGGTAGACGGTATCGGGTCATTGATTGACCTTGGCGACTGACAGGCCCTGTGGACAAGGACGCGATCAGAGAAACCGTCTGGGACGCTCTTGAGGAGAGTGGTGTCGCCAGATTTCCGTTTCCGCCACAGGGGCGGATTCCGAATTTCGCCGGCGCCGACGCGGCTGCTCGCCGGCTCGCCACGCTTCCGTTCTGGGAGGGTGTCGAAGTCCTCAAATGCAATCCGGACGCGCCCCAACGTCCCGTCAGAGAGCGAGCACTCACCGAGGGGTGCACCCTCGTCATGGCCAGACCGCGTCTTGCTGAGGAGCGCCCGTTTCTCGTGATCGATCCGGATAGCGTCAATGACCCTGCGGACGCGGCGACGATCGGTGGTGCTGAGGACTATGGCGAACCCGTTGGGATCGACGCGGTCCCACCGATTGACGCGATCGTCTCGGGCTCGGTTGCAGTCGACGAAGCTGGACGTCGGATCGGAAAAGGTGAGGGGTATAGCGACCTCGAGTTCGCCGTGCTCCTCGAAACCGGGGCGATCGATCGGGAGGTCACGATCGCGACGACGGTCCATCCCATCCAACTCCGATCCGGCGCCCTCCCACAGGACGAAACCGACGTGGCACTCGATATCGTCGTAACCAGCGAAACGAGCCTCCGGAGTGCGAACCGGCCAACCCGACCGACTGGTGTCGACTGGTCAGCCCTGCCAACCGCAAGGATGGCTGAAATGCCGGCGATCCAACGCCTCGCGCCAGCGGAGTGAGACCCGAGGGGAGAAATTCACGCCGTCACGCATCTCGTAATCAATAAGTACCCACACAGGAGAGTTCATTTTACGTACTTGTAACGAGTATGCAATTAGTTGATATCCTCGGGGCGGTCGATGTGATCGGACCGGCAGCAGCCGGCGACTTCCGGTCGCGTGTGTCCGTCTTCGACGAGCTCTTTTGGGTGTTCCTCATCCTGGGCACAATCGTCGGTATCGTCGTCATCGGATACACGCTGTACAACGGGTGGCGATACCGTGCGGACAACTCCGACGCCGAGTTGGAGGATCCGCCTACGGTAGGGGAACTCCCAACCGGGCAAGGTGGCGGCAAAAAGCTGTTCGTGTCTTTCGCGATCAGCGCGGTCATCGTCCTCGGACTCATCATCTATGCCTATAGCGCATTGATGTACGTCGAGGACGGGCCGAGTCAGGACGTGAGTGATCAAGTCGAAATCGACGTGACGGGAATCCAGTTCACGTGGCAATTCACCTACAATGAAAACGGCGAGACGGTCTTCAATGATCTGGTCATACCAGAGGACACGCCGATCAGGATCGAGGTCACATCGGGAGATGTCTGGCACACCTTCGGGATACCGGATTTGCGCGTGAAAGCAGACGCAATACCCGGCGATACTGCTACGACGTGGTTTAGTGCGGAAGAGCAAGGAACCTATCTAGTGGAGTGCTTCGAACTGTGTGGGACCGGTCACTCCGATATGACTGCAAACATCCACGTCGTCTCCCAGCAGGAATATGAACAGTATATGGACGACCTCAGCGATCCAAATGCAACCGCAGAAATTCCAGCGTGATAACCAATGACTGAATCGGCACACGGACATGACCTGCCGCCACGGACCTCCGTGAAGCGGTGGCTGGTAACGACGAATCACAAAGACATCGGGATCCTCTATATCATCACATCTCTTACATTCTTCTTCATCGGAGGATTACTAGCGCTACTGATCAGATCCCAACTAATCGAATCCGGCGGATTTCTGCTGTCAGCTGATGCCTTCAATCAGGCCGTGTCGGGCCATGGAATCCTCATGGTGTTCTTCTTTATTTCCCCATTCGCCGTGGGACTGGCAAACTTTATCGTCCCCTTACAAATCGGGGCTGATGATCTCGCATTCCCCCGACTGAATGCATTGAGTTACTGGTTATATGCCTTCGGTGGGCTGCTGTTCCTGACATCATTCTTCCAAGGTGGTACGATGATGTCGGGCTGGACGATGTACGCCCCGCTCAACCTGCCGAGTTATATGCCCGAGCCGGGATCGACCGTGGCTGTAATGGGTATTCTGTTGTTTGTCGCCTCAGTTACCGTTGGGTCGATTAACTTCATTACGACGATCCACCAGTATAAGACCGAGGGGCTTTCGTTATGGAATCTCCCGTTATTCACCTGGTCAGTCCTCCTGACGATCTGGATGATGCTGGTGGCTTTTGCAGCACTGGGGGCTGCGTTGTTGATCCTCGGTGCTGATCACATAATCGGATCAGTCTACTTCAGTGCCACCGATGGCGGATCGCTCCTTTGGGCTCACCTATTCTGGTTCTTCGGTCATCCCGAAGTGTACATCGTCTTCTTCCCTGCAGTGGGGATAATGCTGGAGACGTTCCAGACCTTCACCGGTCGTCGGATTATTGGGCGAAAGTGGATCATTTTGGCACTGATCCTGGTCGCGCTCCAGTCGTTCCTGGTCTGGATGCACCACATGTTCCTGACGACGATCAATCTGGAGATCAAAACGCTGATGATGGCGATGTCGATCGGGATCTCGCTGCCGTTTGACCTCATGGTCTTCGCCATGATTTACACCCTCCTGAAAGGGAAACTCCGGTTCAAAACACCGTTCCTATTCAATTTTGGAGCTTTATTGTTGTTTATTATCGGTGGCATCACCGGCGTCTTCCTCGGGGCCATCGTTCTCGACTACGAGTTCCGGGGGACCTACTGGGTGGTCGCTCACTTCCACTATGTGATGTTCGCTGGAGGGACCGCTCTCATCGGCGGTCTGTATTACTGGTGGCCGAAAATGACCGGGAAGATGTACAATGAGTTCCTCGGCAAACTCCACTTCGCGATATTCTTCATCGGATTCAACGTCCTGTACTTCTCGATGTTCCTCGCGTGGGAGATGCCTCGCCGCGTCTTTACCTACGCCACCGGCTTTGAAGCCTACAATCTCTCCGCTACAATCGGTGGCTTCATGCTGGGAGGTTCGTTCCTCATCATGGCCTATAACTTCTACAAGAGCTATCGATACGGACCCGACGCGCCCGACAACCCATGGGAGTTCTCCCGCACGGCCGAATGGGCCACGAGTTCACCACCGCCGCTCGAAAACTGGGATGGGATACCAACCTATCGAGATGGCAGCCTGTCGTTCTTAGACGACATTAAAAGCCGAGCGGATGGAGGTACGGTTTCGCTTGAAGAGAGCCATCCCGATCACGCCAGTATCTGGCCCGTTACGGTCAGTGTCGCAGCGTTCGTGATGGTGCTCGGTCTCGCCGGATTTGGTCAAGGAATCGTCTATGATGGTATGTTCGTCGTTGGGCTCCTCGGGACAATCGTGATCTCCATCCTCTTCGCGAGGGAGAACTTCTCAGCCCCCGAACCCGCTATTGCCTCACGATGGCCGTTCGAAGGCATCCACAAGAACAAATTCGGTATGTGGGTCTTCATCGCTTCAGACATCGTCATCTTCGGGGCATTCATCGCGTCCTACATCTTCATCCGGTGGGGCTATGGCTGGGAAGCCTGGTCAGTACCCCACCACGGGACCCTTCCAGGGCTGATTAACACGCTGATCCTGCTCACCAGCAGTTTCGCGGTCGTCCTAGCCCTCGCGTTCGCGCATCGGGGCAATCGACGTGGAGTGATAGGGAGCCTCGTCGCGACGATCGTCCTCGGCCTCGGGTTCCTGACGGTGAAGTCCTGGGAGTGGCAATTGATCCTCCCCAATTCGGACACACTCCCCGAAGCAGCCGTGGACTTCCTCACGCTGAATTGGGATCCCCTCATCGGGAGCCATCTGCCCGAGGTTGGCGCGAGTATCCAACACTCGACGTATTACGTCACAACCGGACTGCACGCCATCCACGTGATCATTGGCCTGATCGGACTCGGGTACTTCGCCGTTCGAGCGTATCTCCATGACGGGCTGTACATGGATAATGCTCGCCCGATCGAGAACGGTGGGATCTACTGGCACTTCGTGGACATCGTGTGGGTGTTCCTCTTCCCACTGTTCTACATCCTCTAAGCAACCATAGACCAATGACACCAAACAACCTCAATCCGATCCGTTGCCCGCATTGCCACACCGAGCGAGGTGACCGCTAACCATGTCAGACTCGATCAAACTATACTCGGCCGTCTACGTCGCCTTGATGGCCCTGGCCATCTCGAAGGTACTCCTCGAAATGTATCTCGAGTACTGGACCGCCGTCGCGGCAATTGCGGTGGTCGCAGTCATCAAAGCGAGTCTCATCGCCTACTATTACCAGCACCTCAAAGACGAACCACGAGCCGTGACGTGGGTCGTGATGATCGGGGTCGGCGGCGTCTTACTGCTTGGGTCCGCTGCGACCTATTCGATCACATAAGTCCAGACCGTTCCAGTCGGTGTTTCTTCGACTTTCATTGGTTAGTGTTAACGTCGAGGACCTCCTTGAGAAAGCATCCACCTCATAAGGGTTGAAAACCGACCCCTGCCAGCAGTCCGTGGCCAATAGTCGGCATCCAAATGCTGCTAACGATGAGTCCGCACCCGAATTACCGATATCGAAGCCGTCCTTGAGAAAGCAACACGGCCATTGAAAGTCCGGAAATCCCGATAAGTAACAGGGCGGGTACCGCCGCATACTGATAGAGCCCTGATTCGTGAGCCCGCCAGATCTGGGTCACGATCGTATCGAAATCGTGTGGGCGCAACAGGAGGGTGATCGGCAACTCCTTCATCGTAGTCAGAAAGACCAGCGCGGCCCCAGCGATGAGCCCCGGCGCGATCAACGGCAACGTAATCGAGCGAAATGCCCGGATCGGTCCGGCGCCCAGCGTCCGGGCCGCTTGCAACAGCGGCTCGTCAACCTGTCTTGTCGTGGCAAAGATCGTTCCGACCGCTTGTGGGAGAAACCGAACCGCGTACGCATAGACCAGCAGTGGCAGCGTGAAGTACAGCCCCGTGGCGTAATTCGAACCAAAATACACGAGCGCAAACCCGAGAACGACACCCGGAACGGCGAAGCCCAGATACGTCACACGCTCGAGTATCGGGCCAAGTGTGGATTCTGAGCGCGCAGCGTAGTATGCCACCGGAACAGCCGCAATAACGGCGATCAACGCGGTGAGTAGCGCGACAAGCGTTGAATTCACCGCGTGACTGAGTTCGAAGGCCAGGCCTGGACGACGAAGCGTCCCTGGATCGAGCACCCACGAGCCGAAAATCCACAGGGGTACCGCCAAACTCAACCCTACGACTGCAGCGGGGAACCCCATCGCGGGCCACCGCCATCGACCTAACCGAAGCGGCCGACCTGACCGCCTGGCCGCACCACTTTGGACGTTTCCTCGGGATCTGATCCAGTGTTCGAGGCCGAGAATGACGGCGACCACGAACAAGAGTTGAATAGCGAGGACCGCCGCAAGGTCTTGCCCCGGCGTGAGCGTGAGTTCCACGTAGATCTGCTGAGTAAAAACGGGCAGCTGCATGAACGCGGGCGTCCCGAAATCGCCGATTGCGTACAATCCCGCGAGAAGGGCACCAGCCGCAACGCCCGGCGCGATCTGTGGGAGCGTCACGGACGTAAGGGCCCGAATCGGTCCCCGATTGAGCGTGCGTGCGGCCTCAAGCCGGGTGTGATCGGCGGAAAGCAATGAGGCTCGGGTCGTGAGATACACGTACGGATACGTATACAGCGTGAGGACGAGGATCGTCCCCCACAGACCGTAAATCGATGGAAGCTCCTCGATGCCGAACGGGGCGAGGAGATCCTGAAACCGACCGCGAGGGCCAAACGCCGATACCAGCGCGAATGCCCCCACATAACTGGGCACGACAAGTGGCAACGCGACAGCGACCGTCCAGAGGCGTCGATACGGCAGATCCGTCCGAACTGTCAGAATCGCGAGCGGAACGCCAATGAAGACCGAACCGGCGGTCACACCAATGACGAGCTGGAGGCTGTTCCACAGCACCGATCGACTCCGGGTCCCAAACAGCAGCTCAAGCGCTCGATGGACCTCGAGATCGCCGATCGCAATAACGAGCCAAGCCAACGGAAAGGCGATGAGGATGGCAACAGCGCCCGCGAGGACTGCGACCCCCCAACTAACAGGTCGATCCTCGCGGCCCAGGCGCATGTGTGGAATGAGGTCGGTCACCGAGTAAAAGCGTTTAGGTTAGCCTAAACTAACTGCGCCACAGACCGATAGCTCCAAGTAACGTATTGGATCATAACTGATTTAGGTCAGCCTAAACTTCAGTCAGGCAGACGGTGTGTACCGACGGAGCGATGTCAACCTCTCATCCCCACGACCAGACGGACGCCACTTCCGCCTTCGACTTCGAGGACGTCACCTTCGTCATGGGAACGTACAATGAGGCCGAGGCGATCGGGACCGTGCTCGCTGACATCGATCGCGTCAGTGAAGGCCAGGCAGCGGTGATCTGCGTTGACAGTTCAGATGATGAGACAGCCGACATCGCTCGGGGCCACGGCGCGACGGTCATCGAGCAAGCACCACAAGGCTATGGCGTCGCCCTCGAGCGGGGACTCAGGGCCGCCGATCGGCCGGTAATCGTGACGACCGATTGCGACGATACGTACCCAATGGAAGCAGTTCCCCGGTTCTTATCGGCCATCAATGCCGGTGCCGATGTCGTCAGCGGTGATCGACTGTCACCGGGAGCACAGACGATGCCGGCGTTGAACCGCGTGGGGAATCACCTTTTCGCGTGGCTGGCGAGTCTCCTCATGTTTCGGCGAGTGCACGATGTCACGACCGGGATGCGAGCGTTCCGTCGCGACGTGATTGACGCCATTGACTGGACCGAAAACACTGGACTGTCCGCGGAGTTGCTCATGCGGCCGATCATACGAGGGTACGCGGTTCAGGAGGAGCCAATCGAATATCGCGAGCGGGTGGGGGACACCAAGCTCGATCCCATTCGCGGCGGGGGTGCCATCCTCGCGTCAATCGTCCGGGTTGGACTCGAGGAGCGGATCGGTCGATAACCGGCAGCGATCGCAGTGGTTGGATCGAGATCAACGTCGAAGTCGACCCCCTCGAGGTGTTCCTCTGGGCGATCGGGGAGGTACGTGCCACTCCGGCCACAGCGATCCACGAGGGGACACACCCGTCTGATCGGCGGCCATAACACCTCGACCCCGTCGCCAGTCGTTCTGACGGAGACCTCCTGCCCGTAGGTGAGCGTGGCGCCATCGGGTGTAACGAGGCGGATCGAAAGCCGCACCGTCGAAGGAGTCGTCGCAAGCGGAATGGACGCATTGGAGCGCGCAAGCTGGACCCCTTCCTCCGTGAGTGTCCAGTTGACCGTGATGTCGTTCTCGGGCGACGACACCCGATACGAACTCGTCTGCCCCGCCACCTCGAGTCGAACGTAGCCATGGGAAACCCCCTCGGGGACGCCAACGGTGGTTTCACCGTCGAATCCGGAGGCGGATCGGGAGGACAACTCCGTCAATCGAGGGATCACCGGATTCGGTTGGGGAGCCGCCCAATCACCGCGATAGGTCAACCGAGAGAGGTTTCGTTCAGGATAGGCATCGACGAGTTCGAACCTGGTCTCCGGGTCCTCGTCGAGTCCGTATACGATTGGGCCATTCAAGTTCGGGTCATTTCGCAGCGTCTGAAACGGATGGTGTAACCAGGGGCCGTACGGATCGGGAACCAACACGAGGGCGTTCGAGAGGTTGGACTCTTCGAGCGGATCGTACACGGAGTCGTACCGGTCGGTGAAGTCCTCGTGGCGATCGAGCGGACCGACAAGGAGCCAGCTCGTCGTCAGGAGCGCAACCACGACGAAGCCGACAAGGAGCAACTGTCGGTGTCGAATTTGTGGCATGGGAAGCGAAGTTCCCCAAGCGACAATCCGCGGGAAGCTCCACCACAGCCCTGCCGCCCCAAAGACTGCCAGCGGGAGTAAGACGGTAAAATGGTAAAACGGCCCGAACAGTGACACCAAGCCATCCGTCGGATCGAATGGAGTACCGAGTTGGTTGTACACCCCCCAGAACGCGATGTTGCCGCCGATCACCGACACCCCCATCGCGACGAGAAGCCATCGGGCGAGGGATTGGCTGCCTGTCGGTTCGTCGGCCTCTCGCCAGGCAACGAAGCCGAGGAACGCCGCAATCGTCCCCAGGAGGCCCAGCGGCCCCCACCGCGTGAGGAGGTGATACAACGCCGCCGTCGTCGCGTTGAGCGCGACGTCGATGGTATACTCGAGTTCGTGATTGAGGATGGCTCGAGTGCCGAATCCTGGACCGTCTCTTGGGGCGAAGGCCTCGTACGGAAAGACCAACGGATCGCCCGTCAGCCGTGCATTGTACGCGAGGGTCAAGGCGACGAAGCCCAGGCCGACAGCGAGGGTCGCGACGTGATGGCGAACGAACGGTGCAGTACCGTTCTCCGCGCGCCAGTGGGTCAGCACTTGCCAGCCAGCGTGGATAATGAACGGGATGCCGACGAGCAATGCAGTATAGGGCCGGCCGAGCATTGCCACCCCGAGGGGGATCCCGACGAGGAGGCCTGCTCGGATCGAGGGATGTGCCTGTCCCCGGAGATACAACCAGACGAACCCGAACAGGAGAGTCGCGGTTGGCGCATAGGGGAGGAAGGCACTCGACGTCAGGAGCGTCATCGGGGCGATCGCGAACAACAGGGCCGCGAGTGCCCCGACGCGGCGGTCGAAGGCGATCGAACCAATCCCGTACACGAGAGCCACGTTGAGGGCCGCGGCCAGGCCGAGAGCGACCCGGTAGATGCCGACCAATTCGCCAACGAGAGCATACAGCATCGCCGGGTACGGTCCATACTTCGGATAGAGCCGACCACCATCCTCGACGAAGAACCACGGATGGACGGCATCAGCGAGGGACCCCGCCTGCATTTCGAGCTGTCCGGCCCGGAACAGCTCGGCCTGAGCCAGATAGACGCCCTCGTCGTGATTGGTCGAGAGGTATGGCCAGACGGTTTCACCGATCACGACCGTGGCGATCCCGACGAGGACGGCCAGGATCGCCACGAAGAGCTTCGCCCGCGGCTGGCGACGCACCGAAGCCAATATCCGAGCGCCGACGGGTTCTGACGAAGCCACGGCGGCGATCGATCAGATCGCGACGCCCGCGTCGCGCATTAACTCGATCGTCTCCGACAGTTCGCTCAACCACGCATAGTCGATCTCAGGGACCTCGAGGTCGGTAATTGGGGGCAACTCACCGATTGGGTCCACGTCCGGTGCCAGGGGATACTCGAAGGTCTCGACCGCGAAGTACGCCTGCGCTTCCGCCGACAGGAGGTGCCTGATAAAGTTCTCCGCGAGGGTCGGGTCGTCCGCGGCGTCGACAACGGCCGCGCCAGCGACATTGAAGATCGCCCCCGCGTCGTTTGCCGTGAAGGCGGTCGCGATCGGTGCGTCGGGATTCGAATCGAGCACCCGCTGAATGTAGTAATGATTGGTAAAGCCGTACTCGATCTCGCCGGCGGCGATCGCCTCACACACACGGAGTTCATCAGGATATGCGGCGATATCGTTCGCGAGCATGCCCTCGATCCACGATTGTGTTTGGGTGTCGTCGGTCAGGTTGCGCATCGCCGCAACGAACGCCTGACAGGAGCTATAGGTCGGCGCCCACCCTGGGTCATATCCATCGAGATCGGGATACGCCATGATATCGGCGGGGAGATCCTCCGACGAGAGCGCCTCAGTATTGTAGGGAATCGATCGAGCTCGTCCGGAGATACCGATCCAGTCCTCGGTGGAGAACTCCTCCGGAACGCGATCGCGAAGATCATCCGAAAGCGACTGCGTTCGACCGAGATCAGATAATGCGGTCAATGAACCCGCATTCACCGAGAAAAACACGTCCGCGTCGGTCCCCTGCCCCTCGAGGTCGATCTGGGTGACCAACTCGGACGCGGAATTGTACCGCGGTGTCGCCTCGAAATCGTCGTAATAGTCGTTGATCGCATCGAGCAGACCCGACACGAGGAACTCATGACGGCCGGAGTAAACCGTAAGTGTCCCTTCCAGGTCAGGGAGCTCCTCCATTGGCGTCCCGGACTGTCCGATCCTGGCGCCGGGGCCGGAACCGATCCACTGGAACGTCGCCTCGGAATCGTCGCCGAGCAAGTCGAGACACCCAGCCAGAGCAGTCGTTCCAGCCACCCCTGCGCTGGCGAGGAATGCCCGACGATCGAAGGCTGGGCGGTTCATATCCTCTCACCTCCTAATCCCTCGGGCTCGAAGCCGCCAAGTTCCTGCAAACAATCGACCCATCGATCCATCGACGTTGCCAGTTCATCGAGGAAGGCACCATTGCGGTACGCAGACCCGTCAGCGGCTCGCAATTGGGTGGCCATGGCGCGATACACCGTGGCGAATGCAGTCGGTGTGGGATCGGGGGATCCGCCATCGGCCAGGGGCTGTTCGACGCGTTGTGGCGTTGGATCCGGTCCGGACACCGCATCGACGAAGCGCCAGAGATGTTCGTTCAACTCGAGTCCGGCCGCCTCCGTGGCCAAATCGCCGAAGGTCGATCGGGGGGCCTTTTCATGGTGGCAAAGTGGCCGTCCGTTATAGATCGACGCATCGAGGAGATCGCAAGCACGCTTAAGGAAGACACCACTCCAGATATCGTCAAACCGACCGATACCGAAGCGATTGTCGTCCATTGGAAGTTGATAGAAGGCGGGGATCACACAGCGGCGAAACGCGAGGTTCATCGAACAGACGGTGAGATACTGTCCGGTGCCGGCGACGAAATCCGGGCCGTAATCGCCACGCTCGAGCCGGACATCTGATTGGCCATTCACGTCGCCGGTTTCGAGGATCCGTACGGCATCGAGATCGGGAACACCGGTCCACAGCCCCTGGGACGCCACCACGGTATCGACGGTCGTGCGATCGCTGGTCGTCTCCCCGTCCATGGCGCCATAGGGGTATCCGCGAGGATAGAGGCCGTGGCGGTCGATCGAATCGTGAAGGACATTCACCCAGCCCGATTCGGATCGCAGGCGACGAATCGACCCGTCATACCCTAAGTTGGCCAGATGCCGGCCGAAGAAATCCTCGGTTGCAGGCGGTCGAGTATCGTCGTCGATGAAGACTCCGTATTCGAAAGCCGGATTCGCCCACATGTACAACAGCCCGAAGCTCGTTTGAGCGTGGCTGTGCGCAGGGATCAACCCGGAGTACGCCGCGATATTATGGGCAGCGAACCATGATTGGCGGGTTTGTTCGTCGGCGACCGTCCCTTCGATGTCGAGTTCATCGAGGAGTGCGGCCATCGCGTCGGTGTCACACTCGTCCTCGGTGACGAAGAGCACGAACAGTCGATCAGTGTCGAAGCCGTGCTCGCGTGCATTTCGCACGTACGCCCGGAGACACTCCGGATTGCGGATGGTCGGAATAATGACACAGATATCCGGTTGCATTGCCAGGTGTTATTTTAGGCTGTCCTAAAACTGTACTGATTTAGGTTGGCCTAAAGGATAGAATGGTCTCCAGGGATGGCTCCGTCTGAGTGGCCCTCCACTGAATTGCGCAAACAACGGACCGTCCGTCATAGACTAAAAATTGGGAAATACGGCCCAGAAATCCCGATATTCTACTTAAGTAGGAGGATGTGAACCTTTTCTTCTAAGCCAGGGATGGGATTTGAACCCATGGACCCTCGATTACAAATCGAGCGCTTGAACCGCCCAAGCTCCCCTGGCGCAATTCGGGCTACAACCTCGCGCTTTGAGTGAATATCGCTTTTTCGTCCACACCGAAAACAGTCTGTCCCCCACCAGTTACATAGATTTCGTCAGTCGGAGCCGGTGGACACCATACCCATGCGCCTCATAGAAGGATTGAGCTGCATCATTCTCCGCAAGGACCTCGATATCGATCACCGTGGCCCCTCGAGCCTCGAGTGCTGATTCCGCGCGAGCTAACAGCGTCGATCCGATCCCACGACGGCGATACTCCGGAGTGACGAAGAGATACTCGATGAGGCCGATCGTCTCGGCCACAGCCAATGGCCCCTGCTGGAGGCGGTACGTGACGAAGCCAATCGGTCTGCCATCATCAGTTGCCACCTCGACGCCCTCTTCCGCGATGCGTTGGCCGAGACGTTTGCGGATCGGGACCTCGTTCTGATCGGTGAGTACGCGACTTTCGTGTGCCAGTTGCGCCTCCGCGAGCGCCTCCCAAAGGGTAACGAGTGCCTCGAGATCGCTCACGTCGGCGGTTCGATAGTGCATTCCTCGAGAGCCCGCACACCGGGAAGCGTTTCGCCGCTCAATAACGCGAGTGCCGCACCGCCACCGGTCGAGACGTGATCGAACGCATCGATGCCGAACTGGCGAATGGCCGCGCCGGTGTCGCCACCACCGGCAATGGCGTACTCAGCCTCGCCGACGCCGGCAAAGATTCGTTCGGTCCCACGGGTGAATCGCTCGTCCTCGAAGCGACCAACGGGGCCATTACAGATTACCGTTCCCGCCGAGGCAAGGCGCCCTTCCCAGTCGGCGATGGTATCGCGGCCGATATCACGAGGGACTTCACCGGCTCGTGGCGGGAACGATTCGACATCGAGTTCGACCCGCTCGCCGTTTCGCGGCACCGCAACGTCGAGTGGCAGGACAATTTGATCGCCGTGGGCCTCGAGGAGGGCGTGTGCCCGCTCGAGCTCATCGAGGTAGCCCCGATCGGCGACGTCATCCCGGGTTGCCTCGCCAGGATCGGACTCGCCGGCGAGGAAAAATAGGTTGGCCAAAACGCCACCGGCAAGGACCGACGCGACGGTTCCCTCGCGAAGGAGCGTCTCGGCGACTGCGAGAGAATCGGTTACCTTCGCTCCAGCGAGGAGGGCAACGCGCGGTGTCGGTGTGTCCTCCAACTCACCCAAGACGGCAAGCTCGCGGGCCATGATCCGACCCCCGACGCTTGGTACTCGTTCGGGGAATCCGATGACCGAGGGCTGGTCGCGATGAGCGACCGAAAACGCATCGTTCACGAACAGATCGAACAACGGTGCTAATCCATCGACGAGATGGGTTTGTCCGGCTGCAGCCGGCTCGAACGACATGTATTCCTCGCTGTAAAAGCGGACGTTCTCGAGGCAGACGATCTCACCGGGCTCCAGCGAGCGAATGGCCGCGCGGGCCGCCGAGGAAAACGTTGCATCACAATAGGTTACGGGGGCAGATACCATTCCATCCAGGTGTTCCGCGTGGGCTTCGAGGGTGGAGAACTCCTCGCCACCGGGGCGTCCCTGATGGGCGAGCACGGCCACCCGAGCGCCGCTATCGGTGAGTTCATCGAGCGTCTCCCGATGGGCGCGAAATCGAAAATCATCAGCAATCGACCCGTCGTTTCTGAGCGGGCTATTGACGTCGATGCGGATCCCGACCGTCCGATCCGCCAACGACACCTCATCGAGCGTTCGAATCGCCATCGATGGAACCCTCACATGGCCAGCCAAAAGGCCTAACGAATGCACCGACGCGGGGGTGTGCGGGTTACAGCTCCTGACAGTCGGCACAAATGAGCATGCCGTCGACTTCGGAGAGCTCGTCCGCGAGACGGCCACAAGCCTCACAAACGCCCTGTTCGCTGAGACTGGCCGTCGATCCGCTCTCGGCGCCATGGAAACTGGCGTCCGGATCGTCACTCAGCATCGACGAGGTAGCCGAGAGCACATCCGGCGCAGTGATCGTCCCGACCGCCTGCTCGTTGCCATCCAAGACGATGACCGCTTCGACATCCGCGCGCAACAGGCGGTCGGCTGCATGTCCCACGGAGGTTTGATCGTCGACCGTGGCGTACGCCTCGGTCATGATCGACTCGATCGACTCGTCTTCGCGATCCTCTCGAAGTGGAGCCAACAGGGACCGCGCCGTTACGACGCCAACCGGCAGTCCCCCATCCACCACGATTGCCACGTTTTCGCGGTGATCGAGCAATAACGTCGCGGTCGACCCGATGGATTCCCCGGCCTCGATGCCGAGAAAATCCGTCTGCATGACATCAGTGACCGGCAACGAGTGGCTCATATTCGATCCGTGTGTCGGCGGCGTCAAAAAGCTACGTCGGCCGCCTCGTTACTGTGCGGGTCGTCGTGGCCACTGGCCGATGTCGCGCATGGTCCTGCCGAGCGCCGACAACAGGGCTTGGCGATCCTCGTATGGGCCCTCATCGAGGTGGGAAAGTATCTCGCTGGCCGAAACGACCGCCTCGTGATCGATCCGGATCGGATGGTCGCCGAAGGCCTCCTCACACTCGGAGGCGGTCACGGGGAAGGTAACGTCTTCGAGCGTTTTCGCGAAAATCGCGAGCCCGTATTTCCGTCGGCCCTCGCTTCCCGCCTCGCCATCCGGATCGTGCGGCCAGTTCATGTTCTGAACCACACGCCCAGTCCCTAAAATTCGGACGATACCTCCGAGCATCATCACAAGCGACCCCGAAAACAGAATTTGCATTACTCGGCCTCAGAACTCCTCCGTATCGGCCACGAATTTTCGATTGTACTCTCATCTTGTCACCCGCTTCGATGGACGGGGGTTGCGTCGGTGGCGACAGTGTTACACCTCGACATCCCCCCATACGTCCCCTCGGGCGTAAGACACCGATGTGAGGTCTTTACCGTTCTTTAACGAAGCCGTAGCCCGCCGCGGTAAGCAAAGCGAGTCCACCGATCAATGTCAGGTGGAGTCCGATCCCTGCGGTAGCCGAGACAACTGTCTGGTTGGCCTGTGCATCCAGATTGCCGTACACATTCAATGCGATGACGGCAGTAAGCAAGCCCAAAATGCCCGTTGCGGCCATGTCGATCGTATTCCAGTCCCTAAAAAGGACGATTGCTGCCACCCCGATGCCGAAGATGAGCGTGAAGACGCCATCGCCTGACGTACCAGCCACGGTCGCAATACCCGCGTCTACCCAGGTGAGGAATGCCGCGATCGCCGTGACAACCCCAGCACCACCCGCTACTTTCTCACCGGTCGTGAGTGAATTAACATCAACCTCCATAGCTACTTTCACACATCGATCTCAATTAATTTTATCCATATTTCTACCTAATTCGGCGTGGAATTGATCAAGTATCGGATGGCCCCCAATCGGCTCCATGACTGAGCGGTGAGGATGGGATTTGAACCCATGAGGCCTCCCGGCCACCTGCTCTCAAGGCAGGCGCATTAGGCCGCTCTGCCACCTCACCTATCCGGGCGATGGGGACGACACCCCCTAAACGGTTGCCTTCGGCGGGTGATTTTTCACCGATCGGTCTGGAGAGGCCGCATATGGACTCATCCACGGCCTTCGGAGGGCTCGCAGTCGCCATGTTGGCGGTTGGCGGGGGTGGCGCCCTCGCGCAACTCGGGAGAAGCGTGTTCGATCACGGTGGCGTGTTTCCCACGCTCATCATTATGCTCGGGTTTTTCGCCCTTGTTCTCCGAAATGCCCTCACCCAAGCGCCATCCCGCGCAACCCCTTACTGGTGAGGTTTCGGGAGCGGCCCCCGGGCTTCACCCGCACCGAGGCGTTCCAAGTGATCGTACAACGCCTCGAGCAACGCGTCGATATCGCCGTCCTTCGCGACGATCGGGACGAGGTGCTCGCGCCATTGCTGCCACGGCGGCAAGAGGCCAAAACGTTCGCCGATGGCATCCATCGTCGCATCGCGGTCTGACACCTTATCGAGCTTGTTGACGGCGAGAATCGGGTCAATGCCGAGGTCTTCGAGCAGGTGGTACAACTCGAGCACGTACGGCGGATCACCGCCATCGCTGTGACGATCGATGATCTCGATTGCTGCGGATCCATCGAGGACGATCGTCCCGACGAGAATCGCGTCTCGGTTGTCCTCGAGATAGCGAACGATGTCAGTTTTGATGGCCTCTCGGCGGTCCTCTGAGACGCCAGCCATGAAGCCATACCCCGGGAGATCGGTGAGTAGGAGATCGGCTTCCGGCCAGTCATGAAACGTCGGCGTCGTCGTTACGCCGGGGCGCCGGCCGGTCGGGACCGACCGGCCGGTGAGCTCCCGCATGATCGTCGATTTTCCCACGTTGGACCGACCCAGCAAGACGATTTCGTGGGACCGGTCGGGCCGATCGTCGAACACGCCGCCGGATAGGCTGTCGGGCGGTATAACCCTCCCGCCAGGGCAAGCGGTATTACCCGGCCGGGTGTTGGTTGGGCCGTGCGCCTCGTCGAGATCAGCGTGCCGACCGGCTCGCTCGAGGCCGTGAAAGACGTCCTCGAGGACGAAGAAGTGCATTACATCGTCACCGAGGAGTCCAGCGGACGGGATATTGCCGCCATCGTGTCCTTCCCGTTGCCGCCGGAAGCGGTTGAACCGATTCTCGATGCCCTTGGCGATGCAGGGATCGACAAAGAGCAGTATACCGTTGTCACGGAAGCGAATACCGTCATTTCCAGGCGATTCAAAGAGTTGCAAGAGCATTGGGCCGAAGATACAGACGAGACCGCCAAGATCGCCCAAGAAGAGCTCCGCGCCAGGGCGGACGATTTGCTCCCGACGCCGGTGACCTACGCGGTGATGACGGCGGTGAGTGCGATCGTTGCGACAGCGGGCGTCATGATGGACTCGGCGGCGGTCGTCGTCGGCTCGATGGTGATCGCCCCACTCGTCGGCCCCGCCCTAGCGGCGAGTGTGGGTACCGTCATCGACGACCGCGCGCTCTCGCGTACGGGGGTTAAGTGGCAGGTTCTCGGCGTCATCCTTGCGGTCGCCAGCGCGACGGCGTTCGCGCTATTGATTCGGACCGTCCATCTCGTCCCGCCTGGCATCGACTTGCTGGAGCTCGCGCAGATTCAAGAGCGATTGACACCCGATTTCCTCGCACTAGCGATCGCCCTCGGTGCGGGTGTCGCCGGTGCCTTCAGCCTCGCGACGGGCGTCTCGGCCGCGCTCGTCGGGGTGATGATTGCCGTCGCCTTGATTCCGCCTGCCGCAGTTATCGGTATCGGCCTGGCGTGGGGCATGCCGACGGTCGTGCTCGGGTCGTCCGTTCTGTTGGCGTTGAACGTTCTCGCGATCAACCTCGCCGCGCTTGGCGTGCTTTGGTATCTCGGGTATCGGCCATCGGCCTGGTTCCGCCTCGGGGAGGCCAAGGCACAAATCGTTCGACGCGTGGGCGTCCTCGTCGTCGCCATCGTGGCGATTTCGGCGTTTCTCGGTGTCGTGACCTTTGCCTCGTATGAGGCAGCCGTCCAGGAGGACGACATCAACGCGGCGATCGAGGATGTGCTCTCGGAACAGATGTACGAGGCCTATACGCTCCTCGAAATCGAAGTGCAGCGAGACGAACAGCCACTGCTCGCACAACCCGAGCGGGTGACCGTGACGCTCGGTCGGGAAGCGGGATCGCAGATAACACCGATCGCTGATGCCTTCGCCGCCGCCATCGCGGAGCGGATCGACACCGAGTTGGTGGTCGAAGTGCGCCACCAGACCCTCGAAACCGCCGGTTAGGCGCGTTCGTGGGGGAGTGTCGGCTCGTAGCCAACGCCGTCCAAGGCGAGATCAAGCACCGCCTCGACACCCTCATCCTCGGTCACACTCATATACGCGTCCGCCTCGACCGCGCGGGAGTGGTCTGCCTTGTTACACACCGTCAGGACGGGTATCTCAGCCGCCTCGAAGCGCGCTTCGAGGTCGTCACGTAACGCGAGCTGATCCGCCAACGGGTACCCACAGCGTTCGCTCGCGTCAATGAAGACGACGACGCAATCGGCCAGGTGCTCGAGGGCGACAATCGCCTGTTGTTCGACCTCATTTCGCTCCGCGGCTGGCCGATCGAGCAAGCCGGGCGTATCGACGAGTTGATGCGTGACGTGGTTGTGTTCGAGGTGGCCGACCTCGATCGCCGTCGTCGTGAACGGATACGAATCGATCTCGGCCCGGGCTCGTGTGACGGCATTCAAAAACGACGACTTTCCGACGTTAGGATAGCCGGCCAACACGATCGTTGGGGCGTCAGGATCGATCCCCGGGAGCCTGGCCAGGGCGGAGCGGGCTTCCTCAAGACCGGCGAGGTCCTCCTCGATTTCGTCGATTACGTCGGCCATGCGGGCGAACGCTTGCTTGCGATGTTTTTTCGCGGTCGACGCATCGCTCCCCCCGACCCGATCGTGTGCCGAGCTGGCAATGGTATCGATTTGGTCGCTTGCCCAGGTGAGCGAACCCAACTGCGATCGGATCGTATCGACATCGGCGATAGCGTCGGCGATCGCTCGGTGGTATGGATGCAAGCCAGCGAAATCCGGCCACTCGCGCACGACGTTGTCCAGGTTGTCCGAGAGGACATTGCCTGCGACGGTGAGCATCGCGCGTTGGGCCTCGACCCCCGACTTCGCCCGACCGGCTCGAGCCGCCCGGGAGAACGCCGAGTCCACGAGCTGCTCGGCATCAGGCGTAGTCGGGAGGTCCTCGAAGGGCATCGTTGTCGTACTTATTCGTTGGCACGCCTAAATGAGCGTCGGCCCTACGTGGCCGATTCTGCCTCATCCAGTGTCGAGAGATCGCGAAACGCATCAGGTGGTCGAGCCCCAGCCTCGAAGACCGACGGTGCGACGTCGATCGGTGCATTCGTTCGTGCAGCCAAGGCGAGGGAGTCGCTGGGGCGGGCATCGATCGTCACCGTCCCTCGCGGCGTGTCCACCTCGAGGTCGGCGATGTAGGTGTCATCCTCGATGGCGGAAATCGAAATCGAGGCGACCCGCCCGCCGAGTTCTTCGATGACATCCAACACGAGGTCGTGCGTCAGCGGTCGTCCGATATCCGTCGCGTCGAGCCCATGCGCGATCGCACTTGCCTCCGAAAACCCGATGAAGATGGGGAGTAACTCGTCGCGGTCCTCGACACCGAGTAAGACCACCGGGACCGTGCCCTCCGGCGTCGTGGCAACACGCACGCCCTCGATGTGTCCGCGCATATCGCGGTGTAGACACCACAGCGTCAAAACCCCTTGCTAGTCAGCGATCGGCTCGAATAGCGCGAGTTCGTGTACTCGTGAATCGCCGGCAAGTTCTGGATGGAAGGCGGTTCCGACGAGTGACCCGTTCCGAATCGCGACGGCATGTTCGCCCACTCGGGCAAGCACCTCCGTCTCGCGAGGGTCGGCGACGACCGGCGCCCTGATGAAGACCCCCGGAAACGGATCGGCGAGGCCAGTGATATCGAGTCCGGCCTCGAAACTGTCGCGCTGTCGGCCGAAAGCATTCCGTTCGATGCCGACATCGATCAGTCCCAGCGGTGAAACCACCTCGGGATCGACGTCGGTGGCGAGCACGATCAAGCCGGCACAGGTCGCCAACAGCGGCTTGTCGCGGTCGATGTGTTCGCGTAGCTCCTCGTCGATACCTTGGGAACGAAGCAATCGGGCGATCGTCGTCGACTCCCCACCCGGGATGGTCACCACGTCACAGTCCGGAACAACTCCGGCGGTGCGGATTTCGCGAACCCGCACCTCCAGCCCGCAGGCAGATCCGGCTCGTTCAAGCGCTCCTACGTGTTGGGGGGCGTCACCTTGCACGGCCACGACGCCGGCCGTGATCGTCATTGGAGACGAAGCTGTGTCACCGCGTTAGGAAACGATCGACATCAGCTGCACGAACACGCCCAGGACGACGCCGAATGCCAGGACAGTGCGGGGATCCATTTGGATCGCTTTCGTATCGTCGGCGTCGAAATATCGGACCAGGCCGGCGTTGGACATCAGGCCGCCGCTGTTTTGACCACTTGAGCTCATTACAGATTGATCCGAGCCGACAGTCCCTATACCTTTCGGGAGGTCAATGAAGGACAATCCTTAACGTGGTGCCGGTGGATATTATGGACCGTTGTATGAGCATCACGGTGAAAGACTTCTACGCTGATTGGTGTGGGCCGTGCAAGACACAGGACTCCATTCTCAAGGAGCTCGAAGCCGATTATGACGACGCGTTCGAAATCGAGAAGATCGATGTCGACGAGGAGCGCGAACTCGCGAACGAGTACCAGGTGCGATCGCTACCGACGCTCGTAATCGAGAACGACGACGGGATCGTCGAGCGGTTCATCGGGGTTACTCAGCGGGAAGACATCGAAGCCGCGTTGAACGAGGCTGGAGTTCCCGCCTAGTGTGTTCGGTGTGGATCGTGCGTTACAAACCGCACACCCGCATCCGCGAGGTTCTCGTTATATTCGGCGAGGTTGATCAACAGCGGCGTTAGCCCCTCCAATTCTGCGGCATTGTCGATCGGGCCGCCATCGTACGCCCGAATTCCTTCGATCATATCCCCAAGCTCAATGATCTCCGCTCTGGCGTCAGGGTCGTCTCCGACGACGACCGTATCGAGTCCCAGGGGATCGTCGAGATCTCGAAGGCGACCGGCGGGAAGGGAGTGAAACGCCCCGGTCACCGAGACGGTCTCCGGCGCTGCATCTCGGACGAGTGCGGTCACGCTCCCGGCTGCTGGGCGGTGATAGTGATGGCCGGCATCGTCGTGGTTGAGCCCCACGGCCGGTGAGACGAGTGTGGCCGTGGAGGGGATCGCGTCGGCCACCGAGGAAACGAGATCAGCCACCGCGTACGGCGGCACTGAGAGGACGATCACATCGGCCTCCTCACAGGCCGATGCGTTGGCAGCCCCGCTGATGCGCGGATCGTGCCCTCGTGCAGCGAGCCGATCGCGATAGCGTTCGGCCGCCGCCACGGCCCGATCTCGTTCTCGAGACCCAACCACCAACTCGTAGTTGGTCGATCGTCCCCACCGAAGCGCCAAGCCTTCTCCGATATCACCAGTGCCCCCCAGAATGGCAATGCGCATATTCGCTCGGAGGGTGTCACTCACTAAACGCTGTTCGATTCCGGTGATT
The DNA here is from genome assembly GCA_964579125.1 of uncultured Halobacteriales archaeon. Taxonomy (GTDB): domain Archaea; phylum Halobacteriota; class Halobacteria; order Halobacteriales; family SKSH01; genus CAZOFG01. The sequence goes on along the minus strand of CAZOFG010000003.1, from coordinate 81,433 downwards.
GAGCGATATAGACCGTTGTCATTGGCCCGTTCGCAAGCGTCACCTCCACCACCGGCGGATCGGTGCCGAGAGTCGTGAAATAACACGCTGCCTGGAGATTCCTGGCGAGGTCGACCGTCGGGCTCTGGAGCTCCGGCGGTAGGCGACGAGCATAGACGGCATCGACCGGACCGATTTCGCTCGCGCGAACCTCGGAGACATCCTCCCGGAGAATCGGGATGTCCGGGTCGACCTCCGGCGCCGGATCGATTGCGAGGACGTGATGCCCACGCTCGACCAGACTGACGGCGAGGTCGTCTCGGTCGCCGATTCCGACTTCGAGCAGGCGATCGTGCCCGCGTAGATGACGGAACAGCGCCGGCGAGATCGTCACGTCACGAACGTTTATGGCCCGAGGTGGCTTACGCGTTCCCATGCTCGTCGACATCGTGCCGGTGGGGGACGTTCCGGCACGAGTCAAGCGTGAGGCCTCTAGTGGGCTCCGGACGATTTACGACTGCGAAGTCACGATCAGCGACGACCAGGCGCTTCCGGAGGGCGCGTATGACCCGGATCGCGATCAGTACCGTGCCGAGGGATTCATCGAACTCGCCAGCGAGGTTGGCACCGGCGAGAAAAACCTCGCCGTGACCCCGGTCGATCTCTTCTATCGACGCCGGAACTACGTCTTCGGGCTTGCCTATCTCGACGGGGCCGGCAGTGTCGTCTCGACCGCTCGGCTGCAAACCTCCAGTGACGGGGGCTTTTCCGAGCGCGATCCGCAGGCGATCTTCACCGATCGCGTCCGCAAGGAGATCGTCCATGAAATCGGGCATACCCGCGGCCTCGAACACTGCGACAACGGGCGGTGTGTGATGAGTTTTTCCGCGACAGTTAGAGAAGTCGACCGCAAGGAAGAGACCCTCTGTGGATCCTGTCAGCGCCGTCTCGGGTAGCCAGGCTCATTACTCAGGGGCGTAGTAATACTCACCCGCTTGCTTTTGCTCGCGGTCGAGTTGACTGCCGGGCTTGTTGATGCGCGGTCGCCCGGTTCGTTCGTCGCGTCGAAACGTCACGCCGAGGTCGCCAAGGAACGCGTTCATCCCCGACCGCATCGACTGAGGGGCACCAACCCGGCCAAACTCAGCTGGTTCGCCCCCAAAGACGAGCAGTCGATCCGACAGGAGGTCGATCATGTAAATGTCGTGATCGACCACCATGACGGTCGTCTCAACCCGATCGGCGAAGCGACGGATCGCCCGGGTCGCCCCGACACGCTGTTCGACGTCGAGGTGGGCACTTGGCTCGTCCAGCAGATACAGATCAGCCGACTCGCTCAGCGTCGCCGCGATCGCGACGCGCTGGCGCTCTCCGCCGGACAGCTCGGGAAGCGGGCGTTCATACAGTCGCTCAAGCGAGAGCGGGCGGGCGAGTTCGGTTTCCCAATTCGAGGTGCCGAATCGATCGGTAATCGTCGAGAGGAACGTCTCGACAGTCATCTGGCGGTCAACCTCGATGTATTGGGGCTTGTACGCGACAGTCAAATCCACCGAGAGCTCGCCGGCAGATGGCTCCAGCTCACCGGCAAGGGCCTTTGCGAAGGTGGTTTTCCCGATACCGTTTGGCCCGACGACGCCGAGGACTTCGTTGCGATAGATGGTGCCACCCTCGGCCTCGAGGCGGAACCCATCGGCCCCGTACTGGTGGGAAAAGGTTGGATACGATGCGAGCGCGGCTCGGTCGGTCACTGACCGTGGCGCGTGAGACTCGAACTCGATGGCGGACTCACGAATGCGGACGTTCTCGGCGTCGAGATAGCCACCGAGATAGTCATTGATGGCCCGCTTCGTCGAGCGGGGATCCGTGACGACGCCGAACGCCCCGGGTTCGCCGTAGGCAATATGGACGACGTCAGCCAAGAGATCAAGGATGGCGAGGTCGTGTTCGACGACGAGCATTGCGCGATCCTCGTCGGTAGCGAGATCGGAGATCACGTTGGCGACGGTCATTCGTTGGCCGATGTCGAGATACGGTGTTATCTCATCGAGGAAGTACACGTCCGCATCTCTGGCCAGACATGCAGCGATCGCGATTCGTTGTAATTCACCGCCTGAGACCGCATCGATCGGTTGGTCCTGAACGGAAGCGATATCGAGCCGCTCGATCAACTCGTCCAACATCCCACGCTCGTCCGTAGAGGCCAGCAACTCACGCGTCGTCCCGTCGAATTGGTCGGGAATGCGATCGACGTACTGGGGCTTGCGCGAGACGCGGACCGAGCCTTCGATGACATCCTCGAGATAATCCTGCAACTCGCTTCCACGATACGCCTCGAGGACGTCCGTCCAGTCCGGTTCCTCAGCAAATGCGCCACGATTCGGAACGAGTTCGCCGGCCAAAATATGCACGGCAGTGGTCTTCCCGATGCCGTTCGGCCCAAGGACGCCCGTGACCCGGCCGGGTTGAGGAATCGGCAACCCATACAGCGAGAAGGCGTTTTCGCCGTATCGGTGCACGGGATCCTCCTCCAGCTCCTGTGGGAGATTGAGGATCTGGATCGCGTCGAACGGGCACTTTTCGACACAGATACCACAGCTCTCGCCGAGACAGATTTCCTCGGAGATGCTCACCTGGTCCGGGTCGCCGTCGTACGCATCCTCGTCCTCGAAGCGCTCCTCACGGGTGACGATGCATTCCTTGCCGGTGCGGTTTGGCGGACAGTAATTCACGCACTCGTAGTTGCATCGGTCAGGTTGACACCGGTCCAAATCGACGACGGCGATGCTGTCTTCGGCCATGGCTCCTTACAGGAACTCCACGCCGAAGGTCAGGATGATGCCATACGACACGAACCAGAGGGCGAACGTCATGAAGACAATATAAAAGATATCGCGACCACTCCCGAAGTCCTCGTACCCAAGCACACGATACACGGGAATCTGGATGAGGATGGCTAACAGGAGAAGTGCGTACGCCGTCGTATCGGTCGCTGCCTCCTCGACCGGAAGATCACCGGTTACGACCCGGGAGAGCACGGCGGCGAAGATGCCACCAAGCGCGGCGGTGATCGTAATCGTCACCTGCCTGAGGTGTTCCGATCGAGGATCCGCCTCGGCATCCGACATACCTGAGGGTGACCGCGGGAGGGCCAAAAGCGGTTCGTTCGGGGCCAGGCCCGTACACTTAAGCCGATGCATTGTTTCGAATCGTAATGATGAGCAGCGAAGCGTTGCGTGACTTGCCACCGAGCGCGAAGCTCGTGTACAAAGTTTTGGATTACGACGGACCGATGACGCAAAAGCAACTCGTCGAAGAGTCCATGTTGTCGCCCCGAACCGTGCGCTATGCGCTTGAGCGCCTTGATGAGATTGGCGTCGTGGCCGAGCAGGTCTACTTCGCCGACGCCCGCCAAAGCCTGTACGAACTCACCGGCGAACCCGTCCATACGGCCGAGGCATCGGCCGAACCCTGTTCCTGTGCGGAGTGAGGGAAAGGCCTACGACCGAGGGAGGTAACCTGTACCCATGGCACAATCGATCCGTCGACGCCTGCTCGTAGTCGGGTTGGTTGGCGTTGTGCTCACCATGTTCGGGTTTCTCGCCCTCGTCGAACTCCGCCCATTCGGCGTATTGCCCCCCATCCTCGAGGGAGCCGGCATCGCCCCGATCATCGCGATGGTCGTTTTGCTCAATATCGTCCTGCAATCGAAATTCGATATTGATCGCTACGTCCGTGAACGTGGCCGGCGCTACATCGTGTTCGAATTCATCCGGATTGCCCTCGCCTGTGCCTTCTTTGGCATCGCAATCGGCTTGATACTCGGCTATACCGGCCTCAGCCAGCTCTTCCGAGTCGGTATCGTCTTCATCATCGAGTACTTCACCGGCTTCTTCATCTTCGCCATGGCAAACGCGGAGTTTTACGACGACGAGCGCTTTCGCGAACTCGTCAGCACCGAGGATAGCTAGACGCGCCGGGCGAGCTAACTCGGAATCAACCGAATCGTTCGGCTCTGATCGATGGCCTGCTCGAGTTCGTCCGCGATGGCGCTGCCGCGTGAGACTTTGATATCGCCGGCTTGGCCCACGGTGGCAGTGAAGACGTAATCACCATCCGCGTGGACTTCCACCGTATTGCCGACGTGCTCATCGGCCGGGATCACCACGTGGCGAGACGTGACCTCCGGATCGATCGAATAGCCGTTATTCGATGGATCCGGTGGTGGTGAGGCGGGTTCCGATCCTGAGTCCGGGCTATCCACCAGGGGCTGAATGTCGAGGCTGACGCCGAGGCGGTTCTCGAGTTCGGCCACGCGTTCTCCGCCTGTCCCAATGACGGCGGGGATGTCCGGTTCCTGTAGATACACCGTCGCCTCGTTCGGGCCGGTGAGTTCCACTTCGACCGGCCCGGACGCGATCCGCGCGATCTCGCGTTCGATCTCATTGGCGGCCAACCGATCGACGCCGCTAGCCCCTTCCGGTTGGTCACCGACCGGGACGGTCACCACCTGGCGGTTGAACGTGTAGATCTCGTACACGGCCTGACCGGTTTCGAAATCGCGGATGACGATCACCGGGCGGGCGAGATCCTCCTCGGTCAGGCCAGTCGGAACCTTCACCTCAGTCGCGACGTCGTAGACCGTCGCGACTTCGCCGGCCTCGATGTAGACGACTGTGTCCACGACTTGGGGGATCATCCCGAGTTCGACGCGACCGACGAGTCGTTGCAACGCGTCGATCGCCCGCGTGGCATGGACAACGCCGATCATCCCGACACCTGCGAGGCGCATATCGGCGAACACCTCGAAGTCGTCGGTCTTGCGGACTTCGTCGTAGATGGTGTAATCAGGCCTGACCATCAGGAGCGAATCGGCCGTCTTGGCCATCTCGCCGGCCAAGGCCGTGTACTGCGTGACCTCCGGCCCCACCTGGAGGTCACGGGGTTTTTCCATCGTCTTGACGGCGTAATCCTGCTCGCTGAGGAACTCCGCGACCGCCTGGGCAAAGGTCGACTTGCCGGCACCGGGGGAGCCGGCGATCAACACCCCTCGCTGCCGTTCGCGAAGGCGCTCGCGCAACTCATCGGCGTGTTGGTAATCATCGAGATCGGTCTCGACGAGGGGTCGCACGGCGGTGATCTCCAACGCCTCCGCAAAGGGTGGCGTCGCGATCGCGATACGAAGATCGCGAAACTGGACGATCGTCATGCCGGGCTCGTCGAGCTCGATGAACCCATGGGTACTCTCCTTGGCGGCGTCGGTGATCTCTTGAGCGAGGTCTTTCAACTCGTCCTCGGTGAGGGGCTCATCACCGATCGTTTCGTAGGCCATCGCGCCGATCGTCCCGCGCTTGGCTTTCGGCTCGAGCCCCACCTTCAGATGGACGCTCATCGTCTGCTCGTCGAAGTACTCCTCGAGAGAGAGTTGGTCGAAATCACGAGGCCGAGGCGAGACGTACTTGACCTCGATCCCCTTCGCCCGTGCGATATCGCTTTGGACGACATCGCTCGTGAAGAACAACGCATCCTCAGCCGCCGCGAGTTGTCGAATCAACGCATCGATCTCCCCCTCGCTGGCGTGACCGCGCGCGACCGCATCCGGTCGGTCACCGATATACGCGATCTCGATCGTTCCGTCATCGGCGAGGTCAGCCAGCCGTTGTAACTCGTCCAACCCGGACCACCCCGTCGATAACCCCTCGTTTGCCTGCGCTTCAAGCTCCGCGACGACCGCCTCCGGGACGAGAATCGTCGCCCCCGCGAACTCCCCCGAATCGACGTGTTCGGACACGCGCCCGTCAATCACGACGCTCGTGTCCGGAAGAACGTTCATATGCGTGATAGGGCGAGGTCGGGCAAAAGGGTGTTTACCTGCCGGCGGGCCAATGCGTTTTAGGGACCACCCACTGCAGCCGAGGTATGGACGAGGTGACGGCGCTCGCTCGCGAACTCGTCGCCATCCCGAGTCATGAGGACGAATCGGCCGTCGGCGATTATCTCGTGGATTGGTTGAACGCCGAGACGACCGCCACCATCACTCGCGACGACGTCGGAAACGTCATCGCCCGACGAGGCACTGGATCGCCCTCCCTCGCACTGATCGGCCATCACGATGTCGTGCCCCCACATCCCGATCAGCGTCGCGATGATGGCGAGTTAGTGACGCGGATCGAAAACGATCGCCTCTATGGCCGGGGGAGTGCCGATATGAAGGGCGCTCTCGCCGCGATGATGCTCGCATTTCGCGATGCCGAACCCGATGGGGAGCTCGTCTTCACGAGTTTCGTCGGCGAGGAAACCGGCGGAGAAGGCGCACGCCACGCCGTCGAGGCGGGGTTTGTGCCGGATATCGCCGTCGTCGGGGAGGGATCGGCGGGGTATACGACCCCTGGCATCCTCGATGTCGTAGTTGCGCATCGCGGCCGACGCGGATCGACGATGACGGCCACGGGCGATGCCGGCCACGCGAGTCGGCCGGAGGCCGCCCAAAACGCCATCTATCGAGCTATCGACGGCATCGAGGTGATCCGAAACCTGACCCCACCGACCACGACCGTCGCCGGGGAAGAGTTAGCCGGATCGATCGCGGTGACGACGATGTCCGGCGGTTCGGCGATGAACGTGATCCCCGATCGATGCACGGTCGGCTTGGATGAACGAACCGTCCCCGGGCACCGCCTGCCACTCGCGGAGGCGATCGCGGACGTTCCTGGCGTAAGTGTGGAAATAACGCAGGACTGGCCACCGATGGCGTGTGACGATTTGGATCTCGCCGGCCACGTTCGCGATCGGATTGCGGCCATGCAGGACGCGACGGTCGGCCTCTCGACGAAACCACACGCGACCGACGCGAGTTGGTTCGCTGAGGCCGGTTCGACGACAGTTATCGTGGGGCCGGCCGAACGCGGCGAGGCCCACACCGACGACGAGAGCGTCAGTATCGCGCTTTTACAGGCAGCCAGACACAGTTATCGAGCGATCGCCGAATCTCCCACACCGGAATAGGGTCAGGAAACCCGATCAATCGCACAGCGACCGTCGTACGTGTCGGCTTCGAGGGTGGTGATCGTCTCGCCCTCGCCACAGACCGGACACGCAGGATTCGACGCGATTTGGACCGAATCAGCACTGAATTCGAGGGCATTCACCACGAGCATGCGGTCACGAGAGCCAGCCCGTGCGCCGCTCGCGAGCGTGATCGCCTCGGCGGCCTGAAACGCCCCGATCATGCCGGGTACTGGACCGAGCACGCCCGCCGTCGCACAATCCTGGACGTCATCTGGCGGCGGTGCGCTCGGGAACAGACACCGATAACACGGCCCGCCAGACCCGGCATCAAAACTGGCAACCTGGCCCTCGAAACGATACACGGCACCGAAGACGTAGGGGGTGTCGGTGAGTGCGCATGCATCATTGAGCAGGTACCGCGTGGGGAATCGATCGGTGGCGTCGACGACGATATCGTAATCGCCCAACAGCGCCCGCACATTCTCGATAGTGACCGTCGTTTCGTGGGATTCGACAGTCACATCGGGGTTGTGCGCGCGTACCCATTGTGCCGCGCTGTCGACCTTTGGTCGTCCGAGGTCGGCATCGGCGTGGATGACCTGGCGATGCAAGTTCGACCGCTCGACCACATCGTCATCGACGATCCCGAGGCGGCCAATGCCGGCCCCGGCCACATACATAATCGCCGGGGCTCCGAGCCCTCCGGCACCGACCACGAGGATCGACGCCTCGCGAAGGCGCCCTTGCCCGTCGGCACCGACCTCTTCGAGGACGAGCTGGCGGGCATATCGCTGGAGTTGGTCCGCGGAGAGCGACGCGTCCATGTGAGCTGGACCGACAGGAACGCGCAAAAGCGCACGGATCGATGACCGGTCCCGGAACGGCTAAACGGCTGTGTTCCCTCGCCCCGCACGATGGATTGGACGGAGCAGTATCGTCCGGAAACCCTCGCGGAAGTCCGGGGGAACGACAAAGCCGTCGAGGCCCTCCGGGAGTGGGCCGAGACATGGTCAGAGCATCGGGAGGCCGTCATCCTCCATGGCGCCCCGGGCGTCGGCAAGACCTCGAGCGCCCACGCCCTCGCGAACGACCTGGGTTGGCCGACCGTGGAACTCAACGCGAGCGACCAACGCACCCGGGCGATCGTCGAAGCGATCGCCGGCGAAGCGGCGCGTTCGGGGACACTGACCGGAGGTACCGCCGGCCGGCGGCTCGTCATCCTCGACGAAGCGGACAACCTCCACGGAAACGTCGATCGCGGGGGCTCCGCAGCGATCACCGAGGTCGTGGGCGAGGCCAATCAGCCGGTTGTCCTCATCGCGAACGACTACTACGAGATGTCCCGCGGCTTGCGCAACCGCTGTCAAGAGATCGAGTTTCGCGCGATCTCCTCGCGGTCGATCGTCCCAGTCTTGCGTAACATCTGCCGCGAGGAAGGCATCGCGTTCGAGGAGGCCGCCTTGGAGCACATCGCCGAGCAAACCAGCGGCGATCTCCGCTCGGCCATTCAGGATCTCCAGGCCATCGCCGCCGGGCGGGACGAACTCACCGAAGCCGACGTCACGACCGGGAGCCGGGATCGCACGGAAGGCATTTTCGAGTTTCTCGACGGCGTCATCAAGGAACACGATGCACGCGACGCCCAACGCGCGGCCTACCGCGTCGACGAGACGCCCGATGAGTTGCTGAGCTGGCTCGATGAGAATCTCCCGAAGGATTTTGCGGGCAGCGAGCTGGCCCGGGCGTATCACCACATCGCGACGGCTGACCGCTGGCTCGGACGAGTCCGGGCGACCCAGGAGTACAGCTACTGGCGGTACGCGACCGACCACCTGACGGCCGGGGTCGCAAGCGCCCGCGCGGAACCGAAGGGCGGGTGGACACAGTACGGTCCACCGAGTTATCGCCGCCGGCTCGGGCAAACCCGTGGGTCGCGGGGGGTCCGCGATGCCATCGCGGGCCAACTCGCCGCGACCGGCGGGATGAGCATCGCGACGGCCAGACGCGAGGTATTACCGATCGTCTCGGTGATGACCCACCACTGCAAGCCGCGAGCGTTCACCCAGGCCGTCGCGAGCGCGTTCGAACTCGACGCCGGCGAAGTGAGTCACCTCACCGGCAGCGGCGAGGACACGAAGAAGGTGACTCGTATCGTCGAGCACGCGCGGGCCCAAAGCGGGACGGTCCCGGAGCCGGAGGTCCACACCGTCGAACGTGAGGACGAGACTCCCGCGTCGATCGATGATGACGACGAGAGCGACGCATCCGACCAGGCCGGCCTCACCGACTTCAGTTGATTCGGCCGTACTTTCACTTTCATCGGGGATTCCTGGCTCGTGCTTAACTCCGCAGCTGGGGAAGGCGTGTCTCCCGGCACCTACCATGCACTGCATTGACGACACCGTTCCGACCCTGACACCCGGCCTGACCTACCTCGCGACGGAAGAGGCTCGCGCGAGTGCGCTGTATCGCCTCGCGCTCGCCGGGGACCGGGCGGGGACGACCTATTGGATCGACGCCGGAAACACCGCCTCAACCTACACATTGCTCGAACACGGCGCCACGCCGTGGCGTCTCGAGACGATCACGCTCGCTCGGGCCTTCACCGCGTATCAACACCACACGCTAGTGCACGAGCTCGATGGTCACCTCGGGGCCGAGTGCCGACTGGTGGTGGCGCCGCGACTCGGCTCGCTGTACGCCGACGATGACGTACCCACAAGCGAAGCCGAGGCACTCTTCGAGGACATCCTCGCGGCCTTGACCGCCATCGCCGAGGAGTACGACCTGCCGGTGTTGGTGACGGCGCACGCGGATGACTTCGCCGACACGCTGCCTGAACGGGCCACGCAGGTCATCACCGCCCGCGAAACCGACATGGGAACCGCCTACGGGGGCGACGCCGACGCGACAACCGTCTATCGCGGCCCTGGCTTTTGGCAGACGACCATTCCGTATTGGGCGGAGCTGATGGGCCACCGGAAGCCGACGCCGGCACCGAGCGCGCCGACCCAAGTCGCGCTCCCCCTCGAGGGGTGACTTCCCATGGGACGGACGAATCCGACGTACCGGGATCTGTTGCAACGGTACGAATCAGCGCTGCAGCCCTATCGCCGTGGGCTTCGGCAGGCGGATCAAGCGCACTTCGATCGGTTGTTCGACCAGGCACGCCAGCACGGTGACGCCGCCACCTACCAGAACGCGACGAATCCAGAGACGATGGTCCTGTTCTCGATGCTGCTCGCGCACGAACGAGCGCTGCAGGAGTTGCAGGACGACGCGTGAGATGGTCCTCACGATCGACATCCTCGAAGGGGGTGGCGTGCGTGAGTGGACGTGTACCGCCGATGGCGCCACGGCCCGTCGCGTGGAAGCGTACACCCCGACCGTCTACCTCACGGGCCCGCCCGCAGTGTATGACGAACTGACGGCGTCGTTGGCCACGGACCCGAAGGTTCGGTCGTGTACCCGCGAGCGGTGGTTCGCCAGCCTCGAGGACGACGAGCGTACACCCGCGCTCCGGGCTGACCTCGAACGGATGGCCGACGTTCCCCCCTTCGCCCGGGAGGTGCGCCACCGCCACGAACCCGATGCCGTTCCCACAGGAACGCTCCGGCTGTACAACGTGGACTTCACGCCGCAGTTTCGGTACTGTCTCGAGACGGACACCCCGGCGACGCCCGATCGCCCCCTGCGCACGCTCACTCTCGGTCTCGATCAACGTGCCCGCGCGGCTGGACGGATCGATAACCTGACGATCGACGGCGAGCCGGCCGGAGGGGATACGGCCGAGGTGCTCGCGACCCTCGAGGAGACCCTTACGAGGCGCGACCCGGACGTCTTCGTCGTCGACACGGCCGAAATCGTGCCCCTGGTCTGTGATCACGCGGCCGACTTCGGTCGCGAATCGTTTCGCCTCGGGCGCCTGCCCGGGTATACCCAACTGGCGGGTGGCTCCACCTACGAGAGCTACGGCCGCGTCGGCTATGCCGCGCCACGATATCACGTGCCCGGCCGCGTGATAATGGATACCTCGAACAGCTTCCTCTGGCACGAGACGAATCTCGCGGGCGTGCGCGATCTCGCCGAGCGAGCACAACGCCCCATCGAGGAGACCGGCTGGGCGAGCATCGGGACCGTCCTCACTGCGATCCAGATCCGGCATGCGCTCGATCGGGAGGTCCTCGTCCCGTGGAACAAATGGCGCCCGGAGTCGTTCAAGGACGCGCGGACGTTACACGCCGCGGATCGCGGCGGCTTCACCTTCGCGCCGCAGGTGGGGCTGCACACCGATGTCGTCGAGGTCGACTTCGCCTCGTTGTATCCCCGCATCATCTGCGAGTACAACGTCAGCCCCGACACGATTCGATGCGACTGTCACGCCGAGCGCGAGGACGTCCCCGAACTCGGCTATGCCGTCTGTGACGACCGGGGGTTCCTCGCCGATGTCCTCTCGCCGTTGCTCGAGGATCGAGCGGACTTCAAGGACGACCTCGCCACGACCGACGACGAGGCCCGGGCACGCGAGTTGCGCTCGCGGTCGGGTGCGCTCAAGTGGATCCTCGTCTCCTGCTTCGGCTTTCAAGGCTATCGGAACGCGAAGTTCGGCCGCATCGAATGTCACGAGGCGATCAACGCCTACGCACGCGATATCCTCCTGCACGCAAAGGAGACCTTCGAGGCGGGCGGTTGGGAGGTCATCCACGGCATCGTCGACAGTCTCTGGGTGCGACGCGTCGACACGGATGCCACGCCGCTGTCGGCGCTGACAGCCGCCGTCAGCGAGGCGGTCGGGATTAACCTCGACCGGGAACACGCCTACGAGTGGGTCTGTTTCGTGCCCCGACGAGGGCGCGACGCCGGTGCACTCACCAAGTACTTCGGCAAGCGCGCCGACGGCGATGGATTCAAACTTCGGGGGATCGAGGCCCGCCAGCGAAGCACGCCGACGTTCGTGGCGACCGCCCAGCGCGAGTACATCGACCTCCTCGATACGCACCGATCCCCGGCACCGGTCTGCGATCGCCTCGCACGCCACATCGCCCGGCTGCGCCGTCGCGACGTGCCGCCGGAGGACTTGCTCGTGCGCAGTCGGGTGACGAAACCCTTGGAGGCATACACTCATCGCACCCTCCCCGCCGCGGCACTCGCGCGCTCACAGGCGCTCGGGATCGAACGCCATCCGGGACAGGACGTCCGGTACCTCGTCACGGCCGACGATCCGGACGCCGCCGACCGGGTCGCCCTCCACGTTGAAGACCTCACTACCGACTACGATGTCGCGCACTACCGCTCCAAGCTGGTGCGCGCCTGTGAGAGCGTCGTCTCCCCACTCGGGTGGGATCGCGACCGAATCGAGACGTACCTGCGGGGCAACCGCGAGGCCACCCTCGAAGCGTTTTCGTGACTCAGCCGTCGCGATCGGCCTCGAATATCCACAACGTCGCCGAGAGAACCGCGGTGAAAATGACGAGGGCGGCGAAATGATGCGCGGTCGTGATTTCGGCGGAGTACTGGGTGACCGTCGCGCCCCCGAGGAGAATCTGTGTTGGCAACAACACAACAGCCGTCGTGACGGCGATGCGAATCCGCCGCTGGTCGTAATATCGCCATCCACCGTACAACAGGCCGAGCATCATGAAGCCGGTCACCATCGCAACGAAGCGGTGGAACCACTCGATGAAACTGGGCAACGACTGGGGGAATAACCCATTGTCACAAAACGGCCACTGGGCCGAACAGGCCAAGCCGGAGCCCGTGGCGGCCGTGTACACGCCGAGGATGATCAATGCGAAGGTGACGGCGCTGGTCGCGAGTGCGAAATGGCGAAAACCGAGGCGATCCCGTAACGATTGCTCCCCCATTGCAGACAGGTCGACGCTAGTGGAAGGGTCCTTTTAGCCATGCCGTTTGGCCGCTCGATTCGTTGATCGTCGAACAACAGGTCCACCTCCTTTTTATCCATTCACCCATATGGTCTCCCGCTATGGGATTGGACGACGACGCCCTGGCGTATCACGCCGCCGACCCGCCGGGGAAAATCGAGATCTCGACGACGAAATCGACGAGTACACAACGGGATCTGAGCCTGGCGTATTCGCCGGGCGTGGCGGCACCCTGTGAGGCCATTCGTGACGATCCGGAGGCCGCATTTACGTATACGGCAAAAGGGAATCTGGTCTGTGTCGTCTCCGATGGCTCGGCCGTGCTCGGCCTCGGTGATATCGGTCCATTGGCCTCGAAACCGGTCATGGAGGGCAAGGGCGTACTCTTCAAACGCTTCGCCGACATCGACGTGTTCGATCTCGAATTGGACGCAGATGACGCGGAGGAGATCATTCAAACCGTCAGCGCTGTCGCGCCAAGTTTCGGGGGAATCAACCTCGAAGACATCGCTGCCCCGGAGTGTTTCGAGATCGAATCCGCCTTGCGCGAGCGATTGGACATTCCGGTCTTCCATGACGACCAACACGGCACGGCGATTATCTCCGGCGCGGCACTTTTGAACGCGCTCGAACTCGTCAACAAGGACATCGGAGAGATCGACGTCGTCTTCTCCGGTGCCGGTGCGAGTGCCATCGCGACGGCGCGCTTTTATGTCTCACTCGGCGTCGATCCCGAGCGAATCACGATGGTCGACTCGGACGGGATTATTACCGCGCAACGCGCTTCGAGCGGCGACCTCAACCCCTATAAGGAAGAATTTGCCCGCGAGCACCCACCAGGCGAACTCGCCGACGCGCTCACGGACGCCGATGTGCTCGTCGGGCTCTCCGTCGCCGGAATCGTCGATCAAGCCATGGTCCGCTCGATGGCGGCCAATCCGATCATCTTCGCGATGGCCAATCCGGAGCCGGAAATCGGGTATGACGAGGCGAAACAGGCACGTGATGATACGGTCATCATGGCGACCGGCCGCTCGGACTATCCCAATCAGGTCAACAACGTGCTCGGCTTTCCCTACATCTTCCGAGGAGCGCTCGATGTCAGGGCAACGGAGATCAACGAACCGATGAAAGTGGCCGCGGCCAGCGCCCTCGCCGATCTCGCCAAGGAAGACGTTCCGGACGCGGTCGTCAAGGCGTACGGAAGCGAGCCATTGCAATTTGGTCCCGAATATATCATCCCGAAACCGCTCGATCCGCGGGTACTCTTCGAGGTGGCACCGGCGGTGGCCACAGCAGCCATGGAAAGCGGCGCGGCTCGTCGGACGCTCGATGAAGCGGCGTACTCCGAACGCCTCGAGGCGCGTCTCGGGAAAAGCCGCGAGATGATGCGCGTTATCTACAACAAAGCCAAATCCGATCCCAAGCGGGTCGCTCTCGCCGATGGGGCCGACGAGAAAATGGTGCGCGCCGCGCACCAACTCACCGAAGACGGTATCGCCGAGCCGGTTCTGATCGGCGACGCCGAGCGCATCGAGGCGACGGTCGACGAGTTGGGGCTTTCGTTCACGCCATCGATAGTCGATCCCCGCCGGGACGAGCGCGACGCCTACCTCGAATCCCTCTATACTCGACGGCGACGAAAGGGTGTCACCCGCCGCGAAGCGGCGGAGTTGCTCAACGATCCGAATTACTATGCGAGCGTTATGGTCGATCGCGGCGACGCCGATGCGATGCTGACGGGATTGACCCACCACTATCCCTCGGCGTTGCGCCCCCCACTTCAGATCGTTGGGACGGCACCTGATGCCGAGGTGGCCGCCGGCGTGTACATGCTCACCTTCCGCAATCGCGTCGTCTTTTGTGCCGATGCAACGGTCAATCAGGATCCGAATGCAGAGGTTCTCGCGGAAATCACGCGCCACACCGCCGACCTCGCCCGTCGATTCAACGTCTCACCACGAGCCGCATTGCTCTCGTATTCGAATTTCGGGAGCGTAATGAACGAAGGCACCGCGAAACCGCGTCGGGCCGCAACGATGCTTCGAGACGATCCGAGCGTCGACTTTCCGGTCGATGGCGAGATGCAAGCCGACACGGCCGTCCTCGAGGAGTTCCTCACCGGAACCTACGAGTTTTCAGATCTCGATCAACCCGCGAACGTGTTGATCTTTCCCAACCTCGAGGCGGGCAACATCAGCTACAAACTGTTACAACGCCTCGGCGGTGCGGAAGCCATCGGACCGATGCTCGTCGGGATGGACAAACCAGTACACGTCCTCCAACGCGACGACGAAGTCAAAGATATCGTCAATCTGACGGCGGTCGCCGTCGTCGACGCGCAGGAAACACGATAACGACTGATCGGTTCAGTCGGACGATCGTGGCCTGGCTCGCGACGGTGGGGGTACGCCCGGTGGCGTTTCACTCGAAGATACCTTCGGCATGACACACCGCGTCGGTTCTTCGACCAGATGGTCGTATGCAGCAGGTTCGTTCGCGAGCGGGTGCGCGGGATTGTCCGGGCTGTTCACTCGGGCGGCTCGGGCGACGTTGATCGACGTGATGCGAGCCCGGATACCCCGCCAATGTCGAGCAGCTGCCGATGGCACCGTGATCGATCGATCACCGGGGAGGGATTCGCTCGCGTGCACACCCACTGCATTGACATTGGTCGCCAGTTGTTTGTGATCGACCAGAATGCCCACGCGTGCTCGGTCGGGGATGCGCGTGGACAACACGTCGAGTCCGAGGTGCAAGGCACGATATTCGGCGACATTGTTGTCCGGACTCGTATCCGGTCGCGCGAGGCGCGCGACTCGATGGCCGTCGTTCGTCTCGATGACCGCACCGAGACCGCCACCGTCGCGTCGATAAGACCCGTCGGTCGCGAGGTAGTAATCGAGGTGATGGGTTGCGGGCGGGTGTCCGATGAGCGGCGTCGGCGCGTCATCGAAGAGATCGCGCAACGCCGGACGGCCATGGCCGACCATCAGTACGTGATCAGAAGGAATCGGTTCGCATAAAGCCTCGGGCGGTTCGGCGGGGGTGCCCGTCAGTCACGACACGAGATCGCCGGGGGAATGGCCTTGTCCCAGCCAGACAGCAAGGGCGTTGGCTCCGAGCAACAAGGCGAAGGCGTATACCTCCGCGCGAGTCGTGAGTCCCGCCACGAGCAGTGGAATATGTAGAAACGGTAGCACGATGGCCGCCCAGAACCCGAGGGCGCGAGCGGCACCTCCGAGAATCGTTTGGGGGCGCCAGGTCGGCATTGACGTATCGCTCCCGACCTGGTTCGCATCGGCGTGGGAGTTGGGTGGGGAAGACATGGGTCGTACCCTGGAACGTATCGATTCCTATGACCGATGCCCCCATATAACGACTAGAGCGTTCAGCCGAATTGTCCACGATTTCGCCCATTTTACGCCGGTAAAGCGGGCAAAAAAGAGACGCTAAGCGAGTTCGAAATAGTTTATAACTGTCTCTGCTGCCGTTACTCGGGTTTGCTCACTGGAACCCGATTCGGCTCGTCGGCCGGCCGACGCCGGTATCGTGAGAGCCGCCTTTGAACTCCTCTTGCATTTGGCGATAGTACTCGCTGATCTCGTCGGTGATCGTCGGCCGCACCTGCTCCATCGCCTCGCGGAAATGGCGCATCTCGACAACGTCGGTCTCGTGATCTTCGCGAAGGGCTTCCATCGCCGCCTCCCGGGCAATGTTCTCAAGGTCCGATCCGACGTACCCCTCGGTGATCTCGGCCAACTCGCGAAGTGAGACGTCCGCGGCCAAGGGCGTCTCCTGCGTGTGAATCTTGAGGATCTGTTCGCGGCCCTCGATCGACGGTTGGCCGATCATGACGAGGCGGTCGAAGCGACCCGAACGAATCAACGCCGGATCGATCATATCGGGACGATTCGTCGCACCAATGACGATGACGTCTTCCATCTCCTCGAGGCCATCGAGTTCGGTCAGTAGTTGGTTTACCACCCGCTCGGAGACATTCGAGCCGACCTCCTGTGAGCGGTTCGGCGCGAGGCTGTCCAATTCGTCGAAGAAGATGACCGTCGGTGAGACCTGGCGGGCCTTCCTGAAGGTCTGTCTGATCGCCTTTTCGCTCTCGCCAACCCATTTCGAGAGTAATTGTGGTCCGCGGACGCTGATGAAATTGGCATTCGTTTCGCTGGCGACCGCTTTCGCCATCAGCGTCTTGCCGGTGCCGGGAGGACCATAGAGCAAGACCCCTTTGGGTGGATTGATCCCCAAGCGCTCGAAGCGTTCCGGGTTCGACAGCGGCCACTCGACGCTTTCCTGGACGCTTTCTTTGGCCTCCTCCAGGCCGCCGACATCGTCCCACGTGATTTTCGGTAATTCGACGAGGACCTCCCGCATCGCCGAGGGTTCGACCTCGTTCAACGCGGTCCCGAAATCGCTCCGTTTGATGATCATCCGATCCAACAATGCCGGTGGGATCTCGTCCTCATCGAGATCGATCTCCGGGAGATACCGCCGGAGGGCTTTCATCGCCGCTTCCTTCGTCAAGTTCTCGATATCAGCCCCCACGAATCCATGGGTGTCCTCGGCGAGGTCATCAAGGTCGACGTCGTCCGCCAGCGGCATGCCACGGGTATGAATGCGGAGAATCTCCTGGCGGCCCGACTCGTCCGGGACGCCGAGTTCGATCTCGCGATCGAACCGACCGGGGCGACGCAGGGCGGGATCGACGGAGTCGAGGCGGTTCGTCGCGGCGATGACGACCACCTGTCCGCGGGTCTCGAGTCCATCCATCATCGTCAACAGCTGGGCTACCACGCGACGTTCGACCTCACCCGTGACATCCTCCCGTTTCGGCGCGATGGAATCGAGTTCGTCGATGAAGATAATGCTCGGGGCCTCCTCCGTCGCGTCCTCGAAGATCTCGCGCAGCTGTTGTTCGCTCTCGCCGTAATATTTCGAGATGATCTCCGGGCCGGCAATGGAGAAGAAGCTCGCTGACGTCTCATTCGCCACCGCCTTCGCGAGGAGGGTCTTCCCGGTTCCGGGCGGGCCATGTAACAACACCCCTTGCGGTGGCTCAATCCCCAGTTTCTTGAAGATCTGGGGGTGTTTCATCGGCAGTTCGACCATCTCACGCACGCGTTGAATTTCGCTCGTGAGCCCGCCGATGTCCTCGTACGTGATGCCACTGCCGGGCTTGGAAAAGCCCGAGATCGGTTCTTCCCGGAGCGTAACGTCGGTATCCTCCGTGACGATTACGACGCCCTCCGGCTCCGTATCGACCGCGATGAGGGGGATCGCTTGCCCTGGCGATCGCATGAAGGGATGGTTCGTCGAGGACATGACCGGGACGACGTCCCGTTCGACGAGGGGCCGTTTGAGGATCTGTCGTTTGACCATACCGGCCGCGTCGCTCCCGAACTGCACGCTCGCGTCCTCGGGCGGCGCGAGAACGAGTTCCTCGGCCTTCGTGGCGTCGGCTTTTCGAATCGTTACCCGCTCGCCGATGCCGACCTCCGCGTTCTGTCGTGTGAAGCCGTCGATGCGAACCGTATCGGTGTTCCAGTCGTTGCGGTCCGCTCGCCAAACCTTCGCCGCTGTCGTGCTCCCACCCTCGATCTCGATGATTTCGCCCGGACTCAACTTGAGATGCAACAGGGTGTCGGGATCTAGTCTGGCGATGCCTCGGCCCGAATCGTTTGGATAGGCCTTGTCTACTTCCAGTTGAACCTCATTCATGATTCGACCACGATCGGCATCTGATGCCGTTGGTATCTCTCTGGACCCGATGCCGATAGTTCTTGTGCCCGACGACACGGCGACATCGCTTTGGTGATGTAGGGTTGGCTTCGGGTATGAACACCCTCGTGTTCGAAGCCGGGATGGGGGCAGCCGGAGACATGATACTGGGAACGTGTCTCGCCCTCGGTGGTGACAACGCTCGCCTCGACCCCATCGCCGACGCGCTCGATCTCGAGGTCTCGATCGAGGAGGTGACACGAAACGGCGTCACGGGCATCGATGTCGACGTCTCGGAGACGGATACGATCGAACGCACACCAGAGGCCGTCCACGACGTGATCGATGACCTCCCGCTTGCGCAATCGGTCACCGACCGATCGCATCGAACCGTCGATCGCCTTACCCGAGCCGAAGCCGCCGTCCACGGTGAGGAGGAAGCGGCAGTGCACTTTCATGCCGTCGGGGCCGACGATGCGATCTTCGACATCTGTGGCACGCTCACCCTCCTCGAAGACATCGGCGTGGAGCAAGTGGTCGTCGGACCGATCACGACCGGGACCGGGCGTGTGGAGACGGACCACGGTGTCTACCCCGTGCCCGTCCCGGCCGTAAGTGAACTCGCGGCCGATTCCTCGCTCGTGCTCGAATCCGGACCGGTCGACGCCGAATTACTGACGCCCACCGGGGCCGCGGTATTGGCGGAAGTCGCCGAATCCCGCGTATCACTCCCGGCGATGCGCCTTGACCGCATTGGCTATGGCTTCGGCGATCGGCAGTTCCCGGATCGGCCGAATGCCCTCCGTGGCTCGATCGGCACGGTGGTTGACTCGTTGCGACAGGAGCCGATCACTGTGCTCGAAACCGTCGTCGACGACGTCACCCCGGAAACACTCGGGCGGCTCCACGATCGGCTGCACGCGCACGGAGCCCGGGATGTCACCGTGCTTCCGACCACGATGAAAAAGGCCCGGCCGGGCCATCTCATCCAGGTCGTCGTACCACCCGAGGCGGCCGAGCGGGTTGCCCGCCGACTTGCGGCCGAAACCGGCACCCTTGGAATCCGAGAACACTCCGTGACACATCGCTGGCAAGCGGATCGCGAGCAGGAGACCGTCACGATCGAGGTAGACGGACACCACCACGAGATCGACGTCAAAGTCGCGCGCGATACAGCCGGATCGGTGATCGATGTCAGTGCGGAAGACGACGATGCCGCCGCAATCGCGGCCACGACCGACCAACCGGTGCGACACATTCGAAAACTCGCAGAGCGCCAATGGCACGAAGCCCATCCGACCGACTGAGATCTTCGTGGAGAGAGGACGGGGTCTTTTAGAGCGCCGCGAGAGAACGCACCTTGTGGATCCCGAGGTCCCGGTCAAGACTGGCTGCAGTGCCCTCGATGAGCTCCTCGGTGGCGGACTCGAACGGGGGGCGATCACCCAGATCTACGGCCCGCCCGGGTCCGGAAAAACGAACGTAGCGCTCTCCACCGCGGTGAACGTTGCCTCAGCAGGTGGCCGGGCGTTGTACATCGACACCGAGGGACTCTCGATTGATCGCCTCGAGCAAATCGCCAACAGCCGTAACCACGGATCAGATACCGATCTGACGGATCGGATCATCGTTCGAGCCGCGCACGATTTCGAAGAACAAACTGCGGCCGTTCGGGATGTCGAGACGATTGCTGACGACGTGGATGCCGTCATTCTCGACAGTGCCACCGGGCTTTATCGTGTCGAGCGCCTCACCGATGACGAGGAGGACGGGGATGCACTGCGTCGGCTGGCCGATCAGCTCATCCACCTGTTGGGAATGGCGCGTCAACACGATATCGCGATTCTGGTCACGAACCAGGTGTTTACTGACCCCGACACCGATACCATCAGGCCACTCGGCGGGCACACCCTTGCCCACTGGAGTGGAACAGTCGTCAAAATGGAGCGATTTCGCGGTGGACGGCGACGACTGACCCTCGAAAAACACCGGTCCAAACAAACCGGCGACACGATCCTCGTCGAAATTACACAAAGCGGAATCGCCCCGGTGGCCGACGGGTGAGCGCCGGTTACAGTTCGCCCAATTTGCGAAGGAGGTTCCCTTCGATTTCCTTATCGCGAAGCAGGCCTTTCTTTTCGAGGACGTTTCGCTCAAGCTTGTCCAAGGCGACGTGGAAGGCGTTTTCCGCCCCGTAGCCTTCGCCCGTTCCGGCGAGTTGGCCACGATTGGTTCGCAGCCGGATCTGACACTGAATCAAGGAGGTCCCACGGAGCTTCTCTTTGTGTTCGTGGAAGCGAACGTGGGCGTGTAATACCTGCATTTTCTGGTATTTGTCGGCGACCGACTCGATCATCTCGCGGATGGATTGTCTCGAAATCGTATCAAGCAACTGGATGTTCGTAATCTGCACGTCCAGGTGTTCTTCCTCAGTGTATGAAAGCGCCCGAAGGACGTCCGTCTTTGTCAGAACGCCTTCGAGCACGCGATCGTCATCAGCCGGCGTCACCGGTAAACCGGCGTAGTCGTTCTCAAGCATCCGTTCAACGGCCGCTTTGACGGTTTCATCGGTCGCTACGGTCGCGACGGGGCTATTCATCACATCGTAAACGGGGATATCGAGGATGGCCTGACTGTCACCCGCATAGTCACCCCTCGTCAGTTTCTCCATGTTCCGCACGGCTACGTCGGCGATGTCGTGCGTCGTCACCACACCGACAAGATAGCCGTTTTCATTGAGCACGGGTAACCGAGAAATCCCGTGTTCACGCAGCCGGTTGATGGCTTTCCCGACGCCGTCGTCCTCTTCGATCGATACCACTTCGTCGGTGTAAATATCGCCGACGGTCAACGCATCGAGGCTATCCAAAACGGCCCTGAGGATCTGGTCGTTCGTGATGATGCCCCACAGCGTGTCGCCCTCAAAGACGGGAGCAACTTTCGTACCTCCTTCGACCAAATACCGGGCTACGGTACGGATGTTTTCGTTACGGTCGATCTTCGGGACCGGTGAGTTTCGACTCGGTTTGATAAGAGCGGAGGCTTTCGCATCGTCTTCGACATGCGATTGCAACAACGCTCGCTCGCTAATGACACCCGCAAACTCGCCATCGTCCTTGACGATGATCCCTTTCGGATTCTCCGATTCGAACAGTGAGCGTACCTTCCCGAGCCTGGTATCGACATCGACTTCGACATACTCGGGGGTCGCAATATCGGCAATATCCATCGTAGTTCCCAGTTGGATATCGGCCGTCATCTACTTCAACGTCTCCCTTTGAACGAATGCCCCCGAGGATTAACCCGACAGGGACCAATGCGGTCGTATGCTCCCCGACATCACGGTGTTCGGTGACTACACCTATCTCGTCACGATTGTCTTTTGGGGTGCGATCGCCGCTGTCTTGTTGTATCGTGCTGGCGCCTGGCGTCGAGCGGGGACGACCGTCCTCGTGTTGTATCCGATCGGGTATCTCTGGGATTGGTACAGCCTCGAGGTAGGCGTGTTCGACATCGTCCTCCGGACGGGGATCGACGTCCTCGGCATCCCGCTCGAAGAGCACCTATTCATCCTCGTCATTCCGGCGTTGGTCGTCGCCATGCACGAAACGTTACACGGGTCCCCGCCGGGCGCCGACTCCGGGTAACCTGTAGCACTTTTAGGCATCCACCCTCACCAGGAGGTATATGGAGTACGAACCGGACGCAATCGAAACAAAGTGGCGGTCACGATGGCAGGAAGAGGGCTGGTACGAAGCCGATCCTGATGCCGACGGCCCTTCGCGATATATCACCGTCGCCTATCCGTATCCAAACGGCGCGATGCACGTCGGGCACGTGCGGACGTATACGGTACCCGATGTGTTCGCCCGCTTCCGACGGATGCAGGGCGAGAACGTCTTATTCCCCATGGCGTGGCATGTAACTGGCACGCCGATTATCGGCGCTGTTGAACGGTTACAAAACCGCGAAGCGGAGCAGATGCGCATTCTCACTGAAGTATTTGAGGTGCCCGAGGCGGACTTGGAGGAACTCGAAACGCCGATGGGCTTTGCTCGATATTTCATCGAGAACTCCTACAAGAAGGCCATGCAGGGGCTGGGCCTGTCTATCGACTGGCGCCGAGAGTTCACCACGAACGATAACGCATACAGCGAGTTCATCAGTTGGCAGTACGAGACGCTCTTCGATCGTGACCTGCTCGTCGAGGACAGCCACCCGGTGAATTTCTGTACGAACGAGGAACAGCCAGTTACGACCCACGACATCCTCGAGGGAGAGGAAGCCGAATTCCAGGATTACACGCTCATCAAATTCGAATCTGGTGATCACATCATTCCGATGGCGACCCTTCGACCGGAGACCGTCCGGGGGGTCACCAACGCGTTTGTCGATCCTGAGGCGACCTATGTGGAGGCCACCGTGGACGGCGAGGGCTGGATCGTCTCCGAGGCGGCCGCGGAGAAACTCTCTCTCCAACAGCGCGACGTACGTGTCGGTCGGAGCTTTCCCGGTCGTGAACTCGTCGGACAGCGCGTCACCAATCCGGTCACGGGCGATCCTTTACCCATCCTCCCGGCGACGTTCGTCGAGGCCGATAATGCCACCGGGGTCGTGATGTCTGTCCCGGCACATAGCCCGGATGACTACGTCGCATTGCGCGCCGTCCAAGACGATCCAGAGGCCCTCGAACACTACGGTCTCGATCCCGCCGACGTCACCTCGATCGAACCGATCGGCATCATCGATGTCGACGGGTACGGTACGTGGCCCGCCCGAGACGTCGTCGAGAGCAATGACATCACTGACCAGAACGATCCAGCCCTCGAAGACGTCACCGCCGACCTCTATAATACGGAGTACCACGAGGGGCGATTGACGGATATCTACGACGAATTCGCCGGCGAGGTCATCGAGGACGTCCGTGACGAGCTTCGAGCCCACTACCGGGAGCAAGGCGCCTTCGACGCGATGTACGAATTCAACGAGACCGTCATCTGCCGATGTGGTGGTCGCGTCGAAGTAGCCGAACAGGATACCTGGTTCCTCGATTACAACGACGAAACCTGGAAGGACAAAACCCGCCGTGCACTGGCCGACCTCGAAACGCGACCGGAAAACACCCGCGACCAATACGAACATACCATCGACTGGCTCGAGGAATGGCCCTGCATCCGCAATTACGGCCTGGGAACCCGCCTGCCGTGGGACGAGGACTTCGTCATCGAACCGCTGTCGGACTCGACGATCTACATGGCGTATTATACGATCGCTCACCGGCTCGATGAACTCGACGTCGAGGTCGATCGAGAGTTCTTCCGAGAGGTCTTCGAAGCGGAAGACCCCTCACCAGCTGCCGCGGCGCTACGCGAGGAATTCGAGGAGTGGTACCCCGTGAACGTGCGCTTTTCGGCCAGTGAACTCATCCAAAATCACCTCACGTTCTACCTCTATCACCACGCCGAACTCTTCGATGAGGCCAACTGGCCCGAGGGGATCACCACGATGGGACTCGGGCAAGTCAAGGGCAAATCGATGAGTTCCTCGGCGGGCCGGGTGGTGCTGGCAGACAAAACCGTCGAGGAGTACGGTGCGGACACGGTTCGATTTTTCCTGCTGAACTCGGCCGAACCATGGCAGGATTTCGACTGGCGACCCGGTCCCGTGAGCGACACTCGCGATCAACTAGCGCGCTTTTGGCGTCGATCCTGCCAACTGATCGAGTCGAAAGCCGGAGAAGAAGAACTGGAGCATATCGACAAGTGGCTCCTCGATCGACTGGATCGGACGATCGAGACTGTTACTGAGGCCCTCGACAACTACGAAACACGTGCGGCGAGCCAGGCAGCGTTTTACCAACTCGAAGACGACCTCCGATGGTACCGCCGACGCACCGACACCGATCGAGCCGGGGCGATCTGGACGCGCAAGCAGGTTCTCGAGACCCGGCTTCGGTTACTGACGCCGTTCGTCCCCTACCTCGCGAACGAACTCCACGATCGACTCACCGGCACGCCCGCCGAAAAAGCCGCCTGGCCGACGCCAGACCCCGACCGCAGACAGGCAGGCCTCGATGCCAGTGAAGAACTGCTGAAGACATTAGTCGAAGACATCCAATCGATCGTCGAGGTGACCGGAGCGGACCCGGACCGGATTCGCATTACGACGGCAGCTGACTGGAAGGGTGACATTCTCGAGACGGTCCTCGACGCCGACGAGCTCACCATGGGCCCGTTAATGGACGAACTCATGTCCCAAGAGCGATTTCGCGACCGGGGTGGCGCAGTGCAGACGACCGTTGAGGAGCTGATCGATCTCGTTCGGGATCGATCCAGATCGACGCTGTCCAAACTCGCGACGGTTGATGAAGCGAGGGTCATCGAGGAGGCCGAGTCCTTCCTCGCTGCGGAGTTCGATGCGGAGATCCACGTGAATCGGGAAGACGAAAAAGCAGCTGATGAATCGGATGCGTTGCCGGGGCGGCCAGCGATCCACCTCGAGTGAGGATCCGAGGCCCTCTATTTGACTTGGAGGAGATCGATCGCTTGGCCACGATCGGCTGCCGTCGCGTCATTATAGACGACTCGTGCGGTTGCGATGTCCTGGATGGCGAGGCCGGTGCTATCGAACACGGTGACACCCGTCTCCGAGGTGCGCCCAGGCACCCCACCGATAACCACATCACCGAGTTCCGCATCGATATCACCTTCGTCGAGACGCCCGGTGGACCACGGAACGTTGACCTCACCGGAGTGGACACACTGTTCGAAATCGTCGATAACGAGATAGGCCTCCTCCAGAATGGCTGGATCGAGTTCCTGTTTGCCGGCGGCATCGGCACCCATGGCATTGATGTGCGTGTGGCCGCCGACCGCGTCAGCCGGGACGATCGGCTCTCGGACCGGCGTTACCGTCGAGAGCACATCGCACGCGGCGGCCTCCGCGATTGTGCCCTCTCGAACGTTGAAGCGATCCCCATGCCGCTCGATAAACGCCGCGACGGCATCCGGGTCGACATCGGACACGACGACCTCTTCGATCGGTCGCACTGACGCGATCGCGGCCAACTGCGTATCGGCTTGATCACCGGCACCGATGAGCCCGAGCGACGTAGCCTCCGGAATCGCGAGGTGATCCGTTGCGACGGCTGCGGCTGCGCCAGTGCGCATCATCGTGACGGCCGTGCCGTCCATGATCGCTAGCGGATACGCCGTCTCCGGATCCGAGTAAATGATGGTGGCCATCACCGTCGGGAGGTCGAAGCGGTCCGGGTTGTCCGGATGAACGTTGACCCACTTGATGCCAGCGCCGTCCCAGTCGCCGGCATCGAGATAGGCGGGCATCGCGCGGAAATCGCCGTTGTACGCGTCGAGTTCGACGTAGGACTTCGCCGGCATCAACACGTCGCCACGGGCATATGCGCCGAACGCATCCTCGACAGCATCGATCACGGTCGCAATCTCCGCAGAAGCCTCGACCGCGGCACGATCGAGTAAGCGTGTTTCCATACGCGCCGCTTTCCGCGGCGAAACCTTAAGAAAACCGAAGGCTGGGTGGCGTCTCGACCGAGGCTACATCATGCCGCCCATACCGCCACCCATGCCGCCCATGCCGCCGGGGGCACCCATGCCACCGGCACCGGGGCCCTCGGCGCCTTCGGCGGCGTCATCGCTGGGATCAACGCGCAGGTCACCCGCGGCAATGACGTCGTCGATACGAAGGATCATCACGGCGGCGTCCGTCGCACTCTCGATCGCCTGTGTCTTGACACGAAGCGGCTCGTAGACGCCCTCATCGGTCATTTGGATGATGTCACCGGTGTAGGCGTCCAAGCCGGCATCACTGTCGCCGGCGTCTTGGGCGCTTTTGAGCGAGACGAGGCTGTCGATCGGATCGTGTCCGGCGTTCTCGGCGAGGGTGCGTGGCACCACCTCGAGCGCGTCCGCGAACGCCTCGACGGCGAGTTGCTCACGGCCCCCGACGCTCTCCGCGAAGTCACGAAGATGCATGGCAAGGCCGACCTCGGAGGCACCGCCCCCGGGAAGGACGAGGCCGTCCTCGAGGGTCACGCGGACGACATCCATGCTGTCTTTGATCGCGCGTTCGACCTCGTCGATCACGTGCTCGGTACCGCCACGGAGGTACAGCGACACGGCGCTGCCTTCCTCGACGTCCTCGACGAAGACCTGTTCTTCCTCGGCGATGTCGCGCTCCTCGACGGTGCCGGCGTAGCCGAGGTCGTCGCTCGTGATGGAGGTGACGTCATTGACAAGCGACGCGCCCGTTGCTCGGGCCACTTTGCGGAGGTCGCCCTGCGTCGCTCGCCGGACGGCGAGGATGCCCTGATCCGCGAGGTGATGCTGGGCGTAGTCCATGATCGCGCCCTTGACGAACACGACATCCGCCCCGGCCTCGACGATGGCCTCGACCTGCTCGCGCATTTGCTCTTTCTCCCTGTCGACGAATTCTTGCAGCTGGTCGGGATCGGTGACGTTGACCTCGGCGCTGATTTCCGTGTCCTCGAAATCGAGTTCGCTGTCGATGATCGCGATGTTCGCATCGGAGACCGACGTCGGCATGTTCTCGTTGACGCGACCTTGCCCCACGATCACGCCTTCGATGAGTTCGGAATCCGAAATCGAACCCCCCTTATCGGTTCGGATTTTCACGTGATCGAGGTTGATCTCGTCCTCGTCAGCAACGGCCTGGACTGCATCGACGACCAAGTCGGACAACAGGTCCTTGTCGCCCTCGGCCCCCTTGCCGGTCATCGCGGTGGCCGCGATCTGGCGAAGGATCTCCGTGTCC
The DNA here is from genome assembly GCA_964579125.1 of uncultured Halobacteriales archaeon. Lineage (GTDB taxonomy): Archaea > Halobacteriota > Halobacteria > Halobacteriales > SKSH01 > CAZOFG01. The sequence goes on along the minus strand of CAZOFG010000003.1, from coordinate 54,023 downwards.
TCGGGCGTTACCTCGATTGCCTGGTCTTCGAGGTAGGTCTCGACCTCACTCGCCGCCTCGCGGAACCCCTGGGTGAGCGTCGTCGGATGAATATCCTGCTCAAGGAGCTCCTCGGCGCGGTTGAGCAACTCACCAGCGACGACGACGGCGGTCGTCGTGCCGTCGCCAACCTCGTCTTCTTGCGTCTCGGCGACCTCGACGATCATGTTGGCCGCCGGGTGGTCGATTTCCATTTCCTTCAGGATCGTTACGCCGTCGTTGGTAACGATGACGTCCCCGCCGGAATCGACGAGCATCTTGTCCATGCCCTTCGGGCCGAGGGTTGTTCGTACGGCCTCGGCCACGGCCTGGCCAGCCGTGACGTTCATCGACTGCGCGTCCCGCCCGGAGGTGCGCTGTGATTCCTCCGAAAGGACGATCATTGGTTGTCCGCCGAGTTCTTGAGCCATAGTCAGGTGAGGATTGTTTGTCATTCAATATAAGCCCCCTGGTTCGGCGTGCAATGTGACGCTTAATCGACGCTACGCGGCGTGTGAACCGGACCCAAACGGCCCTTTAAGTAGCCCTATCCCTGGTAGGGATGATAGCCGAGACCGCCTTGGTTGCGCTCACGTTGGCGATCCTCGAGAAAGCTGTAGACGGTCCCATGCGGCGCGCCATCGAGCAACATCTCCGCTGCTCGACGGACGGTGTCGACCTGTTCGGGATCGCCGATGACGGCCAGCGTCGACCCGTAAATGACCACGGCGGCCCCGGTGAGTTCCTCGAGCAGTTCCCGGGTTCGACCCCCCTCGCCGATGAGGCGGCCTTTCAGTCGCTCGAGATCGTTGTCGTTGCGCGCATGCGCATCGATATCGATCACATCGAGCATCGTCATCTCGTCATCGAGCAGCCGGAGCGCATCATCCGGGGTGAATCCCCGGCCAATGGCCCGGACGATGTCCGGTCCCTTCAGGCCCGTGACCGGATCCCCAACCGTCTCGATGCTCACCGAACCGTTTTCCGAATCTACATTGAGACGGACCTCGGCAGCCTCCTCGATTTCACGCAACGTCTCCCCGCCTTCGCCGATGAGAACGCCAATCCGGTCCTGCGGAATCGTCACGTGTTGCATATCTACCCGATACGAAGCTGTCCGTTTTAACGCTTCGTCCACCCGGCCCGCACGGGCTCAAATAAAGTCGATGACGACGTCCTCGCCACTGACGACTTCGGGGATAATGACTTCGTCCGCGCCAGCTCGGCGTGCGAGCGAGGTGTACATCTCGTCCCCGACGCGGACCACCAGTTGCACATCCTCCGCGAGTTGGCCCACGAGAATCGCGATCTGAATGTTCGTGTTGGAGTCATCGACGGCCGTTACCAGCGCTTTGGCCCGGTCGACGCCCGCCCGCTGGAGCATCTCCTCTCGACGTGAATCGCCATGCAAGGCGAGAAAACCGTCATCGAGGGCGCGTTCGTACTCCAACTCGTCGGATTCGATGACGACAACTTCGTCACCGCGTTCCATCACGCCCTGGGCAACCGTGCGTCCGAACATGCCGTAGCCACAGACAATGACGTGATCCTGTGCGTCGTCGATGCGATTGTCGATCTGCATGAGTCTGAATTCCTCCGAAATTTGGCCGCCGAACGCCGCGGAGAGCACCGTCTCGCCGATCCAGACGCCGGTGACGACGAGCCCCACGACCACCAGGATCGAGTACGCCTTCACCAGATCGCTCCCGTCGTGGAGTTCGATGCTCGTCGTATCGATCAGCCAGAACATCGCCTCGATGAGCCCGACATCACCGAGGTACATGTACCCGGTTACACCGGCTATGACGACGAAGCTGAAGGCTATCAGGGGCGGGGCGACCTCCCGCAACAGTGGCTTGCGCAGCTCCACTGGCGGTGACTCGCGGACCGGTATACAAAACCCCGGCGGTGCTATGCGTCGGCGGTAACCCGCGTCTCGATGTCCTCGGCCGTCAACTCCAGGCCCTGTCGCTGGAAGAAACTCGCGACGCGTTCGCAATCGCGAGCGAGGAAATCGTCGGCGTTTCGATGGTGGACCGTCACCGCCTGGCCCACGTCGATGACGACGAGTTCGCCGTCGTAGACGAGGACGTTGTATTCGCTGAGATCACCATGCACGAGCCCCGCTGCATGGAGCCGGCGCATGTACTCGATCAACACGTCCGCGGCCGTCTCGGGATTTTCGACGTGCACCTCATCCAGGCGTTTGGCGCGGTCGACTTCCTCCCCGATGAGCTCCATCACGAGCGCGTTTCGTTCGACGGCGACCGGTCGCGGAACGCGAACGCCAGCCGCATACGCCCGCTCCAAATTGGCAAATTCTTTGCGCGTCCACGCGAGGACGACCTGTTTTTTGTCACTGTGGATATCCTCGAAGCGAGGGTCACCCTCGAGGTACTCCCGCATATCTCGAAAATTACTCGCGTTGATCCGATACAGTTTCAATGCCACCTCGTCGTCGTTCACGATTTCTTCCCCACGCGCACCGGCGAGTGCCGCGTACACGTCGGCTTCCTTGCCGGTCGAGAGCGGACCCCCCAAAGCATCGAGATACCCGTCTTGAACGAGTTTGTACAGCGCCGCAAACGTGGCCTCGTCGAAAACCGCCGCCTCGACTTTGAGCCGTTCGGAGTTTTTGATCCGTTTGCGAAACTCATCGAAGGCTCGATCCTGTCGGCCAGCGATGCGATCGGCTTCGGTCTCTGTGACGTCGATCGACTCCCACTCATCACCCGGCGTGTCGGCCGCCGACCGATCGAGAAGTTCGAACTCCTCACTCATCGCCCTCGATCACCACCGCAGTCTCACTCGATCAGGCCTTCGTCGCGCAACAAATCGGCTTCTTGTTTTTCGTAACGCCACTCGATGTCGGCCTTCTCGTCCTGCCAATCCCACGGTTCGATGAGAACGACATCGTCCTCACGAATCCAGACGCGTTTTTGCATGCGACCCGGGATGCGTGCCGTTCGCTCCTTGCCGTCTGCACACCGAACTTTGACGCGATTCGCACCCAACATCTGTGTCACGACGCCGAAGACTTCGTCCTCGTCCGGCATGCGGACGTTATCCAGGTCCGCTGAGCCCTCGTTACTCATGTCGCCCGACTAGAGGCTACCTACCTATAAAGGCGCGGGAGTACCGCCCGGAGCCGCCGAAGCGCACGGATCGCGGCGTTTATCACGGGCCCCGCCGGCCTCGCTGGCATGATCAGACAACTCGGCGTGACGGGGTTCCTCGGCATCCTCGTGCTGATAGCTGGCTTCGCCATCGTGGCGTACGAAGCACCGATCATCGCCGGTGGTCTCGCCCTCATCCTGGCGGGGGTCGGCCTCGTTATCCACGCCGCCGTCCGAGCGTTGGCGTCGCGCTTCGGGATGGGCGCCATGGTCTGACCGGCAGGTGGTCACTCATCGCGGTGCTCGCTGATGAGTTCATCAACCAACGCTTTGGTGCGCTCTCGGCGCCGACGAGCCGCCCGTTCTTCCCACTGGGCGAGTTGTTCCTCCACATCCGACTCGCGGGCGACGGCAAGTTCGTCTACCTCTTGCATTGCAACGTCGTCGGCACCACCGAGGGGCACCTCCGCCTCGCGCAAGGTCTGTCTCGCGACATCTGACAACCCCCCATGGTGGAGGACGATCCGTGGCTCGCGCTCGACGATCGCATTGGCGGCTTCGAGGCCGGCACCGGTGGCATCGCGGAGGTAGAACACGTCATCGGGGGCGAGGCCATACGCGGCTTCGGCGGCCTCGATGGCCCCCGTCGTGAACTTCTCGATGGGTTTGACCGGCACGAGGTCGCTGCGTTGTTCCTTCACGTCCGCGAAGTTGGAATGGTCGAGGCGCCAGAGTGCCTTCATCCGTTCGACCTTCCCTTCAAGCTCCTCGATGCGATTCTCGCGCTCAGCGACGGTCCGCTCGAGCTGGGATTTTTCGCGCTCGAGACGGGTTACCTCGCGGTCCTGGCGCACGGACCGTCGAGCCTCGGTGCGTTCGCGTTTGAGCTGGCGTTTGAGCTCCTCGATACGGTCCTCGCGCTCAGTCAGCGTCTCTTCGAGCTCCTCGAGATGCGTCTGGAGGCGCTCGACCTGGGATTCAAGCGTCGCAATCCGTTTCGCCTGTGGATCGGGCTCCGGATCGATCGATACTGACGGCTCGGCGTCGGGCTCCGGTTCCTCGGTGAGTGTCTCGATGGCCGCCGCGATGGAGCGGTCGTCCTCAAGCACCACGGCGGCTACCTGTTCCCACTCGAGGGTCGGGGGCGTCTTCTCGCGCACCCGCTCGAGCGTATCGGCGTATGCGTCGTACGCGAACAACGCGGCGGCGAGGGCGTCACGCTCGTGGTCATTGGCGGGGTTCGCCTCGCGGGTTCGATGCAGCTTTTCGTCCGTCGGGATGTCATCGTCCGGGACCCACCCGACTGCGTCGAAGCTCCGACGGATTCGATCCACGGTGGTCGGCATCCCGGCAACATCGGCGGCGACGATGACCGGGCGACCGCGTTCGATGATCCAGTTGATGACCTCCCCTTCATCGCTCGTGCGCGAACTCCAGACATCGAGGACCTCGCCCTCGAGCCCGACCAACCCCACCGCGGTGTTGGTCCCGGGGTCGACGCCGACGATGACGCGATCGCGCCGCTGCACCAGGGGTTCGAATTCGAGGCCGCCCGTTCGATCGCGGTCGATTTCGACCCGCACGTCACCCGACCGCCCGGCCGAAATCGGCAGGTCATCAGGCGTCGCGTCGACGGTAAAGACCGCTCGGGCCCAGCCACCGTATTTCTCCGTGACCTCCCGTTCGAACTCGATACCCGCCGATTCGAGGGTCTCGGTTAGCTCCCTGGCCCGGCGCTTGACGGCCCCATGAATTCGCCTGGTAAAGCGATCCTCGCTGGAGCCGCCCTTTCCTGGCGAGCGACCTCGAGTAACGCGGACGGTAGTCGTGTCCTCGAATGCGGAGACGACATGACCGACATTGGCGGCAGCGAGGCGTGCCGCCGCCTCGGCTTCACCCATGGGCGATGAGTCGTACTGGATATCGTGTCGATTGGCCACACGCGAGAGCGGATCAGGCCGCTCGGCACCGGTTACCTGGACGAGGCGGGTGGCATCCGGCAGCGTTTGCAAAAAGTGGACGAGGGCATCCTTGTCGGCGGCCAGTTCGTAGACGTTGTCGGTCGCGACGATCGCTGGTTCGTGCCGCTCGATTTCCCGCTGCAGTTTGCGTCCGGACACCGTCTCCCGCTCGTGAGTGTCCTCCCCGAGACGAACAAGCGCATAGGTCGGTGCGTCGCCTCGGATATCGCCACTGTGGACATCGACACCGAAAATGTCGGTGTGTGAGGCCCGCGCCCGATCAGTCACGGACGAAAATTCGAACCGGAGGCTGTTAAACGTCCCGCGGGATCACTCGGGGAACGATACCTCGATCTCGTCGCCGTCGTCGGGAAGGAGCACCTCGCCATCGAATGTGGCTTCGGCTTCGGCCCGCAGTTCGCCACGCTGGCCGGCGTACCGCGAAGAGGTATGCACGAGTGCAAGCCGACGCACGCCCGCCTCGGCGGCCTGGCGCCCCGCGGCTTCCGCGGTCGAGTGGCCGGTCTCCGTCGCCCGATCGGCCCGATCCGAACCGAAGGTCGCTTCGTGCACGAGGAGATCGGCACCCTCGGCCACATCGACGAGCGCGTCGGTCGGACGGGTATCGCCAGAATAGACGACCGTCCGCCCGGGACGAGGGGGTCCCAACACCTGTTCGGGTTCGATAATAGACCCGTCCTCGAGTTCGACCGATTCGCCGGCTTGTAATCTGCCAAACAGCGGTCCCTCGGGGACGCCTAACTCGAGGGCTCGGGCCTTGTCGAACCGGCCAGGACGCTCGTCCTCTTCGAGCACGTATCCCACCGCCGGGGCGTCGTGATCGGCCTCGAACGTCCGGATCTGGTAGTCATCTCGCTGGAGCGCCACGTCGCCTGGGGCCCGCCCGACGACGCGCAGGGGAAACGGCGGATCGTCCGTCGTGATCGTCATGAGGCGTTCGATCCGCTCGGACACCTCCAGCGGGGCGTGCACGGTCAACGGTGCGCTCCGGTCGTTGAACGCGAGGGTCTCGAGCAACCCGGGGAGGCCGAGGACGTGATCGCCATGCGCGTGGGTGATGAAGACGTGATCGAGGGCGAAACCAGTGGAGTACCGCATCATCTGGCGCTGGATGCCCTCCCCGACATCGAACAGGTGAAGATCGCCCTCGCGCCTGACGGCGAGCCCGATCGGGTTCCGAGTCGGGGTCGGGACGGCACCGCTGGTCCCGAGAAACGTCACCCGCAGCGTCATCGCCTCGGGTGAGGCCGGGATCGCATAAACTCGCTTCGAATCATGGAGCGGGACCGAGCGTTTCAAGGCCGTTCTCCCCCCTCAATGAGTCGATGGAGTCGCCGCTGTGGACCGACCGCTACGCCCCCGATATCGAGGCCTTACCCCAATCGCATCTCCGCCGATATCTCTCCGCGAGCGTGGATCGACCGATCAACCTCCTGTTGTACGGGCCACGAGGCGCAGGAAAGACGGCTGCGGTCAGAGCGCTCGCCCGGAGGGCCCATGCGGACCCCGAGACCGATTTGCTGGAGATCAACGTGGCCGATTTCTTCGACCGCTCGAAATCCGAGATCGAATCCGACCCCCGCTTCGCCCCGTTTCTGGCGGACAGTACTCGGCGATCGAAACGGGAGATGATCCACCATGTCTTTCGAGAGGCAACCGCCCATGCACCGGTCTCCGGCAGCTATCGAACCGTCCTGTTGGATAACGCGGAGGCCGTCCGCGAGGATTTTCAACAGTCCCTTCGCCGTCTCATCGAGCGACACCACCAAACGACGCAGTTCGTCCTCACCACGCGACAACTCGGCCGCCTCATTCCGGCCCTGAAATCTCGCTGTCTCCCGGTCCCGGTGCCGCCGCCGACGGATCGCGACGTGAAAGCCATTCTCGCGGAGATCCTCGCGAGTGAGGACGTAGACTATGATGATTCCGCCCTCGACCTTCTCGCGGAAGATGCCGGGGGCAACCTCCGGCGGGCAATCCTCGCGGTGCAAGCCACCCATCTCGCCCAACGCCGCGACGCGGACGGAACCGTGACGGAGACAGCCGTTTACGAAACCCTCACTGACCTCGGATATACGGACGAAGTGGAAACCCTCCTCGCGAACGCTGAGGCCGGTGCCTTCGCTGACGCTCGCTCGACCCTCGACGAGTTGCTGGTCGATGAAGGGCTCTCCGGTGGGGAACTCCTCTCGACGATCGCCGAAGTGGCCCGCTCGCGCTATGATCAACGAACTGCCGCAACGATCAGTCAACGCGTGGCCCGAACCGACTTCCACCTCGCCGACGGGGGTGACGATCGGATCCAACTCTCCCGACTCATTGCCGAACTCCCGGAGATCACGGCCTGACCCGGGGCGAGCGTCCTCACGCGAGGATCGCGATGTGTCTGGTCAACGATCGATGCACGCGTCGTTCAAAGCTCGTCACGAGGTGCCAATCCGTCCCCTCGATCAGCCCTTCGATGGGCCGATCATAGACGGCGACACAGCGATCTACGACACCCGTGGCCGCGGTAAGCGTCGAACGCACGAGCCCCTCGGCTGATTCGTGGACGATCGGGGACTGGCGACCGTATGGTGCGTCAAATACGACCACATCCGCCTCGCGGACGGGAAGGGCATCCGCGCTGCCGACGAGCACATTCCACCGACCACTGTCGTCGACCAGCGCCGCAAGATTCGTTCGCGCACCCACAGCCATTCGTCGTTGCACATCCATCGCAATGGCGTTCACCCCCATTGTCGCGGCCTCGAGGGGGATCGCCCCGGGACCACACATCGGATCGAGCAAGGTTCCGCCTGGATCGACACCGGAGAGATTCACAACGGTACGGGCGAGTTGTGGATCCATCGTACCGGGTTGCTCGAACGGGCGGGCGGTCGGTTGGCGGGTGGCGAAGCCCCGAATCGGTCGACAGGCGAGCCAGCCAAGGTAAAACCGTGGTGGGCCGGACTGTGGCGGAATGAGAACCCGAAACTCATGTGCCGGTCGCTCGAGATCGATTTCGATCCCCGCCTCGGCAAAGACGTCACCAACCCGTGACTCGACCGCCTGCGTGTCGATCCGATGAGCTCCCCGAAGTGTTCGGGCCCGAACGGCGATCGGCCCGGGACGGCGAGGGCACCGGGTTGCCACATAGTCGACAAGGGCCTCGATCGAACCCTCGACGCTCCCACAATAGCTACTGATCGCCCGGGTCCGCGCGAGCCACCGGGCTCGATCCACGTCGATCGTTGGGGTCCGCGCGAGTCCAGGAGCCACCCGGTCGACCGATTGGGCGGCCGCGGTAGCCTCCCAGGCACTGAGGCGATCGTCCTCGCCGACGAACTCGAGGAGATACACGGGGGATACAACACCATCTCGGGGAAAAACCGTGCCGATCCGATCGACACTACCAGTTGGCGCTCATGTCAACTCCCCCACCTGAGTGTGGATGCGGGCAGAGCCTCGCAGTTTTTATAAAGCTTAAATACGAGTTTTAAAGTATCCATGACGGATCCGAAAGAAACTATCAATATTGAAAACGTTGTTGCCTCCACCGGGATCGGGCAGGAGCTCGACCTCCAAAGCGTCGCGATGGACCTCGAGGGTGCCGATTACGATCCCGAACAGTTTCCCGGTCTTGTCTACCGCACACAGAACCCGAAATCGGCGGCATTGATTTTTCGCTCGGGCAAGATCGTCTGCACTGGTGCCAAGTCGACCGACGACGTCCACGAAAGTCTCCAGATCGTGTTTGACAAACTGCGCGACCTCGAAATCGACGTCGACGACGATCCCGAAATCGTCGTGCAGAATATCGTCACCAGCGCGGATCTCGGGACGAATCTCAATCTCAACGCCATCGCGATCGGCCTCGGACTCGAACACATCGAATACGAACCGGAGCAGTTCCCCGGGCTCGTCTATCGCCTCGACGAGCCGAAAGTCGTCGCGTTGCTCTTTGGCAGTGGCAAGCTCGTCATCACCGGCGGGAAACAGCCCGTCGACGCGGAACACGCCGTGGACAAAATCGTCTCCCGGCTCGAAGAACTCGGCCTTCTCGAGTAACGGGCGATCATGGAATGGCTGTGGGCGGTACCGGTCGTGGTCCTCAACACCGCTTTCTTCGGTGGGACCGCGTACTTAGCCGCCCGCCTTATCCTCGGCCCGATCCCGCCGTGGCAGGCGGGCGTCGTCGGCGTGGTCCCCGGTATCGGCTCGATCGCAGTCGTCGAGACTCGCCTTGCACTGCCCGTGATTGTGCTCGCAGATCTCCTCGCAATCTACCTGTTCATCGCTGACGAGCCACGCCGAGCTGCGATAATCACCGGGATTCACGTCGTGTTTTCTGTCGCACTTACTGTAGCCGGGTACAATCTCCTAACAAGTCTCGGCCTCGCATAGTACTCCCCTGCCGTCAGGCACTGGGTGCCAGCTCCGGATACACGGTTTCGAGCAACCACAAGGTGAGGTGCGCTTCGATCACCGCCGCGAGGGCGAGCAGGAGCCACCCGGTACCGAGATACATGGCGATGCGGCCTCTGTCGCCGGGATCAAGGAGTCGTGAACGATGTCCCCGCACCCGCCCCACGAACCGGTGGAGAAGCCGAAACGCCACCGCCGAGGCCATGAAAAAGGCTGTCAGTTCGAACACGCCATGTGGGGCAATCGCCAGGAAGGCAAACCCCGCACTTTCCTCGAGGGCCACCGGTGTCACGACGTATCCGACGAGGATCCCATTGATGACCAGCACGAGACCGGTCAACACGCCGAAGGAGAGCACCCCGATAACGGCCAAGACGAACACGATCGAGTTGTTCACGAGTAGGACCGTCGTCGTGATTTCGTCCGGGAACACTTCGTCGAGGTTGTCGATCCCAAGCTGGGCGAACAGGTCGATCCGATCGACCAGAAGCGTGCCGATAACACAGCTGATCACAAAGATCCCAAGCGCGAGTTGAAAATACCGCCAGTGCTGGCGCCAGCCATCGCGGAGGAGTTCGAGCGGCCAGATACCCGTGGCAGTGGACGAGACCATCGTTGATCGGCGTGCTCTGGACGACTACCTCGTGGTACAAACCGCTTCGGTGTCGTTTTGGGCTCCCTCCCCGCATCACGACCATGACCGACCTGCGTATCGCCGGTGGCGCCGTCCTCGGAGCGGACGGGGCCATCGAGGATCGAGACGTAGTGATCGATCAGGATGCGGGCACGATCGTCGAATTAACCGACGAACCGACCGCCCCATCGGCCGCATCGGAGGACGAAGTCCTCGACGCGAGCGACGCTCTCGTCCTTCCCGGTTTCGTGAATGCGCATACCCATCTGGCGATGACGCTCCTTCGGGGGTTTTCCGACGACAAGGCCCTCCAGGCGTGGCTCGAAGAGGACGTCTGGCCGATCGAAGGCGAGATGACACCGGCGGACGTCGAGGCCGGTGCGAAGCTGGGCGTCCTCGAGGCGATCAAATGCGGCACGACGGCGGTCTGTGATATGTACTTTCACGAGGGTCGCATCGCCGAGGCCGTCATCGAGGGCGGCCTCAAAGCCACACTCGGCTATGGGGTTGTCGCCGTTGATCGATCCGAGGATGAGATTCACGCCGAACTGGAGACCGCCGCGGACTTCGCCGATCGGTACCAGCACGCTGGGGAGGGCCGGATCCAGACGGCCATCATGCCACACGCGATGCGCACGGTCCCCCCGGACGTCCTTGCGGACCTCGGCGATCTCGCCCGCGAGCACTCCCTCCCGGTGCATTTTCACCTCGCCGAAACGGGGGCAGATGTCGACGCCGTCACACAACGAGACGGACACCATCCCGTTGCAACTGCCGCCCGGGCAAATCTCCTCGCGAACGGCTTCGGTGCCCATGGCGTTCACCTCACCGACAGGGCGATCGATCAGCTTGCGGCTGCCGGGGCTGGCATCGCCCATTGTCCGAGTGCGAACCTCAAGTTAGCGAGTGGAGCCGCCCCGATCACTGAGCTGCTGGCTGCGGGCGTACCGGTCGGCATCGGCACGGATGGCCCGGCGTCGAACAACGATCTCGATATGATCGAAGAGATGCGCCTGGCAGCGTTGCTTGCCAAACATCGCGAGGGTGATCCGACCGCCGTTCCAGCCGAGACGGCGCTGCAAATGGCAACCGCCGGCGGTGCCGACCTGCTCGGACTCGAGGGTGGAACCCTCGAAGCAGGCGCACCTGCGGATGTAGCTGTCATCGACTTGGACCGACCGCATCTCACGCCGCGGACTGATCTCATTAGCCACGTGGTCTATGCCGCAAACGGGGCCGATGTCCGCCATACGGTGTGTGACGGCCGGATACTGATGGCCGATCGAGAGGTCCGGCCGTTCGACGAAGCTGCAATCAAACAGGAGGCCAATGAGCGAGCGAGTGCACTCTTCGAGCGCGCCACGGGTCGGTAGGGTTTTCTTGGACCTGGGCCGAGGGCCAGGCATGCCTACAACCGCTGAGTCGATTACCGAGCACCTTGCCGAGCCCGAGCCGGCCCGAGAGGCGGGCGAGCAAAAGCTCGCGTGGGCTCGCCAATATATGCCGATTCTCGAAACGCTTCGCTCGGAGCTACGCGAGTCACAGCCGTTGGCCGGTGAAACCGTCGCGATGGCGATGCACGTTGAGGCCAAAACTGGCATCCTCGTCGAGGTGTTGCGAGATGCCGGCGCGACCGTCGCGCTGACCGGCTGTAACCCGCTTTCGACCCACGACGACGTGAGTGCGGCGCTAGACGCCCAAGATAGGATTTCCAGTTACGCGAAGCGAGGCGTGGACGACGATGCCTACTATGACGCGATCGATGCCGTCCTCGCGCACGAGCCGACGATCACCGTCGACGACGGTGGGGATTTGATCTTTCGGATCCACGAAGAGCGTCCTGAACTGATCGAGCAGATCAAGGGCGGCTGTGAGGAGACGACCACCGGGGTCGAACGGCTGCGACGAATGGACGCCGATGGGGCGCTTGAGTATCCCGTTTTCGCCGTCAACGATACGCCGATGAAGCGATTGTTCGACAACGTCCACGGCACCGGAGAAGCGTCGCTTTCCAGTATGGCGATGACGACCAATCTCTCGTGGGCGGGCAAGACCGTCGTGGTCGCCGGCTTCGGCTATTGCGGAACCGGCGTCGCCCGCAAAGCCGCCGGACAAAACGCCCGGGTGATCGTGACGGAAGTGGACCCACGTCGCGCGCTCGAGGCGCACATGGCCGGGTTCGAGGTGATGCCAATGGCCGAGGCCGCGAAAGAAGGTGATGTCTTCATTACGACGACCGGGAATCGAGATATCATCACCCGGGAGCACTTCGAGGTGATGCAAGACGGAGTCGTGCTGGCGAACGCCGGTCACTTCGATGTGGAAATCAACCTCGATGAGCTCGCCGAATTGGCCGTCGAAACGCACGAGGCTCGCGAGGGCGTCACCGCGTACGAACTACCGGACGGCCGACAACTCAATGTCTTGGCCGAAGGGCGCCTCGTCAACCTCGCGACACCCATCTCGCTCGGGCATCCGATCGGCGTTATGGATCAAAGCTTCGGCATCCAGACGGTCTGTGTCAGGGAACTGGCCACGAACGAGGGCGGCTACGATGCCGGCTTGCACGACGTTCCCGACGCGCTCGATCGCGAAGTCGCCGAGACGAAACTCGACGCCGAAGGGATCGAGATCGACGCGTTGACGCCGGCCCAGGAGGAATACCTCGATTCCTGGGCGCATGGCACCTGAGCCTGACCGCTCATTTTTGTACCGTCACGCCCGAGGTCCCACATGGCCAACACGAAGGGGGAGCGGCGAGAACGCGAACTCGTCAATCGGTTGGACGACGAGGGCTTCGCCGTCATCCGCTCGCCGGCCAGCGGGAGCGGCACCCAACGGAACCAACCGGACCTCCTCGCTGGGGACGGCGAGACGTTCTACGCCATAGAGGCGAAGTCCTCCAACGGCGATCCCATCTATATCCAGGGTGACGAACTCGAAGCCCTCCTGTATTTCTCTCAAAGTTTCGGCGCGAAGCCGCGAGTCGGCGTGCGCTTCGATCGTGAGCCATGGTACTTCTTTCACCCGGGTGAGCTCTATCGAACCGACGGGGGCAACTACCGGGTCAAACTCGAAACGGCGAAAGCCGACGGGGAGGCGTTGACCGACCTCGTCGCGTAGCGCTAGACCGGCCGCAGACGGATCTTACACGCTGTCGAAGTGCTTTTCACACCCAACGAGTTACCGACCTCCATGGAGATTGCGCGGGAGCGGGTGATCGAGATCGTTGCCTCCGTCGCCGCCATCGGGCTCATGATCGTCGTGTTAGTCCTGATCGGCAGCCAGTACTACTCCGAGGCCGAAGGCGAGTTGAGCGGCTCGGGCGGTATTTTGCTCCTCCTCGGGGTGGTGTTGTTCGTTTTGCTTATGGGTGTGATTGGGTACGTACTCGCCTTTACCGTCACCGGGCAAGAGGACGATACCGCTGGCGATGAGGACGCCGCAAGCGCTGATTAATCGGCTTCGAGTCGTCGATCGTAGTACTCAAGAGGATGCTCAATCTGCTGACAGAGCTCGTCCTGATTGACACAATCCCCGAAGGCGACCATTGTCTCGCATGAACCTGGGGGGAATTGGGTGGGTCCCTCGGTCCCGGCGACCGCCTCCGCCATTGCCGTGAGGGCGTCTGGAACCGGTTCCTCAACGACGGCATGCAAGTCCTCGCTCGTGAGGCCGATGCTCGTGAGGAAACTCGCCAGGGCAAAGCGTGAATGTGGCGGGAGGTCCTCCCCGGCCTCAACCCGATCCACGAGCGCCTCCATACAGGGTGGAAACACCGATGGATCGATCCGGTCGAACGATTCGGGCAGCGTCTGTCGACCGAGTCGATCCTCGATTCGATCGACAGCCCCATCGAGTCGCCCAGCCAGCTCCTCGGGAACGGTCAGGGGCAACTTCGACCGAACACGATGGTACACAGCGGCCTCAAGCAAGCGGAGTAACTCCCGCTCGGAGATGGGAACCCGTCCATTACGCAGGGCGCGATTCACGAGACGAAATGACTCCTCGGACAGGTCCGCCGCCAAGCGTAGATAGTCGGCGACGGCCATCCCGGTATCTGGATCGTACTCGACCTCGAACTCGGAGAGGGCCGCCTGTTTCGAGAGTATCGACGGTGAAGGAGTCTCCGCGGTGAAATCCGAGGCCAACCGCTCTCGCGCGGTCCGAGCCTCGGCAGTGGCATAGCGTTCAGTGACGCGATCGTCATCAACCAAGGACACCACCACACGCGCTAATGGATACGAGAGAACCTCGACCTCTGGATCGGAGTGGACCGACCCGACCGTCGTGCCGTCCAATGCCCGTTCGATCCGGTCGATGGCCCGTTCGAGGGCCGCTGATCGCGACGTCCCGACGACCAGCTCCTCGATCGGCGGTGCCTCTTCGGTAACCGCCGTCCGCGCCGCCTCGAGAAACGGGTACCGCGCGTGCAGCGGATCCATCGAGTCGATCTCACGGTCCCGAGCGATTAAACCGTCCGGTCCCTGGGACGGACAGCTACAAGCCCCCAGCAGCCTTATCGACAACGCGAGTGAATGGGCTATTTCGCATACCCGTGTCCGGGCTGTGGGGCGACCGGGTCGATCCACGACGCGACGTGCGATTTCGCCGAGCACGCACGAACCGAGATCGAACAGGCCTACATCGAGATTATCGCCACACTTGCGGACGAGCCTCGACGCCACGACACGCTGCGGCGTGACCTCTCGCCGTGGGACAATCTGCATGCCGCCGCCCTAGGGCGACTCCAGCGTGAGGGACGGATCCGCGAGACCGACAGCGACACCCTCGAAGTCGCCCCGGGCGCCGTCCAGGCCGAGCGCCTGATCGAACCGAACGTGGAGCCGATTCGCACGATTCACCAGCACGGATCTGTCCCTGGGTGTCACGATAACGCCGTCTTCGCGATGATCGCCTGGTACGAGATGGTCGGACTTTCTTGGGAAGAAACCCGTTCACGCGTCCTGGAGTGGTTACATGACTCGGGGACGTGGGCCCGAGGCGGGTTCGAAGAGGCCACTCCCGAAGAGCTCGTCGACGCCAAGCGCCACGTCTACGAGGAGGGCTATGGCTGGCGGGAAAAAGCCGAATCAGCACGCCGCGTCATCGAACGACACCTCGAGGTGTGAGACGGGGACTCAGTCGCTTTGAATGCGGGGCGCCAGCATGTATGTTACCTGACCGCGCCCTTCCGCATACGGCAGTGTGAACTTGACGGGGTATTCCTCGCCGAGGCGAATCTGCACTTCGGTATCGCGGGGGATCGCCTTGTTGATATCGCGCAGATAATCCAGGCTGAACAGCGAGGAAGCGGGCCCGGGCTCGAACTCGATGAGTTCCTCCCGGGTGAGTTCCAGGCGAATGTCGTCGGTGTCACCGCGCGCATCGACATAAAACACCTCGCGGTCTGCATCAACGCCCAACTCCATGTGGTCCGATACCATATCTGCCGCCGTGATGGCCCGATTGAGATCGCGACCCTCGAGGACGATCGTCGCCGGGAGATCCAAATCAGGGATGTCGGGCTCTTCCCGGATCGAATCAGGATTGATCAAGGCCATCGTCGCCTCGAGTCCATCCATTTGGAGGCGGAGTTTCTGGGTTTCGTCGTCCAATTCGAGGTCGATCAACTGTCCGCTGTCAGCCATGCCGACGAGGTCCTCCAAGCGGTTGAGATCGACACCGATCAGTTCGTCGTCGGCCCCGTAGGATTCGAACGCGGAGGCATCGAGACTGAGATCGACCATGCCCACGTTCGCCGGGTCGACCGCCCGGATGGCAAGCTCCTCCTCGTTGAGGTGGATCTTGCACTCATCGACCAACACGCTCACAGAGTCCAGCGTGCTCTCGAGCGTTTCGGCGGCAACGATCGCGCTAAACATATGCGCGGAGAGTCAGCCGGCGGCCATAAAAGAATTGATGGCCCCCAGCCGACACGCAAAAGCCGCTGCATCCCCAATTCGAGGGTACCGAATGCACAGCCGCGATCGATGGGCGCGTCGGGCCGCCGATGAAGGCTACCGCAGCCGCGCCGCGTACAAACTCCGCCAACTCGATGAGAGTCACGAGCTATTTGCCGCGGGGCAGGTCGTCGTCGATCTCGGTGCCGCGCCAGGGGGTTGGAGTCAAATTGCCGCCGAGGCCGTTGGAGCGAGCGGGACCGTGCTCGCAGTGGATCGCAAGCGGATCGAGCCCTTTGACCGCGACGGCATCGAGCGAATGCAAGGCGACCTCACCAAGGAGGAGACCATCGACGACATTGCCGCCAGAGCCGACGGCGCGGACGTCGTCATCTCGGACATGGCACCGAACATGTCCGGCGAGTACGAACTCGATCACGCCCGCTCGATCCACCTCGCTCAACAGGCCGCATCGACGGCTGCGGCCGTGTTGGCCCCTGGCGGTGACTTCGTCGTCAAAGTGTTCGAGGGGCGCGATCTGGCCGATCTACGAAACGACCTCGAAACGCAGTATCGCTATGTCGCCGCGGCCGAACCGGAAGCCTCGAGGGACGCATCCTCCGAAGTGTACCTGATCGGCAAGGACTACCTCGCCGGCCCGGTTGCAGCGGGCGAGCGATATACCGTCACGATCGAGGAAACAGGCGCAGAGGGCGATGGAATCGCGAAGATCGAGGGCTTTACCGTCTTCGTCCCCGACGCCGGGGTCGACGAGGACGTGACGATCGAAATCGAGGACGTCAAACCGCGGTTCGCCTTCGCCAGCATCGTCAACCAATGACGCACCACCCCACCGAATTCGAGTCATGAGCGATACACGGGCGAATCCGATCTGTCCCCGGTGTGGCGCCGAAACCGACCGTGAGGCCGTTGGCGAGCGCGCCGACCGCCATCGCGAGCTCTGTCGGGAGTGTTACCTCGAGGTCGTCGAGTTCATCGACGCGCCAGCGACGATCACGATCGAACAGTGTCGCGGATGTGAATCGATCAGAACCGATGGCGACTGGGAAGACACGGACGAGACGCGACCCGATCTGGCCGTTGCGGCGGTCCAGGATGCGCTCGGCGTCCACATCAACGCCGCGATTCGGGGGTGGAGCGTGACGCCGGAACCGCGCGATGACGCCACAATCGCGGTCCTCGCGACCTTCACGCTCGAAATCGAGGGGACGTTCGAACGCCGCCAGCGCGAAATCGAGGTCAGCTTCGAGCAAACGACCTGTCCACGGTGTCGGAAGATCGCCGACCAGGACTTTGCCAGCACGATCCAACTTCGCGCGACCGACCGCGACCCGAGTGAAACCGAAGTATCGACCGCGAGAGAGCTCATCGCCGCGGCGATCGACGATCGGGTCGCGGACGGTGATCGAGGTGCCTACGTGGCCGACGTTACCGAGCGGGATGGCGGCCTCGATGTCAAACTCTCGACGACCGCCCTCGGACGCTCGATCGCCAAGCAATTACACGAGACCCTCGGAGGCGAGCTCTCGGCGACGGAACGGTTGATCACGACCGACGGTGACGGACAGGACGTCTACCGGATGACCCACGTGCTCAGACTGCCTCGCTATCGCGAGGGGGATGTGATCGCCTGGAACGATGGCGCCGCCCTCATCGAGTCCGTTGGCGAGCGGGTTCGAGTCAGGGATCTGACGACAGGCGAAATCCAGTTCGAGGCGATCGATGACCTCGACGTGGAACCATGGACGCATCGACGCGACGCCGAATCGGCCACCGTCGTCACCCCCCTCGACGAACACGCCCTCCAGGTGCTCGATCCGGAGACACAAGCCGCCGTGACGGTGCCGCGCTATCCCGACGTAGACATCGATGGGGAGACCGTCGAGAGCGTCCGCGTCGATGGAACCTTGTACGTGCTCCCGAGCGATGCCTGACCGCGCGGCGATCGTCCCGAAACCGGCCGTCGAAACCGCATTAGATGCGATCAAACGACAGCACTGCTACGACGATTGTCGTCGCATCGAGGAGTACGACGAACATCGCGTCGCGATTCCGGTCACCGAGGCGATCGACCACGACGTTATCGATCGAGTCGAAACGGGTGTCGCGACCACGCTTAGAACCCGAACCCTCGCCGATCAGCTCCGCGCACGCGGATGGAGCGACGCAGCGATCGCGCAGGTTCCCCGATCTTACGCCGTGATCGGTTCGATCGTCGTGCTCGAAGAGCGACCCCCGGAGCGGGCGCCAGAAGTTGGCGAGGCGCTGTTGTCCTTGCACGGTGGTGCCGACACCGTGCTCGTCCAACGTCACATCGAGGGGCAATATCGGCGACCACGCGTCGAACACCTCGCCGGTGAGCGTCGCACGCGCACGGTTCATACCGAACACGGCATCGCCTACGAGGTCGATCTCGGGGTCACGATGTTCAGCCCAGGCAATCAACACGAGCGCGTCAGGATGGCCGCAGTCACTGAGTCCGGGGAGCGGGTCCTCGATCTGTGTGCTGGAATCGGCTATTTCACCCTCCCGCTTGCGAGTGCCGGAGCGACCGTCACCGCAATCGAGCACTCGCCAGCAGCCGTTGCCATCCTCTCGCGAAATACGACCCGAAACGGCGTCGCAGATCGGGTTCGACCGATCTGTGGTGACTGTCGAGCGACGCCGGTGACCGCCGATCGTGTGGTCGTCGGGCACCTCCCGGTGCATGACTGTCGGGACGATCCGACATCGTTCGGCGGCGGCTACCTCGATGCGGCGTTGCGAGCCCTCGAGGGTGACGGATGGCTTCACGTCCACGGGATCAGTTGGGCCGACGAACACGAATTGGCCAAGGCCGCTCTCTCTGCCCGGCTACGGCGTCGTGGCGAACGGATCGAGACGACAACAGTTCGACAGGTCAAAAGTATCGCCGAACGAACGGATCACGTGGTCGTCGACGTCCGCGTTCGGAACGAGGTTTAACTATCGGCGGGCCGTATGAAGCACGCATGGACCGACAGAAGCTCATGGCTGCGTTCTTCGCGTTCATCATGCTCTCCTCGATGGTGGCCTTCAGCGCCACCTTGCTGTGAGTCAATCGGTACCGCGTTGCGTCGGTGTCGATATCGACGGACTCGACCGCGTTGGACACGCGTTAGAGACAGTCGACTTCGAGAACAGACACGTCCCCAGTGACAACACAAGCACGCTCAGAGCGGGGTGGTGTTCGAGGAGCCGTCCGCCCCTCGCGGCTGTCAGCATGAGTACTGCCGGAGTAGCGGATCCATCACGCAGTAGATACGTCGCGACGCTCAGACCGTCGGTGACGGACGGCAGAGACCAGATGCGAAATCCAACCGCTCACTCGTCGTTGATTTCCTTGAACTGCTCGAGCAAGTCCTCGGTCGACTCGCCGACCTCGTATTCGACCGAGCCGCGGTAGACGTTCCGTTCGTCGTCGAAATCCGCGTCGACCGAGGAGGCCTTTTGCTCGCGGCGCTCGTGCTCGTCTTCGTCATACGCACCCATCGACATGGTAACTATCTGCATACTACAAGCAAGAAACCTATAACTGTGTCGGTGGGTACCACGGACCACGTATGTCGGTTGTCGCTGACCTCCACGTCCATACCACCCGATCGGACGGTGACGTTCCACCCGCGGCGGTCCCCCACCACGCGAACGCGGCCAACCTCACCGCAATCGCCATCACCGATCACGAGCGATTGCCACCGGCACCCCTCCCAACGGACGGCGACGTCACGGTGATCGCCGGAATCGAGGTTCGCGTGGCAACCACAGATGCCGGCCGAGTCGACCTCCTGGGCTATGGTGTCGAACCGACGAGTGCCCTCGAAACCGAAATCGACACGCTCCAGCAAGACCGCATGGATCGGGCCAGAGATATGCGTGAGGCCTTGGAGGAGACCCTCGATGTCACGGTCCCCGTCAGTATTCGACCGGGTGTCGGCCGGCCCCATCTCGCGAAGGCCGTCGCCCGCGTGACCGACTGTACCGTGGACGAGGTGTTCGAGCGATATATCGGCCGAAGGGGCCCGTGCTACGTCGAGCGGTCGGTGCCGAGCTTCGACCGGGGCTTGACCCTCCTGCAAGAGGCGTGCGAGCTCGTCGTCCTCGCGCATCCGTTTCGCTACGACGATCCACGGGCAGCCCTTGGGCTCGTGTCTGACCTCGACGGTGTGGAATGTGCGTATCCATACGATGAAGCCCCGTCCCGAGATGTGCGATCGATCGTCGGCGAAGATGCCATTTGCACCGGCGGGAGCGACGCCCACGGAGCGGACGAAATCGGTCAAGCCGGCCTCAATGCATCCGAGTGGCAGACACTCCGAGGACGGCTCGCACCGGCGACGGGTTGAAACCACTGGGCGCCAATCGCCGACTATGCAGTGTCGGTTCTGTTCGGCCCCCGCCTCCGTCACCCCAGCGCGTGATGCCGTGCAGGTTGGACTGTGTCAAACGCACCTGCGGGCTGGATTTCGCGCCTTGCAACACCATCGGGGCCTCCACGAGTTGAAACGGCGGATCGATCGAAAAGAGGCCGAGTTTTAATCGCGATCCGGATCAACGTCGATCGCATCGACGGGGCAGATATCGACACAGAGCATGCAATCGATGCACGCCGACTCGTCAGCGGGATCGGCCTTGCGCTCGCTCTCGGGATGGCCCGGTGTTTCCACCCACTCGAAGACATCCACCGGACAGTGCTCGAGGCAATCACCGGAAGCGTCACAGATGTCGAAATCGACGGCGACGTGCGTGCCGTGGATTCCGAGGCGCTCGGGTTCCTCAACCGGCCCCCACACGTCATGGCCCTCGTGTTCCCCGACTCGGTCACGCGTTTCGGGAAAGGCCGGATCGATCGCCATGGGCGTCATTACAACCTCGCAGTGAAAAAGGCCGCGTCCGGTCGATTCAGTTGAACGCGCTTTCGCCGGTGAGGTCCTCGCCGACGATCAGCGTGTGGATGTCGTGGGTGCCTTCGTACGTGTAGACCGTCTCCATGTTGGCCATGTGTCGAATGGGAGCGTACTCGAGGGTGATCCCATTGCCCCCGAGCATCTCGCGGGCAACCCGGGCCTGATCGCGCGCCATCCTGACGTTGTGTCGCTTCGCCATCGAAACCTGTTGTGGCCGTAGCGAATCGCGTTCTTTCAATGTCGCCAATCGGTGTGCCAGCAGCTGCGCGGTCGAAATTTGCGTGGCCATCTCGGTCAGTTTCGCTTGCTGGAGTTGAAAGCCGCCGATCGGGCGGCCGAACTGTTCGCGCTCCCCCGCATACGACAGTGCCTCCTCGAAGCAATCTCTCGCCACGCCGACCGCGCCCCAGACGATGCCGTAGCGAGCTTGGGTCAAACACGACAGTGGCCCCTTCATCCCGTGGACGCCAGGCAACACCGCCTCCTCGGGAATCTCCACATCGGTGAGGCCGATCTCTCCGGTGACCGAGGCGCGCATCGAGAGCTTGCCGGTGAGTTCGGTCGTGGTCACACCGGGGCGGTCAGTGTCCACGAGGAAGCCCCGTACTGGCCGATCCGGATCGCTTTCATCGCGGGCCCAGACGATCGCAAGATCTGCAATCGGTGCGTTCGTGATCCACGTTTTCGATCCATTGAGGATGTACCGATCACCCTCCTTGGTAGCGGTCGTCTCCATGCCCGCCGGATTCGAGCCATGACCGGGCTCGGTTAAACCGAAACACCCGACAGCCTCGCCCCGAGCAAGCGGCTCGAGCCAGCGCTCGCGCTGGGGCTCCGAACCGTATTCCGCAATCGGCCACATCACGAGAGCGCCTTGGACGCTGGCCATCGAGCGAATTCCGGAATCACCCGCCTCGAGCTCTTGCATCACGAGGCCATAGGCGCGTTCGCCCACATCAGCCGTCCCCGGCGCCGAGAGGTTCGCCCCATACAGCCCCAACTCGCCGAGGTCCTCGATACACTCCATCGGGAACGTCCCGGCCTCGAAGTGTTCGTCGATGTCGGGTTTGATTTCCTCATCGACGTACGAGCGCGTGGTTTCCAGGATGAGTCGCTCGCTTTCGTCGAGGTCCGCCTCCAAATCGAGATAGTCGAGCATACGGCCAGCAACTCCCGGCCGTTACAAAACGTTCTCGACGCTGTCTTACCCGGCGACGATCGAGTCGAAATTCGAGAAGACGGCCTTCGCCTCCGTCGCCGCTCGATAGTTCTCCTCGGTAATTCCCTCGAGAACGGCAGCTTTTCGTTCCTTGGAGAGTTCGTCCTTGGCTTCGGTTACCTCGCGGGCCGTGTCCATATCGTACTCCGGATGGAACTGCACGCCGCGCGCGGCGCCACACCGAAAGCCCTGGATCGAGGTCTCGTTTTCCGCGATGACCTCTGCGTCCTCGGGGAGTGCCACCACTTCGTCCGAGTGTGTCGTAAACGCCCGAAACGTCCCGCCGATGCCCGCGAATAACGGATCCTCCGCGATGCGGTCGATGTCCTTATAGCCGATTTCGTACTCGTCCATCGCCTCGACAGTCCCGCCGAGCACTGACGCGAGCAGTTGATGGCCCCAACAGACACCGAGGATCGGCACCTCCGCCTCGAGTGCCCGATCGACATACGCTTTCGTCGCTTCGATCCAGGGCTCGTCCCAATACACCGATGACCGGGATCCCGTGACGACGATGCCATCGAAGGCGATTGTCTCGGGAAGTTCGCCTGCGGAGACATCGAACTCGGCTAAACTCCCTTCGAGTTCACGCCTGAAATTGCGTCGCGTGGCCGGATGACCGTGGGAGGCATCGAGGACCGCAAGTCGCTGCACGCCCATCGGGTGTGTCTATGTCACAGGGCGATAAAAAGGGTGTCCCGGCCAGCTCACTCGGCGAGAGCAGCCTCGAGGATGCCCGGGGCCGCCTCGAGCAGCTCCGACAACGCATCCACGTCGGGGCCCCCGCCCTCGGCGAAGTCGGCCGGCCCCCCACCACCACCGCCAACGATGCTCGCGAGTTCACCGACGACGGCACCAGCGTCGACGTCGGCTCCGTCCGGGCTGGCGACGACCACGTGTACGCCCTCGCCGCTTTCGCCGGCGACCACCGCGACGGTTCCATCCTCGGCGATCGCATTCGCCGTCGCCCGAAGCTCGTCTTGGCTCCCGTCGAGGTGTCTGATGACTCCCGTTCGGCCGTCGACCTCGACCCGCTCGCCCTCCTCACCCGTCCGTGCCCGCAATTCGGCGAGCTCCTGGGAGAGCTCCTCGATGCGTTTTCCGCGCTGTTTCCATTCCTCGAAGAACCGCTCGGCGGTTTCCGGGATGTCGGCGGGATCGACATCGAGCACTGTTGCGGCCTCGCGCAGGAGGTCCTCTCGCGTTTGGATCCGCTCGATCGCCGCGGTCCCCGCGGAGAACACGAGGCGTTCGACGCCATCTTGGACGCGCTCGGTGTGATTGATCGTAATTACGCCGATATCGCCGGTTCGGTGGACGTGCGTCCCCCCACAGGCCTGGATGTCGTCACCGACCTGGATCGTCCGGATGCGCTCACCGGGAGGGATCCCGCCCTGATAGAGGTCGAACCCGTGTTCGTTCTCCGCCTCGTGGCGATCCGGCCACTCCTGCGTGACGCGAATGTTCTCACGAACCGTCTGATTGGCCCGACGTTCGATCGCCTTGACGGTGTCACGATCGAGGCGTTCGTAATGATGGAGGTCGATCCGCGAGGTCGACGCCCCCTTTTGCGCTCCGGCCTGACGAACATGAGACCCCAGCTCCTTGCGCGCCGCATCGATGAGGATGTGCGTCGCGGTATGATTGCGCATCAACTGACGGCGGCGCGCCTCATCGACGTGGCCACGCACGATCGCGCCCTTTTCGAGTTCGCCATCTGTCCGATGCAGAATCACGCCGTCGTTTTCCTGGACATCCTCGACCCGTACAGTCCCGTCGTCGTCCGACAGCGTCCCCGTGTCGGCCGGCTGGCCACCCCCTTCTGGATAGAACATAGTCTGGTCGAGTACGACGTCGTAGCCTTCCTCGCGTTCGAAGCGGTCCAAGACGACCGCCTCGAAAGTCATCCGCTCTTGGTCGTCATAGTAGAGCTTCTCCGTCCCAGGCAACTCGAGGAGGCGATCTGGGGAGTCGTCCGTGTCAGGTTGCAGTGCTTCGGATTCGTGACGCTCCGCGACGCGGGCGAAGAAATCCTCCGGGATATCCACGTCAACGCCGTGTTCGGTTGCGATCTCCTCGACGGTCTCCGGTTGAATTCCGTGCGAATCGTATAGTTCGATGACCTCCTCAGCAGGGATTGCCGACGCCTCGTCCTCGTAGCGGGCGGCGAGTTGGTCGACCCGGCGCCGGCCACGTTCGAGGGTGTCTTCATACTGCTCGATCTCGGTGGACACCATCGCGCGAATCGGCTCGCGATCGTCATAACCCAGCCGTTGAGCTTGTTGATCGACGAGCTCGACGATCGGCGTTGACACGTCGACCGCGTCCGCTAATCGAACCGTGCGTCGAAGGACCATCCGTGCGAGGTAGCCCGAGCCGACGTTGCTCGGGACGATTCCGTCACCCAGCATGTAGGCCAGGGTGCGGGTGTGATCGGCGATGGCGTAAATGTGCTCGAGGGGTTCCTGGAGGTCGGCAAGCATGGCCGGGTCGACCTCAAGATCGGCGGCGATCTGTTCACGTGTGGCCTCGACGTCTTCGACGTCGTCGATATCGAGCCGGCCGGCCAATTCGGCGGCCCGATCGAGCAGCGCTCGTTCTTCGTCGGTATACGTGACACCCGCGTCCGCACAAAGCTGCTCGATCATGTCGGGATAGACCGCATCATACACGGTTGAACTGCCCTGGCTCACCCACGTCCATCGCTCCAGCCCGTACCCCGTATCGACGATATAGGTATCCATCTCGCTGTAGCGATGGCCGTCTGGAAGCTCGTATTCGCCCTCTTCGTCACGCTCCATCGACATGAACACGAGCGTCGCCAACTCCGCTCCCTCGTAGATCACCTCGAGGGCCGGTCCGGCGTTGCCGCCTCCGGCCCACGGGTATTCGATGTAGGTGACCTCGTCCAGATCCGCCCCGAGCTCTTCGAGCAACGCATCGCAGTACCGAACGGTCTCGTCCTTCCAGTACACTTCGCCTTGGTAGGCATACTGCTCGGGATCCTCGAGGTCCTCACGGGCGTTGAACGCATGATGGGCCATCATCTCAAAGGCCATCGTGTGTCGGCCCGTCTTCCCCACGTTGTCGATGTCTTGCATCCGAATACAAGGCTGGGAAATACACAGCGGATTCGCCGGTGGCGGCGCTCGACCACTGGTCACCAACGGTTGGAAATCGTAGATCGAGGCTTGGGTGAGGAGTACGTCATCGCGCCAGCGGTTAGCCGCGACCGGATACGGCTCGATGCGCTCGTGATCGTGCGCTTCGAAAAAGGAGAGAAACTGCTCGCGCATCTCCTCGAGGGAATACGCTTCGTCGAAACCGGGATTGCCGATAAACGAATATGGCGCACACGGTGGTTCACCGCAGGTCTCCCGGTCGGCATCCCGCGCCCAGAAATACCGTTCACAGGACGCACACTGCTGGCGTGTAAACCCCTCCTCCTCGAAATATTCGAGTTGATACGCCTCCTCCAGCGAGGACATTCGTGTAGCCCGGACTCGGCCGTGATTGCCTAAAACAGTTCCGTCACGCTATCTCTGCGGGTCGCCGCGGGCCAACGTGGCGAGTAACGATTCCAACTGCAGTTGTTCGTTGGCACCCTCGGCAATCCGGTAATCGACCTCCCCGAGGTGTTCAAGCAGCGCCACGGCACGGTCCTCGGCGAGATCGAGGTCCCAGACCGTCCGATGGAGTTGATCGATGATGTCGTCCGCCGCGATCGCTCGATCGATGAGTAACTCCTCGAGCACCGCCCGCGCGGCGAGGAATTCCCCGGCGGCCGCGGTTTCGATCATGTCGGCGACCTGTTCGGGGCGAGCCGTCGAGGTGATCTCATACACCGCGTCTTCATCGACCGTCTCCTCCAATACGGCCGCCGCTTGCAAAGCGTTGATTGCCCGGCGCATATCGCCGTCGGCGACGTACACCAGCGCCTCGAGGCCGTCCTCAGTGATCGCGATGTTTTCATCGTCTGCGATTTCCTCGATGGTCTCGGCGACGGCATCCGCACCGAGAGGCTGGAACCGAAAGACCGCACACCGAGATTGAATCGGATCGATGATGCGACTGGAGTAATTGCACGAGAGGATGAACCGCGTCTGGCCGGAGAATTGCTCCATGGTGCGGCGCAACGCCGCCTGGGCGTCGTCAGTGAGTGAATCCGCCTCATCCAGGAAGACGATCCGATAGTCGTGCCCTCCGAAACTCGATCGAGCGAAATCCTTGATGCGCCCGCGCACGACGTCGATGCCGCGGTCGTCGGAGGCGTTCAACTCGAGGAAGTTCTCGCGCCAATCGGACCCGTATAACTCGCGCGCGATCGCGACCGCGGCGGTCGTCTTGCCCACCCCTGCCGGACCGGCGAACAGGAGGTTCGGGATTTCGTCATCGGCCACGTACTGGCGCAATCGCTCGGTGATCTCCTCCTGACCGACGATCTCCGCCAACGACTCCGGCCGGTATCGCTCGATCCAAATGTCCGTCTCGGCCGGCGGCGCGTCGGCCTCCTCGCCATCGCTCATGCGCGTATCGGGGGTCGATTCGCCCATAAACCCCCCGATAGCCCGCACTTCGACGCGAGTGACAACACGCTCAAGGGGGACGCTCTCGGAGGGATGATCGATGGAAGTCACGGTGTCCGTCGCTGGTGGAGACGAGCAGACGATCAGCCTCGACACGCCGACGTGTGGCGACGTGATCGAGGCCGTCGGACTCTCCCGGGCCGAAGCGACCGTCCTGATCGATGGGACGCCACATCCGAACGATCACGTCATCGAGACGGACGCGGTGACCGTGATGCGCCTCATTCACGGAGGATAATCCGAGAGACGCCCGATCGGCGGCGGGTTATCCTCTCCCCGATTCGAGGGCGCAACTGCCGTTGCGACGACTCAATCCTCCGACCCCGATCGAGCGGAATCGAGAGTTCGCGCGATCAATCCGGCCTGCGCGCCAGCGACGAACCCGGCATCGACGTTCACTGTGGTGAGGACCGTACACGATTGAAGCGCGCTCATAAGTGCAGCCTCGCCATCACCGCCGGCGCCGTATCCCGTACTCGTCGGCACGGCAATCACTGGTGTCGAAACGAGGCCCGCGACGACCGTCGGCAGCGACCCCTCGCGTCCGGCAACGACGATCGCGACATCGGCCGCATCGATCGCGTCCCGCTCATCCAGGAGGCGATCGATCGCGGCCACCCCGACGTCGTCGATGCGCTCGACGGTGACGCCAATGGCCTCGAGCACCGCCGTCGCCTCACCCGCAACAGGCCCGTCGGCCGTCCCGCCGGTGACGATCGTGACGGTGGCCGCAAGCGTCGGGGGTGACCCGTTTTCGACGCGCAGGAGCGCGGCCCGTTCGTCCACCTCGACCGTGCGATCGGGGGCATCGAGCGTATCGGCGAGAGTGTCAATCGAGTGCTCCTCGAGCCTGGTCACCAACGCGACATCGGTCGTCTCGAGCGCGGTTTCGGCCAACTCGCGAATCTCGTCGGCCGTTTTGCCCTCGCCGACGATCGCCTCGGGAATGCCTCGTCGGGCCGGACGGGCCGCGTCGTATCGGCCCGCGTCCTCCACGACGTACCCCTGTAACTCAGCTTCCGCAGCCCGGGGAGACAGCTCACCATCGGCGACGGCTTGGAGGATCTCGCGCATGCCGAAGCCACGGAGCTCGGCCTACTCCTACCCATCGCTTTTTGAGGTGGATCGATCGAAACCCCAAACCGGCGTAAGTTGCCCGCATACGGCCGTCTACGGCCGTCATTTGGGAAACCTTATAAAGGGTGCGCGGGAAAACCACCATGTATGGCAGACCTCATTGTCAAAGCCGCCGTTAAGGAAGAGCTCGGGGAACACAACGTCGCATCGGACTTCTACCAAGCACTCGACGACGAAGTCAGTGAGTTGCTCCAGGAAGCCGCGCGACGTGCCGAGGCGAACGACCGGAAGACGGTCCAGCCGCGCGACCTGTAGGAACGGCTGCGATTACCGAACGGCCGACGTTCGGACTCCATTTTTCGTCCCGACGACAAGGTGGTCGGCTAGATCGACGAAAATGCCGTGATCGACGACCCCCGGCAGTGTCTTGAGTCTCTCGGCTAGGCCCGTTGGATCGTCAATACGGCCGAAATCCGCGTCGACGAGCAGGTTGCCCCGTTCGGTCCAGGCCGGTCCGTCCGTGGCGTCAGCCGGACGGATCGTTGGCGTGGCGCCGAGATCGTCGATGGCAGTCGTGACAAGTGATCGAGCGGCCGGCAGTACCTCGAGCGGAACGGATGCATCCAGAACATCGGCGAGTTTGCGTTCATCGACGACGATCACCACCGTATCAGCCGCGGCCGCCACCAAGCGTTCGTTGGTGTGCGCGCCGCCGCCACCCTTGAGCAACACCCCCTCGGCGACCTGATCGGCGCCATCGATCGCCAGGTCCACGGCCGGGGCACTGGCGAGGTCGGTAACCGGGATACCAGCCTCTACCGCCCGCTCGCGCGCGGCCTCCGACGTGGGGACGCCCCGAATGGCGTCACCGTGGGTCTCGCCGAGGGCGGCGATCGCCGCGGCGGCCGTCGATCCGGAGCCGAGCCCGACGATCATTCCCGGCTCGACGAACTCGAGGGCCCGCTGTGCCGCGCGTCGCTTCATCGCCGCGATCTCGTCGCTCATATCCGCCGGTCGCTGCCCCGAACTAAAAGCGTTGGCGAGGCGGTTACTGCTCGAGGCGATCCAGGACGGCGTCGGCGTCGTACGCCAGGGAGAGTTGCCGCGAGCGACCCCGACCCTCAAGGTCGGCGTATTCCGCCTCCAGCAACTCGAGGTTGTCGAGTTTGTTGATGATCTCCGAGTAGCGGGTGTATCCGAGATCGGTTTCGTCCTGGAAGGCGTCGTACACGTCGCCGGCCCGTTCGCCCTCATGGGTGGCGACCACGCGCAACAGCGCGCGCTCGTTGTCGCTAAGGGTGCGCAAACTGCGCGAGAGGTGGACGTACTTCGAGGTCTCGTAGGCTGACTCGACGTCCTCGACGGAGAGCGTTCGGCTGGCGCGCATCTCCGCATTCAACCCGGCGCGGTGCAACAGATCGATGCCGACCCGAAGATCGCCACTCTCGGCGGTCAGCTCGGCCACCCGGTCGAGGACCGGAGCGGGGACGGCCTCCTGATAGAAGCCGCGTTTGACCCGTTCCTCGAGGATGTCGACGATCGCCGCCTGATCGTAGACCGGGAAATAGACTTCCTCCGGGTGGAAGACGCTTTGGACGCGGTTGTCGAGTTCGCCGATGACCTCAAGGTCGGGATCCGAGGAGACGACCATGACGCCGATCTTCGCGCCGCGGTGTTCCTCGTGGGCGCGCAACAGCGAGTACAGCGCGTCGGAGGCCTCGTTGTCGTAATAGAGGTAGTTGACGTCGTCGAGGGCGACGACGAGCACTCGCTCGTCGTCAATGAGGTGATCGGTCACCTGACTAAACAGCTCCTTGAACGCCTTGCCGCTGGAGGGTGGCACCATCTCGAAGATCTCCTCGTAAATGCGAGAAAAGACCGCATAGCGCGTCGAATTGACCTGACAATTGATGCGGACGGCGTAGACGTCACTTTGTGAGCGCATCTCCTCGAAGAGTTTGAGAATCGCCGTCGTCTTGCCGGTGCCCGGCGGGCCGCGGACGATGGCGTTGACCGGGCGGGAGCCTCGTACAGCCGGGCGAAGGCAGTACTGGAGGTTGTTCATCTGGGTGTCCCGGTGCTTGAACGTCTCCGGGACGTAGTCGGCATCAAGTACGCCCTCGTTGCGAAACACCGACTCGTCCCAGGCCAACATGTCCCCCTCGGGGTCCTCCTTCATTACTTTCACCAAGCTCCGGGCCGCACTTAGGCCTTCGGACGGGCGGGGGCGAGCTACGCGCCGTCGTCGAACTTTGATAGCAGCGACTCGTAGAATGCAGGGTCATCAGCCTCGCCCGCAAGCTTCTCGACGATCAACTCGGGGGTCGAGCGCGCGAGGTGATCCTTTCGCGGGGAGCGATCGACGACGAGTTCGCCATCGGCGAGCCCCTCGGCGGCGATGCCATCGACCGCCAACTCGATGCGCGCGGCTTCGCGAATCTCCTCGGCGAGATGGGTGACGAAGACGGCCGTCGCGTCGCCCTCGACGAGGCGCTCGAGAAAGCCAGCGATGAGCTTCGCGCTCGCCCCGGGTTCGGTGATACTTTCGAGTTCGTCGACGAGGACGAGGCTGTCCGAGCCACGGCGCGCCAGTCGCGCGAACTCCCGAACCGTTGTCTCGAACGCGCCGGCATCCAGCGTCCCCTGGGTTTTCGCGTGGTAATGGAGGCGATCGAAGCGTTGCACCCGGGCGTGCTCCGCCGGGACGGGAAACCCCATATGCGCAAGGATCGTCACCGTCGCCAGCAAATCCAGCGTCGAAGTTTTACCCCCGCTGTTGACACCCGTTAACAACGTCACCCCCTCGACCTCGTAATCGACGGGCTCGACGTCCTCAATGGGAACATCGAGCGTCGGAGCCTGACCGCCCGACAGCGCGATGCCGTCTCCCTCGACCCGTGGCATCGTACACGAAAGCGCCCGATCGAACCGCGCGATCGCCAGTTCGACATCGAGTTCCAGGGCGGCCTCGACGAGGGCGTCCACCTCCTCGCGATACGCGGCGAGGGCCGCTGCCCGTTCCTGGCGGCGAGTGCGCTCCCGGCGTTCGCGGTCGTCCTCGAGATGTGTTCGAAGTCGCTCCAGTGCGTCATCGTCCCGCTCGATCGGGAATCGAGTCCGTTCGGGAAAGACCCGCCGGGCGAGGTCGGCCTCGTCATCGGTCAATTCGAGGGCGTCGATGAGCTGTTCGCGGGCCATGTCGAGGGCCGTTTCGAACTCATCGGCGAGTTCACGCTCAAGCAACGATTCGACGCTCGCGCCACGTTCAACCATCGACAGGAGATCGGCCCCTTCGACGGTGACGTCGCGTTCCTCGATGGCCTCCCGAACGTGATCGTTCGCCACCGATGTCGCCGTGCTGACGGCTGCGTCTAGATCGTCACTGGCCCGGCGAAGGCGATCGATCTCGTCGTCTCCTGCAAGGGTGCCGTCAGCCTCGAGGCCCTCGAGCAGCGATTCGAGATCGCCCATCGAACACGGCGGTGGCAGGTCGGCGGCGCGATGGACGGCGATGGCGGCCTCGATCCGCTCGCGATTACGACCGAAGAACGCCAAGGTCCGCTCCGGAACGAGCGTGTCGGGATCCGACAGTGCATCCGGCTCGACCCGAACGTCGCCATCGATATCCAGCCCGGCGAACTCGCCATCGAGGGCGATCACCGTGCCGTAACCCCGGGCCACATCGCGAAGCTGTTGAGCTGACTCGACCATCTCGACGGAGAGACTCGGAACGCGTTCCTGAGCGCGAGCGTACGTCTCCGCATCGCTGGTCGCCAAACACCGATCGCGGACGGTGACCGTTGGTGCCGGCGCGAGCGGTTCGACGCCAGTCAGAGCGTCGTCGATTGCTGGAGCGGGTTCTCGCTCGCGCGCGTCGGCGACATACGCGCGGGCTTCCTCAATGCGCGAAGCGGTCCCACTGGGATAAAACGTCGTGAGGCGGCGACGGGCGTAGTCGGTCACGGCATATGATTGAACGAGATCCAACAGCGCTTCGTAGAGCTCTTCGGCGCGGTCAGTTGCCAGGAAGTCGCCAGGATCGTCGTGGCGATGTTGGATGGCGCGCCGGGCGATGAGCGCCGCCCGGGCGGGAGAAATCCCGGGTGCCCGGGCGAGGGTGGCCACGTCACCCTCGGTGACGGCCGTTTCGGGCGCTTCGAGCTCGCGCAACGCCTCGGCGGTCTTTTCGCCGACACCCGGGATCGCCGTCAACTCCATTCACGACCGCCTACGGCGTCGGGGTCAAAAACCTCCGGCTTCGAACGATGAACCAACCGGGTCGTTTTTTCGTCTCGCTCCGCCTCATGTGGTCATGGACGTTCCCGAGAGGAAGGTCGCCAATGCTCGGGCCGACCTCGCGTCACGGTCCGGTGCGGTCGTCGCCTTTTCGGGCGGGGTGGATTCGAGCGTCGTCGCTGCGCTCGCGTACGACGCGCTCGGGGAGGATGCCGTGGCCTGTACGGCCAAAAGCGAGACGCTACCGGCGGCGGAACTCGTCGACGCCGAACGGGTGGCTGAAGAGATCGGTATCCGTCACGAAATCGTCTCGTTCTCCGAGTTGGACAACCCTGAGTTCGTCGAGAACGACGACGATCGCTGTTATCACTGCCGATCGATGCGACTCGGCCGGATGTACGATCTCGCGCGAGAACTCGGATACGACACCGTCTGCGACGGCACCACGGCCTCGGATCCCGGTGACGGGCATCGTCCAGGGCTGGAGGCCGTCGAGGAACTCGAGGTGTGTTCGCCCCTCTTGGCCCACGGTATCGAGAAGTCGGAGGTCCGCGCGATCGCCGAGGCATATGGGCTCTCGGTGGCCGACAAACCCTCGATGGCGTGTCTCTCCTCGAGGATTCCAACGGGGATCACAGTGACCGAGGATCGCCTCACCCGGGTGGAACGCGCCGAGGGGCTCTTACGAGAGTGGGGCTTTTCGCAGTTTCGCGTCCGCGATCACGACGGCCTCGCTCGCATCGAAGTCGGGCGAGACGAACTCGACGTGGCCCTCGATCCGACCTTCGCCGAGGCAGCCCGAACCCACCTCGAGGACCTCGGCTTCGAGCACGTGACACTCGATCTCGAGGGGTATCGAACTGGGAGTGTCAGCCCGGACGCCTAACGCCCGGTCCAGCGCAGTAACAGTAACGTCCCCTCGAAGAGTGCCACCATCGTCGCCCCGACGAGAACCGGCGCCATTCCCGTGGGGTCGGGACTGAAGACGAACGCGATGCCCGCGAAGGAGAGCCAGAAGTAGATCCGTTTGGATTCAAGCCACTGTCGCGTCGTGACACCCATCATGATCGCGAGCATGATGAACAGCGGAATCTGGAAGATGATCGCCAGGACTCCCATCATCAAGAGCAAAATATCGAACGTCTCCCGCAGGGCGAAGGCGATCTCGGCCGACCCTTCCGAGTAAAACAGGAAGAAGTTGAACAGGATCGGTAGCAGGATGAAGTACGCGAACGCCATCCCGACCAGCGCCAAGACGAGGCTCGTCGGCACTGCCGCGAGGTAGTATCGACGCTCGTTGGGATACAATCCAGGGCGCATGAACTGATACGTCTCGTAGACGAGGGCCGGAAACGCGACGACGATGCCGGCCAACGCGGCTACCCGGATCTCCGTCAATAGTGGTTCGAGGGGCGTGTACACGTGGGGGGCCGTACAATCGGGGGCCTGTGGATCGGGCACACACGTGGCCACGTCGCCGGGGTGAACGTCGTACCACATCGTCGTCACGAGATCGCTGGCGAAGGGAAAGGCAATCAGCGTCGCAATGCCGCCAAGCACGAGGACGATCGTCAGCCGACTCAGCATCTCACGGATGTGCTCGGTGAGGGGCATCTCCACGTCATCCGGGGGGTCCTCCGTGCTGCCCTGGAACGGCGTGGGAGCATGCTCGTCGGGGAAATCACCCCCCTCGAGTTTCGTGGCCTCACTGCCGTCTTCGAGCCCCTCGATCGCCGATGCGGCGGCCTCCTCCGCGCTCTCTTCGGCGGCCTCGAGGTCGCGGATCGCACGAGCCGCCGCCTCCTCGACGGTCTCCTCGGGTGCTCCCGCCTCGGAGGGCGACTCGCTCGGCGACCCACCAGCATCCTCAGCATCACCCTCGTCGGCCATGTGTGCTCATCCTACGTCCCGTTCCGTTTAAAAATGCTACAAGAGCGATCGCCCCGATGGGTGCGACCGGAACTGCAGGTACGAGACCGATGCACCCTTTACCGTTGACGGCCCCAGCTACGGCCAATGAGTGCAGCCCAGGGTGGCTCCGGCGTTCAGGCCGGACTCGAGGTGCTGGATGAGGCCCGGGCCCACCTCCAGAAGGTGTTCATCGCCTTCGCCCTGACCCTGGTCATCACCGTCTGGGGGATGCGAGCCGCCGTCTGGGATTTTCTCAAAACGAATACGCGTTCCGAATTGAACGCCATCGCCAATCAGGAACTCGATATCATCGCGCGGACGCCTTTCGACGTCATTCTATTGCAGGTGAAGATTGGGCTGATCATGGCGGGAATCGTGGCGATTCTCCTGCTGCTGTGGTATGGACGAGGCGCAATGCTCAGGCGGGGGGCCCCACTTTCCTTACCCCTCTCCGCCCGGTGGCGGTATACGATCGGGGCGGTCTCAGTGGTCTTGGGGGTCGGGGGCGTCATCTACGCGTACGCCGTCTTCTTCCCGTTCATGTTCGAATTCCTCGTGGGGAACATCCTGCTGTCGGGAGTCCAACCGCAGTTCGACATCGTGATGTGGACGCAATTTCTGGCATTGCTGACGATTTCCTTCGGACTCGCCGCCCAAATTCCCCTGTTCATGACGGTCTTTTCCTACACTGAAGTCATCACCTACGAGTTCTTCCGAGACAAATGGAAGTACGCAGTCGTCGGGATTTTCGGCTTCGGTGCGCTGTTCTCACCGCCGGATCCGTTCACCCAGATCATGTGGGCGGTGCCCCTGATCATGCTGTACTTCTTTTCGCTTGCGTTGGCTAAACTCGCCGCGAATCTCAGTCGGGCTGAGGCGGCGACGGACCCAGCAGTCCGTCGATCACTCCGTCGCAAGACGATTCTGACGCTCGTCACCGGCGGTGTGACCGCCGTCATCGGTGCCGTCGGGGCCCGACTCGACGCACTGGCCTGGTTCGATCGAACCGTCCTCAGCGAATTGCCGAGTGACGTCCGACCGCGCGGCGAGGTGAGCCTCGATCCCTACCTCCCATTGGAAGGCGTACTTGGCGAGATTACCTTCGGCCTCATCGTCGGGATCCTGGTGATCGGTCTTATTGCGCTATTTTACGCGATTCAGGTGCTCCGACAGCCGATTCCGCCCTCCAAGCACGCGATGATGACCGGCGATCCAACGGAGTTGGACCTCCAACCGCTCGACGCGGAGGGGTTGCGAGCCGCCCCGCTTGAGGCCTTTGCCATGCTCGATGAAGACGAGGCGGTCGCGATCGCGAGTGAGGCCATTGAGGCAGGAAATTCGGAAAAGGCCGAGGTGATGCTCGATCGCTTCGATGAGGCCCAAGCCGCGGTCGATGCCGAAGAGATCGCGACCGGCGAGGACGAGGGATCCTTCGTCCGAGATCGGGCAACCGGCGTCGTCGATGCATTCACTGACGAAGAGACGACGGAAGATGACATCGGTGGCTACTGGCACGATATCGTCTTTATCTACGAAAGTCTCACCTCCCGAATGTTCCGCATTCTCCTGGTCTTCATCGGCGTCATGTTCGGCGTCTTCTACTGGCTGTATTCCGGCGGAATTGGGACCATCCAAGAGGACTTCCTCTCGCGAATGCCCGCAGATGCGGGGCCGGTCGGTGACGTGAGTTGGCCAGTTGCGTTGCATCCGGTCGAAGTCCTGCTGTTCAATGTCAAAATCAGTGCGATTATCGGGATCGTCGTCACGCTTCCCGTCGTGCTGTATTACGCCTGGCCCGCGTTGCGCGAGCGAGGCTTCGTCTCGGGCGGCCGTCGCGTCCTCTTCACCTGGGGAATTCTCGTCCTCGGCGGATTACTCGCCGGGATTTACCTCGGCTACAGCTTCATCGCCCCGCCTGTCATCTCCGGGCTGGTCTTTCACGCCCTCGACACGGGGATGGTGGTGGCGTATCGGCTCAAGAGCTTCGCGTGGCTGATCGTCTACACGACGATCGGGATCGGCCTGTTGTTCAATCTCCTCCTCACGATGGTCGTGTTTCACTTCGGCGGGATCATGTCCTATCAGCGCATGCGTCAACATTGGCGCGGGTTCGTCATCGGCGTGCTCATCATCGGCTCGTTACTCACCTCAAGCAGCGTGCTCACGATGTTCTTGATCACGATCCCGATCATCGTCACGTTCGGTCTCGGTCTCGGCCTCTTGTGGCTGTTGACCCTGCCAAGCCGTCGCACCGGCCCGCCAGGCACCTCGACGGCGGGTTAACGGGAAGACAGCACGCCGTCAGCACCACGTATGCGGATACATTTAACGGAGCGGGGGCTAATGACGCGATATGGCAAACGACGGCGAATTGGAAGAGTTGTCCGGTGTCGGGCCGGCCACGGCGGACAAGCTCACTGAGGCAGGATTCGACTCGTATCAAGGCCTCGCCGTGGCGAGCCCAGGCGAGTTGGCCAATACGGCCGATATCGGCGAGTCAACCGCCGGCGATATCATTCGAGCCGCGCGGGAAGCGACGGATGTCGGGGGCTTCGAGTCGGGGACTGAAGTGCTCGAACGACGCGAGGACATCGGCAAACTCAGCTGGCAAGTCGAGGAGGTCGACGAGCTCGTCGGTGGTGGTGTCGAGACCCAATCGATTACCGAAGTCTACGGGGAGTTCGGCTCCGGGAAGTCTCAAGTCACCCACCAGATGTGTGTCAACGTCCAACTACCCGAGGAGGTCGGCGGACTCGGTGGCAGCGCGATCTTTATCGATACCGAGGACACGTTCCGCCCCGAGCGGATCGACCAGATGGTGCGCGGGCTCGATTCCGACGTGCTCGAGGCCGCCCTCGACGATCGCGGCATCGAGGGGGACCCGGACGACGAGGACGCGCTGGAAGCACTCGTCGAAGCCATGCTCGAGCAGATTCACGTCGCCAAAGCATACAACAGCAACCACCAGATGCTTCTCGCGGAGCAAGCCCTGGAGTTGACGGCCGACAGTCAGGATGACGAATATCCGGTCCGTCTCCTCTCGGTCGACTCGCTGACGGCACACTTTCGCGCCGAATACGTCGGACGGGGCGAGCTCGCGGATCGGCAACAAAAGCTCAACAAACACCTCCATGACCTCATGCGGGTGGGAACTCTGCACAACGTCGCGATCATCGTTACCAACCAGGTGTCGGCCAACCCGGACGCCTTCTTCGGCGATCCAACCCAGCCGATCGGGGGCAACATCCTCGGCCACACCTCGACCTTTCGAATCTATCTGCGCAAATCAAAAGGCGACAAACGCATCGTCAGACTCGTCGACGCGCCGAACCTCCCCGACGGTGAAGCCGTGATTCGCGTCGTCGAAGAGGGGCTCAAACCCGAATAAGGTAACCAGACCAAAAACCGTCGCTTGGAGTAGTACCAATGCGATACCCGAAAATCATCGCTCCATAGAGGCCGTGGACACACCGGGTATGTACCCCTTCGCCGCGAAACCTCACTCGAGCGTCGTGTCCTCGATGTCCAGCTCCCCGCGATAGATATCGGCACCATCTTGGGCGACTTTCTCAGGGAGAACAGCACACTTGATGCGCATCGGACTCAAATCGACCCCGAGCATCTCGATGACGTCGTCGCGGTCGAGGGCGTCGAGTTCCTCGAGGGTCATTCCCTCGAGTTCTTCAGTGAGCATACTCGCGCTGGCCTGACTGATCGCACACCCGTCGCCGCGGAAGGCGACCGCCTCGATGACATCATCCTCGTCGACCTTGATGTCGATCTCGATCTCGTCTCCACACATCGTATTCTCGCCGACGTGACTGAAAGTCGGCTCGGAGAGCTCCCCGTAATTGCGTGGATTGCGATAATGATCGAGGATCTGTTGTCGATACACGTCCGAGCCGATGTCCATAGCAGTGCTCGTTACACGAGAGTGGCGTATAAGGGTTCCCCACCACGTCGGCGCAATTTGCCAAACCACGGTTACGGTCCCGGGTTCGGCTGCGGAATGTGCCAGCGATTCGGCGATCCGAATGAACAATGAAGGGGAGGGTACTCACGGGTGAATATGCTGCGAGCAGCCGCCCTCCCTGCTCACAACTCCGGTGGCCACCTGTTTTCGACCGAGACCTCGGGTTTCATAGGTTTGGTCGAAACCGTTCGAATCCCATCGCTAGATCGATCCGTCGATTCAAGCCAGTCTCCGCACAACCCGATCAATGCGTCATGAACTGATTGCGGACCGATGAACCTCATCCGAGCGTGTGCGGTCGTGGGATTAGTCGTCGTCCTCGGCGTAACCGCAACGACGCCAATGCTCACGATTGACGGAGACCGTTCCCCCGCGGTAGAGGAAATCGGAACGACGAATCCCCTCTGGCCGGACACCGACGGGGATGGCCTCCGGGATGATCTCGAAGATGATGCCACGAACCTTTCTCCGACGGAGGCTGACGCCGACAACGACGGTCTCCTCGACGGCGAGGAACTGACACACGGGACGGACCCATTCGATCCCGATACGGATGGTGACGGGCTGTCTGATGGCCGTGAAGTCGACCTAGGAACCGATCCACTAGCCCCTGATACCGACGGTGATGGCCTCCCGGACGGGGCCGAGGTCACCGCCGAAGAGGCCCTCCCTGGCGCTGATCCACTTCGTATGGACGTGTATCTCGAGGTCGACTACGAAGCGGACGCCAAACCAGAGACGAGCGTTGCCAGAACCAAGCAAGCGTTCGCCAATGCGCCGATCGACAATCCCGACGGTTCGCGAGGCATCGATCTTCATGTCAGCTACAGTGACCAACTCAACCTCTCGGGGCCCGTCGAGACATCGACCCTCGAATCGTTAGCTTTGAACGGAACTTTCGAGCATCGAGGTGAGGGCTACCGGTATGCCCTTGTCACGAACGACGGGGTCGTCATGGGCCCAAGCGGGGCCAGTGCAGGCTATGCGCCCGGGACCGTGATCGATGCGTTCATCACTTCATACTATCCGGGGACGACGTTCATGCACGAACTCGGGCACGTATTGGGGCTGAGCGGCGGCTTGGCACCCGGAATCGATACCTATCAAGTTCCCGCGGAGGCATACCCCAGCGTCATGAACTACAACGTCGAGCAATACGTCTTTTCAAACGGAACGAGCGGTCCCGAAGATTTCGACGATTGGGGGTTTATCGAGGATCATA
This sequence comes from uncultured Halobacteriales archaeon, assembly GCA_964579125.1. Classification (GTDB taxonomy): domain Archaea; phylum Halobacteriota; class Halobacteria; order Halobacteriales; family SKSH01; genus CAZOFG01. Next base: position 14,796 of record CAZOFG010000003.1, on the reverse strand, counting down.
TGGCTCCGCCGGTGTCCTGGGGACTTCCTCCATACGACCTGTCCCTTGAGGATCGCGAGCGCTTCGGACACGACCTCAGTTCGGTTGAGCCGATACCGGCACCGACTGGGCTCGAACGTGGGCCAAGACTCGCTCGGACACTTCTCACGTGGTTCCTCATAGTCGGAACCAGCGTCGGTATCTGGCAGCCCTGGCGGGACGGATAAGACCACAATCAGAACTTCGGATAAACGCACCGGCACCTGACAGGCTTGGTCGATCGGGCTACAATCGGTCCTGTCGACGTCGACACAGCCTGCATCAAGCGAGCAACTGTCGAGTATCTTCGAGTGCTTCGAGGAGTTTGTCGATCTCCTCGCGAGTATTGTACACGTAAAAGGAGGCACGCGTCGTTGCCGGGACGCCGAGAGTGTCGTGCAGCGGTTGCGTACAGTGATCACCCGCTCGGACCGCGACGCCCGCCTCATTGAGGACGCTCGCAACGTCATGCGCGTGGACCGAATCGAGGGTAAACGACACCAGCCCCGCGCGGTCAGACGGATCTTGTGGGCCAAAGACGGTGACGTCGTCCTGCTCGGCGAGTCGATCGAGGGCATACTCGACCAGGGCGGATTCATGGCGCGCAATCCGATCGATCCCCACATCCTCGAGGTACTCGATCGCCCGATGGAGGCCGATCCCCTGCGCGATGGGTGGCGTGCCGGCTTCGAACTTCCACGGTAACTCGTTCCACTGCGCATCGTCGAAAGTCACCCGCTCGATCATCATCCCGCCGTACAGAAACGGCTCCAGCTCCTCCAGCAGCGCTCGGCGGCCGTACAAGACGCCGATGCCCGTCGGTCCGAGCATCTTGTGCCCGGAAAAGGCATAGAAATCCGCGCCGATCGCCTCGACGTCAACGGGGAGCATCGGGGCGGCCTGCGCACCATCGACGACGAAGCGCGCGCCATGATCGTGGGCGAGCTCGCCGAGTGCACGGACTGGATTGATCGTCCCGAGGGTGTTCGAAACGTGCGCGGCGGCGACGACCGCGGTGTCGTCGGTGATCGTCTCTGCAGCGTCGTCAAGATCGAGGTAGCCATCGTCGTCAATACCGATGTATTTCAGCGTCGCACCGGTCCGCCGGGCCACCTGCTGCCACGTCACGAGCGAGGAGTGGTGCTCAAGTTCGGTGAGCACGACCTCGTCGCGTGGTCCGAGCGTCTGCAGACCCCACGCCTGCGCGACGAGATTCAAGCTCTCGGTCGTGTTTTTCGTGAAGACGATTTCCTCGCGACCGTCGGCGCCGATAAAGGAGGCCACCGCATCGTGTGCGTCCTCATAAGCGATCGAGGCCTCCTGACTGAGTTGATGGAGCCCGCGGTGGACGTTCGCGTTGGATTCTCGATAAAATGACGCGACGGCCTCAACGACGGGTTCCGGGGTGAGCGAGGTGGCAGCCGAATCGAAATAAACGAGCGGTGCGTCCCGACCCACGCGCCGCTCCAGGACGGGAAAGTCCTCCCGAATGGCTTCGACGTCGAGCTCGGCCTCCTCGTGGACGCCCATTGATGAATCCCTTGTACCCGAGCCCCAACTGTGCTTCGGTCCCGTCACTCCAGCCGACCGAGGTTCAACACCTGTGCGTGGCGAGTCCGACCCACATCGAGGACCTGCCCTTCGTCGACGATCCCGGCCTCGATCGCCAGCGATACGCAGTTCTCCCCGACGAGATTCGCAACGGCGGCGCGTTCCAAGGCGTCACGTACCTCATCGTCGGTGGCCGCTTCCCCACCGTAAAACTCCTCGGTGACGGTCAGGGAGACGTCATCGGATGCGAACGATTCGCCGAGGACGTCGTCGTCACAGACGCTGACGAGCAGCCCTTGGCGCGTTTTACGTTCGTTGACGATCATCGACCAGTTCCTGCTCCCGACGCTCGCGGGCCTCCCGAGCCCGTTCGAGGGCCCGCTCGGCCGCCTCGTCCTCGCCGAGTTCCTCGAGGATTTCGACCTTCAGCGTCAGCACCTGTTCCTCGTTGAACTCGAGGCGTTCGGCGTTCTCGATCGCGAGCTTGGCGTCCTCGTAAAGACCGCGCTCGGCCGCGAGAAACGCCCGATTGAACCACGCGTGTGGGAGGCGAGGATCGCGTTCGACAGCCCGTTCGGCCCGGCGAAGCGCCTCCTCGGTCCGACCGGTTTCCCACATGGCATACGCGAGATTGGTCTCGGCGGTGGCGGTAAGCCCATCAGACGCATCGAGCGCGAGCGTCTCCCGATACGCACCGATCGCCTCGTCGTATTCCTCGAGCTCGGCGTGTGCCAGCCCCAGATTCGTCCACGCTTCCGCCTCGAGTTCATCGTCCTCAGCGAAGCGCACCGCCCGTTCGAAGGCATCGACCGCCTGCTCGTGGCGGTTGATCTGAAGGTAATTGAGCCCGACCTCGAGAAGGTCCTCGGCATCGACATCCTCGGGCGTCACGGCGGCGTCATCGAGAAGATCAGGAATGACGCGAGAGTCGACCGGATCCACGACCTCGGGGTCGACCTCGAACAACGGCGGATCGATGTCGAACTCCTCGTACGGATCGTCGAATCCCTGACCCGTCGAGAATTCGTGGTGGTCCTCCTCGTCCATACCAATGGAGACGCTCGCGAGGGGGAAAAGGACTCCGCCACGAGGTAGTGGGTTTTTCAGTACGTGCCATTCGACCTCCTCGTATGCGAATGTTCGTAAGCGTCGATCTCCCCGAGCGGTTGGCCGACGCCGTGGAGGCGGTGCAAGCGGACTTCGAACCGGCTGATGGGCTTCGTATGGTCGATCCAGAGCAGGCCCACCTCACGCTGAAGTTCCTCGGTGACGTCCAGGACGACGCCGCTCCGGAGGTAGTTGACGGTCTCGAGACGGCTGTCGCGGCCGCCGAAGTGCCCCCCTTCGACGCGACGATTCGCGGACTCGGTGTCTTTCCCAGTTTCGAGTATATTAGCGTCGTCTGGCTCGGCATCGGCGAGGGTGCCGACGCACTCACAGCCCTGCATGACGCCGTCGAAACCGAACTCGTCGAGCGTGGCTTCGAGCCGAGCGAGCACGAGTTTACCCCGCATGTGACGATCGCCCGCATGGATCACGCTGGCGGCAAGGAGCTGGTGCAAGACCTCGTCTCGGAGCGCGATCCAATCGTCGGAACGATGTCGGTCGAGGCGATCCACCTCACCGAGAGCACGCTCACCCCAGACGGACCGGTATACGAGACGTATGCGTCGGTGCCCCTGTTTGATGACTGACGAAAGGACAGTATTTTTAGCGCCGCTGCGATAGGATGGGCCACCATGGGCAAAAAGAGCAAGAGCCAGAAGAAGCGCCTGGCCAAGCGTGAGCGCCAGAATAGCCGGGTGCCGGCGTGGGTCATCATGAAGACTAACCGCGACGTCCAGCGCAATCCGAAACGGCGGAGTACGCGTCGACAGAACCTCGATGAGTAACCGATGAGCGCAAGCGACTTCGAGGAGCGCATCGTGACCGTACCGTTGCGAGACGCGAAGGCGACCGCGTCGACGAGCCGCGCCGATGCCGCGATGCGGATCATTCGCGAACATCTCGCTCGCCACTTCTCGGTCGAGGAATCCGCCGTCCGATTGGATCCCTCGATCAACGAGGCCGTCTGGGCGGAGGGACGCGCCGACCCGCCGAGCAAAGTGCGGATCCGCGCCGCGCGCTTCATCGAGGCCGGCGAAGGAATCGTCGAAGCCGAACACGCCGAGGAGTGACGTGCTGCGGACGACGATCGAGGGGTCTCTTTACGTCGGTGTTTTCGCGTGCGTGACTGACGGGATCGCCGTCCTCGGTGGTGCCGACGAGACGACGGCCAATGCACTCGAGGAGGAACTCGACGTGCCGACCGTCGAGACGACCGTCGGTGGGGCCCGCACGGCGGGCGCGCTGGCCACGGGCAACGAATCCGGGCTGGTGGTAAGTGGCCGGTTGACCGACCGCGAACGCGAGGCCATCGAGTCAGCGGTCGATGTGGAGATCACAGCGATTCCAGGCCGCATGAACGCCGTCGGCAACTGCCTCTTGGTCAACGATTCCGGTGCGGTGGCCCATCCCGAGTTAGCAGATCACGTCATCGACGCCGTCTCGACGGCACTGGACGTACCGGTCGAGCGCTTCGATATCGGCGGCGTGTCAACCGTCGGGACTGCGGCAGTGGCGACGAACGCGGGCGTGCTCTGTCATCCGAAAGTCGACGACGCGACCCTCGATCGCCTCGAGGATGTCTTGGATGTTCGCGCCGACGTCGGGACCGTCAACTACGGCTCCCCGCTGATCGGCTCGGGCCTGCTCGCCAATGGCTCAGGCTACGTCGCCGGCCAGGACACAACGGGCCCGGAACTCGGTCGCATCGAAGAAGCGCTTGGCTTTCTAGCATAACGGCAGTAGGAAGATACTTCCGGCCGCCTCCCCCAGCCGCGAACACTATGAGGCTCGGAATTCAGTTGGAACGATGGACAGGAGTCGAGGTGAGACTCGCATGAGTCAACAACCCTCCCAAGAATTGCAAGAAGTCAGCCAGCAACTGCAGGCCATTCAAGCCCAAATCGAGGAACTCAACCGCGAACAGGAAGCGTTGCGCGCGACGAAATCTGATATCGACGGCGCGATCGACGCCCTCGAACGCCTCGAAAGTGGCTCGACGGTGCAGGTCCCACTCGGGGGATCCTCGTACGTGAAGGCGACGATCGAGGAAATCGACGAAGTGATCGTCGACATCGGCGGCGACTTTTCGGCTGAGCGGACGCAAACGGGCGCCATCTCGACGCTCAAAGAGCGCGAAGAGAACGTCGAAGGCCGCATCGAAGAGATCACCGAGCAAATCGGTGAGCTGGAATCCGAACGAACCGAACTCGAACAGCAGGCCCAACAGATGAGCCAGCAACAGCAACAACAACTCGGTGGCGACGGTCCGGGCGACCTCTGAGGGTATGTTCGAGCGGCTCTCCGAGACGCTATCGAGTTTTCGCGAGGACGTCGAGGAATCCGTCGAGGACGAGGCTGAGGCTGCGGACTCTGACGGTCCGACCTTGGGCGAACGCGCGAAGTCCTTCGCCAAGGGCAAAACCGTCATTACCGAAGACGACCTCGAGGGCGCGCTGGATGAGCTAGAGCGATCGTTGCTCGCGAGTGACGTCGAGCTCGCCGTCGCCAACGAGATCATGGCCAGCGTTCGCGAGGAACTCGTCGGAACCGAAATCGCGATCACGAAAGGCCCGAGCGGCGCGACCGTTGCTGCCCTCGAGGACGCGCTAATTGAGGTGCTCGAGGTCGGACAGTTCGACGTTGATGATCGCCTGGACGCGCTCGAGAAGCCGGCGACGGTGCTCTTCACCGGCGTCAACGGCGTTGGCAAGACGACGACCATCGCGAAGTTCGCACGCTACCTGGAGGAACGGGGCTACAGCGTGGTACTGGCCAACGGCGACACCTATCGCGCCGGGGCGAACGAACAACTGCAACAACACGGCGACGCGCTCGATCTGCGCGTCATCAGCCACGAACAAGGCGGCGATCCGGCCGCCGTGTTGTACGACGCCACCGAATACGCCGAAGCGAACGATGTCGATTTCGTTCTGGCCGACACGGCCGGACGGTTGCACACGAGCAACGACCTGATGGCCCAACTCTCGAAGATCGACCGGGTGATCGAACCCGAGCTGACGCTGTTCGTCGACGAAGCCGTCGCCGGCCAGGACGCCATCCGGCGCGCGAAAGAGTTCAACGATGCGGCCCCGATGGACGGGGTCGTGCTCACGAAAGCCGACGCCGATACCGGTGGAGGGGCCGCCCTCTCGATCGCGCACGTCACCGAAACGCCGATACTCTTTCTCGGGACCGGCCAGGAATACGACGACCTCGAACGCTTCGATCCTGAGACGCTCGTGGCGTCACTGCTCGGGTAACACGCCGAGAAAAAGGCTTAATCGACCGCCCCGCCTAGGACCACCAGATGGTTCTCGACGAACTCGGGAGTTCGCTGCGAGACACCCTTAATTCCCTCCGGGGGCAGGGACGCCTCACGGAGGAGGATGTCGACGCCGTCGTCACGGAGATCCAGCGTTCGCTCCTGCAGGCCGACGTCGATGTCGACCTCGTCATGGAGCTGTCCGAGCGGATCCGCACCCGTGGGCTCGAAGAAGAGCCCCCCGGCGGTACCTCGGCTCACGATCACGTCCTGAAAATCGTCTACGAAGAGCTGGTCGACTTACTCGGTGAGAGCACGCCGTTGCCACTGGACGAGCAGGTCATTCTGCTGGCCGGGCTGCAGGGCTCGGGGAAAACGACGACGGCGGCGAAGATCGCCTGGTGGTTCGAGCGCAAAGGCCTCTCGAGTGCCGTTATTCAAACCGACACGTTCCGCCCCGGTGCATACGATCAGGCCGCCCAGATGACCGATCGGGCCGATGTCGATTTTTACGGCGATCCCGACGGAGAGGATCCGGTCGCCATCGCGGAGGCAGGACTGGACGCCACTGCCGAGGCCGATGTCCAGATCGTCGATACCGCTGGTCGACACGGCCTCGAGGACGACCTCATCGAGGAAATCACCGCCATCGAGTCGACGGTCGAGCCCGATTTCAATCTCCTCGTGTTGGACGCGGCGATCGGCCAGGGGGCCAAAGAACAGGCCCGAGAATTCGAGGAGGCCATCGGCGTCGACGGCGTCGTCATCACGAAACTCGACGGAACCGCCAAAGGTGGCGGTGCGCTCACGGCCGTCTCGGAGACCGGCTCCTCGATCGCCTTCCTCGGGACCGGCGAGACCGTCAAAGACATCGAACGGTTCGAACCCGATGGTTTCATCTCGCGATTGCTCGGGATGGGCGATCTCAAACAGCTCTCCGAGCGCGTCGAGCGGGCCATGGAGGAATCCGAGGTCGAGGAAGAGGACTGGGATCCGGAGTCGATCCTCGAGGGGGAGTTCACGCTCCTCGATATGCGCCACCAACTCGAGGCCATGCAAAACATGGGCCCGCTCGATCAGGTCATGGACCTCATCCCGGGCATGGGGGGAAACCTCATGGATCAACTGCCGGATGAAGCCATGGACGTGACCGATGAGCGCCTTGAGCAGTTCCGCGTCGTGATGGATTCGATGACCCGGGACGAACTCGAGAACCCCTCCGATATCGGCCAGAACCAGATCGAACGCATCGCCCGCGGGAGTGGTACCGACGAAGACATCGTTCGCGAACTCCTCCAGCAGTACGACATGATGGATCGGACGCTGAATCAGTTCCAAGGAATGGGCGACGCCGACATGCAACGCATGATGAAACGCATGCAACAACAGGGTGGCGGCGGCCCGGGCCCGTTCTGATCAGTCCGACGGCGGTGCGGTTAGTTCGTCGACGAATCGCGCCGGTGTCGGTTGCGCTACGTCGATGCGTACGTGAATGTCACCCAGTTCGGCCGGATCCTCGAGCGCGAAGTTCACGACGCCCGCATACGCCGGCTGTTTTTTGAGCGAGAATGATACCGTCTGTCCCTCAATCCCGTCACGGAGCTGGGTGCGAGCCGTATCCAGGATGCGCTGTTCGGTAAGGCGATCGGCAAACGTATCGATCGCGTGTGCAACGCCATGCACCTCGCCGGGTGCGGATTCGATGTCGGCGGTCGGGAAGAGGTTCGTGATGGCCTCGGCGACGCAATCGGGATCTTCCGTCGGATAGACGGGCGCGACAGCTTCGAGTTCGATCCGGTAGATCACGGCGCCTCACCCGCATCGAAGACGGCTGCTAACTCCTCTCGGTACGCATCAAGCGTGTCGGTATTGTCCACGATAATGTCGGCCGCTTCGATGGCGTCGTCCATGCCATACCCACGTTCGCGTTCGTCCCGCCGGCGAAGATCGGCCGCGTCCGGAGCGGTCCCGTCACGATTGCGTGCATTGACGCGTTCGAGCCGAACCTCGAACGGCGCCTGGATCGCGATGAGTGAAAAGTCCTCGCCCAGAGCCGTTCGAAATCGTTCGATCTCGACGGCCCCGCGAATGCCGTCGATAAGCACGCGGCCGTACGCGTCGTGGACCGCCCGAACCAACGGGAGGCTACGGGCGGCGATGGCGTCGGCACCTTCGCGCTCGCGAAGCTGCGAGGCGACCTGCCCGAGCAGGTCCTCACGCCGCGGGAGGCCCCACGATCGCGTGACTGCCCTGACGACGTCGCCCATCCGGACGACCGGGACCGCCAGCTCGCGAGCTACGGCGGCGGCCTCGCCTTTGCCGCTGCCAGGATACCCAACCGTCGCGTAGACCGTCATCGCTCATCAGTTGGATCTCGCCCCGATTAAACCGTTTCACCCTGGCCTGACCGGTTCGCTTTTGTATGCGACGCGACCTCACTTGCGCCACGGGCACGTAGCTCAGTCCGGACAGAGCGTCGGACTTCTAATGCGTTGGCCCGTGGGCCGCGGAGGAGACATCCGACGGTCGTGGGTTCGAATCCCATCGTGCCCGCTGGGTGGATCGACGGGATTTTTGCCGGCCCTGGCCGGGTATGCGGTATGATCGATCTCCGTAGTGACACGGTAACGACCCCCTCGGCGGCGATGCGCGAGGCCAGCGCCGAGGCCGACGTCGGTGACGATGTGTACGGCGAAGATCCGACAGTGAATCAACTCGAGGATCGCACCGCCGACGTGCTTGGCACGGAAGACGCCCTGTTTTGTCCATCCGGAACGATGGCGAACCAGATCGCGATCGCAGTGTGGACCGACCCAGGAGAAGAGCTCCTCCTCGAGGCGCAGAGCCATATCTACTCCTACGAACTCGGCGGGGCAGCGTGGCATTCCGGTCTGCAGACGCGCCCGCTCGATGGCGGTCCTCGTGGGGCGATCCCGCCGGAGGCAATCGAGGACGCCCTCGCGGAGGAATCGTTGCACGTGGCCGGGACGGGCTTGCTTGCGCTCGAAAACACGCATAACAACCGTGGTGGTCGAGCGCTCTCCGTCGACGCCATTCGAGATGCCGCCGAACCAGCTAAGGAGGCCGACGTCCCGGTTCACCTCGATGGCGCCCGGTTGTGGAACGCCGCCATCGCCCACGATGTCGATCCGGCTGCTTACGTGGCGCCCGTCGACTCGGTCATGGTTTCGCTCTCGAAGGGCCTCGGCGCCCCGATCGGATCGATGCTGGCCGGTTCGGCGGAGTTCATCGAGCAAGCTCGTCGCATGCGAAAAGGATTCGGCGGTGGGATGCGTCAGGTCGGCGTCATCGCCGCGCCGGCGCTGTTGGCCCTCGAGCGGGCCGACGAACTCGACCGAGACCACGACCTCGCTTCGAGGCTGGCTGAAGGACTTGCGGCGTTGTCTGGTGTGGACGTTACGCACCCCGAGACGAACATCGTCGTCGCGTCACTCGATGATAACCTCGGACCGGCGAGTGCCTGGCTCGCCGCCGGAAAGGACCATGGCGTCGCCGGGACGGATGTTGGCGAATATCGAATTCGCTACGTCACCCACCGCGATGTCGACGCTGACGATATCGAAACAGCACTCGAGCGACTATCGACCGTCCATACCGAACGGGCCTAGCGCTGGCCCTTCCGATACCCCTCGCGGTAGCTCAGCAACGTCCGGCGGAGCAAGAGGAAGATGAAAATGATCACGAGGATGACCCCAATGAGAATCCCATAGCCGAGCCAGTCCGCCGAAAACATGATATCGCTATAAAGGGATACCACGGGCAAAATCGTTACGGGCCTATCGTAATTCAAAATCGGATTTTAGCTTACGTCGGTTTAACTATAATGCATATCTGTATGTTCACTTGGGAGCCACCCCGGCTCCCCCAACGCCCACCGAGCGAAACATACCCGCTGGCTGCCCAACGCCGCGCCATGCCCTCCGGCCGAACCCCCCGGCCGGGATTTTTCCATCCCGCCCTGCCCCATTGTGGCCGTGACGCTTTGTCCCTCCATTACTCGGGGGATTCCCACCGGGTTCCCATTAGACGGGAAGGTGAAACTGACGGGCGGGTTGGTCGTACGTCACATCTCTCAGGTGCAACTCCTCGATCGTCCACCTGATCGGATCGATGCTCGCACTGGTTAATGAACGCAAATCCGTTCGATGACCCCCTCTGGCGAGCGTGATATGGGGAACGTATTGATCGCCTTCGATCACCTCGGGGCCGACGCCGAATTCGGCAACGAGGTGTCGATGCAGCGCCTCGAGTCCGGGGCTATCGATCGCCAGATAGACCACCGGTGCCGGGCCGTCAGGTGGGTCGAGGAACGCGTCGATTTCGTTGGCCCGCGCTTCGATCGGGCCCCACCCGCTGAGTGCGTCGTCAAGACTCCCTTCGAGGGTAGAGAGATCGGCCAACGATCGGGGGCCGAATCGTTTCACCAAAAGGGTCGGCGACGTTCTAACGACATCGAACGCCTGAAGTGACTCCCGAAAGCGCTCGAATATCGTATCAACGGCCGAGGGGGCCGGGGCGTTCAGGCTGTACACGAGTGTCTCAAGTGCGACCCTGTCAGATTCTATCGAGCAACCAGAGCACGATGAGGACGGCGATCACGAAGCTCAACAACCACGTCAACGGGCGAAGTACCACTTCGAGGACCGTCTCAACCACCTCGAAGGCAAGGATTGCGATGACGAGGACGAGAATGATCTGCAACAGGGTCTCGACATCGATGTCGCTGTCAGCCATTGTCCGAGAGCTAGGGCCGAGCGACCGTGTATGTTCGGATTCAGTCTCGACGAGTCCGGCCGTTTAAGCCCCGACCCGGCGAATACTGCGACAATGCTCGATCGACTCCGACTCGCCAGCGGCGTAATCGCCCTCATCGGTATCGCCGTCTTGTTGTTGTACGAACAAATCGACTTTTTGGACGAGGGGGAAGCGACGATCATCGCGACGGTTGCCATCGGAGCCCTCGTCGCCATCCTCATCGTGCGCTATCTGAACTACCGCGACCAACGCCAAACCTGAACGCGGCCGTCGCGATAGCGTTTTAGGCCATCGTCCGCCAACCTTCTCGTGGGGTTCGTGGTCTAGTTGGGTTAAGACGCGGCCCTTACAAGGCCGATATCGGCGGTTCAAATCCGCCCGAACCCATCGCCTGTTTCCATACCGGTTGTGATACGATGGCATATCCAATCTGTGATTTTTATCGATTGAAATCAGACAGCAAGTTGGGAGCGTGCGATCGATGATGTACAACGGTCACCATCTACCACCGAAGAATAGGGATTAGTAGATACGTACTAATTTGATGAGTAGAGGCGGTAGAGTCAGTACAACATCCTTCGTGCGTACAGGTCACTGATTCAGAATCCTCCATACTCCTGGCCCGGAACTTTTCCTGGTCCTCTTTGAATGGCTTGAGTATGTCAACGACTGGAGACGCACCCCGCGATCTGTTACGCGAACGAGTCGGCCAGAGCCGATGGAAATTGTGGCTCCAGCTCGAAGCCAACCGCTGGCTCGTAACCGGCGTCTTGTTGGCAATCGTGTTCATCACGTTGGTCGGTGTCGGGTATCTCTATCCAACGACCGAAACCGCAATCCGGACCAGTGACTCGGTCGATACACTGTTCCAGGGATTGCTCACAGCGACGATTACGGTGGTCACACTCGTTCTTACCTTGAACCAACTCGTCCTCTCTCAAGAACTCGGGGCAGTCGAAGACCAACGCGAGCGGATGGAAGGTGCGATGCAGTTCCGCCAGGACGCCGCAGATATTATCCAAGCACCGGTAAGTCCCTCGCGGCCCGCGCAGTTTCTCCGGGCACTCGTGCAAGTATCGGGTGAACGGGCTCAGACCCTGCGCGAGGCGGTTCCGGAAACCGTCAATGACGAGTTCGGAACGGAGGTCAAAGACTTCACTTCGAGCCTTATCGAGAACGCTGATCAGGTGGCCGGTGGCCTTGACAACGCCCGATTCGGTGATTTCGATGTGATCGCCTCGGCCCTCAACTTCAACTACTCCTGGAAGATCTTCACCGGACGTCGCATCCGGGAACAGTACGGTGAACGATTGGACGACGAGGGCAAGGCGGCACTAGACGAATTGATTGAGGTACTCAAATTGTTCGGACCAGCTCGTGAACATTTCAAGACGCTGTATTTCCAGTGGGAACTCATCAATCTCTCTCGCCGAATCATTGTGGCAGCTATTCCGGCACTACTTGTGTCAGGGAGTATGATTATGTTCTTCAACGATGCCACCTACAGCATTGAACTCCTTCAAATCGAGACACTCGTGGCCGTCATCGCCATCGCCGCGACGATCTCCGTCGCACCGTTCCTGATTCTCTTGGCGTATGTCATTCGGATTGCAACGGTAACGAAACACACGCTCTCGATAGGGCCCTTCATTCTCCGAGAGACCGACGATGTAGCCGAGGTTGAATGGAATCGCTAAGCGTGTGAGAAATCGAGGTACAACTATACGGACCCCTGAGATGGTGTCGGGTTTCGGTGAGGTGAGGACGGCAAACCAAACGACATCTCCCATCCGGTACCGAATCACCAAGAGTGGGTCGGGGGGAAGGGAATAGAACTGGTAGGGGACGTATAAGGGTCTCCCCCGAAAAAAGATATATTTGTAGTTAATAGAGTAAGCAATGGCCGACGGAAATATTGGTCGTCGAAGGTACCTCGCGCTCTCTGTGAGCGCCATTGGCATCGCCGGCTGTCTTGGTTCATCTTCGAATTTCGAGTATCCACCTGGATTTAGCGAAAACGGTATCGACGTCAATGCCGCCTTTGGCTTTGGCTCCCCAATGGATGATCTGGACAGTGTCCAATCCGATTACAGCCACCAGATAACCAACCCCGATGTCGACACCACGAATGAGAGTTCGATCGAACTCAACCGCGAGGACAACCGATTTCTCCGAACCGTCAATGCACCCTTTGAGACCGAGATTGACGGCGTTGACGAATATTTCACCGACCCGGCCTTGTACCAGCGAGTTCGATACGCCGACGGACAGCGCGAGTTTGTCCACTCACAACGAAATGATCTGAGCTTCCGGAGCCTGATGCATCTCGATACAATCCCTCGATTGGTCCAAGACGTGAGTTTCGGTGCGCCGGAAATTGATGAAGACGCCGAGCCAAGCCGGGCGATCTATACCGCGGATACAGAAGGCATCGAGGGTAACTCCCGGATCCAAGAGCGAATCGACACCGATGGATCGCTCATCAACGGCGGCATGACCCTCATCGTCGACGAAGAGGGCCGCTTGCATACCCTCGAATTAACGGCTGCATTTTCCGATGCCAGTGGAATCTGGAACATTGGATACGATCGATTCAATGACGTGACCGTCGTCGAGCCGGACTGGCTCGACCAAGCGCAAGAGGCTGCGTGAGACAGCGATTTCGAGAGGGCTGCTCCACCTTTCCCTGCGACATCGTGGCCAACCCTCCGAAATCATCCGGGGAATTGCCGGCTGTTTAACAGTCACGTTGGATGCTCCATAGAGAACAATCGATACGTGAGTGGTGGGACGATTCTCTCGAAGCGATTCCCGGATGCTGACAATCGACCAGGGGCTATGTCCCCGAGCACCTCGAAGTGGTACCTGATACCAGAAGAAATCCTGTTCAAAACCGAGAAACTGCAATCACGAGCCGACATCGCAGACGAGCTCCGTACGTTCGCCGACCAACTCGCCGATGGCACGGACACCCTCAACCGACGAAGCCAGCCACGGGGTGACAATCCCGAAGAATCCTCACTTCGAGGTCGAACTCAAATACCTCACCGATTCAGAAACCGGCGAACAACGGTACGAACTCGAGTTCGAGGTGCGATGGACCGAGTAAAAACGGACCACCACAGCGACGTCTGTCTCACGCGGATACCGAGTGACCTGCACCGGTTTGCAATTGGCTATAAATAACGAGATCCCACCGGAAAACGCCGAATGAACCAGGGTCGATGGTTTAGCCTTCGACTGTTGCGGTTTCCTCGATCCGATCCGCGTACGTTTGTTCGAACTCGTGAATGAGTTGGCCCATTTTCGCATACCAGTCGTTCAGCGTCCGTTGCATCTCGGCGGTTACCGATTCGACCGGTCGTGGAGAGAAAACGTGGTAGTACCCCCCGTGATCGTAATTGATTTGCTCACGTTGAATGAGGCCGGCGTCGTGTAACCGTTGAATCGATCGATACGCGGTCGATCGCTCCCTGTCAACACCCTCGGCGATCTCATCGATTGTCAAAGGAGCGTCGCTTTCGATGAGCACATTATAGCAATGTTTATCCAGCTCTGTAAGTCCAAAAATGCACTCCAAGAGCCCCTCACACTCCATATCCTGCTCAAGATACTCGGCAAGAGAGGTCGTCATGGTATTACTCGTATTTAGATAGTAGCTGGATAAAAGAATTGTGCGCGATTTTCACAACTGTATTCGAACACCAATCGGAACTTCAAAAGTCGGATGAATCGGCTACACTGGTCAGTTTCAGATTTAATCCTCGATGAGTAGGGTATTCCCTCCTAAATATATCTGTCCATGCCTCGGTAATTCGGAGCGGATATTGAATTGTTTTTGAAGTACTGATAGCTTCTCACCCGCAATACAAGCTACCCAATCATCGTGTCCGTTCATATGATCATATAGACTCCAGTTCGAGGCAAACCTCGGGCCAATGCGGAATTGAACCCACAGTGCACCGTGAGAATCCCTGTGCATTCGGGCTATCGAAATCCTTTTTGGCACAATTTGCAACCTCCCAAACGCGCGCCGCCTTAGCTCAGACTGGGAGAGCACTCGACTGAAGATCGAGCTGTCC
>CAZOFG010000002.1:0-133654 GCA_964579125.1 uncultured Halobacteriales archaeon | reverse complement strand
CTGTCGACGAACATCGACTGGCAGGACAAGGACGCCTACGGTAACGCCCTGAGCGCCCGCCAGCGCAAGAAAATGCAACGGTTGCGCACCTGGGATGAACGCTTTCGCACGAAGGATTCCCAGGATCGCAATCTGAAACAGGCCCTGGGCGAAATCGACCGGATGGCGAGCGCCCTCGGGCTGCCGAAAAACGTCCGGGAGACGGCCTCGGTCATTTACCGCCGTGCACTCGAGGACGGGCTTTTGCCAGGTCGATCCATCGAAGGCGTCGCCACCGCCTCCCTGTACGGCGCCGCCCGGATGGCCGATACACCCCGTAGCCTCGATGAGGTGACCGCGGTCAGTCGGATCGACAAGGACGAACTCACCCGGACGTACCGATACATCGTCCGCGAACTCGAACTCGCCATCGAACCGGCCGATCCGAAGCAGTACCTGCCGCGGTTCATCTCCGAGCTCGAACTGCCGGATGAGGTCGAACGCCTCAGCCGGGATCTGCTCGACGCGGGACGCACGCACGGCCAGCTCAGTGGCAAATCGCCGGTCGGCCTGGCCGCTGCGGCCGTATATGCCGCCGCCCGGCTGTCGAACGTCACCCTCACCCAATCCGACGTGGGTGACGTGGCCAACGTGAGCGAAGTCACGATCCGCAATCGGTACAAAGAGCTGCTCGACGCCGCCGAAGCAGCCGGTCTCACCGCCTGACGCTCGGTATCGCGGCGTTTTTCCGCCGTCGGCCGATTATACCACACCACGATGACGGAGGCATACGTCCAACTGGTGTGTCCCACCTGCTCGAAGGACTGGCAAGCCGCTCCCCACGACTTACCCGAGCCTGATGCGACGTTTGTCTGTCCGGATTGTGAGACCGAGCGGGATCTCCGCGAGTTTATGCGCACCGCGCGGGATCTCGAGATCCTCCAAGATTTTTCGGGATCAGCCTGACGTCGAGGAACGCGCACCACACGCGTCACACTGAAGCATCAACGCCCCCTTCTCCCGCTCGAGGCTCGTATCCGGCAGGCCACACTCCGGACAGCGCACGAACGCTTCGACGTAGCCATCGATCGTCTCGCCGATACGTCGGGCATCGAACTCGCCGGTGAGGCGTGCCCGTCCGGCCTCGTCGATGTGGCCACTCGTCCCGAGTTCGTTCTGGAGATATTTGAACACGTGATTCGGATCGCGGTCCATCGCGTCAACGGTTTCCGGGAAGTTTTCATAGACCGTCAGATGGCCCTCCTGGCGAACTGACGGGTCCGGGACGCGAAAGCGCTCCTCCTCGGCGTCGATATCGGGTGTCGCTTCGAGACCGCGGTCGAGGAGCTCGTCGTAATCCATACCGATTGGTAGTCGAGGTAACCAAAAAGGCCACCGTTCGGGTGGTCCAACTTAGACGTGTTAACTGTTACCACAATGCAGGTTAATAATTTAACCCTGCAACCATTATGGCCGTACGTCCTATGAAGAAGCAGGAGCTCATCCACCTGCATGGTCTTCTCGCCGAGATTTCGACGGAATTCGAAGACCACTCGGGGAAGACCTTGCCGATGGACGAATACGAGACGTTGGGGGTACGACCGACATCGATTCACCGATCAAAAACCGAACACAAGGCGGCTGTTTTTGCGCTGGCGGATTGTATTACTGAGTCAATGTCCGAAACCGCGGCCGAGCCTGTTCCTGCCGCGGCCGACTGAACTCGCTCCCGCAAGGTAGCGACGCGAGTACTGCTGATAGCCGAAGCGTTCTCGAAGCAGTCCCCCCCCCCTGGCGATGACCCACTGACTGACCGGCTCTGACGGCGTATTACTCGATCAGGTCCTCGAATTCGGGGAGGACGTCCTCTTCGTCCGCATCCTCAGCGAGTGGCTCTTCGGCAATGTCTGCCTCCGGTTCGACGCCTTCGTCGTCATCGACGGCTTCGTCCTCAACGACCTCGACGGTCTTCACCTCGAGCGGGATGTTTTCGAGGCGCTGTCCGATCTCTTTTCGAGCGATGCGGGAGGCGTGCTCCTCGCGCTCGACGTTAAAGACGGTCATTTCCAAATCCAACGCGACGAGGCTTTCATCCGCTGCGATAAACGCCGGATCCAGCGGTTCTCCACAGTGGGGGCACTGTTGCTCGCCCATGTTGATCTCGACATAATTCAGATCCGGGTTCAGCATCTCGCCGGTTTTCGAGATGGCAATGCGCACTGCCTCGTCGGTCGTTTCGACATCGTACACCGGCACCGCCGCCTCCACAACAACTCTGCAATCCATGGCTATAAGACACTTTTACGTGGATCAGTATCAAACTTGGCTTTGCTTTAGAGAGACACCCGCGATGACCGCCCAACACCCCGAAAACCACGTTGCTGGTCGAATCCCGAAAGCCGAGCTCGAGGGTGGGATCGATCTGTATCTAACGCTTGCGAGCGGGCAGACGTACCGCTGGCGATGCGCCGATGGCGATTTATTCACACCCCCGGATACGTTCCCGACACCGTGGTACGAAACGGTTCATCGAGGATCCGTGATTCGAGTGCGCGAACGCGCGGACGCGCTCGAATTCGAGGGGACTGGGGCTGCCAAACGCCATCTCCAGTCGCTATTGCGGCTCGACGACGACCTCGAGGCGATCCTCGAAGCCGGTCCCGAGCGACCGGTGTATCGAGAGGCCGTTTCGGCGCATGAAGGAATGCGCCTCGTCGTAGATTCACTATATGTCGGCCTGATCACGTTCATCTGTTCGACGAACGTCCACGTCCGTCGGATTCATCAAATGATTCAATCGCTACAAGCGGAGTTCGGCCCGACGGTCACCTTTGCCGATCGAACCATCCACGGCTTCCCACGGGCCGAAACGTTGGCCGCGGCCGATGAAGCGGCGCTGCGGGAATGTGGCCTGGGCTATCGCGCTCCCTACGTTCGCGAAACCGCCGCGGCGATCGCCGGTGGTGATCCCCCACTCGAAGCTATCGACGGCGAGTACGAAGCGCGTCGCGAGTCGCTGACGGCGTATCACGGTGTCGGCCCGAAGGTGGCCGACTGCGCGCTGTTGTTCGGGGCAGGCGATCTGGAGCCAGTGCCACTGGATCGCTGGATCAATCGGGCCATCGAGCGCCACTTCCCCGAGTGTGCCCATGACTCGTACGCCGAGACGAGTCGGGCCATCCGAGCGGCCCTCGGCCCGTATCCGGGGTACGCCCAGACGTACCTATTTCATCACCTCCGTACGGCCTCATCCTAACGGGTGTACCGCCCGGTTTTATGCGCGCAGGCACCCGGAGAGCAGTCATGCTAACCAGTGATCGGATGGCGGCCATCGACCGCAACGCCGCTGCACTTGGCGTCTCACAACGCCAACTCATGGAATCGAGTGCCAATGCGGTGGCACACGAGGTGCGCCAGCTCGCAGCCCCGGGCGCGTCGGTCGCGATCGTGGCCGGACGCGGGAACAATGGCGGCGATGGCTTCGCCGCCGCACGATTTCTCAGCGAGTATGACGTCACCGTCTATCTCGCGGGTCATCCGGATCGCATCACGGCGGAACCCGCACGGACCAACTGGGATGTCCTCAAAACCTGTGAGATTCCCCAAACATATTGGACCGGCGGTGACGTTCCTGCCAGCCTCAGTGCGGACGTCATCGTCGACGGGCTCTTGGGCACGGGGGTCTCCGGAGCGCTCCGCGAGCCGATTCGTAGTGCCGTCACAGCGATCAACGCGAGCGAGGGAGCGGTCGTCGCTATCGATATTCCAACGGGCGTGCACCCCGACGATGGAGACGTCGCTGACATCGCGGTCGATGCCGACCACGTCGTCACGTTTCACGACCGAAAACCCGGGCTCCAAGCCGTCTCGGCGGAGATTACGGTAGCGGATATCGGGATTCCTCGCGCCGCCGAGCGGTTCGTCGGTCCTGGCGATGTCGCTGCCGTCACCGGACGCGATCCCGGAGCCCACAAAGGCGACCACGGACGAATCCTCGTCATCGGTGGTGGCCCGTACACGGGGGCCCCGGCGCTCGCCGGGCAGGCCGCCCTCCGGACCGGGGCAGACCTCGTCGAAGTCGCAGTCCCCGCGGCGATCGCCGACACGGTTGCGAGCTACGCGGAGGACCTCATCGTCACGTCGCTGCCAGGCGATCGACTTCAGCCATCCCACCTCGAGGCGTTGACGTCGAGTCGCGACGCAGCCGATGTCGTGCTCCTTGGGCCGGGCCTTGGGGAGGCTGAGACGACCCAGAACGCGGTTCGGACCATCGTGTCAGGCCTCGAAACGCCGGGTGTCGTCGATGCCGATGCGTTGGACGTGCTTCCGGACGTTACGGTGGACACCCCCCTCATCGCCACGCCACATGCCGGCGAATTCGCCGACATGGGCTTTACGACACCTGCTGATTGGGAAGCTGCCGAGACCGTGGTTCGAGAAGCGGCCGCCGAGATCGGAGCAACCGTGTTGTTGAAGGGTCGATACGACGTGATCTCCGACGGATCGGATACCCGAGTCAACCGCACGGGCAATCCCGGAATGACCGTCGGTGGCACAGGGGATGTCCTCGCCGGTGCGTGTGCCGCCTGTCTCGCCCGAACAGAGCCACTCACCGCCGGATCCGCCGCCGCGTGGCTCACCGGGACTGCGGGAGACGAACTGGCTGTAGACACGCCAACGGGCTTTCTCGCAAGCGATGTGGCCGCCGCCCTCCCGACGGCGATTGCAACGGTTCGTTAGGCGGGCTCCTCGGCCGCGGGATATAACGACGAAGCGCGATCCCGCGCCTTGGCGAGGACGGCCGGACTCGCCTCGAATTCGATAATAATGCTCTCCTCGCCGTAGGTGACGTCATCGACGCGCGCGTTGTCGTGGAGCCAGGAGACGTGTGACATAGCCGCATCGCACTGGGGCAAGACGAGTCGTTCCGTGCGCCAGTCGGGCAGTTCCGCAACGATGCGGTCGCGCAACGTCTGCATACCCGTTCCCTCTGTTGCACTCACCGCCACCGGATTCGGGGCCAACGCCTCGATCGTCGCCGTCAATCGCTCGCGTTTGTCTGTGCCGATGCGGTCGACCTTGTTCAACACGGTCACGATGGGGGCTTCGTTGCGCTCACTCAGGGTATCGTGAGATCCGACGAGTTTGCGCCGAACCGTCTCGACCGGTTCGCTGGCGTCGACCACGAGCAACACGAGATCGGCTCGATAGACGGACTCGAGGGTGGAGTTGAACGAATCCAGCAGCCAATGGGGGAGGTTGCTGAAAAACCCGACCGTGTCGGTCACCAACACCTCACGCTCATTGATGACGGCTTTGCGCGTCGTCGTTCCGAGCGTTTCGAAAAAGCGGTCGCTCGACGCGGCCGTCGGGTCCAAATCGTCGTGAAGGCCCTCGTTCTCGTCGACATCGAGCTCGGTTGCGAGCCGGCGCAACAGGCTGGATTTGCCCGCGTTCGTATACCCCGCCAGCGCAACGAGATCGAACCCGGAATCCCGGCGACGATCGCGGCGGTCGGCCTCGCGGGTCTCGATCGACTCGAGTTCCTCACGAATGCGGCTGATGCGGGCGTTGATGTCGAGTTTGCGACTCTCGTCGTATTCGCCAAGCCCCATGAATCCCGGGTGCTCATCGCGCTTGGCGAGGCTCGCCTTCGCTTCCGCGCGGGGCAATTCGTAGCGCAATTCGGCCAGTTCGACCTGCAGCTGCGCTTTGCGCGTCTGCGCGCGCTGACCGAAGATATCGAGAATGAGTCGATGCCGATCGATGACGCGGACGCCATCGGGGAGCCGGCGGCCGAGGTTATACGTCTGGTACGGCCCGAGTCGGTTGGCGAAGACGACGAGCTCTGCCCCGCGACGTTCGACTCGGGTGGCCAGTTCGGCGACCTTACCGGCGCCGAGTTCGAGGGCCGGATCCGCCGAGCGAACCTGCGTCACCTCGTCGACGACCGTGTGGCCCGCCGCCCGGGCCAGCCCGCGGATTTCGCTCGTGTCCGGCGACCCCTTATCGACGCGTTTCGCGACGACCGTCCGCATGGTTACGGGCGATCGCGCCCTGGGAGGCGACCGTGCACGCGTACGACCATATAGGGTCTGGCGAAACTTAAGTGCTCAGTCCCGGCGTCTCACCGCGACCGCCACGCCAGAACCAATCGGCAAGACACCAGCGATGAATGCCTCGTGGTCCCGGATGGTTTGCAAATACTCGACGATCGCCGCCGACGCCGCGTCCAGCTGCTCGACATCGCCTCCGAGGACTCCCTGCATTATGCCCTCGGAATCGAGCGAACCTGCCGTGATGGCGTTATCTGCGAGCACGACACCGCCCGGTGGCACCTGATCAGCGACGGTCTCGAAGGCGTCGACGTATCGTTCCTTTTGGTGATCGATCAACACGAGATCGAACGGCCCCTCGTAGCGATCGATCGTCGCCATCGCATCGCCCTCTTCGAAGGCGACTGCGGCCTGGAAATCGGCTCGTTCGAAATACGCCCGAGCATCGGCCAATTCGTCGGCGTCGTGTTCGGTCAACACGAGCTGCCCACCGGGTGGAAGCGCCCGTGCGAACCAATATCCCGAATAGCCAAAGCCCGAACCGAATTCGAAGACTCGGGTCGCGTCGAGCATCATCGCCAGCTGATAGAACACGCCTCCGACTGTCGGGCCGACGATCGGGAACCCCTCACGCTCGGCTCGATCGGCCATCTCCGCCTGAATCGGATCCGGCTCGGGGGCGATCGTCGCGAGGAACTCGGACAGCGAAGCATCGAGCACCGGTGACATAGGCCCATCGAGGTCGGCGACTGGCGAAAAGGCTTCGTCCCTACCGGCGCAACACGAGTTGCAACACGTCCTCGTCGGCAAGTTCGTGATCGCGGCCGACTCGTTGGTCGTCGTGGGCGGCACTCGGACCGGTCACCCGGCCGAAGCGAAACCGCTCGGCGATATCGCCACCGATGCGCTCGAGGGCGTCCGCGACCGTCGTCCCATCGGTGAGCACGAGCGGTTCGTCATAGTCGGGATCCTCCCCGGGTTTTTGCATATACACGCGCGTTAGATCGAGTTCGCTCCAGAGCCGTTCGCGCAACGCGTCGAGGCCCGCACCGGTCTCCCCGCTGACGAAGACAACTTCATCCGGATCGAGCCCGACCGAGGTGAGATTCTCATGGACCGTCTCGCGATATGACTCGTCGACGAGATCGATCTTATTGACGGCCGTCACCGACGGGACGTACACCCGATTGTCCATGAGGCTGTCGACGAGGCGATCGACATCGACCGGATCGGCGATATGAACGTCGGCATTGACATATCCGTGTTCGCGCACGACCTCGATGATCGTCTCCTCGTCGAGGGGAACATCCACCGTCGTCGTCACGTCGATGCCACCCTGTGGTTTCTCCGTCACGCGCACGCGGGGCGGGTCGGCATCCACGCGAACGTGATTGGCTCGGAGCTCCTCGATAAGCGCGGTATAGTGATCGATATCGAAGGGTGAAAGCACGAGGAGGATGCAATCGGCTGCGCGGACGACCGACAACACTTCTCGACCGCCGCCTCGTCCGCCAGCGGCGCCCTGAATCAAGCCCGGCACGTCCAACAGCTGGATGTTGGCCCCGCGGTAGCTGACCATGCCCGGATTAACTTCGAGCGTCGTGAAATCATACGACCCAACCTCGCTCTCGGCGTTCGTCAAGGCGTTCAATAGCGTCGACTTGCCAACGCTTGGAAATCCCACCATTGCCACGGTCGCATCGCCCGTTTTCGCCACATGGTAGCCCTCACCGCCCCCCTGGCCGGCGTCCTGTTGCTCGCGCTCTTCGCGTAACTCGGCGAGTTTGGCCTTGAGCCGACCGATATGTTGTTCGGTGGCTTTGTTGTACGGCGTCTCGGCGATCTCCTCCTCGATCGCCTCGATCTCCTCGTCGATCCCCATTCGGCTCGATCTAGCACTGGATCGGCGGAAAACGCTTCGGATGGTCCCTACGGCCAGAGTCCCCGGGTTTTGTGAGCCCGTTCGACGCGTCTGAGGGCGACGATATACGCGGCCGTTCGCCATCGAACATCGTGTTCTTCGAATGCCTCGACTGTGTCAGCCCAGGCAGCCGTCATTTCCTCTCTGAGCTCGCGCTCGACGCGCTCGAGGTCCCACCGACGACGACTGATATCCTGCAACCATTCGAAGTAACTGACCGTCACCCCGCCAGCGTTTGCGAGGATGTCGGGAATCACGTGGATGTCACGCGCCTCGAGAATGTCCGCGGCACGCGAGGTCGTCGGGCCGTTCGCGCCCTCGACGACGAGATCCGCCGAGATGTCGTCAGCGTTGGCCTCCGTGATCACGTTCCCGATCGCTGCCGGGATGACCACATCGACGTCCAGCTCAAGCAGGTCATCGTTCGAGAGCGTCTCCGGTACGTCGTACTCGAGCACGGCACCGGGTTTCTCGGCATGGCTCTTGACGGCGTAGGTGTCCAGCCCGTCGGGATCGTAGATGGCACCGTTCACGTCACTGACCGCGACGACGGTGGCGCCTAGATCCTCAAGCTTGCGGGCGGCGTTCGCCCCAACGCTCCCGAACCCCTGGACGGCGACGGTCGTCTCCGAGAGGTCATTCCCGTGATACTCGATGGCCTGTTGGGCGATGATGGCCACACTGTGACCCGGGGCGACGTCCCGACCGAGACTCCCCCCGATCTCCGGCGGTTTGCCGGTCACGACACCCGGTTTGGTTTCGCCTTCTTGCATGCTGTAGGCGTCCATGAACCACGCCATCGTTTGCGCGTCCGTCCCCATATCTGGGGCCGGAATGTCCCGGTTCGGGCCGATGACCTCGCGGAGTTCCTGGGCGAGGCGTCGCGTGAGGCGTTCCTTTTCCGCCTCGCTGAGATCCTTCGGATTGACGACCACACCGCCTTTCGCCCCACCGAATGGTAAATCGACCAACGCGCACTTCCAGGTCATCCACATGCCGAGCCCGACACATTCCTCCTTGGTGACGTCCGGGTGGTACCGAAGTCCGCCCTTGAACGGACCGCGGACGCTGTCGTGTTGGGCGCGATAGCCCGTGATCGCTTGGACCGAGCCGTCGTCGCGTTCCAGAGGGATGGTGACCTCAGTCACGCGAGCGGGGTGGCGCAAACGCTCGATGACGTTCTCGTCGACGTCGATTTCCGCAGCGGCGCGGTTCAGTTGGTGGACCGCCGTCTCGCGGGCGGTTTCGGGGTCGGTGATCTGCTCACCAGTCCCGACACCGGACTCGACGGCTTCTTCGGCATCACCGGCCATCGCCATCACCCGGGGAGGGCCCCTCGGTATGGGGTCCGGGAGTGCGACTCACTCGGGGCGCCACAGAAGCGAACATATCCGCGAAAATTCTGCTGGCAGCTATTTAACTGCAATGAAGCACCGCCCCCTCGCCAACGCGTGACAAGACCGACCGTGTGCCCTCGTAGTGGGACGCATCGAGGTGTTCGTCCGCGGCGGCGATTGCGGCAGCATCGGCGTTGGCGACGGCATAGGCAGTTCCGACCCGCTCGAACGTCGACACGTCGTTTTCCGAATCGCCGATCGCGATCGTCTCGGCGAGGTCGATCCCGAGCAGGCGGGCCGCCCGCTCCAGGCCCGCCCCCTTCGTAATGGTTGGGTCTTTGACGTGATACGCATACCCACTGTCGACCACCTCGAGGTCGAAGCGCGACG
Organism: uncultured Halobacteriales archaeon; assembly: GCA_964579125.1. Lineage (GTDB taxonomy): Archaea > Halobacteriota > Halobacteria > Halobacteriales > SKSH01 > CAZOFG01. The sequence continues at coordinate 123,971 of CAZOFG010000002.1, read as the reverse complement.
CGATGTTCGTCAGTTCGGCACGATCCGCCCCAGGTGCAATCGCCACCTCCGTTTCCCGCCATCGATTGACGAGATCCGGGGGGTCCCACCCGAGGTCCTTGCCTGCATCACGATACGCGCTGACAAACCCCTCGATACGCTCGGCCACCTGGGCGATATCGATATCGGCATCGACGCAGACGATCCCGCCGTTTTCGGCGATCACCCGATGCGGGATCCCGATCACGTTACACAGCCCGATCGGATACGGAAACGCCTTCCCCGTCGCTATCACCACCGGTGCTGGCCACGCGCGGAGATCATCGAGTGCCCGCGGATCGATCGCCGTCTCATCTGGGCGGGTCAACGTCCCATCGAGGTCGAGAACCACCGGTGGCGCCATGCCTCAGCCGATGTACCGCAGGTCTTCCTCGGTCGGAACGTCCATTTGGGTCTGTTGGTCCTCGAATTCCTGGATTTTGCGCATGACCTCTTCCATCTCCTCGGCACGTTCCTCCAGCGAACCCATGTCGACCTCGAATCCGAGTGCTTCCTCCAGGACTTCCAACACGGCTGCGGCCGATTTCGGATCCACGAGATAGCCGCTCGTCTCGCCCATGAGACAGGCGCTTGCGAACCCGCGGCGTGCACCAAGCCCGAGTAACAGGCCGCTCACACCGACGATCCCGCCGGCAGGCTCGTCAGCACGGAATGAGACGCCGATCTCAGCGAATTCTTCGCGCAACGCGTCATCGGTGGCGGCGCCGAGCACGTCGTACTCGTCAATAAGTTCACCAGTTGGGACACCCCCGAGTGAGAGGACGCGTTCGGCACCGAAGCTCTCGGCTACATCGAGATAGGCCTCCGCAACGCGATAATGCCCAGTTGGGGTCTGGGGTTGGTGCTCACCGCTGAGCACGAGCGCGTCACGACCGTCGAGATCGACTGCGTGAATGCGCGTGCCGGTCAACTCCACCGCCTCGTCCTCGATCATCACCTGCGGTGGGAAGTGCTCCGAGTGGACCCGGCGAACGAGCTCGGAGTCGCACTCCTCCAACAGATGGCCGGCGGCTAACGCACCGACGTGGCCGACCCCCGGGAGCCCCTCAAGCAGTACCGGCGACTCGAGATCGGGTGAGGCGACCTCGTCGACGGCGATTTCGTCCATGTGGCCTACTCCTGATTGCGCCGTTTAAGTGCCCGTCGGTACTCCCCGTATGGGTCGTTCGGATTGAACGACGCCGGGCCGCTGGGTCGAGTCGGCCCGCCGCAGATGCGACAAGTTTCACCCATCGAATATACCGGTCGGTCGTGCTCAGTTTGCCAGGCGTCGCAGATTGTAATCCCCGCCATCGCCTAGGCGGCCGCTTCGGTGCGGCGATCGCGATGGAACGCCGCCTCACCACCGGCCGATTCGATCGCGGTCGTGGCGCGCTCGACGCTTTCCTCCAGGGCGGCTTCGGCGCGCTTGTAATCAGGAGCGCGAACCCGAATGCGGTACTCAGGCGCGCCGACGTAGTGCACCTCGAGGTCGATTTCCTCGTCGATATCATCGCCGACGGCTGCCTGCAGGGCGTCTCGTACAAGATCAACGCCATCCGGACCGGGGGCTTCGAGGTCGACGTAGCCGGTCACTTCGACATATGGAACGGAGACGTTCTCGCGGGCCGTCTCGACGATGGCCTCGCGTTCGTCCGCCTCGAGCTCGAGATCGGCGAGTCCCTCGTCCCCGTGGATCGCCGCCTCCTCGAAGCCGGCATACAGACTGCCAAACGCGTCGATGAACTGTTCGGCGATGCGAGTGTACTGCTCGGTCGAGAGGTCCTCGCCAAAGGCCAACTCCATCCAATTATCGGCCTTTTGTTCGTCCTTCCAGGCCTGAATCGTCTCCGACCGCTGGTGGTCATTGACGTCCTTCAGAGAGAGATCGATCTGTTGGCTTTCTTCGTCGACATCGAGAACCTTCGCGACGACCGTTTGGCCCTCTCGGACGTGGTCGCGGACGTTTTTGATCCAGCCGCTGGCCACCTCGCTGATGTGAACGAGGCCCTCCTTGTCGTACTGTTCGAGGTCAATGAAGACGCCGAAATCTTCGACGGCCTCGACTTTGCCGACAACGAGTTCACCCGGTTCCGGCCAGCCTTGATACTTCATCGCTCCTCGACGACGGCGACGACCTCGCCGTGGATCGCCGCCTTGCCACCAGTTGGCGTCGCGAGGTCGGCGCCACACTCGCCACAGGAAACACGAGAAGAAGCTTTCCCAAAGATCGTCTGCTCGTTATCACACTCGCCACAACGAACCGTGATGAATGACCCGGCCATAGTAATCACTCCTGAAACTCGAGGCGGCCGGCGCGCCACCCCTCGCGGCGGTGGGCCTTGCCACACTCGCTACACCGATAGGTGAGGTTGGTTCGCTTGGTCGGTTTCTCCCCGGCTGGCACCTGCGAGAACTTCCCGTGATTGCCGATGCCGTCGGTGCGTTCACGCTGGCGATCGATCCATTTCATTCCCGTCTCCTGGCCACGACGCACCTTTTCGACCTCGTGGGTGTGGTGCTCGTGACAGTGAGGACAGTACGTATTGAGACGACGCGGCATCTCCATGAGTAGTTACCTGGCGGGGCGTATGGCACGGCACCTTATAACCCGTTTGGGTCGCCGGTGCGCCCTTCGGTACGCTTAATGGCCGGCCAGCCCGCATACCGGCCATGAAACGGTTGATCATCCACGGCGATCCCGGCATCCGGAAAGACGGGGTCATCGACCTCGACGGCGATCGCCTGCGGTGTTTTTCGGTCACGCGCAACGGCGACTGGTACGGCCCCGACGAAGTGCAGTTATGGTGCATCGTGGGTGATGACGACGAGCGTGAGGCGTTCGAACACCGCCAATATATTCCACATTTCCTCGATGTCGAGCGAGTCGATGCCGAAGCCATCGAGGTCATTCAAGCGAAGGGCGAACTCACTGCCTGAACCCAGTTACGAATCCAACGCCGCTTCCGTCACCCGGTAGATCGTAACGGCTTCGAACTCAGCGGCCACCTCGAGGTCGGGTAAGTGACGGATCGTCAAGGCCGGAAACTGCTGGCGCTCGGCGGGGCCGACATAGATATACTCGACATCATACTGTGCCAACAGCGCTCGTTGGGTCGAGAAATTGCCCGTATAGATCGCTTGGACGTCAGCAAACCGTCGCTCAAACGGCGCGTCGCCGCGGTACTGTCGCTCGTGATGCCAGCCGAGGACGGTCGGGAGTCCCGACAGCGTGGCCGGTGCTGCAGCGCCCTCCCCCTGCGCCGGCCGCCACCAGTACCCAGCCGGCACCGCGGTGACGATCGTCGGTTGACCGGACCGATCGTTCAGCCACCTGATCGCCGGGGCCTCCTCGGGATAGGCCTCCTCGAGATAGGCGGTTGCGTTGAGCGTCGGCTCGTCCACGACGTGATCGTCGCCGAAATGTCCCGGCACCGCGAGGACGGCGAAGCTCCCGGTTATCACGAGGACAACGATCGCGAGCACCCGACCCCGACGGGCAAGACGCACCCGATCGGCTTCGACCATTGGCCACCCATCACTCACCCGGGCGAGGAACACCGCCGCGGCGATCGACCACACCAACCACACATGAGCACTCGCTTTGAAGATCGTATTGAAGCGTTCACCGGCCACCGTGACCACTTCGATGATCAAGAGAATCCCAGCCCCTGCCATGAGCAATGCGGCCCCAACGGAGAGCTCGCCGGTCCCTCGGTCGCGAACGAGACCGTACCACGTCACGAGACCGATCGATCCGAGCAGTGCGAGGACCGGCACGCCAAGGAGCCAACCCACGGCCAGGGCGAGTCCGACCCCGGCAGCGAGGAATCGTCCGCGCTCGAGTGTTACCCACCCCCACCGACTCAACGCCACCCCAAACACGAGCAGGAAGCCGCCGTGGACGACGAGAAACGGCCCAATCGGCGTTGACTCGCCCCACGGACGGACCGATGTCGGTGGCCCGCCGACGACAACGTCGATCCAGAACGGAAGCGTGACCAGAACCCCCACAATCGCCACTCCCGCCGCAGCAACGAGCGCGCCAGCGAGGCGACTCACTTCATCCATCCAGCCTTCCGCCGGGATGAACCGATCGAGAATCGACGGTTCGATCAAGCTCGTCGGCGAAGCAGGTGCGAAATAAACGAACACGGCGGTCAACCCGGCGATCGTCGGGAACGACCAGAGATTGATCAGGCCGATTAACCCGGCAAGCGGTCCGACGACGCCACCCAGTAATAAGAGCCGGCGGCGTCGACGCGTCGCTGGCGTCACCCAGTACGCGAACAACGCCACGACGACGAGCAGCGTGAAGGGCTGGCTCAGCATGTGGGCGTGGTGGTCCCCGTTCAACCAGGCGAACAGCGGAAATTCCGTAGCGGCGCGAAACGGATCTGCCGCGCCGGGATCGACCGGGATGACCCGTGTCGCATCGAAGAGATTGAACGCATCCGGCGTCCAGGAGAGCGCGGACGCATCCATCCCGGCCGCATCGACGAGTGCACGAGCGGGCCCATCCGGTAACAACCACACGAGCAGGCGGACGGTCGTCTCAAGCGTCGCGGCGAGACCGACAAAGACGGCGCCGAGCGCCGCCCCACGACGACGCGACGCACCGACGTGGGACGCAATCGCCCCGGCGAGCCCCCACGCCGTCGAGACGAGAGCGGCGTAAAACGTCGCGAGGCCGAGATTGTACGCCAGGGCGGGCGGGAGGCCTGTCGCCGCCGCAATCAGAGCGGTCAGCATGTGGCCGCCGTAGTAATACCGGACTGGCTCACCGGCGAACCAGACGTCCTGTGGCGGCAACGTCCCGGCGCGATCCAGCGAGCTCAATAGGCCGAAATCGAGGAACTTCTCTCCCCGCCAATACGGCAAGACGCCGGCGGATGGATCGACGCCCCTGATGACCAAAACGAACGCGAACGCGGCGACAAAAACGAGGGCCGCTTCGACAAAGCGCGACCGTTCCACGGTGTACCCGCGTCGCATTGCGAGAGCTGACAACCCGACAAGGGCGATAAACCCAGCACCGAACGCGACGAGACCGAAGGCGACCTGCCCGACGAGATGTCCGACGATCCCAACGACCGCGAGGCCAACCGTCACGGCCACTGCCGGGGCGGCGTTGCGTGGGGCGAGCCACCCCGCCAACGGGAGCGACACCAAACCGATCGCCGCCACGGCCAGCAACCAGAGCCCAATGGCGGCCAGTTGCATATCCTGGCGTCGGAGACCGATCCCTGTAAACCCCGCCGATGCACTCGCCGCGGAAACGGGAACCTATTAACCGGCCCCGCCAAGGATCGACAACGCCGATGGCCCCCGATGTCGGCATCGTGATTCCGGCCTATCGGCCGGATCCAGCGACGCTAACGACGTACGTATCGGCCCTCCACGAGACGGTAGAACCGACCACCATCAGGATCGAACTCGATGCACCGACGGACGCAACCCTCGATGCGCTTGCCGCGCTGCCCGTCTCCTGCGGAACCGCGTCGGCGCGACGCGGTAAGGGTGCGGCCATCACCGCCGGCTTCGAAGCGTTAGACACCGATGTCTTGGCGTTCGTCGATGCGGACGGCTCAACGGCACCATCATCCGTCAGCGATCTCGTGACGGCCGTCAATGAAGCGAAGGCGGATGTCGCCGTGGGATCACGACATCTCCCCGAAGCAACCGTCACGACGCATCCGTCTCGGGCCCGTCGCGTGATGAGTACCGGCTTCGTGCACCTGGCACGGCTTACGACGGGTCTGGCGCTAACGGACTTTCAATGCGGCGCCAAGGCGTTCACGCGACCCGCCTGGACCCGCATCCGGCGTCACCTCGTCGAACCGGGCTTCGGCTGGGATCTCGATGCGCTGTATTGGACGGATCGGGAGGACTGTCACCTTATCGAAGTCCCACTCACGTGGGGTGACGAACCCGGCTCAACGGTCTCACCGTTATCGACAGCGATGACGCTCACTGGCGTGCTCGGTCGAGTCGTCCGCACCCGGATTCGCGGTCACGATCGCCTTCGACCGGGGGAGAACCTCCTCGTGGATCGGGTGGCAACGGAGGCGGAATCGCCATGACAATGACCGACCGACTACCTGATAGTCTCGTTTCCGAAAAGCGCTTTTCTCGCTTTCTCATCGTCGGCCTCGCCGGGTTTCTCATCGACCAAACCGTCCTGACCGCGTTGATCGAGGTCGCGTCGGCGCCCCTCGAAGTGGCCAAACTCGCCAGTGCCGAAACGGCCATCATCGTGATGTTCTTCGTGAACGACCGCTGGACGTTCGCCGACTGGGGGGAAGACTCACATCGGTCTGTAGGATCCCGGCTCGTGCGCTCGAACCTCGTCCGCATCGGTGGGATCCTCGTCGCGACGGCCGTCCTGTCGGTCCTCGTGCGGGTGGCGGGGATGCCATATCTCGCCGCGAACGCCGTCGGTATTGGCTGTGGATTCGTCGTCAATTACACGTTCGAGACGCTGTTTACCTGGCGCGTCGGTCGGTGACGGCGACCGGAAAACCAATCCTTAATGTGCGGTCGATAGCTACGAATCAGGTAGCGGGTTAGGATAGCCAGGAGATTCCGGCGGGCTCATAACCCGCAGATCGGTAGTTCAAATCTACCACCCGCTACTCACCGTTTTATGCGATGGCGAACCGATCAGAAGCAGCGATCCACACCGCTCAATCCTGTGCGATCTGGGCGTCCTCGGTGATCGTCTCCTCAGCGGTAATCAAGTGACAATTGGCCCTATGGAAGTCGTCAATGAGGGACAGCTCCGGCGTTTCGACCTCGCAAATCGTCTCGAACTCCGTACTCAGCAATTCGATCGCACCCTCCTGATCTCCAGCGACGACCGCATCGATCGCATCGCTCATCACGGCCTCGGCGTCAGGATCGCTCAGCGAATCGGGTAACTCGTATTCGAGGCGAATCCCGTCTTTGATTTCGGCCTCGGTCACCTCCTCTGGATCCTCGTAAGCGTCGGTTTCCGCGACGATGAGTTCGCGAATGCTCTCGAGGTCGATCCCTTGTCGAAGCCCCTCACGGAGGTGCATAACGTGTTGCCACACGTCCTGGTCGAACTCGTATCCTTCCGGCTGGATGACCTCCGGGCACCGGGTGTGGAACCGACATCCCGGGGGCGGCGAGGACGGACTCGGGACGTCACCATGGAGTTCAGTCCCCATCCCGCGCTCCCGGGGGTTCGGTGTCGGAATGGCCGACAACAGCGCCCGCGTATAGGGGTGTTTCGGATCCGAGAACAGCTCGTCGGTGGGGGCCATCTCGACGATTTCGCCGAGATACATCACGGCGACGCGATCACAGATCTCTTGAATGACGCCGAGATCGTGGCTGATCACGAGGAGCGAGAGGCCGAATTCCTCCTTGAGGTCGTCAATGAGCTGGAGGATTTCCGCCTGGATCGAAACGTCCAGCGCTGAGACGGGTTCGTCAGCGATGATGAAGTCTGGATTCACCACGAGGGCCCGCGCGAGGGCGATGCGTTGCTTTTGGCCACCGGAGAACTCGTGGGGATACCGGTTGTAATCCTCTCGATTGAGGCCGACTCGTTCGAGGAGGTTCATGACGATCTGGCGGCGTTGCTCCCGATCGGTTAGGCCCTGAACGTACAACGGTTCGGCAACGGATTCGCCGACGCTCATGCGCGGATCGAAACTGGATTCGGGGTCCTGAAAGATGATCTGCGCCCGACGGCGGAACCGCTTGAGTTGCTGGCTATTGTACTGGGCGATGTCGTCCCCGTCGAAGATGATCCGACCCTCGGTCGGCTCTTCGAGGCGGATGATCGTCGACCCAGCGGTCGATTTGCCACAGCCGCTCTCGCCGACGAGCCCGACGGTTTCACCCTCGTAGATATCGAAATTGATGCCGTCGACGGCCCGAACCCGTCCGATCTCCTGTTTCAACATGCCGCGGGTGATCGGATAGTGCTTTTTGAGGTTGCGGACCATCAAGAGCGGCTGTTCCTCACGGTTGACCGTCATTGGGGCTCACCTCCGTCGGTGCGGGATGCCTCGGCATAATCCGGACTGGGTGTTGGTTCGTCAAGGATGGACGGATCCATGTCCTCGCGGTAGTGGACACAAGAAACGACGTGATCGTCGTCACCCTCACTGACCTGGTGGAACGGCGGTTGTGAACCGGTTTTACACTCATCGATCGCATACGGACACCGTTGGTGGAAGCGACAGCCAGACGGCGGATTCATCACGTCCGGTAACTGTCCGGGGATTCCACCCGAGCCACCCTCGCCCGGCAGGCACTCGAGGAGCGCCCGCGTGTAGGGGTGGGCCGTTTCCTCGAAGATATCGAAGACATCACCGCGTTCCATCACCTTGCCCGCATACATCACGACGACACGGTCACAGACCTCCGCGACGACGCCGAGATCGTGCGTGATGAAGATGATACTCATATCGAGTTCATCTTGCAGATCGTTTAACAAGCGGAGGATTTGGGCCTGAATAGTGACATCCAGTGCCGTCGTCGGCTCGTCGGCGATGAGTAAATCAGGTTGACACGCGAGCGCGATCGCGATAATAACGCGTTGTTTCATCCCACCGGAGAATTCGTGTGGGTAGTCATCGACGCGCGACGCCGCCTCCGGAATCCCGACTTGTTCGAGGAGTTCGATGGCCTGCTGTTTGGCCTCCTCGTCAGTGACATCTTGATGGAGGTGAATCGCCTCGCGAATCTGCCAGCCGACGGTGTAAACGGGATTTAACGCACCCTGTGGGTTCTGAAAGATATGGCTGATTCGGCCACCACGGATGTCTCGAAGCTCGTCTTCGCTCATCTCGGTGATGTCCTGACCGTCGAAAAGAACCTCCCCTTCGACGATTTCTCCGGGCGGACTGTCGAACAACCGCGTGATTGATTCGCTCGATACCGTTTTGCCACTTCCACTCTCTCCGACGATACCGAGGGTTTCGCCCCGGTATACGTCGAAATCAACGCCGTCAACCGCGTATACCAAGCCTTCGTCCGTGTCGAAGTGGGTCTTGAGATTTCGCACCGAAAGCAGGGGTTCCTCTTCGTTGCTCATTAGTGTTCACCACCTTCCATCCGCGGATCCAACGCATCCCGAAGCGCATCCCCGAGGAAGTTGAAGCCCAACACCGTGAAGAACAGGAAGAACCCGGGGATCGTTGAGATCCACCAGGCATCCTGAAGTTGGCCGCGCCCGTCGGCGATCAGCCGACCCCACGAGGGGATCGTCGGATCGCCCAACTGCAGGAATGAAAGCGCGGCCTCGGTCAGTATGAAGCCCGGGATCAACAGGGTCGCTGCGGTGATGACGCTGTTGGAGACGTTCGGCACGAGATGGCGCCGCATGATCCAGCCACTGCCGGCCCCTGCCGCTTTGGCCGCTTGGACGTATTCCTCCTCGCGCCGTTGAAGGGCTTCACTACGAACGATCCGTGAAATGCCGCCCCAGCCAAGGCCACCAAAGATGATGATCATCAAAAAGAGGCTGCCTCCGAACAGGTAGACCAGTAGGAGGTACAGGAAGAACACGGGGAACGTGAGCTGGATGTCGACCCAGCGCATCAGAACCTCATCGACGAGGCCGCCGAAGTACGCCGACGCCGTCCCGACGATCGTTGCCAGGACGATGACGATCAACGAGGCAACCAGGCCGACCTGCATGCTGATTTCCATCCCATAAATGGCCGAAATGAGGATGTCCTTCCCTTGACTGGTCGTACCGAGTGGGTGGGCCCACGACCCCTGACACATACTATAGGCCTCGCCGGGGACCGCCTGGACGTTCCCGGCACAGAACTGCTCAACTTGCCCAGTCGAGCCGGGGATCACATACGACTCGATCGAAAAGCCCACCGGGGGCTGGAACGCCCGGTACGCGTCAAACGATGGCGGATCCAAAAATATCGGGCCAAAGGTCCCCATCAGGAAGATAATCCCGAGGAAGATGAGACTAATGACTGCGGCCCGATTTTTGCGAAACTGCCGCCAGTAAAACATCGTCATCCGCTTGTTTTGATACAGCGGTACAACGATGTAGAAGAACCCGAAGATGAGAGTAAGGATGTACAGGTAATCGGTCGCCCCTATCGCCCATTCGAGATTCTCCAACACGGGCACGCCGTCAATCGGCAGGAAATCCTCACCAGGGATCAACAACCGATCGTATATGAAAACCCCGACGTACACGGCGAGGGAAATGGCCAATCCGATGTTACGCCGTGTCAGGCGCGTGGCCGTTTGCAATTCGTCCCATTCTACGTCTTCGAATTCGATGTCGGTATCTTCCGTTGCCATACTTACCTATCGCCGTAGTCGATACGTGGATCAAGGATCGTGTACACGATGTCCTGCATGAGGTTTCCGATGATCGCCAGGAAGGCAGGGATCAACACCGTTGCCAGGACAAGCGGCGTATCCTGCTGATTGACGAGGGCGTCATACGAGACGTACCCGAGCCCCGGGATGGCGAAGACAACCTCGACCAGGTAAGAGGCCACGAAGATGATCCCGAGCAGATCGCTCACCAGCAGGGTTGACAGTGGAACGGCGGCGGGGCGGAAAATGTGTTTGTAGAGGATGCTCCGACTGCTAGCACCTTTGGCCTTCGCCGTCTTGACGAACTCCGCATCCACGTATTCTAACGCTTCCGCCCGGGAATACCGCATCATCCCCGCGATTGATGACAGCGTTAACACTGTCACTGGCAGAATTAACTGCCTGACATTGTCCCAACTAAAGGTGGCCACGTCGGTTTGGAACGTGATCGGCACCCATCCCAGTATCACCCCGAAGATCAACAACAGGATGATGGCGAACCAGAAGTCGGGGATGGACAGGCCAAAGAAGGCGAAGAACGTGGCTGCGTAGTCCGCCCTCGTGTACTGATGCGTCGCCGAGTACAGGCCAATCAACAGCCCGAGGATGACCGAGATGATGATCGATGGCACGCCATACATCAGGGAGTACGGATACGCGTTAGCGAGTACCTCCATGACGGGCTGTGAGCGTGAGTGCGACCACCCCCAATTGAACGACAGGAAGTTCAGCATGTACTCCTGGTATTGTTCGAAGAAGGGCCGATCCGTGCCACGCGCCTGTTGATAGGCTTCAAGCGCCTCTTGTGGATCGCCCCCTTCTTGGGCCGCCTGAAACGCGAAGTCCTGTGCCTGGTAGTCGGGGGTGATGTACATCAGTCCGAACGTGACCGTCAGCACGACCCAGACAGCGAAAAACGACCACAGCACACGCCGGCCGATGTACCACTTCATGCTCATGTGTGAATATGTACTGTATTAGGGGAGGGGCGTAGATTAACGTTGTCCTGGTTTTCGGGCGGGGACCCGATGGTTGGTTCTCGTTAGGCGATCTCGGGGTCGAAGTAGTTCGTCTGGTAGTCCCAGCCGTAGCCGAACTCCTCGGTCGGGCCGACGACCCGGTTACGGTAACCTGGCGTGTCGACGCCCATCAGGAAGAAGTTCACCGGCTGATCCGCACTCAACTGGTTGAACATTTCGATGAACATCTGCCGGCGAGACTCGAGGTCGGCCTCCGTTGCGGCGGTGTCGTACATCTCCCGCATCGTCATGTCGCTGTTCGGCCCCATGTTCGTGGGTGGCCGATAGCCGTAGTAGTTCAGTGCAGCTTCCTTCGTCCAGAACACGTCCGTCGAGGACGGGGTCCGTGGATACGTGTTGAATCCAATGCCGAACTGAATGTCCCACGATTGGAGATTGACCGTTTCGTGTGGATGGCCGGGATTCTCCGTACCAGGGCCGATACCGTACGTCGGCTCGTCCACGCCTTCAATCAGGTCGCCCGGCAGGTATTGCCCGAGGAGCGTCTCCCATACGACGCTGTTGATTTCGATATCGATCCCGACGTTCGAAAGCTCTTGGAGCATGCGCTCCGCGATGTCCTGGTTGGTCTGGCTACCTGCCGTGTGAACCACCTGAAGCGTCACCTGCTCAGCGTCCCACCGATCATGACCCTCGGGAGCAATGAGCGTGCCGTTGTCGTAACCGTAGCCGTCAGAGAGATTCTGTTCGAGCATCTCTCGGGCCTGATCGTGGGAGTACGTATCACCAACCCCGTATTCGGTCACACCTTCGTCGCCGTAGAACTGTGACCACTCGGGCTGGAAGGTCTGCGCGGGGTCAGCGAGACCGTTGTTGATGACGTCGGCGACAAACTGTTTGTCGATCGACATCGAAACCGCCCCACGAATCTGGTCAGCGTTCGGATTGCCGTAATCGGCGATGCCGGGCCCATCGTATTCTGGGTCAGCATCGCTCATTTCCTCCCAACCGCTGGTCCGCTGTGCGTATGCGAGGATCTCCAGGAACGGCTGTGGGGCAAGATTAACGTAGACATCATCAACGGCCTGCTGGAATTCCGGTACCCGCTGGCCGGGAATCGTCGCGTTGTCGATGTCACCTGTGCGGAGTGCGGAGAGCCGGGTCGCCTCTTCCGGGATGATACTGTATTCGTAGCCTTCGAAGTACGGCGATCCCTGCCAGGCCTCGATCTCCTCATCACTGAGATAATCGGGGAAGTCGCTCGCATCAAGATCGCGCATGTAGTACTCGTCATTACGGACCGTCCGCCATGCCGAGTCACGCTCCCACTCGTCGAGCGTGTATGGGCCGACGTTGCCCGTGTACGTCAGGTTGACGAGATCCTCGTCCGTCTGGATCCCTTCGAGGTCTTGATTGGACACATAGTCTTCGAGGAGAGACTTGGGAGCGATCTGGGCGCCCCATAGGGTCGGCTGAAGCGGGAACGATGGAATCACTGCACCGACGTCAATCTCGAACGTGTAATTGCCGGTCCGTTCGACGCTGATTCCCTCCCAACTGGACGCATCCACCGACGCGGCCCAATCGGACTGATGGATGTTCTGGATGTACCAGACCCAGTCCTCGGCCGTCATCTCGCCGTATGGATCACTCCACTGAAGGTTGTCTCGCAGCTCTGCAGTGAAGACCTGCGAATCTTCCGTCGTCAAGTCCATCCACAGGGGCATGATTTGGTCATTGGAGGTGACCGCGTACGCCCCATCAAGCACCAACGACACCATGTTCCCGGACGTCGTGTCCGTGATCAGGAATGGGATCGTCGTATCACCGTCACTCGAGATGCCTGAACGGTACGTCCCCATCACCTGCCGTTCGGCTGGTGGGGGAGTCGGCGTGGGTGTTTGATCACCGCCGCCGGGATCCTCCGTCGGAGTCGGCGTTTCATCTCCACCATCACCGTCGTCGCCAAGGCATCCTGCCAAACCAGCTGCTCCACCGATGCCCATGATGGCCATTAGTTCACGGCGTGTCCGGCCGGTTGGATTCCTCCTGGATGGCATGTGACGAAGATATGTTTAGCACTATTTATAACCTCTGATTGTGCAACATTCACACGGCAGCAGCGGGCCGGAGCCGGCCCGACACCGCCGGTGTTGGGGACCGGATTCGTTTTGGATCGAAACGAAAACTATCGGACAGGAAAGACGTTTTCAGTCGAACTCGCGACCGGGTGAGAGCCTCCGCGCGATAGTCGGTTGGGCCCTTGTCCGTGATAATCGGCAATCGATCGGGACCCCACTACGGCTCGATTGCCCGTGATACCACGGTATCGTCCTCGATGGCAACGGCCAGAACACCGGTGACGGATTCCCCCACATGGCCAGCCTCACTCAGCTGATCGCGCTTGTCGAAGACGATCGCTGCCGTCCGGAGTTCGGCACCGATCTCCTCGAGGGCGGCTCGGAGCGCGCGAAGCGTGCCGCCCGTACTGGCGACATCGTCGACGATGACGACTGTATCGCCCGCCTCGATCCCGTTGATGAAGAGTTCGTTTTCATCGTACCCGGTCGACTGGGCGACGCTCACCTCGCTGGGGAGGTCATACGACCGCTTGCGAGCGATCGCCAGCGGGCAGTCGACTTGGAGTGAGACGGCCGTCCCGAGGTGGATGCCCATGGCCTCGGGCGCGAGTATGTAATCGACCCCGTCGAATGAGACGCGTCGAATGATCTCGTTGGCCACATCCCGCAATAGTGCCGGATCGATTGCGGGAACGCCGTCTGTGAGGGGATGAACGAAGTACTGGTAGTCCTCCATCGAGACGATTGGCACATCCGTTAGCGACGCCCTGAGTCGATCCATACCGGGGTTCCCACCCCGAACCGGTATCAAGGCACCGGAGCTGTTAGCCGACGACGATTACGAGTACGAGGGTCACGGTTGCGGCCATCACTAACAGCGTCCCGCCGATTCCTAACCGGAGATGGTACGTCGTATCATTCTTCCGGGCCGGCGACCGGGCGCCGAGCCACGAATCGGCCTCGAAGCGATCGAGTACCCGGGAAATCATTCCGACGGGGTCGGCCGCCGTTTCATAGCCGGTGGTGGCAATGGAAGCCGCCGTTTGATCCACCCGGGCGTACGTCTCCGTGACTGCTAGCATCGTGAGGCGCCCACTGACGAAGCCGGCGCGATGTAGCGTGGGCCCGATGCCAGCCACCGAGCCGATGGACGAGAGTGACGGGCGAACCACGACAAACCCGAGGACCCCCGCTATCGCCAGCCCGAAGCCTTTCGCGAGGTGGCTCGTTCCGAAGTGATGGAGGTCAGCAGGGGTCTGCGGGACGATGCCGTGGAGGAGCCCCGGCGCCACGCCCAAGAGAACACAGAGGGCCGCAACCGAACCCATCGCGAGTGCTTGTGGAGTGGAAGCGTCGCGGACCAGTCTGTCGGTGTCGCCATGGAGGAACGCGTAATATCCGAGCTTGATGAAGGACAGAAACGTCCCCAGTCCCCCGAGTAACAACAAGAGCCACAACGGTTCGTGGCCCGCGTACATGGCGCCATCCATGACCATCCCCTTCGAAATGTAGCCATTGAAGCCGGGGAAGCCCGAAATCGACAGGGCGCCGATCGCGAACGCCACCGCCGTGATCGGCATCTCCCGCCAAAGCCCGCCGAGTTCGTAGAGATTCTCCGTTCCGGTCCGGTAGATGATCACTCCGACCGCCATGAAGAGCAGGCTCTTGTAGAGAATGTGATTGAAGACGTGTTCGAAGGCCCCGGCCGTCGCCAGCGAAGCCCCGATCCCGACGCCGGCCACCATATACCCTACCTGGGATTGGATGTGAAAGGACAACAACCGGCGCATATCCGACTGGAATAAGGCGAGCGTCACGCCGAAGACTGCCATGGCCCCGCCCATGTACGCGATCCAAAGGTGACCCTCGGGGAAGGCGCGATACATCGCATACACCCCGGTCTTCGTGGTATAGACACACAGGAAGACGCTTGCCGCGACGTGCGGACTCGGGTACGTATCCGGCAACCACGTGTGTAACCCGACGAACCCGACGTTGATGCCGATACCGAGTGCGGCCAACAACGCCGGCATGCCGCCCGCGATGCCCGTCGGGTCGGCCGACATGAGGAACGTCCCGGCTTCGACGTAGTGCCAGAGGACCGCCCCGAGCACGAGGTTACCGCCGATGCCGTGAATGATCGCATACCGAAAGCCGGTCCGGATCGCCCGCCCACCGTAGTGCCACACCAACACGGTGCTCGTGACGGCCATCAACTCCCAGAAGAACACGAGGGTGAGCCAGTCCCCGGCAAAGACGGCACCGAGGCTCGTCGCGACGTAGGAGAGCGCGATGGCCGTCTGGCGAGCCTCAACGCGTGTTCCCACGGAATAGAGCACCGCCGCCGCGCCGATGAACGCAAAGATGAGGCCCATCAATCGCGAGATACCATCTACCTGAAACAGGACGACCTCGAAGCCGAACAACGTCGTTTCGAGGTGGCTGCCATCCGGTGCGAGCCACACGAAGGCGAGGGTGGCCACCGTCCCAAACAGGCCGAGTACATGGGCTCTCCTGCGGGAAAGGACCGCGGCAAGGGCCGCCACCACGCCAACGATGAGGGCTGGGGGGACAGCGGTGAACAGCTCGCTCATGGGAGCACCACCTCCACGACGGCGTCAATCAACTCGAGGAACGCCACGTGTGCTGGGACGAGTCCGAGGACGACCGACCCGACCGCCACGAAGAGGATCGGACCGAGGATGAACCACGTGCTTTCCGTGCCCCGCCAGCTGCGTCGCGCCCAGCCTGCGGCACCGCCGTCGGCAGCGCGGACCGTCCCACCAGGTCGATGAGCTAACACCGGCTTCGGGTCGGGCCGGCCATCTGGTGTCTCGAAGAACGCGGCGTAGACGATGGGCCAGAAGTAGGCCACGTTCAACACTCCCGACGCCAAAAGCGCGACCGTGAAGACGAGCGTCCCCGCCTCGATCGTGCCCGCGAGGAGATAGAACTTGCTGACGAAGCCGGCCAGGAGTGGGATCCCCGCCATCCCGGCCGCGGCGACGGCGAACGCGGCCATCGTCAGCGGCATTCGTTTGCCGATACCGGCCAGCTCGCTGATGTCGTCAGTGTGGGTCTCGACGTGGATCGCGCCGGCGCAGAAAAACAGGGTGAGCTTCATGAAGCCATGCGCCGGGATGTGCAACAAGGCGCCGGTGACGGCTAACTGCGCGCCACCGATCGCCGCGACGGCGAGCCCGAGCACGATATACGACAGTTGACTCACCGTCGAGTACGCCAGTCGACGCTTGAGGTTGTCCTGTCTCAGGGCGATCACGCTCGCCACCACGAGGGTCGCCGCCGCGGCCACCGCCAGCGGCCAGGCACCCCCTATGTCGCCGACGAGATCCAACCCGAACACATCGAGAACGACGCGGGCGATGCCGAAGACCCCACTTTTGACGACCGCAACGGCATGGAGCAACCCCGAGACGGGCGTCGGGGCGACCATCGCATCCGGCAACCAGGAATGCAATGGCATCACGGCCGCCTTGACGCCAAAGCCGGTCACCAGCAGCCCGAATGCCACACGAGCCGGCCAGGGTTGGCTTTCGGCAGCCGTCGCCAAGGCGTCGATCCCACCGGCGGCAAAGGCCGTCGTCGGGTCGCCGACTGTCCCAGTGAGCCAAAAGACGGCCGCCGTGCCGGCCATGACGGCGACCCCCCCGCCGAAGAACGTATACAGGAGGTACTTCCGGCCGGCAAGACGGGCGTCTCGCGTTTCGTCATGGGCGACGAGTGGGTACGTCGCCACCGACAGCACCTCGTAAAAGATGAACATCGTGAGCAAATTGCTCGCGAAGGCGATGCCGATGGCCGCACTGAGACTGCCGGCGAATGCGGCGAAATACCGCGTTTGGCTGTGCTCATCGAGCGAACGCATGTAGCCGATCGAATACAGCGTCGTCACGATCCACAACAGACTCGCCAACAACGCGAAGACGAGCCCGAGTGGGTCAGCCCGGAGACCGAAATCGATGCCCGGGAGAAGGCCCTCGAGTCGGAACTCCAGGATCCGTCCGTCAAGTGCCGCGGGGACCATGCTCGCCACGATGCCGAACTTGGCCAACGCAGCCACGAGCGAGCTCGCTTCGCGAAGGTTCGGTCGGTGGCGGGTAAGGAGAATCGCGACGATCGCAAGCAGGCTCACAAGCACCGCCAGCCCCGGCCGGAGGGCAGCGACCGCCGTACTCATTGCGGGAGCACCTCCACCAGATACGGCGCCAGGAACTCATACAGGGTCCCGCCGGCCGCCCCGAGCGCCACGCCGAGGATCGCGGCCAGGACGACGACCGCCGTCATCGTTGCCGGCACTCGAGTGAGGCCGCCATCAGTGGCGACGGCCGTGCCCTGAGATGCCGTGCGGAAATAGGCGCGCTCGAGGATGCGCACCACGTACGCGAGCGTCAATAATGTCGTGGCGACGACACCGCCTGTGACCAGCCAGTGGCCGGTCTCGAGTGCACCGATGGCGATCAACCACTTGCCGACGAAGCCGACCGTGGGGGGAACGCCAACGAGGGTCAACCCGAGCACGGCGATCGCCACGGAGAGTATCGGCCGACGGCGACCCAGCCCGACGTAGGTGGTCATACGGCGGGAGGCCTCACCCACCCCGACGGCCCCGACGCCGGCGAAGAGGCCACCTTTGACGACGGCATGGCCGAGGAGGTGCACGACGGCCCCGGCCAGTGCATAGCGGGACCCACCCGGTCCGGCCGCCGCCCCGATGGCCGCGAGTACGAGGCCGAACTGCGCGACCGACGAGTACGCGAGCATCCGTTTCAGGCGGTCCTGTAACACTGCCAGTCCGCTGCCGATGACGATACTACCCAATCCGAGGCCCACCAGCGTCCACCGGGCCACGGGCACGGCCTCGAAGAACGAGATAGTATAGACGCTGAAAAAGACCCGAATCATGGCATAGCTCACGATCGTCGCGACGAGCGCCGCGACGATCATCGAGACGGTGTCATCGGCCTCGCTATACGCATCGGGCTGCCAGCTATGCAGGGGGAAGATCGCCATCTTCGTCGCAAAGCCGACGACCATGAACGCGAAGGCCGCCATGACGAGGGTCGACTCATACAACGGCGCCCCCGCCGCGGTGGAGCCACCGCCGGCGAGAGCCGCGGCCATATCCGCCATATTCAACGTCCCCGTCGCTGCAAAGAGATAGCCGACGCCGATCAAATAGAGGGTGGAGCCGACTGTTCCGACGATCAGGTACTTGAGGGCGGCGAGGGCGGCCGGTGGGGTCTGTCGCGTCGCGATGAGGGCGTACGTCGCGATACTCGTGATTTCGAGGAAGACGAACAGGTTGAACAGATCCGCGGTGACCGTCATGCCCAATAACCCCCCGACGTGGAGGAGGAGTACGCTGTAAAAGGCCGGTCTGTCGGGGCCGACGCGATGGCCATACACGAGCGTGGCCGTCGCGACAACGCCGATCAAAACGACGAACCACACCGACAACTCATCCACAGCCAATTCGATACCGATCGGCCGGGGGAACCCGCCGAGTTCGTGCTGGATGCGTCCGATCGCCTGGACGCGCACCGCGAGGGCGAGGCCGATGGCTGACAGGGCCACCGTCGTGAGCAGGGCGATGGGGCGCCCGATCGGCCGCCACCGACCGGCGACGAGGGCGAGCGCCGCGGCCACGATCGGTCCCGCGATGAGTACCGGAAGCACCCAGGCCAGGTCAGTCATTACGGCGCACCTCCTCGATCACGTCCTCCTCAATCGAGCCGTACTGCGCATGAAGCCGAACGATGAGGGCCAACCCGAGGGCGGTGACCGCCACCCCAACGACGATCGCCGTCAGGACGATCACCTGTGGAAGCGGGCTCGCATGGACGCCCTCGCCGGCATAGCCGGAAAGCACCGGTGCCGCCCCGCCATCGACGTACGCCATCGTGATGAACAACAGAAACACCGCCGTCTGGAGCAGGTTCACCCCGATGAGTTTTCGGAGGAGGTTCGGGGCCGAAATCGCCATATACAGCCCGACACCCAAGAGGACGGCGACGAGCATGTACAGGAACCGATCGAGGAACGCCTCGATCACGGCGAGTCACCCCGGTCGTACCCAGCCTCCGTGACGAAAAACAGCGCCATCACGACGCCGGCGACGATCGCTGCGATCCCGCCGATCTCAACGGCCTCCATCCCCCATTTCGACGGATCCGGGATCGGAAAGCGCTCGTACTCGAGGAACGCTCCGCCCATGGCCACTCCAGCGAGGCCGATCCCGGCGAAGATGAGCACCCCGCCGGCGGCGAGGGCCACCATCGTCCGATGGCCAACCCACGCTCGCGTCGGATCGATGCCGAAGGCGAACGCCAACAGGAAGACGACGGCACCGATGATGACCCCACCCTGGAACCCCCCGCCTGGGGAACTCGTCCCATGAAAGGTGATGAACAGGCCATAGGTCAACACGAACGGCGCGACGACGCGGACCGCCGTCAGGATGATCGGACTCTCGGTGTATGCCCGGCGGGTGGGATCGGCTTCACTCATGCATATCCCTCCCTGTTGAGGACGAGCAAGACTCCAGCTCCGACGGCGAACACGACCACCGCCTCGCCGAAGGTGTCGAAGCCACGGTAGCCGGCCAGGACGGCCGTCACCGCGTTCTCCACGCCCGTTTCGGCATACGCTTCGGCGAGGTAGTGCTGACTCACGGCGTCGTTTGCCCACGCGATCGCCTCCTGCGTGCCGACGACGGGAAACTCGAGGAACGTCCAGGCAAGCGCGAGGACGAGGGCCGCACTGACGGCCAAAGCCGGCCAGTGGATGTCGGCCAGGGTCGCCACCGAGTCGGTTCGATTCGTCCGCGACAGGGCCACCACGAGCAGGATTGTCGTGACGCCGGCACCGATTGCGGCTTCGGTGAGCGCGACATCGGGCGCCAGGAGGAACGCATACAGGACGGCCATGCCCAGACTGTAGGCGCCGAAGACGATGATGCTCGAAAGGGCATCACGAAGCACGGCGGTCCCGACTGCCGTCACCAGGATGAACGCCGCTAGCGACACCTCGAACGCGCCCGGCGTCATGCGTCCTCACCCTCCTCGAACTGTTCACGGCCCCACGGCGAAACGCCTGATTCGTAGGCGGCACGGGCGATGGCATGGGCCGCGGTCGGATTTGTCACGAAGATAAAGACCAACAATAACACCACCTGGACCGTCCGCCAGCGCCCGCCCATCGCCACCGCGACCGCGCCGAGTGCGAACCCGGCACCTAACGTATCCGCCTGCGACGCGGTATGTGCCCGGGCATAGACATCGGGTAACCGAATGACGCCCGTCGCCGACACGAGCGTGAAAAACAACCCCCCAAGGAGGAGCGCGACGATCACGCCGTCGTGGATCGTCTCGATCATAGCACCCCACCTCGCTCGACGGTGAACTTCGAGATGGCGAGGGAGAGCAGGAAGTTCAATAGCGCATACACCAGCGCGATATCCAACAACCACCACTCCTCGAGGCCGACAGCGAGGAGCCCCAACACGACGACCGTATTCGTCCCCAGCACGTTGACCGCGAGGACGCGATCTTGCATCGTCGGACCGACTAACACCCGATACAGCATGACGACGGCCAGGGCAACGAAGCCGGCGGCCGCCGTCACGAAGACCGTCCCGGACTCAAGGCCGAAGATGGTCGCGACCACCGGCGTCATGACTCGGTCACCTCCTCACCTGGGCCCTCGATCGTCGCGTCCTCCCGTTCGCGGGGTGAGGCGACGCGCATGCCGCGTCGGCCGTAAAACAGAAAGCGGACGGCCCGCTCGAGACGCCCGTCGAGGAGATCCTCGCGTGCATCGGAGATGAGCGTATGGACCAATAACTCCTGATCGTCGAGGCGCATCGAGAGCGTTCCCGGGGTGAGCGTGATGCTATTGGCGAGCGTCGTCAGGGGAAACGGGCCGTAGACGGCCGGGTTGAATCTGACGACTCGGGGTTCGATCGGCAAGCGGGGATGCAGGATGACCCGCGCCACCTCGACGTTTGCCTTGACGATCATGATGAGGAGGTACGGAATGTATACCAATGCCCGCGCGAGGCGCATCGGTGCATACCGGGGGGCTGGGGGTTGCCAGAGCGCGACCGCCCCGAGCGTTGCCGACACCACGGCGGCACTCACAACGCCGGTAACGATCTCGAAAGGCGCGAGACTGCCGGCCAACAGGAGATAAAAACCCAGGCTCATCCCGAACACCAACCCATACCGGCGCAGATCGCCGCCACGGGGGAGCCGCGGGCGATCGATGGCCGGGCCCATCTCAGCTTCGATGACGTCGACCCCCGTAGCACGCGCCACATGCCGTTCGATCGGGTGCAACATCTCGCCACCAGCACCCCCCTCGAAGTGCGGATCGAACACGACGAGATCGGCACCGCTCGCTTCGACGGCGTCGATGATCGCCTCGGCGACGGCCATCGGCGCATATCGGACCGATGAGGACTCGATCACCCCACGCTCGATCGTGATCGTCCCCGCCAGTTCTTCCGCCGCAGCCACGAGTATCGCTTCGGCCCGATTGAAGAGATCGTCCACGTCAGTGCCGATCGCTTCACGCTCCTCGACGAGGACGAGCTTGATCGTCGCCGCGTCGGTCCCTTCGAGCGCGCGTCTTGCGGCTGTCCTGAGGGTTGCCTCGAGGGTCTCGGTTGCCTCGATTGGCACCACGACGACACGGTCAGACACCGCTGTCACCCCGGTCTCTTCCATCTCGTGCTACCCCCGACGAACGCATAGCCAGATATGTTGAGTACATCAAAGGCCGCCGAAAATCATTTCGTTCCGTCGGCGGTATCCAAGACGGCGGTCACGCGCTCCGCCACGGCATCGCCGACCGCATCCTTCGAGCCGGCCACCGGTTCGGCCGCCTCCTCCGTGACGAAGAACACCCGAGAGTCGGACTCGCCCATCACCGCCGCGTCGTTGGCGACGACGAACGCGAGGTCGTATCGATCGAGGTGTTCGCGGGCACGGGAAACGAGTGACTCATCATCGGCGTTGGTTTCCGCTTTGAATCCAATGATCGGCAGGGTTGCATCGGCCTTGCGGACGCGTGCGAGCACTTTCGGCGTCGGATGAAACTCCACACTGATCGACTCGCCACTCCGGATCTTCTCCTCGCGACGATCGGGCGAAAAGTCGGTAACGGCCGCTGCGGCGATGAACGCATCGAGACCCTCATCGACGGCGTCGACAGCTGCGGCGGCCAAGTCCGACGCCGTTTCGACAGGACGGACCTCTGCGTATGGAACGTTCACATCGTCGTTATGCAGCAATACGACCTCAGCCCCCCTGACGTACAAGGCCCGGGCGACGGCCCGGCCAGTCCGGCCGCTGGCCCTCGTCGTGAGAATCCGAACCGGATCGAGCGCTTCCGCCGTCGTCCCGCTGGTGACGCCGATGCGATGCCCCGATAGCGGGCGCTCACCTGCGGCGCGGGCCACGGCGAGAGCGATGGCGTCATCCGATGCAAGTTTGGCTTTCCCCTCTTCGATGATCGGCGGCACGATCGTTGCACCGAGATCATCCGATAGCGTGTCGAGATTCGCCTCGACCCGAGGATGGTCGGCCATTGGGGCGTGCATTGCCGGGGCGACGACTACCGGAACCCCCGAACCGATTGCCGTCGTGGCCGTGGTCGTAACGGGCGTGTCATCGATACCGACAGCGACCTTGCCGATCGTGTTGGCGGTCGCCGGCGCCAGCAAAAACACATCCGCCCAGCCGTCGCGGCCACACAAGGCGAGATGCTCCACGTCGCCGGTGAGCTCGGTCACAGCGTCGCCATCGCTCGCGTAGGTCAGGGCCGCGGGACTTACAATATCACGCGCGGCCGCAGACATCACGACCCGCACGCTTGCGCCGCGTCGTTGGAGCTCATGAATGAGTTCGACACATCGCACGGCCGCGATACTGCCGGTAACCCCGAGCGCGACCCTGACCCCGGACAACATGATTATCCCTTGCTTCGGCGCACGGGCCCATTAAGCAACCGTCTCATCGTATGGGGACGTCACCCGGTTACTCTTCGGGGTGTGGTTCGCCGCCGTATTTGAGGAAGAGATACGCAAATCCGAGCGTGGCGACCAGGGCGCCTGCCGTCCCGACCGCCAGGGCTTTCGCTTCGTCTGAGACGGCCGGGGGAATCTCGACTCCCTCGCCGGGCAACGACGCCCCTTCTTCGACGACGATCGTCCCGGTCATGCCCTGCCCGAGGTGGGGCCGACAGAAGAACTCGTAGGTTCCGGTCACCTCGAAGGTGTGTTGGGTCTCGTAACCGCTGTTGTGGATCTCCGAGACGCCCTCCCACTCGCTCTCGGCCGGTGCCGCGTCGATCTCGATATTGTGATTGTCCGTCTGCCAGACGAAATTGACCGTCGTCCCCGGCGGGATCGTGAGGGCTTCGCTCGTGCCCGGTTCGAACGCGTAATTCACGAGATCAACCTGGACGGTCTGACCGTCCTCCTGTGCGGTGGCTGTCCCGGCACTCACACCGAGGATGGCGGCGCCACTACCGGCGCGAAGCAGCCCCCGACGACTCACGGACGCTCCGGTCGCGTCCTCGCTCATACCGCTCGACTCCGTCCGGTCCGTACTCAAGCGTTCCGCTTTTACAGCGTGTAGTCCCGGTCCGGGTCGGCCGCTTCAAGAAAGGCCCGCAAGAGCTCGGCCGTCGCCGTGACATCATCCACGTGGGCCGCCTCCGTCACCGTATGAAGGTATCGCGTCGGGATCGAAATCGCTCCCACGGGCGTCGCCCCCGCGACCACCTGAAAGGCCGCCGTGTCAGTGCCGCCAGCTGGTAACACCTCGTGTTGATAGGGGATGTCTCGCTCCTCCGCCAAGGCCTGCAGCCGTCGATGGACCTTGGGGGCCGTAATGACACTGGAGTCCTTCAACTTGATCGCCGTCCCGTCGCCCAGCTCGGTCACCGTCGCCGGCTGACCGGCATCGGGTACATCGTCAGCGAGCGTGACATCGAGAGCGATGGCGAGATCCGGATCAACATCGACCCCCAATGCTTGCGCCCCGCGAAGGCCGACTTCCTCCTGCACGGTCGCCGCAACGTGGACAGTCACCGGGGGCGATTCGAGGTCACGGATCGCTTCCAGCATCGCATAGACACAGATCCGATCGTCCAGCGCTTTTCCCGTCACAAGATCACCCATCCGCACTGTGGATTGCTCCATCGTGACGAGGTCGCCCACCGCAACGCGCTCGCTGGCTTCCTCGCTGTCCATACCGAGATCGACGTACACATCGTCCACCTCTGGCGGTTCATTGCGTTCATCCTCGTCGAGGACATGCGGCGGAGTCGATCCGATCAGGCCCGTTAGATCAGCCCCGTCGGTATGGACGACGACGCGTTGTGCGCGAAGGATGCGAGGGTCCCACCCACCGAGTGCGTCGAGCCGGAGAAAGCCGTCATCGTCGACCTCCCGGACCATGAAGCCAATCTCGTCCATGTGTGCCGCGACGAGGACCTCGGTTTCGCTCTCGCCCTCGATCGTCCCGACGATATTCCCCATCGGGTCCGTGCTGACCCGATCCGTTTCGGCCTCGAGTTCGTCGCGAACGAGCTCGCGTACCCGATCCTCGTACCCGGGGACCCCGCTGGTCTCCGTCAGGTCTCGCAGTAACTCGAAGTCCAGCTCACTCATACCGAGGTGTCCGGTGAGCGCTGGTAAAAACCGCCCGATGCGTCACCAGTCTCGTTGTAACACGAACCGCGTGAACTCTTCGAGGCGCTCGGCCGGTTTCGGCTCGAGGTCGACCGTCGCGAGATGAGACCGCGATTGGGCGGCGAGGTCTATCGCCCGCTCACGGGCAAATTCGATGCTGTCGTACCGCTCGTATAGTTCAATCACCTCGCGCACCTCGTCGTCGGTGTTATCAGCCTTCGCCAGTAACGTCTCGAGCCGTTCGCGCTCCTCGGCCGATGCTGCATCGGCTGCATGAATCGCCATCAGCGTCTTCTTGCCCTCCCGGATGTCATTGCCATGGGCTTTGCCGAACTCCCCGCCGTGTTCGAGGGTGTGCTCGACGTCGAGGAGGTCGTCCCCGATCTGAAACGCCACGGCCATCATCTCCCCGTACGCGGCCACTTGTTGTTCGACCCGTTCGGATTGATCAGTGATGATCGCCGCAAGTCTGGCGACAATACGAGCGAGGCATCCGGTCTTGCAGGCGGTCATCTCGAGATATTCTTCAGTCGACATGTGAATCCGCGTTTCATTGTGCCAATAGATGTCCATTCCCTGCCCCAGGTGCGTTCGATTCAATTCGTGCATCAGCATCTCATAGCCCCGCAGGCGAAGTTCGGGGGCCAAATCTCCCGGGTCATGCGTCAGGATTTTTAACGGAAGGAAATACAACGCGTTCCCCGCATTCAACGCGACATCCTCACCGAATTGGAGATGTAACGCGGATTCGCCCCGGCGCATCGTGGCTTCGTCCTCGACATCGTCGACGATGATCGTTCCATTGTGCAAAATCTCCGGGATGATTGCGTACGGCAGGTAGGCTTCAGGGTCTTCGCCAAAGCCTTCGATGAACTGCAGAAAGACGAACACCCGCCAGCGCTTGCCACCCCGATCGAGCAGTTCCCAGACCGGATCCGACAGTCCCTCCTGAATGGCCTCCGTGTCGTATTCGAAGGTGGGTTCGCCGAAATACGAGTGCAAATAGTCCTCATCGATCGTTCGGGGGAGCACCTCCTCGATGGCTGCGTCGATACGAGGCCGCCAGGACTCGAGGAGTTCTTCCATGAACGTAGCTCCCCTGGGGGGCACAAAAGTTCGTCGTCACCGGATGCCGCGGCGGAATCCTTTTGGCCCCACTGGCAAAATTTTCGTCCATGGCAGATGTCCGAGCGGAGCTCCGTGAGCAACTGATCGACGCCTTCGAGGGCGCCGACTACCCGGTGGCGAATCAGATGGACCTCGTCCCAGCCTTGCCAGAGGGGCCGGGGACGCGTTTCGAGGCTGGCGACGTGAGCTTTACGGCCATGGAATTGGCAACGAAACTCAGCGATGAGCAGGAATTTCCGTACGATGACGTCGAGACGCTCGTCGACGAGATCCTCGACGGGCTCGAAAACAAGGGCATGCTGTAAGGCGTAACCTTTCAGCCAGCTTCCAATTTCACAAGACTTATCAGTCCGTCGACCCCCGGTCGGGCTACACGAGCGCACGCAGGGTTGGTTTACGCGATTCTCCCCGCGCTGGCGCACGGTATTCACAACGATGACGCACCCGACAAGCGAACGACTGTCAACCCAAGAGTCGACCGAAACAGCCGAATCGACCGACGAAGAAACGCGAACCTGTCCCGAATGTGGCTCCGAGTCCGTCAGTGTGAGCGATCGGGGCGAAACCGTTTGTGAGGGCTGTGGACTCGTCATTGACGAAGATGTCGTCGATCGGGGTCCGGAATGGCGCGCGTTCAACACGCAAGAAAAAGAGAAAAAATCCCGTGTTGGTGCGCCGACGACGAACACGATGCACGACAAGGGACTGTCGACGAACATCGACTGGCGAAACAAGGACGCATATGGGAATGCGTTGAGTGCCCGACAGCGACAACGCATGGACCGGCTGCGAAAATGGAACGAGCGCTTTCGAACGCGGGATTCCCGGGAACGAAATCTCAAGCAAGCCCTCGGCGAGATCGACCGCATGGCGAGTGCCCTCGGATTGCCGAAAAACGTCCGAGAGACGGCGTCGGTTATCTATCGACGAGCGCTCGAGGCTGACCTCCTCCCCGGCCGGTCGATCGAGGGTGTCTCGACGGCGTGTGTCTATGCCGCGGCCCGACAGGCGAGTATGCCCCGAAGCCTCGATGAGATCGCTGACGTCTCTCGCGTCGAAAAACACGAAATCGCCCGGACCTACCGCTACGTGGTCCGGGAGTTGAGCCTCGAGGTCAAACCGGCCGATCCGGAGAGTTACGTCCCCCGGTTCGCCTCGGGATTGGACCTTTCCGAGGAATCCGAACGCCGAGCCAAATCGCTGTTGCAAACGGCGAAATCACAGGGCGTCCACAGCGGCAAATCCCCGGTCGGATTGGCCGCGGCCGCCGTCTATGCAGCCGCCTTACTGACCAACGAGAAAACGACCCAATCGGCCGTCTCTGACGTTGCGGATATCTCAGAAGTCACGATTCGCAATCGCTATCACGAGCTCCTCGAGGCGGAAGAGCAGATGCACCCCGCGTAACGGGAACTGTCCGTGAAGAAGCGCACCGCCCACTACGTCCCCTTCGAGAGATGGTCACAACCGATTCAGGCGCCTGGATCGCCTTCGCCCTGGGACTGGTCGTTCCCGGACTCGGCCATGCCAGCCGCCGGCATTGGCTCCGTTCACTCGTCTGGTTCCTCACCGTCGTCGGTGCGGTAACCCTGTTGTTATACGACGCCGAGGTAGGCTCGCTCTCGACCGTTAGTGAGGTTATCGAGGCCGTCCGCACCGAACTATCGCCACCGGTGCAAGCCGGACTACTCGGGTTGCACCTCATTCAGGCCGTCGACGCATTCTCTCTCGGATCACCCGAGGACGCGGCGTAGACGCCGTAAATCGCGAGTTGGGAGGGAAGCTTCTAACCGCACCCCGGACCAACTGCGTGCATGGCCGAAAACGCCGGTATCTATGCGTTCGAGTCGGACTATCTCGGACGAGCCGTCCAGATCGGTATCGCGAGCGATTACGTTATTAGCGTGAGTTTTCCAGAGACGGTTCCGGTCGAGGCCACCGAGGAGCACCCAGTCCTGGCGGAAGTGCGTCGTTACCTCGACGGCGGAACCGTCACGTTCGATGCGGTCGAACTCGCACTGACGGTACCGCGCGATCACCGCCATGTGCTTGATGCCGTTAGGGAGATTCCGTATGGACACGAACGCGACATCGAGACGGTCGTCCAGATGACACCAACGCTCGATCCCGACGACGAGGACGCGGCGGCAACCGTCCGTGCCGCCCTCCGTGACAATCCGGCCCCGATCATCGTGCCTGATCATCGGGTTGCTGGCGCGACCTGGACCGCACCGGGCCCGATCGCCTCGAAACTTCGCTCGTTGGAATCGTTGTAACTCGGGGCGCTCATTTACGCCTGAACGGACGTCAGTTCGACCACGTTAACGAGATAGTGGGCAAGTACCACGATCAGCAGGCTCTCTGTCACAACGAAGGTCGCCCCCAGCGCCACACCCAAGGCACCGGCGACGAGGAGCCCGGCTCGACCCTGGAGGGCATGGCCCATCGCGAACACGAGACTGCTCGGCACGACAAGCACCCACGGTGTGAGTTCGAGTCCGGCCCCAGCCGCCCCGATGAGGATGCCGCGAAACAACAACTCCTCGAATACCGCCACGACCGGAAACACGAGGCCGACGGCCAAAACCCACTCACCGCGCGTTGTCGGCGCCAACAATCGCCGCAGCCGGTCGTCTCCCCGAATACCCAGGGCTCCGAGGGGTGCCTCGATAATCCGGTTGGTACCTGCCAGTACGAGCCCGATGACAAGCCCAAGCACTACGGCGTGAGCGGGACCGATACTCGGGTCGACGCCGAGAACCGCCAGCTCGATCTCAAACCAGACCACTGCTAGCGTCAAGACGGCAAGCAACGTACCTTGGGAGGCGACGACGTTGAGATACAACGATCGTCGCGACAGGCCGAGGGCATCCCGCGGATCGATCGCTCCGTCGCCCGGTGGCCGTGGCACGCGCCGTCGTATCGCCCGGGCGGTCAACAGCGTGCCGACGAGGGTCACGACCACTACAAGCGACGCTGTCGCGAGAAACCACGACAGCGACACGGCTGCCCGGTCAGTTCGGGCTCGGCTGCCCGCCGACTTGCGGTTCGAGGGCGGCGTCGGTAATCGAGCGCAGCCGGGAGATCAGCGAATCCCGCTTGTCCACCCCGTCGGCCATCGCCACCTCGAGGACTTCACTGAGGTGCGTCACCGGGATGATATCGACCATCTCCTCGTACTCGTCCTCGATCATGACGTCTTGTTCGTTGGCTGCCGGGATGATGACCGTATCCATGCCGGCCTTCGCCGCGGATTCAATCTTGTGCGTGATGCCCCCGACCGGCAACACATCGCCGTGGACCGAGAGCGAGCCGCTCATCGCGACCGACTGATCTACCTCGATATCCTCAAGGGCCGAAATCACAGCCGTTGCGACAGTAATCGAGGCGGACGGGCCATCGACCTCAATGCCGTCGTTGACGAACTGGATGTGGACATCCTTGTCGGAGAGGTCCTCGTCGGAGAACTTCTTGATGATCGCGGAGACGTTTTGGACGGACTCCTCGGCCATCTCCTGGAGTTGGCCGGTCGCGATGACTTGGCCCTGGCCCTGAGCCGGGGTGATTTCGGCCATCACCGGTAACACGATGCCGGAGTCCTCGGCCATCACCGCGAGACCGTTAACGCGCCCGGTGACCGACCCCTCGGCGACTTGGAGTTCGTAATCCTTGCGCCGGTCGATGATCGTATCGGCGAGTTGTTGCTCGATCGAGCGCGAGCGCTTTTTCGCCTCTAGGACGTCCTCACGGGTCGTGAGTTCTCGGTCGTGGTCCTTCGCGATGTCGCCGGCGACGCGGACGAGGCCGCCGAGATCACGGAGTTTGAGCGTGAGGTGATCCTTCCGACCCGACCGCCGCTTGGCCTCGAGGATGACCTCCTCGACAGCCTCGCGCTCGAAATGTGGCAGGCGGCCGTCCTTCTCGACCTCTTGTGCGACGAATCGGGTGTATTTACGGCGGTTTTCCGGGGTATCCTCGAGGGTGTCCTCCATGTAGACCTCGTAGCCATAGCCCTTGATCCGGCTGCGCAGCGCCGGATGAATGCTCTCCATGACGTCGAGGTTCCCCGCCGCGATCATGATGAAGTCACACGGCACGGGTTCGGTTTGGACCATCGCCCCGGAGGACCGCTCCGACTGGCCGGTAATGGAGAACTCGCCCTCCTGAATGGCCGTCATCAGCTTTTGCTGCGTCCGAATGTCGAGGGTGTTGAGTTCGTCGATGAACAACACTCCGCGATGGGCCTTGTGAATGGCGCCCGGTTCGACCCGGTCATGACTCGGCGTCTCCATACCGCCGGATTGGAACGGGTCGTGGCGGACGTCACCGAGCAGGGCGCCGGCGTGGGCACCGGTGGCGTCCTCGTACGGTGCAGTATCCTCGTCACCGCGGCCGACGATGAGGTTCGGCACCATCGCCTCGGCGTTGCGCTGGGTGTATCGAAAGACGAAATACACGATGACCGCCGCAATGATGCCGAATAGCAGGTTGGTCGGCGTCAACAGCGTATACGCGATGATGGCGACGACCACGATAATCATCAGGAACGTTTTCAGCTGATTGCGCTTGCGGACCTCCTGTTTGTGGGCATCGACGATTTCCTTGCCCTTGCCGGAAGGAACCGTGCGTACCTTCGGGGCATTGCCGTCCTCCGGATTGTGATAGACGAGAACGTCCTGGAGGTCTTCCTTGGGCAACAGTTGGCTCATCGCCTTCGCGAGCATCGACTTCCCCGTCCCCGGAGAGCCGATCATCATCACGTGGCGATGCTGTTTGGCCGCCTTCTTGACGATATCGCGGGCTTCTTCCTGTCCGATCACTTGATCGACAAGCCGGTCCGGAACGCGGATTTCCTCGGTGGACTCGATTTGGAGGCCGCCGATGAGATCCTCATCCTCGATTGACTCGTCGATTTCCACCTCGGCGTCGACCTCGCTGCCGAGATCCTCCTCGGACGCCTCCTCGTCCTCGACCCAGTCAAAGGAGCGATCAGACTCGGCGGGGTCGGACTCCGCAGGCGGCTGCTCGTTGCTCATTGGGGGCAGTATCACCAATTCGTAGCTGCCCGCATTTGATATACTTTCTCCCCCATCGACTCTCGCCACGCTTATTGAGGCTTGTATCCAACCTTGGCGCCATGACTCGGGGGATCTACATCGGCCGGTTCCAGCCGTTTCATCGTGGACACCGCCAAGTCGTCGAAGCCATCGCCGAGGATGTCGACGAACTCGTCCTCGGGATCGGCAGCGCTGGCGACTCACATACGATTGAGAATCCGTTTACGGGCGGGGAACGGATCATGATGATCACCAAATCCTTGGTCGATCTCGATCTAGTCACGTACGCCGTGCCGATCGAAGATCTCGATCGAAACTCGGTGTGGGTAAGTCACGTCAAAAGCATGAGCCCTCGCTTCGATGTCGGGTATTCGAATAATCCCCTCGTCGTTCGGCTCTTCCGCGAGGCCAATGTGCCGGTCCAGCAAGTCCCGATGGTCGAGCGCGAGCGCTTCGAAGGCGCGGAGATTCGACGACGAATGGTCGCCGACGAAAACTGGACCGAGCTCGTCCCCGAGGCGGTGCGCGAGGTTATCGAGGAGATCGACGGGATCACCCGGATCCAACAGATCCACCGAGATGACGGCGCATAGACGGCCATGCAGCCGGCTCTAGTCACGCTAAGCAGCGATTTCGGCCGATTCTACCCAGCCGCTATGCGTGGCGTTCTCCTCGCCCGGGGGATCGACACGGTCCAAGACGTCACCCACGCACTGCCCCGACAGAGCGTGCCTCAAAGCGCGTTCTGGCTGCGTGAACTGCTGCCGTACTTTCCCCCGGCTGTCCATTGTATCGTCATCGATCCCGGAGTCGGCGGTGATCGCGATGTGCTGGTTATGCGGGCCGGCGGTCATGCGCTTGTCGGTCCCGACAATGGCGTCATGCGCCCCGTCGCACGCCGACTCGCGGGGTCGGGCGAAATCGAACACTGGCGGTTCGAACACGTCCAGCCGGCCTCGGCGACGTTTCATGGACGGGACGTATTCGCCCCGGTTGCGGCCGCTGTCGCCACCCTCGGGATCGAACGGCTCGAGGTTCTCCCGACGCTTGAACCGATAGCAGAACCAGTCAACCTAACGCTCCCCACACCGACGGCGATCGATCGCGGATACGACGCGCCGATTCTCGCGATCGACGGCTTCGGTAACGTCATCACGGGCCTGCCAGGCTCCGCATTGGAAGAGGCGATCGGCGAAACGGTATGGGTCAACGGCGATCCAGTTCCGATGCGACGTCGGTATGGAGCCGTCGATCCGGGCCAGTCCCTCCTCACGATCGGCAGTCACGGCTATATCGAACTCGCCGTCAATCAACAACGTGGCGACGACGCCTTCGGCATCTCGGTCGGCGACTGGGTCAGACTCGAGAGAACCCCGTGAGTCGGCCTCAGTCGGAGGCGGCGATGACGTCGTCGATGCGGATGATCATCGTCGACGCCTCCGTCGCGCTCTCGATCGCCTCGGTCTTGACTGCAGCTGGATCGAACACGCCGTGCTCGACGGGATCGTCGTAGGTGACGTCGCCGCCGTCGATGACGAGGCCCGCCCGACCCGTCTCGTCATGTGCGGCCCGAAGATCCACGAGGGCATCGATCGGGTCTTCGCCGCTGTTCTCGGCGATCGTGCGCGGGAGGGCGTCCATGGCGTCAGCGTAGGCTTCGACGGCGAGTTGCTCGCGGCCGGACACGCCAGCAGCAGCCTCGCGGATCGCACTGGCGACGGCGACCTCCACGGCCCCGGCGCCCGGGACCACCTGCCCGGTCTCGAGGGTGGCGCGGATGACGTCGATCGAGTCGTTGATCACGCGCTCGAGTTCGTCGACGACGTTTTCGGTGCCACCACGGACGAAGATGGTCACCGTCTCGGCCGCGGTCGTCCCCTCGAAGAACGTCAGGTGATCCTCGCCATGGAGTCGAACTCGGACGGAGTCGACTTGGCCGAGGTCATCCGTAGAGAGATCGTCGATGGACGCGACGAGGCGAGCGCCGGTGACGCGAGCGATGCGGCGGGCATCCTCCTCGTCGATGTCGTCGTAACCGACGATACCGGCATTCTTGAGGTGTTCTCGAACCCGCTTGTCGATGTCGCCGGTCGTCACCACCACGTCGACGCCGGCCTCCTCGAGGACCTCGGCGAACCCGGCCAGTTCGGCGGCTTCGGAATCGATCGCGGCGTCGAGTTCGTCCACGGATTCGACGGTGTATTCGACGTCGATCTCGCCCGTGCGGACATCGAGCGGGACATCGAGCACCGCAACCGTTGCGTCCTCGATCGTCCACTCCATCTCGTCGTGAACCGGTTTCTCATCGAGTACGGTCCCGTCGATGACCTCCGTCGCCGTGGAACTCGCACCGACGCGGGTTTCGATCGCGATGGCATCTTCGTCGTAATCATCGACGGCTCGCACGGCCTCAACGACCGTCTCGGCGAGGGCTTCCGCCTGCAGTCCACCCGTTCCTTTGCCGGTCATGCTCGATTCGGCCACTTGGCGAAGGAGGTCGTCGTCGACCTCCGTATCGATGACCATGTCTTCGACGGTCTCCCGGGCGATGCGGGAGGCTTCGAAGTACCCGTCGACGATCGTCGTGGGATGCACGTCCTGTTGGAGGAGATCCTCGGCTTCCTGCAACAGCTGCCCTGCGAGGATCGCCGCAGTGGTCGTGCCGTCGCCAACCTCCTCTTCCTGGGTTTCGGCGACTTCGACGACCATCTGTGCAGCGGGGTGTTCGATATCCATCTCGTCAAGGATGGTCGCCCCATCGTTCGTCACGACGACGTCGCCACCGGATGAGACCAACATTTTGTCCATCCCGCGTGGCCCGAGAGTCGTTCGGACGGCCTCGGCAACGGCCCGACCGGCCGTAATGTTCGACGACTGTGCGTCCTGACCGGTTGTTCGCTCGTTCCCTTCGCTGAGGATGAACATCGGTCGTCCGCCCATGCGGCGCTCGGATTCTGACATATGAATTCTCATTGGTATGTCGTCAGCGGTTCTATATAAGCGTTGTTGGTCGGTCCGCCGTGTGTCACGCGTTCACTGGCGGCCGATAGCCCAATATGGGCCCGGGTGGAAGAGGCCGACAGTGCTTGAGCTCGAACACCGCTACCGCGTCGTGGACGTCCATACCCGATTGGACCCGACCGACGTCCGTGCTGAGGTAGCCGGCTACGTGGTCGGACCCGATCGCCTCGAACGGGAGATGCACCAGGCCGGCATCGTCCGAGCAGCGGTCTTTCCAGCCGAACACCCGGACCCGGAAGCGGATTACCTCGCCGCCAACAACGCCGTCGCGCGATTAAGCGTGGATCGACCCTTCGTGGCGTTCGCACGATTGAGCGGTCCTGTCGACCCACGTAATCACCCACTGGCACGCCTCCGAAATCTGCGCGTCTCCAGACAGGAGTGGCACACGACGCCGAGCGATGTCGAACAGTACGCTATCGATGACCGGTTCGGGGGCTTCAAGCTCAACCCGGTCGCCGACGGGCTCCCCGACGAGCAGGTGATTGCCGCCCTCGAGGAGGCCGGCGAACCCGTCATCGTCCACGCCGGCCAGGGCTGTCCCCCAGAGACGGCTGCGGAGGTCTTACTCGAGCGAGGAATTCCCGTGGTCCTCGCCCATTTCGGCGGCTATCCCCTCGATCGGGGCTTGGCGCACGAATCCATCGATCTCCTCGAAGAGTACGAGTTCTGCTATCTCGAAACGAGTTTCGTCCGCGATCGGGGAGTCATCGAGCGAGCGCTCCTCGAACACCCCGACCGCGTCTGTTTCGGGAGCGGGGCCCCCACGACCCACCCGAGCGTCGGGGTCATGGAAGTCCTGACCCTCGACGTCTCCGAAGACAAGCTCCGTCGAGCCTTCTCGACGAACGCGGCCCGCATCATCCCCTCCATGGGGACTGACTAATCGGATTCGACGACGGCTTCCCAGAACGTGACCGTAGCTAGGCGATTGCCGATCGGGAGGTTCACGAGGAAGGAATCAAGCGGACGCAATGCTTTCGCAATCGTGAGCGGGAGGATCCGATAGAGACCGTAGGGCCAGATCCAATCGTGCTCGGCGTACTGTAACGCGAGGTCCGATTCGGCGATCCACTGGGCCACCTCGCGCCGGGAAGCCAGCTGGGAGCCCATGGGCAGCGCCCAGTTGTAGATGCTGCGCGCGCTGAATCGATTGAACGTATCAAAGACGACGCGATCGCGACAGACCCGCTCGAGTTCCTGCAGGAAGGCCACGGGGTCGTCTGCCAGGTGGAAGAACCGCATCGCGATGACGGCATCAAAGGCGTTGTCGGGAAAGGGCAACGAGGAGGCATCACCTCGGAGAAACCCCACGGTGCCGACGGGATCGATCGCTTGCTCTTTCTCCCGGGCTTCCCGAAGCATTGCCTGGGAAATATCGACCGACACCACCTCGGCGCCTTGATCGGCCAATAGGACGGAAAACCGGCCAGTCCCCGCGGCCAGATCGAGCACGCGATCGCCCTCGATCGAGCCAAGCGCCGTGAGGACGGCCTCCTTCTCCCGGCGGTCGATGAGCCGACCCCCGCGGGAGAACCGCTTGGACTCGTACTCCTCCGCGATCGCTTCTTCTTGATACCACTCCTGCCCTTTCACGCTACCGGAGGTCTGACACCGGGGCGTAAAACCGTACTGGTGTCGGTCAAACGACACCGGTTTGTGGACTCGGAGCGAGAGGAGCACCGTGACAGGGAAGGACACGCTCGAAGCCGCACGTGATCGCGTCGAGGCGTATTCGATCGCCGAACTCGCCGATGCGATCCAAGACATCGGGTTTGCGTGCACACGCTGTGGCGGCTGCTGTCGAGGCCACGAGGGCGACCCACACACGGCCACGGTCTTTCCCGATGAGGTTCGATCCATCGCCGAGACCACCACGTACGACTGGCGCGATATCACCCGCCCGATGCCGTTCGGTCTCGATGACGATGGCGAGGGTGAAACGGTGGAGTGGGCCTTGGAGACCGACGAGTGTGGCGACTGTCGCTTCCTGGAGGATCGAGAGGACGGTCGAACCGCCTGCGGGATTTACGAGGAGCGTCCTGGAATCTGTCGCACGTACCCGTTTTCACTCGTCGATACCCCGGGCGGTCAACCGATGGGAGATGCGGTCAAGCGGTCCGGCCCGGTCATCGCACACGAGTGTGAGGGGCTCGGCACCGATATCGACCGCGAACGAGCGCAAGAACTCGCCCGGCAATTGCGGCGTCGAGCACTCGAGGCGATCGACGAGGCCATTGCGGTGCGTGATCAGTTGCAGGAGGCCCACCAGTATAGCGAGTCACCCGTGGTCGTTGACAGTGAGGGGCCAAAATCACCGGACGGAACCCCGCTGTAACGGTCACATCGACCAGTGCGATAGGATTTTAACACTCGCCTGATACCTTTCCCGCAGGAGTGATACACGTTGGAAATCTCAGACCAGCTCCTTTGTTTGTTTAGTGCGAGCGTTGACGACGAGGAGGATCGATACACGATCGAAGTGCCGGCCCGCGAAATTGAAACGGGAGAGATCGAACCAGGCGAGACGTATCGGGTTGCCGTCATTGCGCCTGGTGATGGGCCCGCAACCCCCGAATTCGACGAGGAGCGCCACCCCGAACCACCGGTCGGTGAAGGCGAAACGCGGTATGTCGAAATCGAGGATATCGGCAAACAGGGTGACGGGATTGCGCGTGTCGAGCGGGGCTACGTCATTATAGTGCCGGGTGCGGAAATCGGCGATCGCGTCAAGATAGAGATCGCCGAAGTGAAATCAAACTTCGCCGTCGGCGAAATCATCGAGGAAACCTTCGAATAAGAGCGGGGGTCCGAGTTACTCGGCTGGCGCACGTGCACCGACGATATAGGGGCTGAGATCGACCGGCGTATCCAGCTCTGCGAGCGACGCATACGGGCGATCCACGATGATATCCCCGGCCCGGGCCCGACCGAGGCCTGGAATGGCCGTGAGTTCTTCGAGCGTGGCCGTATTGACATCCAGCGGGTGCGGGACCGCAGTCACCGATCGGTAGCCCCAATCGACGACGGCGACATCGATGGACTGTCCGAGTTCCCGCTCGCCCGGCACCCCTACCAAGAGTGGATACGTCCCGAGCTCGCGCCCGAAGGTCATCCCATCCTCGTGATACTCGAGGTGGATATCAGTTAAGACCGTCCCAGCCGGTGCGACCCGCTTGAGCATTTCGTGGTCGATGTCCTCCCGGACGGCGCGTTTGTACCGTTTGAACTGGCGCTTGTGCTCGTGGGCCAGTTCGGCGCCAGTGTCTGCCATGTCCGTTCCCGGAAACGCCATTACTTGGCGGATATTGATTCGGCGGACGAGGAGATCTTCCTCGAGTAACCGCTCGAGAAACGCGCGATTATGGTCGAACGTTTCCTCACGCTCACCCGCCAGTCCGTGGACGAGATTGATCCCCGGAAGCAATTTGGGGAGTTGGCTCCGATCGGGAGTGCCTCCCTCCTCGGGACGCCACCCTCCAACCTCGTTGACGATCCGCACGGCTTCCAAACATTCCCCGGCCGAGACGAGTAGGTTGTTCTGCTCCTTGACTACCGGATCGGCCGATTCCAAGCCGAATGCAGCCGTGTCACCGGGCGTATTGTGCTCGGCAATGACCTCGATTCCCTCCCGGGCCAACTCCGGGTACTCGACGATCGTTACCGGATTCATGTTATCGAGGTGCAAAGTCTCAAGATTCGGCGCGACCGAACGAATGCCCGCATACAATCGCCGAAGCGCCTCGGGATTGGGCGCTTCGCCATCTCCCCCGAAAGCGAGAATATCAGCCTGCCGACCGAGCCGAAAGTGCGCGACCCCGTGATCGGCCAGCGCATCGACCTCCGAAACGACATGCTGGGCCTCTCGGAACGTCGGGTTGCCATACAGTGGCTCGGTGCAAAACGAACACCGGTACGCACACCCGCGCGCCGTTTCGAGTTCACAAATCAAGTACTCCGGATGGTTCGGATGCTGTTCGACGACGAAGGCCCCCTCTCGGGCCCAGCGATTGCCCTCCTCGGGATCACGCATCCGGTCGCCAAAGCCCTCCAACCCATTCGTGACGAGGTCGTATGCGGCGGCCTCGACATCGCCACTCGCAACGAAATCGTAATCGAGATCCTCGCGTTCGGTCTCGATCGCACCGGCGTTTTCCTCGCCCACGCCGAAGCGAACCGGACCCCCAAGGAGGGTCACGCCATCGGCAGTCCACCCGAGATCCCGAACTTCGTCCGGTTCGGCCGGCGTCCCGCCGACGTAATTGCCAGGGACCGTCATGCCCCCGACGTATATCAGCAAATCAGCGCTCACGACGTCGCTGAGGTGGCGTCGGTCGGCCCGAAGCCGATCGATCGTATGATACGTGATCTGATCGCGAGGGATCCCCGCATCGACGAGCGCCCCGGCGGTATAACGGGGGTATGTCGAGAGGTATGGGGGCACGCCGAAGTGCGCGGGTTCGTCGACGTACCCGTCAACGATGGTGACCGACAGCGTCCCCGGATCACTCATTGGCGCACAATTCACGGCCACAGGATAAAGGGTCTCGGTCAGGAGTCCGGGTGCATTGGCCGGGCATTGGCGTACAAGGTTGATTGCTCGGCCGAGGCTAGCCACTCGAGGAGGGCGTCCAGTTCCTCCAGCGCCCGCTCACGGATACGCTCGCCTACCTCGGGTGTCGCATCGGTCGGCATGCCGACCGCACCTGTGGGCGTGAAATCGACTGTATCGAAACCCACGTCGGCACCATGGCGTCGCTTCCCCCAGCCCGGTGGCGCCCCCGCTTCGGCCGCCGCCAACTGCTCTTCCCGAACATGCTCGGAATCCACGGCGTACATCATACTCGTTTCGCCGTGACCAGCGTGCCCACCGGCGGCCTCGAACGCCTCATCAAGCACATCATCGGCGGCTTCCCACCAATTAAAGCACACGGCATAGGCCGTCTCTTCGGCCCGGAGTCGCTGGCCTACTCGAGTGAGCGCGCCGACATTGCCTCCATGACCGTTGACGAGTATCACGCGATCGATGTCCTGACTGGCGAAACTTCGCACGACCTGCTCGACATATCGACGAAACGGTTCCTCATCAACCCACAACGTGCCATCGAAATGGCGATGGTGGGGACTCACCCCGATCGGGATCGGCGGCGCGGCGAGGACGCGAGGATCGTCGGCAACCGCGTCGACGAGGTCACTTGCGACGATGGTGTCGGTCCCGAGTGGGAGGGCTGGGCCATGTTGTTCGGTACTGCCAGTCGGGACGAGTCCGATCGAGGCATCGGTTTCGGCGGCCTCTGACGTCGAGAGGGATTGGAGCGCTGGCATACACACCCGCCGGGGCGACGGGACACCAAAAGTCACGGGGGTTCAATCGGCGGTGTCCATCCGACCGTTTTGCGCAAGAACGAGACGAGAATGCGACCAGTGGCCCCCCAGACCGTCGCATGATCGGTATGAAAATAATGGACGATGCCCGGATCCCGGGCGGGACGTGACACCCGTTCGGCCGCATAACTCGCGGGATCAATTAGCTCTCGGATCGGAATCGAGATGATTTCGACCACTTCGCGAGGATCCGGACGATACTCCCGGTCCGGTACCGTCGCCACGAACGGAGTTATCTCGAAGTCAGTGACCGTCTCGATCGTCGGTAAGCGCCCGTGTATCGTCGCGTCGGTGGGATCGAGATCGATCTCCTCCTCGGCTTCTCGTAGCGCCGTCTCTCGGAGGCTTGCATCAATCGGTTCGTGGCGCCCGCCGGGGAAACTCATCTGTCCTGGATGATTGACAAGATCGGGCTGTCGACGTGTCAAGACGAGTCGGGGATCGTCGATTTGGATGATCGGCACGAGAACGGCGGCTTCTTGCTGTCCGGGTGAAGCAACCGGTTCGTCTCCAAGTAATCCATCGAAATTCATCCACGAGCAGCTACGGTCCTCCTGACGGAAACTCTTCCGGGCGATGAACGAATTAGTCGTCAGCCTCACCCGACGGCGTCACGGCCGCAACAGAGCGGGATGCAATCGCGAATGGATCGACATCGATCTCTTGCCATGCGGGGAGCCACGTTGGGGGCGACGGGGCGTCAACCGCCTCTGCATACGATGCGACTTGCATGCGTTCATCCTCGAGGTCGTAAGCGAGATCGTTGAAGTGGGCATCCCGACGATAGCGCTCGACGTACCGCGCGGCTTCCTTGCGGTACTCCGCTCG
This sequence comes from uncultured Halobacteriales archaeon, assembly GCA_964579125.1. GTDB lineage: Archaea > Halobacteriota > Halobacteria > Halobacteriales > SKSH01 > CAZOFG01. Next base: position 83,422 of record CAZOFG010000002.1, on the reverse strand, counting down.
TAATCCGTCCAGAGAAGAAGCGTCGTCCGCATCAAAGACCACATCGAACAATGTGCCGGTTACCTGGGGGGCGATCCCTGCGAGCCCCGCTGAACCGGTCACGTCCCGATGGTGGTGCTCGTGGCGACCGAGGTCGACTTGGGCCACGGCATCGGTATCGAGAATGCGATGGGCTTCCCCTAACGTGCCAATCTCGAGGCCCATCCGTGCCGGGACATGCCATCGACGGACGGCGTCCGCATCGATAGCGAACTCTCCGGCAAGGGCATAGCGAAACGCATCCAAAAACCGCACGCGTTCATCGTTTCGGCGACGACGAAGCGCTGCCAGGAGCGGTTGATACAACAGCCGAAAGAGGCGGCCATAGAAGCGCTCGCCCTCGAGCCTGGCATAATACGCCTTCGTGAAATCAATCCCGGTGCGATGCGGTGCGAGCAGTCGACCCACTTGGTCGGCATCGGCCGTGGCGACATCGGCGTCGAAACACAACACGACGTCGGCTGCAGCGGACGCAAGCCCGAGTCCGAACCAGACGTCTGCGCCCTTACCAGGGGTCGTGACACCGTGTGATTCGAAAAACGACTGGACGGGTCGTGCCGGACACCAGATCGGCTCGATCGCCGCATCGAGGGTCTCCAGCCACGACAACACCGGACCGACCGCCTCGCGATCGCTGCGGATCGGGACGACGATCGCCGTCGGATCATGGGTGCTGATGGCCTCGATGACACCCGTCGCCGTCTGCGTACCCGCATCTCGGGCCGTCATGGGCACGACGGCGGCGAAGTCGGAGGTGGGCCACGCGGTTCGACCTGTATCGAAGTCATGAAGCGTGGTCACCGGCCCCTGCACCAAATCCATCAGGGGGACATCGGCCGTCGACTGTTAATAATGTCGCGCCATTGGTGTGACCGACCCCTTTTAGTAGTTCCCGGCCCCATCGTTAGCCCATGAAAAGCGTCCGGCAGGGGCTTCGTGAGGACGACCTCGAGAAGGATACGTACGAGCGATTGTCCTGCGCCGCCTGCGATGAAGAACTGACGACGGTCAACGATCCGGAGAAAATCGGCAGCGTTCGAGAGTGCCCAGAGTGTGGCAAGCGGTGGCGACAGTTGAAGTAGAAGACCGCCCGCTCTTAGACCGTCTCGCGCATATGTTCGAAGAACGCGTCGGTTAAATCCTCGCGACTCATGCCGGTGGTCGGGCCGATGCCGTCCAGCCCCTCGACCGGGATTTGGCCACCCCCCATCCGGGCGTGGCCACCCGCCCCCGCATCCGGAATGGCGGCGACGGCCCGTTCGAGTGCTTTGCCCATGTGAACCCGGTCGTCAACCGATCGGCCCGAGATATGGAGATGCCCGTCATGTTCGCCGACGACGACCGTCGCCGTGACACCCTCAAGCCGCAGGAGTTCTTCGGCGGCCATTGGAATCGCGTCGACGGCCTCAACTTGGCCGACATCGGCCACACAGTAACAGTCCTGCACGAGCCGATTGGTGATCGCCCTGGCTTTCGCTTCGAGGATATGTGCTTCTATCGGTGGATTGGCGATGCGATCAAGCGCGTCCTCGTCAACGCGGGGATACAGGAATTCACAGGCCGCGAACTCCCGATTCGTCACGCCGCGCGTGAGGTTGTTCGTGTCGGTGTGAATGCCATATAACAGCGCCGTCGAGAGCGCCTCATCCGCGGCGAGGGGGCCATCTTCCCCGGCGATCGAGAGGTCGCGCAGGTACTCGAGTACGATCGTCGAACAGGCGCCGTAATCGGGCCTGACATCGACATGGGGCGCGTCGATCGGTTCGTCATCATGGTGATCGATGATCGCCAGGGGCTCGATCGTCTGCGCGCCGCCGAAGCCACGGGGACGCCCGTGATCAACGAGTACGACCGGCCCATCGCCCAGCTCTCGTTCGTGTTCGATTCGGTCGAGGTCAACCTCGAGGACGGTCCGGAAGGCGCGGTTTTCGTGATGGCGGAGTTGACCAGGATATGCGAGCGTAGCTTCGGTGTCAACACCGTCAGCGATGGCTGCAACTGCCATGCCCGTCGCCATTGCGTCGGGATCAGGATTCGGGTGGAGGAGGACGGTGACCGCGTCCTCATCGGCGAGCCGCGTCTGGAGTCGTTCCGCCGGGGTACGACGAAGGCGCCGCCAAAGGACGGTTCCAATGACCACCACCAGCACCGCTGCGAGCAGACCGAGAACGACGTATTCCGCGGGGATCGAAATCCCCCACGCAGATAATTGCTCCTCGAGGGGTGCCAACCACCCCAGCTCCGCCCTCATGTCACTCACTGGCGGCCTCGCAACCAAGTACGTTGTCCTCCCAGCGAGTGATCAATCCGAAACGCGACTCGATCCATCGAGATCCGATCGATCGAACTCGATTTCTAAAAGGGTGAGGAGGGTCGGCGCGACATCGTACAGACTCGCGGCCTCGAGGTCGGCCTCCGGAACATCGAGGAGAAAGGTACCATCGCGTGGGAGATGCATCCCGGTTCGATCGCTTTGAGAAAAGATCTGACCGGTCGTGTCGAACGGCGCTTTGAGGTCAAACCCCGGTGTCGGTTCGGCCACGAGATCGGGGCCCATAGCGACGTGCTGTCCTCTGTACAACGATTCTCGGGGGTGAACGGCCTCGAGCACGGCGGTCCCATCGGGAGCCTCCCAGTCGAGTAACGCCTCGCGAAGCCGATTTCGGACGACCTCGTACTCCGTATCGGGGACCGTCCCCCGCGGTTCCCGTCCCTCGAGATTGAGATAGATTCGCCCGGGTGGAAGGGCATAGGCGCGGGCCTCGGCACCGATGTCATCCAGTGTCGCCTCGGAACCGGCTTCGAGGTGAAACCATCCCTCCTCCGCCAGCCAGGCATTGACATTCACTTCGTATTCGAGCCGGGTAAAGCCGTGTTCGCTCACGACCGCGACGTGCACATCATCCGGAAGCCGATTCCGTAAGGCGCCGAGGTAGGTATCAAGCTGTTCGTAAAACGCCAGCAAGTCCTCCCGGTAAGGGCCGTTGTCGAGATAGTCGCCATAGAGGAAGTGATTCACCCGATCGGGCGTCATGAACACGCCGAAAAACAGGTCCCAATCGTCTTGGTCGATGACGTGTGCGAACGCTTCGAACCGTGCATCGACGGTTTCGTACGCGTCCTCCAGGAAGGACGTGACATCGCCGTCGGAGCCGAGGGTGGCATCGACATCGATCCGATAATCGAGGGCGTTAAATTGCGGTGCTAATGCCTTCGGGTGGGAGGCTCGTTCGATATCCGGCGCCAGGAACCCGGATACCATCCGCTGCAGATTGCGCTGTGGCGGATTCGTCATCGGCACGTTGATGACCGACGCCGATCGGTCTGCCGCTGTCACTCGATCCCATAGTTGTGGGGCTTGGACGTCGTTGCCCGTCGTTACGTAGGTTTCATACGAATGGACATCGCGGTCAAGCAATCCGAAGACGCCCGTCTCACCGGGATTGACACCCGTTGTAACAGCTGGCCACGTGGCGCTCGATTCCGGCGGGAGGAGCCCCTCGAGTGGCCCACCCGCCCCCCGCTCCAGCAACGCGGTGAGGTGTTCGAATCGTTCAGGATTGTCGGCGATGAGACTGTACGGAACGCCGTCGAGCCCAAATACGGCGACCCGGGGAGCACCCTCGTCTCGCAACCGATCCATCAGCGCCATTCACGCCCCCTCAGGCAACCCTCGAGTTCTCACTGTTCGAACGTGGAGTCGTACAACTCCATCGCGTGTTCAATGGCCTCTTCGGCTGCCGACCGATCCCGCCACGCCTGGACGGCCGTCTCCTTGCCTGGCTCCAGGTTCTTGTACGTACGAAAGAACTCCGCGATTTCGTCGAGCCGTTGTTGGGCCAAATCGTCGATATCCGAAACATCACTCCAGCGAGGATCCTCGGCGGGGACGGCGATGATCTTATCGTCTTGTTCATCGTCATCGCGCATTTCCATCAGGGCCACCGGCCGGGATTCGATGACACAGCCCGGAAACGTCCGATCCTCCACCAGGACTAACGCGTCAAATGGATCCTCGTCATCATACCAGGATTGTGGAATAAACCCGTAATCGCCCGGATAATGGACGTTACTGTGAAGAACGCGATCCAAGACGATCCCCGGGAGATCCTTGTCGTACTCGTACTTGTTTCGGTCACCGGCGAGACACTCGACGACGACGTGGATACGCTCGGGCGGAGACGGACCTGCCGACAAATCGCTCCAAAGGTTAACCATACGCCTCTGTCCTGGATTCGCGACCATAGAGTTTTCGTCATCGCAAAGTCCTGGACCATCGAATTACTCACCCAGGTTACTTACCAATAACAGAAACAGTTGTCAAGGGTTGCCGTAACCGATAATAATATTATAGTTCGAGTCTGCACGAACGTTTGCACGTCAGTTATTCAGTTTGAATGTCCATAATTATTTACAGATTTAAAATCGATAATTTTTAATCCATTCTACAAGCAAATTAGAGTATGTCGCATCATAATCGAAGCGGCATCAACAGTAACGAGTTGAACGACCTCTCTGAGTTCCGGTACTCCATCCTCTTCACTCTCGCCGAGGAGGCACAGTTCGGCCTCGGCATCAAGCAGGAACTCCAGAAGTACTACGGTAGCGAAGTGCACCACGGGCAGCTGTATCCGAATCTCGACAAACTGGCGGAACTCGACATGATTCACAAAGAGCCAACGGACAGCCGGTCGAACAACTACGAACTGACCGACCGGGGACTCGCGTACGCACTCGGTCGGGTCGAATGGGCCATCAGCAAGCTGGTTGATGACGACGAAGAGCGAAGTCAGCTGACGGAGAAACTTGAAAGTCTCGCGTTAGAGGACTAACTCAACCACTTCGTGAGCAAACTAACCTGACTCACCGGCAGTCGGTGAGTCCTTACCCGTTCTTCGCCAGATCACTGGCGAAATCGATCGTCCGTCTCGCGAGCCGACGTTGTTCATCGGTCGGCCAGGCGTTTCGGCGGAGATACTCCTCGAGAAACTCCGATAGCTGCCGGGCAGTCGCGTTCTCGATACGAGTGAGATGGTGATTACTGAGGTACGTTGCAAGCGCCTCTGCCGTCTCGCCATGGACGGGGCCGTGACGCCGCCGAACAGCTGCCGCAACGCGAAGATTCGCCGCGCTGACGGCCTCGTATGCAGCTTCATTCGATCTCGGCCCGAGCGGACGTTCGATCGCGGCCGCCAGGTCATCGATCGCATCCAGATTGACGGTGCCGTCAGTCAGCCACGCACTCGGATAGAGAACCAGCCACTCCCCTCCATCGTCCTCGCGAACTCTGGCTTCGTACGGGGTTTCGGTAAGGAGGCTCGCTCGTTGCTGGCGGGCCGCTTCGGCGCGGGATGCATCCTCCGCATCCCGGGCACGTTTCGTCAGGGCGACGACCCGTTGGATCACGTCAGTATCCAACTCAGCGGGCATCAAGCGCCTCGTTCGCGAGTTCATCCGCCCGATCATTTACTTCCCGGGGAACGGCGGTCAACGACCAATCAGCAAACGTCTCAAGCAGTTCACGGATGGCTACCCGATGTTCCTTGAGATGCGGCGCATCGACGTCGTACTCCCCCCGGACCTGTTTGACGATGAGCTCCGAATCACCACGTACCTCGACCTTCTCGAAGCCAATATCGCGAGCAACCTGTAGCGCCCGCCGGAGGGCTCGATATTCCGCCTCATTGTTGGTCGCCTCGCCGATGCGTTCGCTTCCCTCCTCGACAATCCCCCCGTCAGTTACGATGACCCAGCCGATCGCCGCCGGGCCCGGATTGCCCCGCGAGGCGCCATCGAAGTAGACGTGCGCCGATCCGGTCGCGTCCTCGAACACGCGCAAGGCGTCGGCCGGTCGACTTCCTTGCACAACGACGACATCGTCGTACGCCACCGCCGTCGCGTCGCCGATCGTCGCCCGCCAGTGCTCGTGTTCCGTATTGCCCGGGTCGATGGTTGCCCCGGCCGCCGCCAGCTGCTCGCGGGCAGTGTCGGGATCAATTTCGATCGTGGGCACACCTACACACCTCCATCGGGGTACTGAAACGCACGTTGTGTCCTACGTTCGACCATAAAACATTTACCAAGGATTTAAACCCTCTCGTTCTCCTACCACATAAACGCGATGACACGGCCCACCCGCCAGCGGGAGCGAGAGAGTGAATCGGAGGGGACTGAGGAGGAAGAAGGGGCCCGGGAATGCCCTGAGTGTCATTCTGATAACTTGGTGAAAAGCACCGATCGGGGTGAACTTGTCTGTGACGATTGCGGGCTCGTGGTCGAGGAGGAAAAGATCGATCCGGGGCCGGAGTGGCGCGCGTTCAACCATCAAGAGCGCCAGCAGAAATCCCGTGTCGGCGCCCCGACGACGAAGACGATGCACGACAAGGGGCTCACGACGACCATCGACTGGAAGGACAAAGACGCCTATGGACGCTCGATTTCCTCGAAAAAGCGCAGCCAAATGCACCGGCTCCGGAAATGGCAAGAGCGCATCCGGACGAAGGATGCAGGCGAACGCAACCTGCAGTTCGCCCTCTCGGAAATCGATCGGATGGCCAGCGCCCTCGGCGTTCCCCGCTCCGTCCGCGAGGTGGCCAGCGTTATCTACCGGCGCGCCCTCGACGATGACCTCATTCGCGGGCGCTCGATCGAGGGGGTCGCTACGTCAGCGCTGTACGCGGCCTGTCGGAAGGAAGGCATTCCTCGCAGTCTCGAGGAGATCTCCGAGGTTTCGCGTGTCGAGCGCAAGGAGATTGGCCGGACGTACCGGTATATCTCCCAAGAACTCGGGTTAGAGATGGAACCGGTTGATCCGAAGAAGTACGTCCCGCGTTTTTGCTCGGAACTGGAGTTGAGCGAGGAGGTCCAAGCAAAAGCGAACGAAATCATTGAGACGACCGCCGAGGAGGGGCTGCTCTCCGGGAAGTCCCCGACCGGGTACGCGGCCGCGGCTATCTACGCCGCCTCGTTGTTGTGCAACGAGAAGAAGACTCAACGCGAGGTGGCCGATGTGGCCCAAGTGACCGAAGTGACCATCAGAAACCGCTATCAAGAACAGATCGAGGCAATGGGCATCCACGGGTAAGCGCCTCGACGACCGCTCACGTCGTTTGCCCCTCGTCGCAAGAACACGGGCCGACACAGCCACACGCCTTGCTGTCACTGAGTCGTCTGAGACCGAAGTACAGCCCCCCACCGATGGCGAGCGCACCCGCCCCGATGAGAACGCCGGGCACCGTTCCGAAGGCCGGGAGTGTCACCGGATCGGGTGGAACCAAACTGCCAATTCCGAGGCCGACAAACACCGCAGCGATCAGGAGGAGGCCTCGACGCAGCCGATGATCGGTAGCGAGCCGGTTCACGACCATTGTTCTCCACTCATATCCACGATCCCTTAGCGGTGTTGTCAAGCCTGCGCCCGAAGTTAGACCTATGCCGCTGGGACCCGATTGCTTGAACGAATGCGCCTCGATGAATTCCTCGAGGACTTCGAGCGGGACGAAGCAGCCGAACGGAGACGTCTCGCGAAGGAGAAATCCTACGGGATTACCGAGTATCTCGAGGACGTCGAGGCGCGCATCTCGAGCACGATCGGCGGCGATCAACGCTTTGGCTCTACGGCTCCCGAGATTTTCGTCGGCCGGTACGGCTATCCGGAAGTATCGACCGGGATCCTCTCCCCAGTGGGTCGGGAAGAGCACGCCGAGGCGTTTCGGACCTCAAGTGCGTGGTATGACGCTGGTCTCGGTCTCGAGGATGTCGTCGAGCGCCGAACGAGTCTCCTGAACGCCCGTGACCGGACCGAGGTCGATGTTGCGGATGCCTGGACCGGGACCGTTGGTGTCCAACGCGAAGTAGCCATTGCCGATCGCCCCGTCGATGTCGAGGTCAACCTCGCGGATGATCCAACGTTTACCCTCGAATCGACCGGCGAACGGGTCCCGCCCATCGGACCGCGTGCGGCGACCGACGATCTGGCCCTCGCCGAAAACCCGCACGTGCCGAACCCGGTCGAACGGACCGTCTCTGACGACGATTGGAACGCCACCGGGGCGATGTCATTCCTCTATCGCCGGGGGTTTGACGTCTACGAGATCAATTCGATCCTTTCCGCCGGGGCACTCGGACGGGCTGATCAGCGCCGGCTCGTGCCCACGCGCTGGTCGATTACCGCCGTCGACGATACCGTCGGCCAATATCTTCGGACGCAGATTCGAACCGCCCCGTCGGTCGACACAACCCAGGTGTATTTCAATGAATTTCTCGGGAACCGCTATTGGGTCCTCCTCACACCAGGCCAATGGGAGTACGAACTCGTCGAGATGAAGGGACCGGGGAGCGTGTGGAATCCCGACCAAGGGACCCATTGGATCGCCTCCGCGAGTGAAGGAGCCACCGGACGGACCGGCTACGTCGAAGAGACGGCCGGTGCCTACTACGCCGCGCGGCTGGCGATCCTCGAACACCTCAAGGATCGGGGGCGACAAGCCAAAGCCCTCGTACTGCGGGAAGTAACGGACGATTACTGGGCACCGGTCGGCGTCTGGCAAGTACGCGAAGGAGTCCGTCACGCCTTTGAAAGAGATCCGGCCATCGCGGAAACGTTCGACGAGGCTGTTTCGAGGGTGCTTGACCAATTGCCCCTCTCCGCTGACCGAATCACGACGGCCTCGACGTTATTGCAGGCACGACAAGCGAGCCTGTCGGATTTCGCCCCTTAATCCGAGACGTTCGTTGCCAACTCGTCGAAGACTGCATCGACGTTTTCGCCCGTCCTCGCGACGATGTCGGCCCACCGATCGTCGTCGGAAGCCATCCCGAGCAAGCGGGCTATTCGCATAATCGAGACGTGATAGACCACTTGCCGTGTTGGCGCCTCCTCCCAAATCACCATATTGCACGGAAAAAGGCCGCCGATCTGGTCGGTGATCTCGAGGGCGTCATCAGCGATTGCTGGATTGCACGCGCCGAGGACGTAGTACGGATCTCGATTCGCATCGACTTTCTCATTGAGTAGCTCTGAGGGTGAGAACTCGACAGGTATGCCGAAGCCGTGCTTCGTACATGCCTCTCTGACGGTTTCGACAGCCTCGTCATGCGACATCGACAAGACGACCCGCTTTTCGCCGAAATCGTCAGGATCGATCGACGTTGGATCGACGGGAAGTGACATAGTCCCGACCTCGCTGAGAGCCCGTAAAGACGTTCGCCCTCTTCCACCGGGTGCGACGGTTGCGCGGTGGAAGCGGTGCACTGGCCCGCATGACCGTTCGCAGACTGCCCGGACGGGTCTCCAAACTGTCGCCCCAACCCGAAGGAGATCCAGCGGTCACTCCTCCGCCGTGGAAACCGACCCTTGCGGTAACTGATCGCGGACGGCCGTCACGAAGTGTCGTCGGGTCGCAAAATATGAATCGTCGATGTCCTCGAGCACGGTTCCAAGCGGTGTCGGGCCATCAGCAGTCCGAATCTCGGTCTCACCGTCACGGGCGCGAATCTCGCTTTTTTCGATCGGCCACGTAAATCGGGCCGCGATTCTCGCGAGCGGGGCGCCAGCCACAGATGTCTCCTCACCGAGGGCCACCGCGGGGGCTTCGTCCTCATCCGCCTCCTCACTCATACCCACATGCTTCCCTGGGCGCCCGATTCAAGGTTACGTTTCGTGGGGCGTCTGACAACCGTCTGACGTAGCGTTTTGTGCGTCGGCACCGTCACTCTGGGTATGACGAGTTTAGGGGACGTGTACGGCACGCGCGGGCGCGGCCCCGTCGCGTATCGCTACATCAAACTCGGAGCCGTGTCGTTCCTCGCCGGAATCGGGCTGGCGAGTCTCAGTTTACTCCTCGCGACGACGGGCCTCGGCGATATGCTCGGAATGGATACCTACGGCGCGCGACGGGTGGCGGGCGTGTTGGCCGGGATCGCCGTCGTATTAGCCCTCATTGGGACGCTCGCCCTCTTTCCCGCGAGCAAGCGAGCGCAAGCGACCGCAGCGATCGGGGCCGGTATCGCCGTCCTCGGAGTGACGTTGTTTTGGTACGCATATCCGTCCGATTGGGCAGGCTACGGCCAGGATCTGACACCATATGTAAGTGCCGTCTACGCCGGTGGGATCGTGACGATCGCATGGGCGCTTTTCAGCACCGTCGCAACGTTCAAACAACGCAACGACCCCGGCGGAACGGTCCAATTCGAACTTTCGCCTTCGACCGGCCAGCCTCGCCTCCTCGAAGCCGCGCGTGCAGGTCTCGCTCAGGCCTGGTCGTCGGGAGGCAGCCTCTTGGGAGCCAGTAGCCGTCATCAAGAGCCCGCAAGTTCCACCAACACGTCATCTACATCCTTCTCACGGCCCGAAACCGATGGCGGTGACGGGGAAGTGCTCACCGGGGGTGGAGGGCGACTTGATGAACCGGCCGATCGGTACTGCGGGAACTGTGCGCATTTCGGGTATGTCTCTGATGGTGGCGACATGCAACCATATTGCCATTATCACGCAGAGCGGATGGACGACGTCGAACCCTGTCAGCAGTGGGAAGCGAACACCGAGTGAATTCCCGGCTTACGATATCTGTTCGAACGCCTCGCCGACCCGATCCCAGTGACTGCCTCGCCAGAAGTACTGCCCGTACGCTTGACATCGAAATACCGCGATCTCGGCGGGATCAGGGACATCATCAGGGGTCGCAGCCTCCGTTGGAACGGAGGTGAGCCGGCCATTACAGACGCCACAGCGGGTCGGGGCCGCCGGGAGCGAGATCCGAATCCGGCATCAGCAAGCGCCGTCAGTTGGGCGCTGAGGTCCGTTTCGGTAAGGAGGAGTGCGTCATCGACCCGAGCCCCAAGTTCCCGATCCCGAGTGATGATCTGTCGATCCTCGGATTGCGCGATGTTGCGTAGCGCAGCATCGGCCTCCAGGCCGCGATCGCCCGCATACGCGGCGTCGTACCCGGCGAATCGAAGATAGCGCGCAAGCCTCCCGCACATCACGTCCACGAGGACGCGAGGGTCGCGCTCAGCCGAGCCACGATCTGATGGCATTGATCCCCTCCGTCGTGTGTATATCACCTGACTCAGCCCATCCACGCCGAGCTGTGTGGACGCCATACCGGAGAAGCTCGAGCTCGCTTGGTCGATGGGCATCGGTTGAAATGACGAGGTCGGCACCGACATCGATCGCCGCCCGAATCAGTTCATCGCCCAGATCGAGCCGGATTGGATGGCTATTCACCTCGAGGGCGACGTCATTGGCTGCGGCCGTGGTCGCGACGGACTCGATATCGATCGGGAGCCCGGAACGCTGGCCGAGCTTTCGCCCCGTCGGATGACCGATTACATCGACGATATCGGTTTCGATCGCCCGACAGAGGCGGTCAGTTGCAGTTTCACGGTCTTGACGAAGCGCTTCATGCGGAGATGCGATGACGAGGTCCAACTCATCGTATAATCCATGATCGCCGACGACCGTCCCGTCCGAGGCGATGTTCGCCTCGATCCCATGCAACACCTCGATGTCCGTCTCTCCAGCAACGGTATGGATTTCCTCTCGTTGGTTCCGGATCGCCTCATCCGATAACCCGGTGTCGGCGACCACGCCTGGCCCTTCGGCGTGGTCGGTAATAGCGACGTATGCATGGCCGACTCGCTCCGCGGCGCTGACCATTTCTCGGAGGCTTGCTGCGCCATCCGACCACTCTGTATGAGTATGTAAATCACCCCGGAGTTCGGTCTCCTCGAGCAAGTCCGGAAGCTCGCCGGCAGCCCCGGCTTCGAGCTCGCCGCGGGCCTCTCGCAGTTCGGGCGGGATGAGCGGTAAGTCGAGGGCGTCGTAGACGTCTTGTTCGGTCTCCCCCGCGATCCGTTCGTCGGTCTCCTGTCGAAACACACCGTATTCGTTGACCGTAAGGTCCCGATCGAGAGCCCGCTGTCGCAGTTGGACGTTGTGGTCTTTACTGCCCGTGAAGTATTGCAGGGCGGCACCGAAGTCTGCCGGCTCGACGAAGCGGAAATCGGTCCGAATCCCCGCATCGGTGCGAACAGCCGCTTTGCGCTCGCCCGATTCGATCATCTCAGCAACGAACGCCATTTCGGAAAGCCGCTCGACGATCTGTTCGGGAGCTTCAGTCGCGACGAGCACATCGAGATCACCGATCGTCGCCCGCCAGCGTCGGATGGAGCCGGCGACTTCGCATCGCTCCGTTGCATCCACGGCAGTTAGCGTTTCGAGGACGCGATCGGCCAACGGCCGAACCTCACTCAGGAGATGGCGAGCGGCGGCTTGGCGGGCAAAGGGAATTCCTTCGGCGAACTTCGCCTCGATCGTCGGACCGAAACCAGGGACCGTCCGAATCTCCTCGGCCTCGGCGGCGCGTTCGAGATCATCCAGCGTCTCGATGCCGAGTTCCCGATAGAGCGTGCCCACCCGCTTTGGGCCCAGTCCCTCCACGCGCGTCAACGCGTCCATATCGACCGGGAGTTCCTCCCTGAGGTCGTCCAATTCCTCGATGCTGCCCGTTCGGACGTACTCGGTCACCTTCTCGGCGATGGCCTCGCCGACGCCTTCGATCTCGGTGAGGGCATCTGGATCGGCCGCGACGATCGCCGCGATCGAATCGTGATGGTCAGCAATTCGATCGGCCGCTCGACGATACGCCCGAGGTTTGTACTCCACGTCTTGGGCGTCCAATCGATCAGCGATCTCGCGAAGCCGTTCGGCGATTTCGGTATTGCTCGTCATCCCTGTTGTGAATCCTCGTGACCGAGTGCTTGGCGGAGGAACGACATCCACCGCTGCTTGTCGGTTCGTTCCTGTTGTCGAGCTTGCTCTTCGAGATCCGGTTCGCCAACCCCTTCGAGTGCATTCAAAGCCCGATCGATGCCGGTGATCTCCTCGACGATCGCCTCCCCCTCGGCTCGCGAACACTCCCCACCTTCGAGTCGCTCTACCAAGTCCTTTCGCCGGCCACGGAGGCCGCGTTTGAGCGTCGCAATCCGCTCGCGTTCCGCCGCTGTCGGAGCCTCACGACCGGCGAGTTCGAGCACGCGTTCGCGAAGCGGCACCGCTTCTTCCTCGAGCTCGATCGTCTCCGGAATGGTAGCCCCTACGGTCGCTCCTTCCCGGTTGACCCTTTCGAGGAGGACGGTCCGATCGTACTCGTCCACGAACGACACCCGGGCTGGGAAGGGTATAAGCGCACCCCCTGGCGACCATAACTGCCTTTGGTCGGCCCCGAATATTCGACGGTGAATGGCGACGTGTGAATACTGCGGGAGCGATGAAACGCTCCCGTACAACTGTCGGTACTGTGGCGGTCAGTTCTGCAGTGCACATCGGCTTCCGGAGAATCACGACTGTCCGGGACTCGATGAAGCCGGTGGCGAGGCGGTCTTCGATAGCGGGTTCTCAGCGAGCGTCGAAACCGACACGGGCGGGGGTGCGCGGTCTCGGCTTCAGCGAATGAAGAATGAACTCATGAGCTACGTCCGCGGGAACCTCACGTACGTCTTCCTCGTGGGGATGTGGCTCGTTTTCATCGCACAGTGGCTCGTAATCGCCTTCGCCGGCGACGAGCTGCATCGCACGCTGTTCGTCCTCGCACCGCAACATCCGGAGTACGTCTGGACGTGGATTACCTCGATCTTCGCACACGACCCGATCGTAATTTGGCACATCATCTTCAACAGCATCGTGATTTTCTTCTTCGGCCCCCTCGTCGAGCGGTACCTCGGATCGCGACGGTTCGGGCTGATCTTCCTCCTCGGTGGGATCCTCGCCGGCCTGAGCCAGATCGGCTACACGATCGCGTCTGGGCCAGTTACCCCGAGCAGTCCCGGCGTGTTGGGCGCCAGTGGCGCGGCCCTGGCCATCATGGGCGTCATCACCGTCTTGAATCCAAACCTGCGCGTATACCTGTACGCGATCATTCCCATGCCCGTGTGGGTGCTGACCGCCGGTATCGCGGCCATCAGTATTCTCTTCATCGGTGCCGGTGACGCTGCCGTCGGAGGCGTCGCGCACGCCGCCCACTTGGTCGGCCTCGTCGTGGGGCTCGGATACGGGGCGTATTTCAAACGCACCCACCAGCTTCGAACGCCCAATCAGATCCGTCTTGGCAGTGGCGGACCGCCACGACGAGGTCGATGGTAGCGATTCGCCGCCCGGCGTTTCTCCCGAAAGGGTCGATGGAGACGGACGAGATGCGCGAGGTCCAGGACCGCGTCGCGGAGGCCGCAACCATTCCGCAGACGGGCGGGCCCAACGATGCGTCCATCTGCGGGGTGGATCAGGCGTTCCCCGACGACGATCGAGCCGTAAGTGCCGCTGTGACGCTTTCCGGGACTGAATGGCGTGAGCGGACCTACGCCGTGACGGACGTGAACCTGCCATACATCCCTGGATTGCTGGCCTTTCGCGAAGGGCCGCCCATCGTCGACACGCTCGTGCGAGTCCGAACCGAGCCGGACGTCTGGCTCGTCGATGGCAACGGTCGTCTCCATCCACGCCTCGCCGGGTTGGCTACCCATGTCGGTGTTGTCTGTGACATACCCACGGTTGGCGTCGCGAAACGACTCCTTTGTGGTGAACCCGCCCGATCACTCGAGGGATTGTCAACCGGAGATATCGTCCCGATTCGGGCTGGCGCGGAGGTTGCCGCACCCGCTGACACGATCATCGGGCACGCGGTCCAGACCCGACAGTACGATGATGCCGACCGCTCCATCAACCCGGTCTTCGTGAGTCCAGGCCATCGCGTATCACCCGATCGGGCGTGTGAGATCGTCCTGTCAGCGTGTCATGGGTTTAAGCTCCCGACCCCGATCCGACAAGCCGACGCGTATGCGGACACGATCGTCGAACGCGGTGTCTGAATCCCTCGGCCCACGCCGGACCCAAACCGTAAGGAGCCCCCCGAGTGAAAGACTCGCCGATGCCGGCGCCGGCGGTTCCGACGGATCTCGCGGCCGACGTGCGGGCCCTCCTAGCCGATACCGGGAGTCGCCTCGCTCTGGCAGAATCCTGCACCGGTGGGCTCCTTGGAGCCACCATTACGTCGGTGCCGGGTGCGAGCGATATTTTCGAACTGGGAGTCATCGCCTACTCAAACGCCGCGAAACAGGACCTCTTGGATGTCCCAATACAAACACTCGAGCGAACGGGCGCGGTCAGTGGCCCGACCGCGAGGGCGATGGCAGCGGGGGTCCGCGATCGCGCCGACGCAACGTGGGGGCTGTCGATCACGGGTATCGCCGGTCCGACTGGTGGACGACCTGGCAAGCCGATTGGGACCGTCTACATAGGCTTGGCTACCCGACAGGACGGCCGAACGCAAACGCGAGCGCGTCGATGTCGATTCGATGGTGATCGGACAGCGGTTCGTGCCCAGACAGTCCGAACCGCCCTCGATCGACTGCTGTGGGTGCTCGATCATCCGGAGCCGTCAGTGGCTCGCTGGTGATAGGTCGGCGCGGATGGATGGGTCGGGACGCGATGGGTGTGCAGTCGCCGCCAGAGTTTTTTGCCGGTGTTCTCCCAGCACAAATGGCCTAATTCGAGCGCCGATACCGCCGAGCGGGCCACTAGATGCCGTGTCTCGACCGCTGTAATCGAGTGGTCTTTGAGGGCCTGTGAGAGCCCACCGATGTCGGTGAGAGGCTCGTCGAGTTCGCTCCAGGCAGCCCCCACGGAGGTCGGCAAATGCGCGTACGAGCTTGCCACCATCGGTTTGTCCAACTCAGTGGCAATTCGGCGGGCTCGCTTGGGATGCCACGGCAGCAAGCGTGGATTGTAAACTTCGATCGCATCGATCTGGTCGCTGTAGCGTCTGATCTGTCCGGGCGACATCGAAATAGAGAGGTACGCCGGATGGGGTACGACAACAGCCGCCCGTTGGAGGCGGAGCCGTCGCATGGTTTCCTCCAGTGACAGGAAATCAGGGATCGGTTCCTCCAAATCGTACGCCAGCACGTGCGTACGGTCGGTCCACGATCCCGCGAAAATCTCCCGGCCGGGGATTACCGTGAGGGTCTCGTCTGAATGGGTCCGTGCCGTGTCCACGATGTCCGGCCAGGGGGTGAAATGTGGCGCGTATCCGAGGGCGTCCAGTCCGAGTCGCCGCGCACGACGCCTGACGCTGGGGCCAAGCACCTTCACATGAGGGTCCACCCGGAACCCGCTCATATACCCGGACTCGGCAGTCAGTGCCGAAAACGTTGCCGCTTGTGCATCCGAGCGAAGGTCTGACCGCGACATCTAAGGGCCAGTGCATTGAATGGCAGGCATGGCCTGGACCTGTGCCATCGACGGCTGCGAACAAGAGTTCGGGACCGTCGAGGACTTACTCTTGCATCAGGCCAGGGATCACGATGACGTGACGTGCGACATTTGTGGCGCCTCAATGCCGGATGGATATCCCGCATTACGCCACGTAATCAAAGATCACACCCGGGCCGAGTACGTCCGCACTTACGGACCGAGCGGGGACGAGATCCGTATCAGGGAACGCATCACGGAATACGTCGAGGCTGAGGCCGACCTCGAGGCCGTCGCTGCCGAACTCGAGGGAGAGTGAGACCCGGTATCCTTTTTTAGCAACCGATCGAGGTACCGCCATGGCCGTGCGGAAATTGATGGCGAAGCGACGATACCTCGCCCGGACATCGCTCATCGTGGCCGGCTTTACCGTCATCCTCACCGTCAGTTTCATCGGCGCGATGGCCGTCCTGACCGGCGAAGCGACGGGGGCGATGGACCGGCTTCCGTACTACATCCTGCTCGCGGCCGTGGTCTTCGTCGCGACGATATTGCGCCTGGAAGAGGCCGGATACGACGGTCGATCCGTACTGACGGCGGCCGTAACCGTCGGCGTATTGGGTTTTATTCTCATCCTCCTCGATGGAGAAGGCCTCTGGTTCGCCCTACAACACCCGGACGATATTCTCCTCTCGCAGTTGTTGATTTACTTCCTCGCGGCGGCGACGATTGCGACGGGTCTCGGATATTGGGGGCTACGCCACTGGCGCGAGTTCGCCAGACAGGCCCGACTGTGATCCACTGACCCAAAGGCCCATTACCACGTCGAAACCACTAGGGATTGATGAGTTCCGTCCCCGAATCGATCGTGGTTACCGAGGAGCCGGTGGAGTTTCCCGTTGCGGAACTCATGACCGGCCGGGGATTCATCACAGGCAAAAGCGGGAGCGGCAAGAGTAACACCGCGAGTGTCATCGCCGAGGAGTTGCTCGAGGCCCAACTGCCACTGCTTATCGTCGATACGGATGGCGAATACTACGGACTCAAAGAGCGGTATGAAATCCTCCACGCCGCAACCGACGACCGTGGGGACATGACGGTCGGCCCCGACGACGCGGAACGGCTGGCCGGCCTCGCCCTGGATGGAAACGTCCCGATCGTCCTCGACGTCTCCGGCTATGTCGATCCGGCCGAGGGGGAGACGATGATTCGACGGGTACTGCGGGAAATCTTTCGGATGGAGGACGCCCGTCAGAAGCCGTTTTTGCTGATCGTCGAGGAAATCCACGAATATCTTCCCCAATCCGGCGCGCATGGCGACCTCGGCGAGTTACTCATTCAAATCGCGAAACGCGGCCGCAAACGGGGCCTCGGCTTGTGTGGGATTTCGCAACGCCCCGCAGCCGTCGACAAGGATTTCATTACCCAGTGTGATTGGCTCGTCTGGCACCGCCTGACGTGGGAAAACGACACGAAGGTCGTCAAGCAAATCCTCGGCGGAGAGGCAGCGGCAACGATTCAGGATCTCGATGACGGCGAGGCGCTCCTCATGACCGACTGGAATGACATGACCCAGCAGGTGACGTTTCGACGCAAGCGGACGCTGGATGCCGGGGCGACGCCGGATCTTTCGGACGTGGCCGGAGGACCGGATGCAGCGCTCGATATCGAGGTACTCGAGGCGATCGACGCGGAAGTCAGCGACGACACCGACACCGATTCGACCGAGCCGGCGACGGTAAGTGAATCGGCCCAAGCGGCCGGTACCGAACTGATCGAGGCGCGCGAAGAACGCATCGAAGCGTTGCAAGCGCGCATCGACGAACTCGAATCAGAGCTCAGACAGGTCAAGGCGTCGCCGGCACCGACACCCGCCGAACCGGTGCGAGAGCGGCCACCCGAGGAACCGGACACGGCCGCCGCCCTCACGGAACTTGGTGACCTCGCCGCCTACACGGCCCGATGGACGCGACGGCGGATTCGACGGGCGATGGCCGGCTTGCGAACGCGATTGAGCGGCGAGTAATCAGCGTTCGTCGCTGTCGAGAACGCGGATCTGGTCACCGCGGACCGTGACCGGAATCGGGACGGTCGCCTCATAGAGTTCGACCGTGACCTGATCCTTCCCCTCGTCGATGCGCTGGACTTGCGCTTTTTCACCTTTGAACGGACCGGCGATGAGCTCGACGATATCGCCCTCTGCGATGCCCTCAACGTCCGGTTTCGGCGAGAGGAAGTGTTCGACTTCACCGATATCCGACTCGCCCGGCACGACGCTGCGAGCATGGGGAATTTCTTCCAGTACCCGATTGACCGGCCCCACATCGTCCGCCTCGACCATGACGTAACTCGTCAGGGAATCCGGGGCGAGTGCGGCGTGGATGTCGTCCTCCTCCCGACTCATGATCATGTCAGCGACGGTGCGTTCCTGGCTGGCGGTGGTTTTGACGGCGTAAATTGGCATGGTATCACCCTGGGACGTAGCTCATCGCAACGTAAATCGCGAACCCAATGCCACCGACGACGAGAATGCCAAGCCCGGCTACCTTTGCGACTTGGAGGAACTCGTTCATCGACGGTGTGGCGGCCATCTTGAGCACCCGCACGTATGAGGTCAAATCTCGCGGGACTTTCATTGCAGATATCAAATGCGGCCCGGTTTTTGTCGCTGTTGGTCCGTCGTTACTCGACGAAATCGACGTCTTCGTCGGCTTGCTGGACCTTGCGCTCCTGTGCCGCCTCGCCGCGGCCGTAGATTTGTGGCGACTCCACTCCGGTGACGACGATCATCGTCCGCATGGCTCCCTCGAGACTCTCGTCGATGGACGTTCCCCAAATGATGCGGGCTTCCGGATCGATCCGATCGTAAATTTCCTCGACGACCCCCTCTGCCTCCTCGATCGACATATCACTCCCACCGGTGACGTTCACGAGGGCGGAGTTGGCCCCGCTGATGTCCACATCCAACAACGGCGAACGGAGTGCCGATTTGACCGAATCCTGCGCTTTCGACTCGGAATCGGACTCGCCGAGACCGATCATCGCCACCCCACCGCGTTCCATCACGGTCCTGACGTCGGCGAAATCGAGGTTGACGAGGCCTGGTTTGGTGATGAGTTCGGTAATCCCCTTCACGCTGCGCATCAACACCTCGTCGGCTACTTTGAAGGCTTGGGTGATTGGCAACTTCCCGACCGAATCGAGCAGGCGATCGTTCGGGACGACGATCACGGTATCGGCCACGTCGCGCAGGCGCTCAAGACCGGCTTCCGCGTTCGTACGGCGCACCTCACCTTCAGCGGTAAACGGCGTCGTCACGATCGCGATCGTGAGCGCGCCGGCATCACGCGAGGCTTTCGCGACGACCGGTGCTGAGCCGGTCCCCGTGCCGCCGCCGAGACCCGCCGTCACGAAGACCATATCCGATCCATCGATCGAGTCGGCGATTTCATCCTGACTCTCGAGCGCAGCCTCTTCGCCAACCTGGGGCACCGACCCTGCACCGCGGCCACCAGTGCGTTGCTCGCCGATGAGAATTTTCTCGTCGGCGTGGACGTCGATGAGATGTTGTGCGTCCGTATTCGCGGCAACGAGTTTCGCCCCGTGAATGCCCTCTTCGTGCATCCGATTGACGGTATTTCCACCCGCACCGCCACAGCCAACTACCGTGATGTTCGTCTCGAGCTCGGCGAGCACCTCTTCGAGCTCTTCGTCCGTCATTTGCGCCGACCGATTGACATCAGTCGGCGTCGACCCATCGCCCCCCTCGGGCGCTGCCTCATCTTCGGCCTCGTCAATGGCCTCATCCACGATCGAATCCATCGTTACCGGGCGTAGCGGAGGGATCGTAATAGGACTTCCCCTCCCCCGTCAGACACGTGTCAGACCTCCTCAAACAACGCCAGGGTCTCGGTCTCTACCCGGACGACCTCCGCCGGATCGATCTCGCGTCCATCGACCGTGACGGATTCGCCATCGGCCAATCGACCGAACAGTGGGCCTTCGGGGACGCCTTTGTCTTTCGCGCGTGCTGGATCGAACCGTCGTCGTTGCACTTCGAGGTGTGCTCCTTGACGGTCGATCGAGTCGAAGGTCTCCCGCAAGATGCCGAGTAGTTCGTCGAGGATGCGATCTCGACGGGACTGATCGGTGAGGGCGACCAACCCCGTCGGGCGCGTTCCGTCCACGGCCGTCGCATAGCCTACGGAGGAGGCTTCGACCGCCTCGATCGTCGCTGGATGATCGATCCCAGCGGCCGTTTCCAGGATGTCGTCCGCAAATCGCACCGTGGTCAACGCCTCCGGTGTGGTCGGCTGCTCCCTCCCGAGGGCCAACCCATCCTCGAGGGGTTGAATGTTGGATTCGAGCCACGAAACGACCGGAATTGACAGTGCTGACGTCGCCCGGAGCCACCGTTCGCTCACGACATCGTACCCCTTCGTTCTGAGCACCTCTCGTGCCACAGGTCGATCGCCAACGACAAGCACGCGATCCGTTTGGCTGGACGTCATCACGCGCTCGAGCGCATCGGAAAGGGCCTCGCGATCCTCGAGTTCATCCAACGCCCACGCCGGCGCCACATGGCCTATCGCCCACCGCGTGTCGGCGAGCACGCGCTCGAATCGGGGGACGTAGTGCCCGCCCCCGACGCCGGCCACTTGCATCTCGTGGTGAGCCGTTGCCGTTCGGGCGTCCCAAAGCGCCGTCGCGACGGCTTGTGCGGCCGTCTGGTCGTGCCATTGTGGCGGATCGCTGCCGATCTCAAGGAACATGAGGGGGACCGTGCACTCGGTCGGACCGTGGTGGGTACACTCGAGACCGACCTCGTATCCGTCAGGGGCCCGTTCGGTGATCGCCCCATAATACGCCTTGAGCGCACCGGGGCACGCCGGCGGGAGTTCACGCGGGGTCCCACCGAACTCCGCGCTTGCGACGTTCCCTGGAAAATGCGCGGTAAGCAATGGTCCGGTATCGCCAGCGTGGCGAGAAACCACCGCGATCCAGTCGGGATCACCGGCGAAGTACTGTTCCACCTCCGAAAGTCGAATATGTAACCGATCGAGGACTCGCAGCTCCGCGCCAGGCAGGTCATAGCGGTCCTCGAGTTCGTCTGGAGCAGGCTCGTCGCGAACGTGCGCGACGAGTTCGGCGGCGATTCCGATGGATGCCCCATCCGACCGACTCGCGATGATGCCGATCACGGCCACAGCCTCGGTACTGGGGGAGAAAAGGGATCCGACTCGTGAGGATGTGCCGGCAATGGCATCCGATTGAGACGGTTTCTTTTAAGTGCCAACCTCTCGAATGAACGCATAATGGGACTACTCGATAGCCTCAAACGCCTCCTCGGGCAGGGCGAGGCGACGGACACGGAGACCGAAGGATCCGACGTTGCAGTCCACGTCGAACATCCCGGCGTCGATGAGGACGCCGAACCAGCATCCGATCTCGAATTGGAGGACATCAAGGGGATCGGCCCGACCTACGCCGATCGACTCCGCGACGTTGGCATCGGCGGTGTCGCCGAGCTCGCACGTGCTGATGCAGGGGATCTCGCTGAGGAAACGGACATCTCCGAAACCCGCCTTGCGACGTGGATCGAGCGGGCGAAAGTCCGCTCTGACGAGGACTGACGTCGGGATTCCACCCACTCGTCGTGGCTGATCGCCACGGGTGGATGGAAACGCACTTAGTGCTCACCCCAGTTCCGCCGAGCATGAAAGCGGTGGTCCTCGCTGGCGGCTACGCGACAAGATTGTGGCCGATCACCCGACATCGACCGAAGATGTTACTCCCGCTAGCTGAGGGAACCGTTATCGACCGATGTCTATCCGCGTTGTCAGAGGATGACCGCATCGACGACGTGTTTCTTTCCACGAACAGACGGTTTCGCGATGCGTTCGAGACGTTTCTCGAGGACCGAAGGTATCCAGATACGTATCTTTCTGTCGAGGAGACGGTTTCGGAAACCGAAAAGATGGGCGTCATCGGGGCCTTGGCCCAATTAGTAGACCGGGAGGGGATCGATGATGACCTCCTGGTCGTCGGCGGTGACAACTTGTTCAGCTTCGAAATCGGCGACTTCCTCGATTTTTACGAGACGAAAGGCCATCCGATAATCGCTGCGTACGACGTCGGCTCGCGGGAAGCCGCCAAAGCGTACGGACTTGTTACCCTCGACGGTGACAGAATCGTCGATTTTCAGGAAAAACCCGAAGATCCGGACTCAACGCTCGTCTCGATCGCCTGTTATGCGTTTCCGGCTGATCGCCTGCCATTGCTCGATCAATACCTGGCCGGTGATAACAATCCGGACGAGCCTGGATGGTTTATTCAATGGCTCCAAGCTCGCGAAGCCGTCTCCGCGTTTTCTTTCGACGGCACCTGGTTTGACATCGGGACACCGGCGTCGTACCTCGATGCCGTCGAATGGTCCCTCTCAACCGATGCCGCCATCGATCCGGAGGCGACCCTCGAGAACACCACCGTAGGCGAAACCGTCCTCGTACAGGCACAGGCAAACGTCCGAAATGCGTCCCTCGAACGGACCGTCGTCTTCGAGGACGCAACAGTCCACGATGCGACCTTGTCGAATTCCCTCGTGGATACCGCTGCGACCATCGATGGTGTTGACCTTCACGGCTCCCGTGTCGGCGCGCATTCTCGCGTTACCGATCGGTGATGGCCGGTTCAACCGTCTCGATTTCGAGATGACCGCGTGTGCCTTCCCAGACCGGTGAGGCCTCATACCTGATCGGATTCGCAAATCGTGGTGCATTGACGACGGCCGTTTCGAATTCCCCGCCTTCCCCGGCCGGGTGGAGTCCGTACTCGCTTGCGAGCGCAAGGAGCTCCTCGACCGCCGCGGAATCTAACCGTCTTCCGAGCCAGTTCGCATCGAGCCCCTCAGCGGCGACTGCAACGACGTCGACCGCGATATCGTTGCGCTCCACCGCCGTGAGAATGTCAGCACCGGTGCGATGCCATAGCGGCGTGAACACGTCGATGTCGTACGTGTCCCCGAGATCGTGAAGCAGCTCGTATTGATATTCACTGTCGACCACGCCGGCGACAAGCCCAGTGATGGGCGCCTCGGACCGACTTGTCGCCTCGGCAAGCCAACGATCGAGCGGCTCGCGTTCTTGGCGCGAGGCGGCACCACTGTCAGCGGCCTCCGGTGTCTCCGACGCCGCAAGCTCGAGGCTCACGTACGTGCACCCGAGTGCTTCCGCAATCATCGGCGTGAGTGCCGTCGCGGGTGCGTGGTAGAGATATGATCCATGCGGGGCATCGACAGTAACTATCTCTTCGACGGCGTGACCGGCCTCTTGAGCCGCTCGATAGGCGAGATAGGAGTCCTTCCCGCCCGAAAACAGGCAGGCCCAGCGTCCGCTCATCTCAGGAAGATCGCCCCTCGGCGACGTCACTATCGTACGGGACTCGTTCGTTGAGATACGTCGCGATACGGACACCGATCACTGCCACAAGGATCCCCGACAGGACGAACATCACCAGCCGCTCGGCCGGGCTCAAGATGAACGAATCGATCGTCACCACGGCGAAGTTCAACTCAGGTGTCTCGAGCGGAGCGAGCAAATCACCCTGTGCCAGGAGATACCCCGTGAACCCTCGCAAAACGAGGCCCACGGCCAGGACGATGAATGGCAAGTTGAGATACGACAGCCTGATGCGTTCCTCCTGAATCAACAGATCGAGCAGCCGCCCCGCTGACGCGGTCAATCCGGCCCCCACGATCCACGGTATGCTATCGAAAAGAAACTGCATTGTCATGAGCAGATACCCCTCTTCGGTCGGTATCTCGCTTGCGGCGAGTGCGCCAACGATCATGCCGACCGCCAACAGGCCCAACGCGACTACATACGTGACGATCGAGACCTGCCCGGAATACAGCGATTGTCGTGCCCACCGACCGATTTCGCCGAGATACCGTTCGACGCCGATTCCCTTGTATAACAAGAACACGCCGATAACGGCGGTAATCGTCGCCAGGGCGACGGCCATCCCGGCGACGACCGAAATGGCCGGGAAGACTAACAACGTGATGCCGAGTGGAACGAGGATCGTCTGGCGGAGTTCTTCGTCGGCAAGGAACTGTTTGAGCAGGTAATACGTCGACTCGAGATCGCGCGCCTGGCGCACGACCACACGATCGACCGAGTCCACCCGCAGCCGGCTCTCGACGATCGGGACGAGGCGTTCGTCCTGCGCGCTGTCGATAACGACGATGGCCGAGTCGGGGTCGTGTTCCGCCTTGATCGCATCGAGTTGGTCGGCGACCGACCGGTCGGCGCCGACCATCGAATCACTCGCTCCAGCGACGGCCACCGGTAAAGCCGACCGCCCCTCGGCCTCCAAATCGTTCGCGATCCGAAGTGTCTCTAACAGGGCGTTCACGCCCGAATCCTCCGGATCGGCGAGGCCGAGGTCCAGCACGAGGTCGCGGATCGCTTCGGTACCAGTGACTGGGGATTCGGTCCCGGTTTTCCGGCCGATTTCGTTCGTTCGGTCGACACAGACCACAAGCGTGGTCACGGTATCTGTCGCTTCGAGGGTCGTACAAAAAAGCCTACCTGCCCGTCGCTCAGCAGTGACCGGCGCCGATCAAAGCAGCCCCGTTTTTTGGAGCTTCATCAGGTCCTCGGTGTCCAACGTCTCCCCTTCCTTGAATTTCTGGTAGATCTCCTCGGCCTCCTCACGGGCCTCTTCGCGCTCTTCGTCGCGCTCTGCG
This sequence comes from uncultured Halobacteriales archaeon, assembly GCA_964579125.1. Classification (GTDB taxonomy): domain Archaea; phylum Halobacteriota; class Halobacteria; order Halobacteriales; family SKSH01; genus CAZOFG01. Next base: position 58,388 of record CAZOFG010000002.1, on the reverse strand, counting down.
CGGCGTTCCTCTTCTTCCTCCTTGTCCAATTCTCGGAGCCGTTTTTGGACCTTCACGAACTCCTCGTGGTGGTGATCGGCCGCCTCCTGCGCCTCGACGAATTTCTCATGCATTTCGTCGGCCTCGTCACGGACTTCGTCGGCCTCGCGATAGGCGGCGATCATTTGATTGTGGTGCTCTTGGGCGCGATCGGCGAGGGTCGTCACCTTTTCGTGGTGCTTACTCGCTTCGTTGCGGACCTGTTCGGCGCGTTCGGCGTACTCATCGATGTCGTCGTGTTGCTCGAGTTTTTCCTTGCGGCGTCGATACTCCTCGCGTTTGTCCTCGATTTCCTCGATGAGTTCGCGTTCGTCCTCGGCGGAGAGCACTTCCGTCTGTTGTTTGAACTCGAGCTCCTCGATATCCTCGTTCAACGACTCGAGATCCTCACCGTCCTCGAGTTCCATCTCATCCTTCATCTCGTCGACCTTGTCGTAGAGTTCGTTAGCCTTCTCGTTGAGTTTGTTCCGCTGTTCCTTGTGTTCCTGAACGAGGGTGTTGAGTTCGTCCCGTTTTTGGCGGTGCTCTTGGGCCTGGTCGACGAGTTCTCTGGTCTTTTCGTTGAGTTCGTCCCGTTTAGAAGCCCGCTCCGCCGCCAGTTGGTTCAACTCGTTTCGTCGATCTCGTAATTTTCCCGCCGTCTTGATCAACTCGCCCTTTGATTCTGTTTGCAATTCGTCCTCCGATACCGTGATGTAGTCTGTTACTTCTGCCATGGATGAAGTCGCCATCGATACCGACGTCCATCGAAAAGCAAGCGTCCTGTCGGGAAGAAAAAGCAGCCGGTCGTGAGCGTCGGTCTGATGATCATACTGTTCGTCGAGCGATACGCCTTACTGAACCGCTTCGTATTCTCATATATCCCGAGATCGGTGATAAATGTACCGACTGGCCCTCGCGCGGTCAATTCGACGCTTCGGGGTCACCTCCCTCGCCACCGGCGAACCGGTAGCGGTTTCGAACCTCATCGGATGCAACCTCGGTGTTCAGCTCAACGGCGTCGACGCCAGTCGGGATCGAAACCGTTCCAAGTTCGGTCGAGGACTGTGGTGGAATCCCGGCCTCGAAGGTGCGTGACTCGGGTTCGAGGGCGACCGTCACGCGGACATCGACCGATTCACCGGTATCATTCAACCCGACGACTGACGATTCCGCCCCCACCGATGGGTCCGTCAAGACCGTTTGCACGGGTTCAAACGCGTGACGGATCGCCTCCCATGCGGGTTTTGCTGTATCATCTGTACCACGCAAGCCGAACCCACCAGTGGACGCTTCATCAACGAGGCTTCGCACAAACGTCGTGGTGATCCCTCGACGGCGAGCAACTTCAAGCGTCCGTCGCACCAAGCGGCGTTGGTATGCCCGTGATGCGGATGCTGACTCGACAGCAGCCCGCTCGAATACCCGCTGCCACGCCGCTGGGAGCGTCTCGGCGTCCGGGGCCGCGGCTGGTGCGCCCGTCGCCGCGAGCATCTCCACCGGATATCGATCCAAGATGGCCTCCGGGGTGGCCTGCTCACCGTAGTACACTCCTGGGTATCGGCTCCCAGCATCGGTTCCGACACCCGGACCACCGACGGCAGGGATGGTCGGACAGTGCTCCTCGAATTCGGCCATGATCGGAGCGAGGCGATCGCTGTCATAGGTCGCCCGAAACGCGCGCCATCGCAATCGAAGGCGATCGAGTAGCCCGTCACCCAGTGGGTCGTTCACGACCTCAACTGGCTCGTCGTGTACCGACACGAGTCCTACTGCTGGACGACCAGAAATCGCATCTGCCACGGAGTTGGCCATCGCCGTTGCCGGTTCGACCGGAACCTCCCCTGGACCGGAAAGCGGGAGATCCTGCCAGATGAGCAATCCCGCCTCTGCGCACGCCGCATACAGCGCTGGCGGGGCCACGTGGCCATAGACCCGCAGGGCCGTCATATTTGCCTCCAAGGCTCGCTCAACCATCGTGTCGATCGGATCACCCGGCAACACCCACGCCCCCCGAAGCGGGACGGGATCACCGTTGACCGAGAGGGTGCCGTCCGCGAGGGACAGCGTCCGAAACCCAACCGTTTGGGAGCGGGCGGAGTCCCCGAGCTTTGCTCTGATCACGTATCTTGCGGGTGACGGGTCCGGTCGTGGGGACCACTTGGTTGGTTCATCGAACGCAAGTGACGCACTCACGGTAGTGCTGCCCCCAGTTGACGACGATGGGACAGTCGCTCGCTCCATTGTCCCGGCACCACGGCCGCCTGCCGGGCGACCCGATATCGTGACGGAGGCGGTCGTTTCTTCGGGCCGCCAAATGAGCGCCTCGAGATCGACACGGCCAGTATTCGCAGTCACCTTCGGATGGCAATCGAGTGCAAGGAGATGCGGACCCGTCGCGTGCGTCAATCCGAGTTCCCACCATGGTGCTGGGATGCCGCGGTCAGGCGCGAGCGACTCGAGGGCAAACGCGCCCCGAAACCGATCGGTTGGGCGCTCACAGACGATGACGACTTCGTTCTCCGCTTCAAGACTTGGGAGCTCGAAGATGCGACGGCGATGCGGCCATCGAAATCGAGTGAGACGCTTCTCATTACACCAGATCGTCACTGGGCCGGGACCACCGTGTAGCGACAGAAACACGGCCTCGTCAGCATCCTCTCGCGGATCTGGAAAGGTGGTCCGATAGGCGACGGCCTCGGCATCGGCAAACCCTGCCGGCCGACCGGGTACGGACACGGGTGACCAAAACCCGGGTTCCGGACGGGCCTCGACGTGTGACTGCTCCAATGGAGCAGCGCGCCACTGAACGTCCATTGCATAGGTTGGATGGACGGGGCTCAATACCGCTTTCGAAGGCGACCCCCGCCCGGTTTTATGGCCGACGGACTGAGCGATACCATGAAAGAGCAGTTTCGGGCGTGCGGACACGAACACGTCCACGGGGCCCACACGTCAACGCTCGAGGTGACCACGGACGACTATCTCACCCCGGCTGGCGATTGTATTATCGGAATCGACGCGACGAAGGCACCAACCGGATTTCGATCGTCGTTCGTTGATGCCTGTCGGGATGAATCGGCAACGATTACAACGACATTCGCGACAGCTGACATCGAGGAGACCATTGAAGGGCGCGGAGATCCCCGCCTTTCGTTTTCCAGCCCCCGTAGCGCCGTCTGGCGCACGAGCGAATATGTGGATGATCGGACGGTTGCGATCGCATGCGATGGAGCCGCAGCGGATCTATCGGGATCGTTGATCGATGCACTCGCAAATGGCGCCGACCTTCACGTGACGATATCGGTAACGAATTGACTGTGGCGATCGTTGGATTCTGCCGATGACTGAGGAGGAACCCGCAGTCAACATTAGCGGCGGAGCCGCGGGCGGGGGGATCGATGCCTCGTTCGATCCCGCGAAGGCCGAGACCCGAGCCGAATCGGTCGTCGACCGGCTCGGGGAGTTGTATTGGCAGAAAACATATGGCGGCCAGAACGCGTTTCAATGTCTCGTCCGGACGATTCTGAGCCAGAACACGAGCGACAAAGCGAGTCAGCCAGCCTTCGATGCCTTATGTGACCGATACGATGGACCTGAAATCGATCTCGCGGAATCCCTCGCTCTCGCGGAGCGTTCGAAACTCGCAGACACGATTCAACCGGCGGGCCTGTACAATCAAAAGGCAGAGGTCATCGCGGATGCCGCCGAGTGGGTGCTCGAGGAATTCGGCTCCGCCACAGCGTTCGATACCTTCGTAAAGGACGAGGAGCCTGAACAGGTTCGAGACACCCTCTTGTCCGTCCGCGGTGTCGGGCCGAAAACGGCTGATTGCGTGTTGCTGTTTGCGGGCGGACGTGAGGGCGTCTTTCCCGTCGACACCCACGTTCATCGGATCTATCGGAGACTCGGGGTCGCACCCCCCGACGCGGATCACGAGGAGGTCCGAACCATCCTGGAACAGGAGGTCCCCGCCGAGAAGTGCGGCTTCGGACATACCGCCTCGATTCAATTCGGCCGGGAGTACTGTACAGCGCAACGGCCCGCGTGTCTCGACGAGGACGATACCTGCCCGATGGCGGACCTGTGTGAGCAACGTGGCATCGATCACGCATCCGGGACCGTCACCGATCCGGCAGAAACGGGCGAATGATGAGGGGTTCCGGAATTAGAGGAAGCGAAACGTCTCGAGATTGCGGGGAGCGAAGGTTCGCATATTGAATTCGTGGTACAACCCTGACGAGAGCGATTGCGTCGCCGATTCGTCGCCGTGGACGCACAGGACTTTCTCCGGACGGGGGTTCATCGTCCGGACGTAATTCATCAATCCATCCCGATCGGCGTGTCCGGAGAAGCCATCGACCGTCGCCACATCGAGTTCGAGGCGAAGCGTTCGACTTCGGCCATCACGATCGCCTGAGCCGGACAGGGGGATCTCGCGACGATTGTTCTGAATACGCCGTCCGAGGGTCCCCTCTGCTTGGTAGCCGACGAACACGAGGGTCGTCGTTTCATCACGGCCCAGCAGATCGAGCCAGGACATGATGGGACCGCCGGTGATCATCCCCGAGGTCGAGAGGATGATTGCCGGGTCGCCATCGGCGATTTCCTGGCGTTGCTCGGCGCCGCCGTCGACGTGGTGGAACTGCTCCGCGAGGAACGGATTCTCGTCATCATGAAAGATCCGATCGCGCAACTCATCCCGGAGGTACTCAGGATACGTGGTGTGGATGGCTGTCGCTTCCCAGATCATTCCATCCAGATAGACGGGGATCTCCGGAATGTCACCTTCGCGCATCGCTTCCTCAAGGACGAGCATCAACTCCTGGGATCGCCCGACCGCGAAGGACGGGATCAACACCTTCCCGCCGCGTTTGGCGGTACCGCGAACGAGTTCTTTGAGTGCGCGTTCGCTCTCCTCCTGGTCGGTCTGATGATCGCCGCGACGGCCATAGGTCGACTCCATAACGAGCGTCTCAACCCGCGGGAAATCGTTCACGGCCCCGTTGAACAGGCGAGTCTCCTCGTAGTGAATATCGCCGGAGAAGGCGACGTTGTACAGCCCCTCACCGATATGAAAGTGTGCGACCGCACTCCCGAGGATATGGCCGGCGTTGTGCAAGGTCAGCTTGACATCCGGGGCGATATCGGTGACGTCACCGTATTCGATCGGGATGGTGTGCTTGATCGTTTCCCGCACCATCGCGGAATCGTATGGCGGCGTGCGACCCTCCTTCGCCGCCACATCGAGGTAATCGAGTTGTAGGAGCCCCATCAGATCGCGGGTTGGTTCGGTCGTATAGATCGGGCCATCGTACCCATACTTGTACAACAGCGGGACGAGCGCGCTATGATCCAAGTGGGCGTGGGTTAACACGACGGCATCGAGGCTGTTGATCGGATTCGCCTCTGGGACCTGGAGGTAGGGCACCTCTCCCTCAGCTCCGGGCTTATCGCCACAGTCGATGAGAATACGGGTATCGGGCGTGGAGAGAATGAAGGCGGCGCGGCCGACCTCGCGACAGCACCCAAGCGTCGAGATGCGAACCCACTCTTCATCGCTCAACAGCTCCCGATGAATCTGTCGACCGACCCGTTCGAGGATGTCCCGGCGCTCATCGCGTTCGTGTTTCAGGAAGTCACGAACGTTGCTCACGGTCGCCGACTCGATTGGGGGCGTTCGCACTACTTCCGGCGTCCACCCAACCGACTGAGTTATCTCTCGGAGGGTTTGGCCGTGACGACCGATGACGAGACCGGGCTTTTCGGCTTCGATCAATACTTCGCCGATTTCCTCGTTGAACGCCAGATCGGTGACGCCGGCATCGTCCGGAATCACCTCATTGATGCGCGTTTCGGCCTCCGACGGGGGCATCAACACCTCCGGATCTGGTCGGACCGTTATCCGTTTGCGGAGGTCGCTTGCCAGTGAGCGGATGAGGTCATCCTGGCTAGCGAAGGCCTTTGGATCACGGGTATAGATAACGAGTTCCGGGCCTTCGAAGGTCACCGACGAAATCGAGATCTCAGGCGGTACTTCGTCGCGAATCTTCGCGTGGATGTCATCAAGCTGTTGGTCGACTTTGCTCATACTCCGTAATCACGTGGAATGGATCGATGCTCGGCAGTGGACTCAATCGGTCGCATCATCGGGAATCGTCCGAAGCTGGAACGGCGCAACGGTAGCGGTGGATTCTCGCCAATCGATTGACCGGTGGGCGATGGTGCCGCCGGTGAAGGGCCTAATGCCCGCGAGAACCCGGTTATCCTGTACTTCCCCCGGACGTTATAAAAGCCTTCGCAAACGGTTGCCTTCATGGATGGCACGATTCGCATTACGCCGGCAACCGTCACCGATACACACCGGTGGATGCGCGGTCACCATCGAACGGAAGTACCCCTGATCAACGAGGTTCGGTCGAAGCTTGCATCTGAGTTTGAGACGGAAGTCTCACCGATTTCGAGCGGTCAGTATCGCCGAACTATCGATGCGATCTACTCCGAGGAGGATCGTGCGGTGAACGTTTCGGCGTTGGTGAAGCTTTTGAGCCAACTCGACGTCCCTGCAGATTACCCTGGATTCATCGTCGACGAGGTGCTAGGACGAGAACTCGCCAGTGCCATCGCAGGTGGCCAACCGCTTCGAACACTCGCCGAGGCGACATTCCATTACGCCGATATCGGCCACCATCGACCGGACCAACCCGCCGGTGTCGACGACCTCGAGGCGGCCATTGCGGCCGGTGTGCAGACCCGACTTCCGGGCTGGGACTGGCAGATGACACCGGGCGGCCTGACTGGCGACGGTAACGCCTAACACGGCGGTGGGTACTACTCGCTCGTACATGGACATCGGGACGCTGTGTTTCATTTGCTCGGAGGGGGAAGTGTTGCTGATCGAGAAGCGCCGTGGGCTCGGTAGCGGATTGTATAACGCCCCGGGCGGCAAGGTTGAGCCCGGTGAAACGCCCACCGAGGCGATCAAACGCGAAGTCAAGGAAGAAGTCCATCTCGACATTTCGAACCCTTCGAAGATCGGTGAGCTGACGTTCCGACATGATGCTGAGCCCCAGATGTTCGTCCATGTATTCCGAACCTCGGAGTACTCTGGCGAGGCGGCGCCATCGGATGAAGCCAGACCCGAATGGGTCCCACAGGACGCACTCCCGTACGATCAAATGTGGCCCGACGACCACCTCTGGGTGCCACATGTCCTCGATGCCGAACCGTTCGTCGCGACGTTTGACTTCGAAGGTGGTGACGCGTTGGACGAGGCCACGTTCGTCGATCACGACATCACCTGTCAGGGCCGATTCGCCCGCCCGAAGGACGAACCGGTAACACCTAACGAGTTTTAACCTCGCCTGCACGAGTCGCCGATATGGCCGAGCACGAGCAGGAATTGGGCATCACCGAGTCCAAAGCGGACAACATCGGCGACTGGTATGCGGAAGTGGTCCAGAAGGCCAAATTGGCCGATTACGCCCCGATGGGCGGGTTTATCGTCACGCGCCCCCGTGGGTATGCCCTCTGGGAACAAATCCAGGCACAGCTCGATGACTGGTTTCGACAGACGGGCGTGACGAACGCGTACTTCCCGCTGTTCATCCCCGAAGGGCACCTCGAACGCGAGAAAGAGATCGTCGAGGGGTTCGATCCCGAGGTCGCGTGGGTAACCCATGGCGGCTATGAAGAACTCCCAGAACGCCTCGCCGTCCGCCCGACCTCCGAGAGTATCATCGCCCCGTTTATGGCCCAGTGGACCCGCAGTCACCGCGATCTGCCCCTCCAGCTCAATCAGTGGTGCTCGGTCGTTCGGTGGGAAGCGACCGAGACGAAGCCGTTCTTCCGCACCAAGGAGTTCCTCTGGCAGGAGGGCCACACCGCCCACGAAACCGAGGCGGAGGCCCGTGACGAGATGATGACTCGTCTCGAGCAGTACGCCCGCGTGTACGAGGAGTTGCTCGCCTTGCCACAACTCGTCGGGCGAAAACCCCACCACGACAAGTTCCCGGGCGCCGAGGTCACGACGACAGTCGAGGTGATGATGCCCGACGGCAAGAGCGTTCAGGGTGGGACGAGTCACTACCTCGGGACGACCTTCGCCGACGCGTTCGACATTACCTACGTCGACAAGGATGAACGCGAACGAACCGCACACACCACGTCCTGGGGCCTCTCCTGGCGGGCCCTCGGCGCGATGATCATGGCTCACGGGGACGACCAAGGCCTCATCGCTCCGCCGCCCGTCGCGCCCACCCAGGTGGCCGTCGTCCCGATCTGGCAGGAGGACACCCGAACCACGGTCTTACCTTACGCCGAGGACATCGCAGACGACCTCGAGGCGGCTGGCTATCGTGTCACCGTCGATGACCGCGAGGAGCGCAATCCGGGCTTCAAGTTCAACGAACACGAGCTCAATGGCGTTCCCCTCAGGATCGAAATCGGGCCGGACGAGGCCGACAGCGACGTTGCCACCCTCGTCCATCGTCCGGACCGCGAGCGAGCAGAAATCGATCGAACGGAGCTCACCGAGGCCGTCGATGTACATCTCGATGCCATCTACGACAAGCTCTATGAACGCGCTGAGGCGGCCCTGGAGGACGCGATCGACGAGGCCGAGACCGTCGAGGAGGTTATCGCGGCGATCGAGGGCGATGGCGGCTACGTAAAGGCCCCATGGTGTGGTGATCCAGACTGTGAAACCCCGGTGAAAGACGTCGTCGCCGCCGATATCGTGATGGTTCCGCTCGACCCCGACACCGAACCCATTGGCCCCGAGTGTCTCGCCTGCAACCAGGAGGCCACGACGACTGCGTACTTCGCCAAAAACTACTGAGACGGGACGGGAACCGTTTAGGCCTCCCCCGTCGACGCCTGGAGTAATGAGCGAGAAGCGAAAGTGGATCAGATGGCCCCGCTCAGTACTGATCGGCCACGGGGTCCGCGACGAGCTCGTCCCCGTTCTCGATGAGTTGCACCCACGAGGGCGAATTCTGCTCGTCACTAGCCCCCATCCGCGGTCCGTCCTGGGGACGGACATCGCGGAGACACTGGCCCAGGCGGATCGCTCGGTCGAAGAAATCGTCATCGAAGCCGCCTCACCCGAGGGTATCGAGACCGTTAACGAGGCCATCGAGGCGCACGAACCAGCCGTCTTGCTCGGGATCGGTGGTGGGAAGGTGATCGACGTGACCAAACTCGTCAGTCACGAACACGGGATTCCTTTCGTCTCGGTCCCGACGGCGGCCAGTCACGATGGCATCGTCAGCAGCCGAGCGTCGATCCCACAGGGCGACCGACGCCACTCAGTGGCTGCACGACCGCCGACAGCCGTCGTCGCCGACACCGAGATTATTGCCGACGCACCATGGGAGTTGACGACGGCCGGGTCGGCCGATATTATCAGCAACTATACAGCCGTGACTGACTGGCGCCTCGCTCATCGCCTCAAAAACGTCGATTACTCTGAGTACGCTGCCGCCCTCTCTGAGATGACTGCGGAGTTACTCGTCGCCGAAGCTGACTCGATCAAACAAGGGCTGGAAGGCTCGGCCTGGATCGTCACAAAGGCCCTCGTCTCAAGCGGAGTCGCGATGAGCATCGCCGGCAGTTCTCGACCCGCATCCGGTGCGGAACATCTCTTTTCGCATCAACTCGATCGGATGGCCCCCGATGTTGCGCTCCACGGCCATCAAGTCGGTGTCGGGGCCATCATGACCGCCTACCTCCATTGGGGCGAGGACGGCGCCTGGAGCGACATTCGGGATGCGCTCGCCGTCATCGGCGCGCCGACCACCGCGGCGGAACTCGGGTTCGAACCCGATCGTATCATCGACGCGCTGACGAGTGCTCACGAGATCCGCGATCGCTATACGATCCTCGGCGATGGTATTAGCGAGTCAGCGGCGCGTCGCGTTGCCACGGAAACCGGCGTCATTTAGCCAGTATCGGGCACTCTTTTAGGGGTCTCGGGCAAGTGAGCTTACATGGACGTCTGTGTCGTCGCGGAGCGGACTCGATATCATGGCCCCACCAGGGCGGCGACGCGACTCCATCGAATCATCGGTGAGCTCGTGGCACAAGGTCATAACCCGACGATCGTGACCCCCCGCTGGTGGGAGTCGTCGCAATCCCGGTTCTTTGATACACACGCATGCCACGTCGCCGGCGGTGACACGGGGCTTCGACCACGGACGGTATTTCGCCATGTGCTTCGATCCCGTCCGTCACTCGTGCATCTCATAGGCACGACTCCACAGGTGACCCTCGCAGCTGGAGTTGCAGCGCGACTCCGGAATGCGGGTGTCGTTTACGAAGCCGCCGAGTTCGATGCGCCAATCGCATCTACCGGACGCATCCCCCAGTGGGCACGGCGTCGACTCGAGCACATCATCGCCCCATCCGTGGCAGTCAAGACGGCGCTCCGCGAAGCTGGTGTGACGGGGAACTTTCGCCTGATACCGGACCCAGTACCGATCGACGCGATCGATCGAGTCGTCCCGGATGACCGGGCTGATATCGTCTGGCGCCACACCGCCCCCACCGCCGATGCGAGCGAGATCATTCTGCTCGGCCTGGCAGAACTTCGAGATCATCGGTGGCGAGCAGCCGTCTTTGATGCGAATCCCACGGGACCGATCGCCGAACAGGCACGCGCCCTCGGTATCGAAGATCGCGTGACGATCCGAGCACACAGCACGCCTCGTGACCGCATCGCTGCCTATCGAGGGGCGTCGACGTACGTGCAAACCGATCCCGAGTGTCCGTTTCCGACGGACCTCGTCCAGGCGATGGCTGCCGGGTGCAAAGGGATCGTCCAATACCAGCAACGCTCGAGTGCCCACGAGGTCATCGAGCGACACGGCCACGGTGAGCTTATTTCGACCCCAGAGGAACTGGCCGATGCGATCACGGCGATCGCCGAGGAGCCATCTCGGACGGATCGCAGTGAGTTCTCCCAGTACGAACCTTCGGTGGTGGTAGAGAATCTCACCGGCCTCTACCGCGATATCACGTCTGGGTCCGGCGAGTAAGTGCCGTCTCGAGGGCCGCGAGGTTCTCCTCGACATCGTGGACGCGGACGATATCGGCGCCGCGATCGACGGCCAACGCGGTGCCGGCGATCGTCGGGGCCAGGCGGTCTTCGGGCCCCCGATCGATTTGAGAAAACAGCGACTTGTGAGAATGTCCGACCAACAGCGGAAACCCTAAGCCGGCAAGCTCTTCGAGGCGATCCAACAACTCGAAGTTCTCGCTGGGGGTCTTTCCGAAGCCGATACCCGGATCGAGAATGAGGTGATCTCGATCAATGCCGGCCGAGCGACAGCGTTGCACCAGGCGATGGAGCCCATGAGCCACGTCGGCGACCACATCATCGTACTCCGGATCGACCGTGGGGTCGACCGGTGTTGACTGACTATGCATCAGAATCAGGGGTGCCCCCGTCTCCGCAGCGACGCGAGGCATGGCCGGATCCGATAGGCCCGAGACGTCGTTGATAAGGTCCGCGCCGGCCGCCAGGCACTCGCGCGCTACGGAAGCCTTCCGGGTATCGATCGAAATCGGCACCTCGAGTCCGGACAGTCCATCGATGACCGGACGAACGCGATCCAACTCAATCGCGGCATCGATCGGGTCACCGCCGGGCCGAGTGCTCTCACCGCCCACATCGATGATGCCCGCGCCCGCGTCAACCATCGCACGAGCGCGCTCGATCGCTTCGGTGGGATCCAGGTATTCGCCCCCGTCATGGAAGCTGTCCGGGGTGACGTTCAGGACACCCATGATGACCGGGTCGCGCTCCCATGGCCAGCTGGCGGCGTCCGAGTCGTCCTCGAGGCTTAGATGGGAGCGAAGCGCCGTGGCCACGCCGGCCACGCCCGCAGATCGAGCGTCGAGTGCAGCAATGAGACGGTCGTACTCGTCGGTCGTCGCCATACAGACGACATCGACGAGCGCCCCCGCTGTCGAACCGTCACCGGCCGTGACGCATTCGCCACCCACGCGGAGGAGTTCCTCCTCAAGGAGTGCCGCCTGGCGCTCCCGCAACTGGAGGTGAATCGTTTCGTGACTGCCCGACCGGGCGAAGCGCTCGATGTCAGTGTCAGCGATGTCGGCACGGCCGAGGCGACTCGCGACATCCGCAGTGGATGTCAGGGGCCGGCCGAGTACATACCGCGAGTATCGTCGGCGCGCCTCGCCCACAGTATACAACGATCCCGTGACGAGGACACACGCATCAGGTCCTGCTCGTTCGAGTGCGCGTTCGAGGGCGGCCTCAACGCCCCGCTCGCGGGTAACCTCGGACACGCCGGTCCGCTCTAGGGCGGTAGCGACCACCTCGACGGGAGCCGATCGTTGCACGGTCGGCTGGCACGCAACGGCTGTCGTGGGTGTGGGTAAGGCATCGACGATGTCCGCCACAGGTTTGTCCTCCATGATTCCGAGGACCAAATGAACCGTTTCGTGCGGAAGCTCCTCGATAACCTGCGTGAGTGCTGCACCAGCCGCCGGGTTATGTGCGCCATCGAGCATGACCAGCGGCTCCCGCTGTGCGATTTCGGTTCGACCGGGCCACTCGACCCCGTGTATCCCCTGGGCGATATCCTCGTCCGTCACGGCCCATCCCGATCGGCAAAGCGTCGCTGCCACACCAGCGTTGAGCGATTGGGCAGGTCCCAATAGTGGCAGTGTGACCGCGAGGGCGGTATCATCCTCGATGGTCGCGTGGGCCTCGAGGTGGTCATCCAGTCCGTCGTATCGGACGATGACATCGGCGTCGGTCCTGTCGCCGACTGTCACCGGCGAGGTGGTTTCCTCGATCGCTGTCAAGGCCTCGCCGCTCGCGCCGGTAACGAATGGCCCGGTATCGGGGGCGACGGCGACCATGTCGGTAGCGATCTCGGATCGGCTTGAGCCGAGGAGATCGGTGTGTTCGAGATCGACCGACGTGATCGCCGCGGCGTCGGGATCAACAACGCTCGTTGCGTCGTAGCGACCTCCGATGCCGACCTCGAGGATCGCGATATCGACGTCTCGTTCGTCGAAATACCACAGCGCCATCGCCGTGATCCCCTCGAAGAACGTTGGCGGGCTCCCGTCGGCCCCTGCGTCGTCCAAAAACGTCTCAGTCCGATCCATAAAGCGTCCAATGGCCGCCTTCGTAATGCGCCGGCCATCCACACGGATGCGTTCGCGGACGTCCTCGAGATGGGGCGAAGTATACAGTCCGACAGAGTACCCGGCGGCCTGGAGGATCGACGCCGTCATCGCAGCAGCTGACCCTTTGCCGTTCGTCCCCGCAATTTGGACCGTCTCGTAGTTGTGATGAGGATCATCGAGTTCGGACAGAATGGCGACTGTTCGGTCGATACCGGGCTCGTACGCAAACTGCCGCAGATCGTACAACCGCTCCAGCGCCCGCCGATATTCCATATGCCGGGCAGCCAGCGAAGTAGTATGAGGGTAACGGAGTGTCAGCGGTGCCGGAAACACCGATGGCCAGTGAAGGCCATGGGCACGCCATGTTCGTCGGCCGCCGCGATGACTTTGTCGTCGTTTTTCGACCCACCGGGTTGGATCACCGCTTCGACGCCGGCTTCAATGCCGGCTTCGATTCCGTCCGGAAACGGGAAGAACCCATCACTGGCGAGGACGGCCCCTTCCGGCCCTTTACCCTCGGCGTGTTCGCGCGCTTTCTTCACAGCCAACTCTACCGCGTCAACCCGGGATACTTGACCTTGGCCGATGCCGACTGTTTCACTGTCGGTCGCCAGCACGATCGCATTCGAGGCGGCGTGTTTCGCCACCGACCAGGCAAACAGCATGGCGCGGATCTGGGCATCGGTGGGAGCCGTCTGCGTCGGGATGTCTAGGTCCTCAGCCGTGAGTTCGAGGGTGTCCCATTCTTGCACGAGCGTTCCCCCCAAAATCGAGCGTCGATCCAGACCGAGGTCACGATCTCTGGTTGGCGGTTCGAGGATGCGCAAGGACGAACGTGCACGAAGCGTCTCAAGCGCCTCATCAGTATAGGCGGGGGCAATGACGACCTCCTTGAACGAGTCGGTGATGGCTGACGCTGTCGCGTCGTCGCAGGGTCGGTTGAGCGCGACGATACCGCCAAACGCGCTCATTGGATCGGTCGCCAACGCTCGCTCGTAGGCCTGTTCGATCGAATCGGCGCTCGCGACCCCGGCCGGATTCGCGTGTTTGATGACGGCCGCGGTCGGCGCCTCGAAGCCTCGCGGGATGCGATACGCGCCATCGGCGTCGTTGAGGTTGTTGAACGACAGCGCCTTCGCGTCTGGATTCAACTCCGTGGCCTCGGCGACACTCACTGGATCGCGCGTTGCATCCGTATAGACGGCGGCGTCTTGATGGGGATTCTCGCCGTATCGAAGCGGGCGACCACGATCCTCGCTGGTCCTGGCGACGGGCTCGAAGGCGTCCTTCTGAAAGGCAAAGTGCACCGCCTGGCGATCGTCGGCTACTGAAACGAGATCCTCGGCGAACCATCGTACTGCCCGAGGATACGCTTTGAACTCACCCTCGTAGAGAATTCGCTCTTTGAGTTGCTCTCGAGTGTCGTCGGGACGCACCGGGATCGCTTCTTGCGTGACGATTGGACCGGCATCGACCTCCTCAGTGACGATGTGCACCGTACACCCGCTCAATCGAACACCGGCATCGAGTGCATCGCCCCACGCGTCAGCACCCTTGAAGGAGGGCAACAAGGAGGGATGGACGTTCAACGCGGTCGGCAGCGCATCCAATAGCTCGGGCGAAAGAATGCGCATGTAGCCATCGAGGCAGACGAGATCGATATCATACGGCTCGAGTGCATCCAGAATGCGCGTTTCGTGGGAGCGCTTTGACTCCTCCTCGTGTGGTTCAACCGAGAGTGTCGGGATCCCGCGTTCCGCTGCCGCCGTGAGGACTGGCGCGTCAGCCTGATCCGACACCACGACACCGAGTCTGGCGCCACCAGGTTGTCGGTCGGCGAGATTGCGGAGGTTTCGGCCGCGATTGCTCGCGAACCCCGCGATCGTGACCATGGTACTGCCGCGGCGAGCCTCGGGTTAGTAGTTGCGATCCATCCAATCGATTGGAACCAAACGACCATTAGCCTGCACCGAGCAGACCCAGCCATGCCGGCGCCGCTTGCCGCCATTTCGCCACTCGATGGTCGCTATGCCGACCTGTTAGACCCATTGCGAGCATACGCCTCCGAGGGTGCCCTGATTCGAGCGAGAACGCGTGTCGAAATCGAATACCTCATCGCCTTAAGCGAGCTCTCAGCCCTCCCGCTGGAGATCGCCCCCGCCGAACGCGACACGCTTCGGCAGTGTTACGACACCTTCGACGATAGCGATGCCGAACGCGTCAAACGGATCGAAACGGAGGGAACCGAGCGCTACCCGGCGACCAATCACGACGTCAAGGCCGTCGAGTATTGGCTGCGCGATCAGTGCCGAGAACTCGGCCTCTCTGACGCGATCCCGTTTATCCATTTCGGCCTCACCAGCGAAGACGTCAACAATCTGGCGTATCGGCTCCTCGTTCGAGGCGCCGTCTCCGACGTCGTGCGGCCAGAGCTATCGACGATTCACGCGGAACTCGCGACTGGGGCCACCGCCCATGCCGACGTTCCAATGCTTGCACGCACCCACGGGCAACCGGCGACCCCCACGACGTACGGGAAGGAACTCGCCGTCTTTGCGGACCGACTCGAGCACGCCCTCAATCGCATTGACCGGGCGACAGCGGAGTTACAGGGGAAACTCGGTGGCGCGAGTGGTACCCTCGCGGCCCATGCCATCGCCGAACCGTCGATCGAATGGCGTGACTTTGCCCGTGAATTCGTTGAGTCCTTCGAGTTAGAGTATCTGCCACGGACGACACAAGTCAATCCAGCCGACGACCTCGGCGCGCTCTTCGATGCACTCGCTGGTGCATGCGGCGTCATCCTCGATCTCGATCGTGATCTCTGGCGCTACGTCAGCGACGGGTATCTGGGCCAATCCGTCGCTGAAGACGAAGTCGGGAGCTCGACGATGCCGCACAAAGTCAACCCGATCGATTTCGAAAACAGCGAAGGCAACCTCGAACGAGCCCGGAGCGAGTTACGCTTTCTCGCCGACTACCTTGCGACCAGCAGACTCCAACGGGACCTCTCGGATTCGACCGTCAAACGAACGATCGGGACGGCCCTCGGGCACAGCTACCTCGGCTTCGTCAAAACCAGCGCCGGACTCGAGACGGTTGCGCCACGGGACGAGGTGATGCGCGAAGACCTCGAGCGCGAACCGGCCGTCCTCGCGGAAGCAATCCAAACAGCCCTCCGCCGAATCGGTGATCCAGAGGCGTACGAGCGTGTGAAGACGGCCACCCGGGGCCAACACGTCGATGACGATACGTTCGATACTATCATCGAGGAGATCCGCGCGGAGGCCCCGGAGCTGGCCGATCGCTTGGAAGCGCTCGGACCAACGACGTATCTCGGTGATGCATCGACGCTCGCCAGAGACGTCGCAGACGACGTGTCGCCATCCGATTAGTGGCGCGTGATTTATCTATTGGCGGTCGCTAAATCTCCCCATATGGTATCGCACACCGGATTGCTCATACGAATGGCCATTGCGGGCAGTATCCTGTTCGCGTTTTACCTGCTCGTGGCGATGGCCATGTTCATCGCTGGGTTTCCGCTGTGGCTCGTCGCGCTGATTACGCTCGGCTTCGTCGGGTTTCAGTGGAAGTTCGGCAAATGGGCCGCTCTCAAAAGCGTCAACGCCGAGGACGCGGATGACGGATCCTACCCCGACTTGAATCGTGCCGTCGATGAATTGAGTCGAGAGATGGACGTCCCGAAACCTCGACTGATGGTTGCCCAAATGGGTGTGCCGAACGCGTTTGCGGTGGGGCGCAAAGGGGCCGGAACGGTGGTCGTCTCCCAAGAGCTCATGGATACCCTCGACCATGAGGAGCTCAAAGGCGTCTTGGCCCACGAACTTGCGCACGTTCGCAACCGGGACGTGGTGATGATGGTCCTCGGGCAAAGCATCGCCGCCCTCGTCGGGATGGTGGTAACATATGCGATGATCTTTGGCGGCCGCCGAAACATCGGGGCGTACTTCCTCGCCTGGATCGCCGGGTCCCTCGCTCAGATGCTCGTGATGGTCTTCGTCCTCGCTATCTCTCGCTATCGCGAGTACGTCGCCGACAGCGATGCGGCGGAGGCGATCGGCTCCGGCGAACCACTTGCGCGAGCGCTTGAGAAGATTCAACGCGGCAACGAGCAGGCGGCCAAGCAGGCCAAACAGCAACGCAAATCTAGACAACGTGGCGGCCAATCGGGTCCGCAATCCGCTGGGCCGGGCGGTAACCAGGTCGTGAATGACAACATTTCCGCGTTGTGCATCTTCGACACCGAACACGGCCTCCTGCAATCGATCTTCGCGACCCACCCCCCAGCCGAGAAACGCATCCAACGCCTGCGCCAGCTCTAACGCGGCGGACAGCGTCGAAGCCACTTTACTGGGCGGGCTCGGAACGGTCGTCATGACGACCATTCACCCCGCCCAACGGGTGGCGGTGCTCGCTGATACGCAAAACCTCTATCATAGCGCCCAACAGCTTCATTCTCGTAATATCGATTATGGCACGCTCCTTTCGAAGGCCGTTCAGGATCGGGAGCTAACGCGCGCTATCGCCTATGCGATCCGGGCCGACGCCCCCGAGGAGGAGAGCTTCTTCGAGGCGCTCGAAGACATCGGGTTCGAGGCGAAAATCAAAGAAATCAGAACCTTCGCCGATGGCTCGAAAAAAGCTGACTGGGACGTTGGTCTGAGTCTCGATGCAGTGACGTTGGCGCCACATGTTGACGTCGTCGTCCTCTGTACCGGCGACGGCGATTTCACGCGACTTTGTTCCCATTTACGGCACACGGGCTGTCGGGTCGAGGTAATGGGCTTTCAGTCCTCCACCGCCGACGCATTGCGAGAAGCCGCTGACGTCTTTATCGACCTCGACGATCGGGCGGAGACGTTCCTTTTGTAACCATTAATCGATGACCACAGACCTTTCATCGGCCGAGCGGTCCCGCCTCCGGTCGATCGCGACGTATCAGTTCGGGCCGAACGGGACAGCGTTACTCGATAAGGGATTCGTCACGACGATCGATCGACGGAGCTCGGGCCGGATCGACCGACTCTATGCCAACGGTGAGCGTATTGGCACGCTCACGACAAGTGGCCGATTTACCCTCGGAATCGCCGGTGGACACGCCATCCATGGGGCGAGCCCGGCACCGCGAAACCGCGTGAGCGTGACGGAAGAGGCGGTTCCTTATGTGTCGGAGGGCTCGAACGCATTCGCCAAATTCATCGTCCGGGTCGATCCCCGGATTCGCCCCCGAGACGAGGTCGTGTTGACCGATACCGATGATCGATTGCTCGGTGTCGGGCGGGCAGAACTATCCGCCGAGGAGATGGAGACGTTCGATCGCGGGATGGCCGTCGCGGTCAGGCAGGGGATTGAAGAATAACGTTCGTCAGCTATAACCGCGGCGCAGCCGTGAGCCCGCCTATGTTCGGAGGCGGCGACATGAACCCCCAGAAGATGAAGCAGATGATGAGCCAGATGGGTATCGACATGGATCAACTCGGCATGGATATGGGCGACATCGACGCCGAGGAAGTCATCATTCGAACGCCCGAGGAAGAGCTCTATTTCGAGACGCCTCAGGTGAGCCGCATCGAAGCGCAGGGCCAAGCGACCTACCAGGTGGTCGGTGAACCGACGACACGCGCCCGCGGCGACGAGGAAGCCGGTGGCCCCGATCCGGACGACGTCGCCATCGTGGCCGAACGAGCCGGTGTCGACGAGGATACCGCGCGAGAGGCCCTTTCCGCCACGGACGGGGATTTGGCGGAGGCCATCGCCAACCTGCAGTGACATATCTGCTGTGGCGGCCGGATCGGACCTATTTCGTTCGAGCTGGTGAGCGATTGGAGACCGATATGGGTGTGCTCGAGGTCGATGCGGATGTGTCCGTTGGCGAAACGGTCGAAACGCATTTGGGGACGCCGTTTACGGTTCTTGCCCCCCGCCCCACTGATCTGTTCGAGCATCTCGATCGGACCGGTGCGCCGATGCTCCCGCGCGACATCGGAATCGCCGTCGGGATGGGTGGGCTGCAAGCGGGTGATTCGGTCTGCGATGTCGGAACCGGTACCGGGGTGCTGGCGATCACGCTCGCCCGGCTCGGGATGACCGTGACGACGTTCGAACGCGACGCGCAGACGGCCGAAACCGCGATGGAAAATGTCGCTGCGGCGCATGTCAGCGATAGCGTCTCGATCCGAGAGGCGGACGCGACTGAAGTCGACATCGAGGAACGTTTCGATGCGATGACCCTGGATACCGAGGATGCACCCACGATGCTCGAGCGGGCCCCCGACGTGTTGGTTCCCGGCGGCGTCGTTGTGGCCTATGCACCGTTCGTCGAGACCGCCCGGGCAAACGAAGACGCCGCAACCGAGGCTGGAATTGCAGGCATCGAGACCGTCGAAACGATTCAACGCCGGATGGACTTCGACGACCGGGGCTCCCGTCCGTCGACAGGGCCCGTCGGTCACACTGGATTTCTCACGATCGGACGATATCTGCCGGCGCCAGCTTAAGTCGAGCGCGAACGAAGCGATTTATTCGGGGGCTCGTCGTAGCGATGTTCATGTCTGAGGATCGGTTCCCCTTGGAGGAGTTAGCACGATTGCCATCATTCCATCATCCGGTCGCGAGTCCGACCGGCAATACGTATGCGTATTATTACGATGGAACCGGCAGAAACGAACTGTACGTCGACCAGCGCGATGGATCAGGCCCCCGTCAACTCAGTGACGGGAACGTACCCCGAAGCGCTCGATGGTTTATTCAATGGCGTGATGACGGCGAAGCAGTCCTGTATCACCGAGATGAGGATGGCAACGAACAAAACGATATCTGGGAACTGACCCTCGACGGTGACGCCCGGAGAGTCGTCAACATCGATGGACAAGGCCTCCTGCTTGGATCGGTCGACGATGGTCGGTCGATCGTCTACGCGTCCGACGCCGGGAGACAGATGAACCTCTACCGTTACGATCGGGACGCGGACAAACAGGTCCAACTCACGACCTTCGACCAGCCGGTACGGGGTGGCATCGTCAGTCCAGATGGAACGCACGTGGCGTTCAATGCAAACGAGAGCGACGACCTCGAGAATCAAGACGTCTACGTGGCCGATGTCGCGGACGGGGCTCAGCAACGGAACCTCGAAATCGGTGAGGAGGGGGCGGAAGCGCGCGTCGCCGATTGGCATCCCGATGGAGATCGACTGTTAATTTCGGATAACTCCCCCGACAAGCCACGGGCCGGTATCTATCATCTCGAAACCGACGACGTCACGTGGTATGGCGACGATGAACTCGTCGAAGAACCGGTCGCGTTCACCCCGGACGGCGATGGCTTCATCGTCTCGCGAATCGAGGAAGCTGCCCACCGTCCGGTGTACTTCGAATTGGATGGGACGATGAGTCAACTCGATGTGCCCATCGGTGTCGCCTCCTTTCCACACATGGGCCATACCCAAGCCTTCCTCGACAACGATCGGATGCTCTTGGCCAATACCACTACAACGGAACGAGAGACGCTGTATGCGTACGACCTGGCAAGCGACGCGGCGGAGGTACTCATCGAGCCAGAGTACGGTGACATCGACAAGGAGCGCTTCATCGCCGGCGAATACGTTACCTACGAATCCACCGACGGCCTCGAAATCGGCGGCATTCTCTACGATTCCGGAGACCGACCCGCACCGGTTGTCGTCAGCGTCCACGGCGGGCCTCCAAGCCAATCGGTCCAACGGTTCGATCAGTACGCACAGTTCTTCATCGACCGTGGATTTAGCGTCTTTCAGCCGAACTATCGGGGCTCGATCGGCCGCGGTCGAGAATTCAAGCACATGATCCACCACGATTGGGGTGGCGGCGAGGCCGAAGACATCGCCGCGGCAGGCCGCTGGCTCGCCGCGCAAGACTGGGTCGACGAAGACCGGCTGATCGTTTATGGGGGATCCTATGGGGGGTACTCCACATACTGGCAACTCGTAAAATACCCAGGCCTCTGGTCGACGGGCATCGCCTGGGTCGGAATTACCGATCTCCTTCAACTGTACGAGAATTCGATGCCCCATTTCAAGGCCACCTTGGAGGAATACCTCGGCGATCCCGGGGAAAACCAGGAATTCTATCGCGAGCGCAGCCCGATCACCCACGTGGAAAACATCGAGGATCCGATTCTCATGGTTCACGGAGTCAACGATCCGCGCTGTCCGATCGAACAGGCCCGGACGTTCCGAGATGCCCTCGAATCACGACGAGGTTGGACCGCCGGTGAGGACTTCGTCTATCATGAACTCTCAGAGGAGGGTCACGGAACGACAGACGTCGATCAGAAGGTCCGGGCTTTCCGTATCATTGAGGACTACCTCGAAGAGTGGGTCTGAGCAGTCAGTTGTCGTCCTCTCGCCAACGGTGACCACACTCTGTACAGATGAAAAATCGCGTCTCACTCTCGTCAGCCGCCCTGATCTGTTGGAGATACCAGTAGGCCTCGTCGTTGCCACACTCCCGACACCGTGCATCGGTTTTCGGTAAGCCTGCGTCATCGGCGTCGTCGACCTCAATGATCTCCGATTCCTCCCGCTCTTCCGTGATCACATAGGCGGCCTCGTCCTCACCACCCTGGGTGTGCCCGCAGTTGGTGCACACCCAAACATCGTCCTCACGTTTCATCATCGAACCGCACTCCTCGCAAAACTCCATTGGTACCCGGTCGTACGGGACATCGTGCCGATAAAGGGCCCGGTTTCTCACATGTAGCAACTGACGAACCAGGTGGTCCGGGGACGGTGACATCCCACGGGCGTACTATCCGTCGTCTGTGGTACGAGCTCAGGCCTCGATTTCGGCGTTGAGATACTCGTGAGCGTCCTCGAAGACCTCGCGTGGTCCGTCCTGTGTGATCGTATTGCGGGCCTCCTTGTAATCCCGCCACTGGAGATCGTGGTGCTCGCGGGAGATCTCGACATCCGGTTCGAACGCCTTCGCAATGAACAGATGGACGGTCTTATGGATCGTGTTGCCGTCCGCTTGAAAGACGTAGTCGTAGTCCTTCCGGAAGCCATCGATCAGGCGAAAGCGTTCGATGCCGGCTTCCTCCTTGACCTCACGGATTGCGGTTTGTTGCAGTTCCTCCTCACCTTCGACCCCGCCCTTCGGAAATTCCCAATCTCCTGGGCGACTCTTGAGGAGGAGGTATTGGCGCCGATCCTGGCTATTCCGGTACACGATGGCGCCTGCGCTCGTAGCCTCCACTGCCATTACCGGAGGTTAGTCGATTGATAAATAAGTGCGTATCGGAGCCTCCAAGGTACATTGGTGCATACAATGGAGACGACAGACGTTTTTGCCGAGCCTGCCAGATCACCGACAGAAGACGATGCCGTATCGGACTCGGTTTACACTGACCAGCGGTGACCACCGAGCGTTGACGCGAATCGTCGACGAGCTTCGGGAAGTCGCCGATCGTAAAGGGGCCGAGGTCACCGGGCCGCATCCGAAACCGACGGACACCATCCCCGTCCCACTATACAAAACCGCCGGCGGCGACGAGTTCTTCAGGCGGTGGCAGTATGACGTATATCGCCGCGAAATCGCAATTACTGGCCGCGAATCCGTTGCCGAGCGACTCGCCCGACGATCCTTTCCGGCCTCCGTGGCCGTGGAGGTAACGATCGAACAGGTGGACCAGCCAGCGACCGAGAAGTAATTCAGTATTTTGGATCGGCACCCGTCACCGCATAGACCTCGTCCATCACCGCATCACGGCGATTTTGCCAGCGCTGGAAGGACTCCGGAGACGCGGGATAGTCATCGTAATGATCGAGGAGCTTGTCAGCCACTCGCTTGGTTTTGTACAATCCATAGATCGTGCCCCAATGGCCCAATGTCTTGAGTCCGATCGAGAGACGCATTCGCCAGCCGATATCAGTACTTCCCGAATACAGCGCTTCGGCGAGTTTTTCGCCCGGCAGCGACGCGAGGAGCCCCATCAAGTCATCGACATCAACCGCCGTCGAGAGGATATTGTAGACGTCCAACGCCGCGTATCGAGCGCCAAAGTGGTCCATCACGCGCTCGTTATACGGCCACAGATTCGCCTCGGACACATCGCCTTCTTCAATGGCCGAGATGGCCGTCTCAGCCGCGTAATTCGCCGCATACGCGGCACCCGCGATACCACCTCCAGTCGTTGGATTGACGTGACCAGCCGCGTCCCCAATCGCCAGGTAGCCCGGAGCGACTGCGGAATCGTACGGCCGTCGGGTCGGTAACGCAGCACCGAGTTTGTCCGTGACTCTCGCCCCATCGAACTCGGAACGGCTCTCGATGTCGGCCTTCAACGGATCAACAAGGGTCATCGGATCCTCGTTCATCTGATAGCCAAGCCCCACGTTCACCTCGTGTTCAGTCCGCGGAAAATACCAGAGATAGCCGGCGGCTCGCTCGGTCGGCTTGAAGACGAGGGCATCGTGCCATGGCACGGGCTCAGGAACTTCGACGATTTCCCGATACGCCGAGCAGAACTGACTGAATCGAACGTTCGTATCGAAATGCGTGCCTGAGAAGTCGGCCTTGTCCTGCAGCAGCGAGAGTGATCCGGCGGCATCGATGACGACATCCGCCTCGAAAGTCGTGGGGGTCCCGTCGGCAGTCGCTTTGAGCCCAGTGACCCGTCCGTTCGGTTGGACCACATCCTGCACGAGCGTGTTGTAATACGGGTCGGCTCCGGCCTCCACGGCGGCGTCGACGATCGCTTGGCCATATGCCCACCGATCGATGACGGCAAGTTCGCCGGGGACTGGGATTTCGAGGACGGTGTCTTCCTGTGGTATTTCGAATCGGCCATGATCCACCTCGGTATTCGTAATCGCTGGCTCGAGTTTCGACTTCGGGATGGCCTCAGGGAAGGCATCGGCCCCTTTCAACGCGTCACCGCAGGCAATGTGACCGGCTTCCTCCTCGCTCTTGCGATCGAGCAAGGCGACATCGAGGCCGGCTTTGGCCGCCCGGGCAGCGGCAAATGACCCCGCGGTACCCGCGCCGGCAACGACCACGTCATACGACTGTGTTGCCATGCACCCGCTTCGTCGCCCCACCGGAATAACGTTTTCCGGTCTGTTCGGAAGCAAGAGTTTTGCCGGCATTCGTTCTACAGGTGTCCATGCCGACTCACACCGTCGAGTTCGTCGAGCGAGGAGAAACGCTCGAGGTCGACGAGACGGAGACCATCCTCAGTCGCGCGCTCGAGGAAGGCGTGATCAACGAGTACTCCTGTCGAGTGGGGATGTGTCTCGCGTGCTGTTCGAAAATTCTTGAAGGGGATGTCACCCAACCTGCCGCGAGGGCGCTTACCGACGAACAGGCTGCTGAATACGCATTGACGTGTATGGCGCGGCCCCAGTCCGATCTCAAGCTCCGGCATGGCGAATATCCGCCAAGCATCGACGCGCCGACTGACACCGAGGACGCCGTGGCTGACGACTGACCGAGTGATTTTTTGCCGACGGGGCTGAAAATAGTAGGTCATTTAACAGCGGATCCCCTACGGTGAGGTAGCCCCTCGTTGAGGGTATAACCGCCAAACCATGGGAAGCTCAGAGATCCGTTGCGTTTTTCGGTTGCATTCGACCCTCGAACTTCCGCTCGAGGATGTCCATGAGTTCCTCGAGGACATCGAGTTGCCGGAGGGGATCAAGGACCTCGATCTCACGCGACGAAACAACACCCTGATTCTCAAGGCGGTCCCGGAAGACGATTCCATCAGCAAGTACACACCTCCAGCGCAGATCAAAGCTACCGTCACCGAGAACCGGGTGTACATCGGTGACGACGGCGAGTATAATCGCGAACCCGATCCGACGCCCACGTGGAGCGGTCCGGAAGAGGAGGAAGAAGAACAGGAATCGGAACTCATCGAGTATGCGGCGTTCAAAGGAGATCGAGAGACCGTGTTGCAGAACTCGACCCTCCAGTTCCAGATGTTTGAGGTGTTGTTGAGTATTGCGAAGCAAGCGGAACGAGGAACGCTAACTGCCATCACCGCTCACGACGGCGAATTGCACGCGACGCGTATCGTGGATGGGGAGGTCCAACCGAGTTCGATCGAGGTTGTCGAGGATCCCTCCGAAGCCGAACAGTCGAACGCGTCGGTCGATTGGCGCGACAACCAGTTTATTAGCAACTGAGGCGTTCGTTCACGACCGTCGGCAGTGTATTGAATATCCACACCGCGAGCTCAGCGGAGTGGATTATTCGTGGGTGTACACGAAGTACCCGGCGTAGGCCGTCAACAGGAAGGCGACGAGGCCGACGATGAGGTGGTTCCACATCACCGTCCCGCTGTCGATCGCACTATCGAAGACGAACGGGACGACCACGAACCAGAGCCCGGCCAGCGCCCCTAACCAGCTGCTCCATTCGCCGTAACTAAAGTCGGATACCGTCGCGGACGACCGAATGGAGTAGGCGGTGAAGGCGCCGAGGACGAGAAGGACGAGACCGCCTCCGATCGTACTCCACATCGGCGTGCCGCTTGCGACCTCACCCGACAGGATGAACGGAGAAATTGCCACCCACAGCGTTGACACCGCAGCGATCCATCCAGTCCATTGTGCGAGCGATTCGTAACCAGTCGACACTGGTGAAGCTTCTTCTGTTGCCATACCAGTGCACCCAGTAGAGTATAGGCGTCAAGAATATTTATTGTTTACTTAAAGGAATAAGATATATTTTGATACTTGATAATAGCCAAAGGCTTTCTATCGAATATTCATCCGCTATTGTCTACGTTACGATTCGATATTTTCGAATTTGTTACTGTCATCAATGTAGTATAATAAGTGTATGAAAATGAAGTTATCGGCGTTTCTGTTTACAAACGTAGCTGCCTTCAATTGAACATCGGACCAATCGATGAAACGTTCGAATACGGGAACCGATACAGGGGGATCGGTGAGTTCAGAACGAACAGACCGATGATCAGTTCGACGACGGTCTGATGACGTGCGTTAACGAGACCAAAATCCCAAGGAACCAGCCCAGCGGGACCGCGATCCCCAACCACATCGCCACGTACCCGAGGCCGGCGAGGTCGAAATTCGTCCGGAGAATCTCGTCGAGGCCCCCGATCACAAGGAGATTATCGAGCAGCCAGATCGCTAAGTCTTCACTCCGAGGGAAGACGATAGAGCTGACGTAATCCGAGAATAACGCGGCAACCACCGGTGGGAGGAAAATCGCCGTCATTGCCGACGGATACGCCACAGCTACCGTCAATCCACGACCGCCATACCGTTTGGTAACGACGGCGATGGCCGCACTGATCGTTGCAACAACCGCGGCTGCGAGGACGGCGAAAAACCCACTCGAATCGTACTGAAAGCGAGCGACGACGGTTAGAATCCCCCACACCGTTGCGACGACGAGGATCACACCGAGCAGTCCGAGCCGAGCTGCCGTTCGATCGACGGAGCGGGTATGGAATCGAACGATCAATCCGAGGAGGATCAACGGGTAGCCGATGACGATGAGTGGTGCACCAAGGATTGCCCACAGATAATACCCGATCCGACCCGACTGAGTTCGAGGTTGCCATTTCCCGAGGACCGGGTGGCGGTCTTTGCGCTGGCGTGGGAATACGAGCCCCATCCACGACTCATGGAGCCGAATGATATCGGCGCGAATGGCTGCTACGATCGCATGGCCAGGATAGCTTGCCTGGGTGTCGCCGTCCATTGATATCTCGTTGGTGTTCGTGCGGTCGATCGAAGCGATACTGTCAGTTCGACCTCGGGCGCCACGGTTGAATACTTCGTGGATTGCCCCCGGTCGGACGATGGTCGATATCCCACGTTCGAGGGGGGCGAATAAAAAACGGTTGTTCCGCCAGGACGGATCACAACCAATGTGTCCTGGGGGCTCGATGGTTGGATACGATGAGTCGCTCCGAGGTGGTTGTCCGCACACGTCGACAGGTCGGTCCCGATACCGTCGCGCTCGAACTCGACACGCCCGCAGAAGTCACGATCGCGCCGGGACAATTCGTCTTGATCCGGGCGACCATCGACGGGGCCGAGCATGCCCGCCATTACACGATGTCTTCACCCGATTCGAAGGAAACCTTCGAAATAACGGTCTCAGTTGACCCCGATGGAACACTCACGCCGTGGCTGGCCGAACGCGATCCAGGAGACGTGGTTACCGTCGAGGGGCCGTTCGGAACCGTGGCCTACGAGGGGAGCGGCCCCGTCCGCGTTCTCGCAGGTGGTCCCGGGATCGGCGCCGGATTGGGTGTCTGTGAACGGGCCATCGCTAGCGGCCACCCTTGTGGTCTGTTCGCGTTTGATGAACGCGGTGCGCACCCGCATCAAACGAGACTCGCCGCCCTCGCACAACGGGCGCAAACAGTGGCTCTCGGTTCGGCAACTGACTCAATCCACGCCGGGGCTACAGTCCTTGCGGAGACGGTTCCCGACGGCACCTGGTTCGTATTCGGCTTTCACTCCTTCGTAGAGACGAGCCGCGAGGAACTTCGATCGCTTGGAGTCGATCTCGAGACCGCCCAAATCGAAAATTACGGGTGAAGCCGCCGAATACCGTCTCACATGACCAATCGGTCGATTGCCGCGGTCTCCTTCGATCTCGATGGAACGCTCTGTACCTATGACCGGTCCCCGCAAGAGGTACTCGATGAGGCTCTCAATCGGGCGGGCGTGGAACCGTTTTTTACGGGGGCCGAGTACCGAGCGGCCTTCGATACGCACCTCGAATCGGTCGACGATATGGCGACACTCCGGCGGGAGAGCTTTGCGGAGTTGGCAGTCGCCGCCGGACACGAGGCGGCGATCGGCCGTGAGGTAGCTGACACATACACCGATCTGCGGGACCCTTCCAAGGTGCACTGGATGCCCGGCGCGGAGGCGGCACTGAACCATCTCAGCGAGCGGTACCCTATTGCGGTGGTGACGAACGGCATCGAAGACTACCAACGGGCCAAGCTCGACGCCCTCGATATTCCATCCAAGGTCGACGTCATCACCGTGGCTGGGTCAGAGGCACCGGCCAAACCCGATCCGAAACCCTTTGACCGAACCATCGATCGCCTCGGCGTGGCACCAGAGGAGACTATCCATATCGGGAACTCCTATGAGAGTGACATCGTCGGCGCGCAAGCGGCCGGGCTTGAAGCCGCCCTCGTGGTCGAATCAGATGACATGATTGACCTGTCCGGTATCGAACACTCACTCCCCCGGTACGTTCTCGGCTCTCCTGAGGCGCTCGTCCCACCCCCGTGGGATCGATTTGGGCCATAGCGTCAGTGTCCTTCCGACTGAACGAACTCGAGGAGCACGCCCCCGGTATCTCGAGGATGCAAAAACGCGACCTCGTGGCCCCATGCACCCGGTCGAGGTTCGGAATCGATGAGTTCAATCCCGGCTTCCCGGGCTCGTGAGAGTGCGCTCGGGACATCGTGATGGGCGATCGCGAGATGGTGAATCCCCGGTCCGTTGTCAGCGAGATAGGAAGCTACGGGACCCGTCTCTGTTCGGGGCTCGAGTACTTCGAGATACGTCCCTCCCAGCGCGAGAAACGTCACATCGAGATCATCGACTTGCTCTTCGTGGACCACCTCGAGGTCAAGAAAGGCCTCGTACGTCCGAATGAGGCTCGTGGCCTCGCGCGTCGCGATCCCAACATGATGGAGGTGCATGTTTCCAGGTGCGCTAGGAGCACCTATGAAGCTCCTCCTCCGAGTGTTGCCTCTTCACCCGTCCACGTCGTACTTGTACGTCGCGTCCTCGGCATCGATGCCGAAATCCTCGGCAGGTTCTGCCGCCGCGTTAGCCTCGTCCGCGGTCGCCTCTTCGCGTTCCCCCGCTGCGGATTTGCTCGCTGTCTTGAACGCCTCCCGGAGGCGATCTGGCATCGTGAAGGATTCAACCTCAATGGCGAGGCCGATCGCTTCGGCGTCGTCTTCGCGGATTTCCTCAAGGCGGGTGCGCAACGGCGGTGGAAGTTCACTCGCCTCGATCGGCTCAAAGCCGAACTGCCGGAGGTAATCCACCTCGCTTGTGAGGGCATACACGGTCTCGAAGTCCTGATCGTCGGCGTGATCGATCAACCGTTCGATGACGTGGGCGCCTACCCCCTGACCACGCCATTCCGGGAGCACACCGATACTCGTCAATTCGCAGTGTTCCTCCTCGCCCGGATGGAGGCGAATACGGCCGAATCCAGCCTTTTCTCGGGAGGTTTCATCGACTGCGACGACGTAATCGCGGGAGCGAAACGCCGTCTCGTCGAGGCCGAACTCCTCGATATGATCCAGGAGCCACACCTCCTCCCGATTTTTCGCCTCCCGGACGTACATGTACCCCTCTACAAAATCGATGAGTATAGACATTCTGCCTCCTGCCGGCCATCAACGTTTAGGTGCAATCGGTGGCTTCTCCGACGTATGGACACCCTCGAAGACGTCTCCGAGGTAGCCTACGAACCCTCCCAATCCTGGATCGAATCGACCAACGTGTACGAGTTTATGCAGGCTCACGACATCGAGGATTACGACGAGCTTATTGAGCGGACCACGACCGAATTGGAGTGGTTCTGGGATGAGATCGTTGATTACCTCGACCTCGAATTCTACGAACCGTACGACGCCGTCCGGAACAATGCAAAGGGGCCGCAGTTCACCGAGTGGTATCCTGGCGGCGAACTCAATATCGCCCATAACGTCCTCGATCGATACGCGGCCCCTGATGCACCCGAACGCAACCGAGCCGCGGTGATCTGGGAGGGTGAGCCCGGCGAAACCCGCGAACTCACCTTTCACGAACTGCACGCCCAAAGCAACCGGGTGGCGAACGCCCTCGAAGCTCGGGGAATCGGCATCGGGGATACGGTGGGGCTGTACATGCCGATGGTGCCCGAGGTCATCTCGATCCTCTATGGCTGTTTCAAAGTCGGCGCCATCGCCGTCCCGATTTTCTCAGGGTTCGGCGTGGAAGCCACTGCCACCCGCCTCGAGGATGCCGACTGCTCGGTGCTGTTTACCGGCGATGGTTTCTACCGCCGGGGCGACGAAGTTACGCTCAAAGGACAGGCCGACGACGCGATGAAGGAAGCAGGCACCGTCGAGCATGTCATCGTCTACGATCGCCTCGATCGAGACATCCCCATGGATCCGGACCGTGACGAGTGGTGGGACGATGCCGTCGGCGACCAGGAGCCAACGTATGAGACCCAATCGCTTGCCTCGAACGCGGAGTCGATGTTGTTGTATTCTTCCGGAACCACCGGCAAGCCGAAAGGGATCGTCCACACGCATGCGGGTGTCCTCGCCCAGACGGCGAAAGAGATCTACTTCGGCTTCGATCACAAACCGCACGACCGCTTCTTCTGGGTTTCCGATATCGGCTGGATGATGGGGCCATGGACGCTCATCGGCAATCACGCCTTCGGGGGGACGGTCTTCCTCTACGAAGGCGCCCCCGATTATCCGAACCCGGATCGATATTGGGAGATGATCGATCGGCACGGCCTCACTGTCTTCGGTATCAGCCCCACCGCGATTCGGACCCTGCGCGAACACGGAACCGAGTGGCTCGATCAGCATGATCTATCCAGTTTGCGCTTGCTGGGGTCGACCGGGGAGCCGTGGGATCCGGAGTCATGGCAGTGGTTTTTCAACCACGTCGGTGGGGGCGATACGCCGATTATCAACATCAGCGGAGGAACCGAGATCTGTGGGTGTTTCCTCATGCCGATGCCGATCCAGTCACTCAAGCCATGTACGCTGGGTGGCCCGGGGCTTGGCATGGCAATCGACATCGTGAATGAGGAAGGGGAGTCGATCGCGGACGAGCATCGACGGGGCTACCTCGTGGCCCGAGATTCCTGCCCATCGATGACGAAGAGCCTCTGGGAGGGTGACGATCGTTATCTCGAAGAATACTGGAGCCGCTGGGGCGATCTCTGGGATCATGGTGATTGGGCACAAAAGGACGAGGACGGCCTCTGGTTCCTGCACGGTCGTGCAGATGATGTTTTGAACGTGGCCGGTCGCAAAGTCGGACCAGCAGAGGTCGAAGGTGCGTTGATCGATCATCCGGCTGTCACGGCGGCCGCGGCCATCGGTGTTCCCGATGAGACGACCGGCCAAGCCGTTGTCGCGTACGTGATCACCGAACCGGAGATCGACGAGACGAACCAATTACGCACAGAACTGATCGAACAAGTCGGGGCAGAACTCGGGAAACCGTTCCGGCCGAAAGCAATCAAATTCGTCGACGAATTCCCCATGACGCAAAGCGGTAAGATCGTCCGGCGAGCCATCGCTGCCAGGCATCGTGGGGAATCCCTCGGCGACCTCTCGAGTATCGAAAATCCACAAGCAATCGAGGCGATTGAGGAGGCACGATAACCCCCCACGTAGGCGAAATATTTTTGTAGAACCGCGACGAAACCATTCGACTGGCTATGCGCTCCATTATCCTCGCTACCGACGGGTTTGAGGACAGTGAACTGAGCTATCCGTACTACCGGCTCCGCGAGGAAGGCTACAATGTCGATATCGTCGCCCCGAGTGGTGACTCCATCGAGGGCAAACACGGCTACGAGTTCGATGTCGCATATCACCTCGATGAACGCACGCCCAGCGAGTGGGCTGATGCGTACGATCTCCTCGTAATCCCCGGTGGGTCCTCGCCCGAGCGCCTCCGGACCGAGGCCCCCATGGCCGCCGACATCGTCGCCGCGTTCGATGCAGCAAACGTACCCGTCGCCGGTATCTGTCACGCGGCCCAGTTGCTGATCAGCGCCGACATCCTCGAGGATCGGGAACTCACCGGCTACTGGAGCCTCGAGGTCGACATCGAGAACGCCGGCGGGCATTACCTGGACGAGCCCGTCGTCGTGGATGACAACCTCGTCACGTCCCGCGTTCCTGACGATCTTCCAGCGTTCATGGAGGAGACCTTCGACCGCCTCGAACGGACCGCCATCCCGGCCTGATCGGTCCCCCTCCAGGGAGCATCGTTAAAACGATTCTTTGAGTTTGTCGAAAAAGGATTCGTCAGGGTCGATTTCGACGTCGTCGAGCTCGGCCAGACGTTCGATCGCCTCGCGTTGCTCTTCCGACACGTCCGTGGGGACGGCAAGGTCGACCGTGACGATGAGATCGCCCTGTCCTCGACCCCGTAACCGGGGCATGCCTCGGTCATCGACGCGGAACTTATCGCCAGGCTGCGTGCCCGCTGGGATCGAGAGCTCGACACTGCCCGCAAGGGTCGGAATCTCGACCGTATCACCCAGAACTGCTTGCGGATACGAGATCGACAGGTCGTAATACAGGGTATCACCGTCCCGGCCGAACGTATCGTGGTCCTCAACAGTGACCTCAATGAGGAGATCTCCGTTGGGACCACCCCGTTCGCCTGGCGCGCCCTCGCCATCCATTCGGAGCGTCTGACCGTCGCGAATGCCTGCCGGTACGTCGACCTCGAGCGTTCGCTCACGCTCGACCGTCCCCGATCCGCTACAGGTCGCGCACGTTTCGGTGTGGATCCGGCCGGTGCCATCACACCGATCACAGCGCTGTTCGCGCTGAACCCGACCAAACGGCGATTGTTGAACTTGCGTGATCCGCCCCCGACCATCGCACTCCGGACAGGTCCGTGCCTCGGCATCCGGAGGATGGCCCGTGCCGCCGCACTCATCGCACTGTTCCGGGCGACGGACGGTGATGCGTTTGGTTGTCCCCTCGTACGCCGCTTCGAGATCGATCCGCATTCGGGTACGAAGATCGGCGCCCGACTGTGGTCGATCGCGGGATCGGCTCTGGCGACTGGCCCCGAAGAACTGCTCGAAGATGTCGCCGAACGGATCACCACCGCCGGCACCACCGAAGGGGCCCCCAGCCCGTCGCTGGCCACCGGCGTCGGCGTCAGTTCCGCCCCGCTTTTCGAACTCGAGGTATCGCTCGTGACCGAGCTGATCATACAGTTCGCGCTGCTCCTCGTCGGTCAACACCTCCTTCGCCTGTTGAATTTCCTTGAATTTCTCTTCGGCGTCGGGATCGTCGCTGACGTCCGGGTGATACTCTGCGGCCTTTTCCCGATAGGCGCGTTTGATCTCCTCTTCCGAGGCCGAGCGATCCACACCCAAGACGTCGTAAAAGTCACGAGCCATCGTATGCGTACTCTGTATTCCTAACTGGCGGGACCGGCGTTACTCTTCCTCGTCCTCTTCGACGTCTTCGAAGTCCGCATCGACGACATCCTCATCCTCGAAGTCGACCTCGGTGCCCTCGCCAGTGGGGCCGGCCCCGGCCGCTGCCTGCTGGGCCTGTTGTTGCATTTGTTCCTGATAGAGCTGTTGGCCGATTTCCTGCAGTGACTCCGAGAGATCCTCCATGGCAGCCTCGAGGTCCTCGATGGACGCATCCTCGGCGTCCAAAAGGTCCTCGAGACGCTCTTGCTTGTCTTCGATCTCGGAACGCAACGCATCATCGACGGCGTCCTCGTTCTCCTCCAAGAGGGTCTCGGCTCGGCGAACGGTGGCTTCGGCCTCGTTGCGGGTCTCAATCCGTTCGCGGCGACGCTCATCTTCTTCGGCGTGCTCCTCGGCTTCCTGTTGCATCTGTTCGATCTCCTCATCGGAAAGACCGACGCCACCCTCGATCGTGATCTCCTCGGATTCGCCGGTGCCCTGGTCCTCAGCGGAGACGTTGACGATCCCGTTCTCGTCGATCGAAAACGTGACCTCGATCTGGGGCGTTCCGGCCGGAGCCGGGGGGATGCCCGTCAACATAAACTCGCCGAGCAACTCGTTCTCCTCGGCGATTTCGCGTTCGCCCTGGAAGACGCGGACTTGGACGGAGGTCTGGTTGTCGGCCGCCGTCGTGAAGAGCTTGGACTCTTCGGTGGGAATCGTCGTATTACGTTCGATGAGGCGCTCGAAGAGCCCGCCCTTTACCTCGATACCGAGACTGAGGGGCGTGACGTCCAACAACACGATGTCGTCGACGTCACCGGAGAGGACGCCACCCTGTATCGCCGCTCCGAGGGCGACCGCCTCGTCCGGATTGACGTTCTTTTGGGGCTCGAGGCCGGTGAGTTCCTCGACTTGGTTTTGGACCATTGGCATCCGGGTCGAGCCGCCCACGAGGATCACCTCATCGAGATCGGATTTGTCATAGCTCGCATCGGCCAAGGCCTGCTCGGTCGGGTCCACTGTCCGTTCCAGGAGATCCTCCGTGATCGACTCGAAGGTCGCTCGGGTGAGACGCTCTTCGAGGTGCAGGGGTCCGTCGTCGGTCGCCGAGATATACGGAAGGTTGATCTCGGTTTCTTTGCGACTGGAGAGTTCGATCTTCGCTTCCTCCGCCGCGTCTTTCAGCCGCTGGAGCGCCTGACGGTCTTCACGCAGGTCGATCCCATGCTCGTCCTCGAATTCATCAGCAAGGTGATCGATGATTGCACGGTCCCAATCGTCGCCCCCGAGATCGTTGTCACCGTTTGTCGCGACGACCTCGTAGACGCCCCCGCCGAGATCGAGTATCGAGACATCGAACGTCCCGCCACCGAGGTCGAACACGAGGACGGTCTGATCGGATTCGTCGTCGAGCCCGTACGCCATCGAAGCGGCAGTGGGTTCGTTGATAATGCGCTCGACCTCGAAGCCGGCAATCTCACCGGCGTCTTTTGTGGCCTGCCGCTGGCGATCGTTGAAATATGCTGGCACCGTGATGACCGCCTTCGCGATGTCATCCCCGAGGTACTCCTCGGCGTCACGTTTGATTTTTTGGAGGATCATCGCCGAGATCTCCTCCGGCGTATACTCCTCGTCGTCGATTTGGACGCTGTAGTCCTCCTCACCCATGTGTCGCTTGATCGACTCGACGGTCCGTTCGGGGTTCTGGATCGCCTGGTTCTTCGCGGGCTTGCCGACCAGTCGCTCACCGTCCTCGGTGAAGGCAACCACGGACGGGGTCGTCCGGTCGCCCTCGCCGTTGACGATGATCTCGGGGTCGCCACCTTCCATCACGGCAAACGCACTGTTTGTCGTCCCGAGGTCGATCCCGAGAATCTTGTCGCTCGTCATCAGGTGAGTGGTAACAACTTGCCTCGTTTAACTCTTACAGGTGGAGACGAGATTCTCATCGGGGGTTTCGTCCGATGTACCCGTGACAGAAGCACGCTATGAAGCCGACCGGTACCGTTCAAGACTGCGGGGGCTCGCCGTCATCCGAACCGTCCTCGACGACCACGACCTGTGCCTCTTCGAGAACGCGATCGCCGCGTTCGAACCCCGGTTCAACGACCTCAGCAATCGTCCCTGGCGAGCCCTCGCCATCGACCCGCGCGAGCACCTCGTGCCGTCGGGGATCGACCGAGGTACCGATCTCGGGTTCGATCCGCTCAACGTCCTCGGCGTCGAGAACACGATCGAGATTTCGAAGCGTGATTTTCACCCCTTCGCGGAGATCATCATAATCCTGGCCTGGCTCATCGAGAGCACGTTGCAGATCCCGGCGCACACTGACGATCCGCTCAATTAAGGATTCCGTCGCCCGTTCTCGGAGTTGTTGTTCTTGTTCCTTCCGTCGTTTTTTGTAATTCTCGAAATCCGCCCGCTCGCGCTTGAGCCGAGATTCCAACTCGTCGAGTTGCTCCTCCAGTTCGTCGATCTGCTCCCGGAACGACTCGCGATCCTCACACAGCGTGGCTGCGGCACTGGCCAGGGACTCGTCGTATGAGGCGATCTGTTCAACGAAATCCTTGGGAACGGAGTCAGTGGTCCCGTCGGGGTCCTCGGCCGGCTCGTCTGCGTCCGCGGCCGCATCCTCACTCATCACCGCTCTCGGTCCGGGACGAGTGCCTAAAAGGATACAGATCCCGATGCACTGTCTGGGATGAGTTCCCGACGACGACCCTTCGGGACGTTCGAGACGAGACGCCCGTCGAGGTGCTGTCCGACGCCGAGGACCGTTCGCTCTTCGGCTACCTGGGTGGTGACGATCACATAGCCCCGCGCCGCGGTCGTATCGACCGATTGCTCGGCTCCGGCGACGAACCGCCGGGCCTGTGTCTGCGTGAGTTCAACGACATTTCGCGTCGCCGCCTGCCCGAATCGCTGGACCGCATTCGTCGTGGGTTTCCAGTCGTGGCCGCCGGTTCGAAGTACCGTTATCCCAAGGCCCTCACTTTCGAACGGATCGTCGACTGAACCGGAGACGACCCAGATCTTGCCCGCACCGCGTTCCCAGAAACTGTGTTCGGCGAACGTCTCTGGCGGAATCCCGAACCGGTCCGACCACCACGAAAGGATTGCCGCTCGACTTGGCGGGTCATGGCCCTCGCCGGTCTGGGGGACACGATCGAAGCGTTGTGTTCGATCGGTCATGCGCCCACCCGGAGTTTGGCACAGTAAAACCCACCCGTGTCACTGAGATGAGGATACACCCGCCGGGTTCGTTCGAGATCAGGATGGAACGACTGGGCTTGCCAGGCGGTCAACCCAGGCGCCGTTTCGATCGGCAGTTCGATCGGTTCGATCCGCACCTCACGGTTGCGGAGTACGGTGTCAACCACCGCCTCGTTCTCTTCCGGCGCAAAGGTGCACGTCGAGTATATAACCTCGCCGCCGGGTGTAGTATTCGCAACCGCTTGATCGAGGATCTCCGCTTGCACGGTCGTGAGGGAGTCTCGATGAGTCGGGTCGAGATCGTCCAAAACCCTCGGCTGTTTGCGACAAATACCCTCACAAGTGCACGGGACATCTGTAAGGGCCGCATCAAAGGCTTCGAGGCCGTACGCAGCTGGCGTCACGTGGCGAGCATCGGCATGATCGACGATTGCACATGTTACCCCCAGTCGTTCGGTATTGAAGCGGAGGGAGGAGAGACGGCCGAGGTTGTCATCGGTCGCGAGGAGACGGCCAGTGTCATCCAGCGCTTCGGCGAGTTGACCCGTTTTGCTTCCGGGAGCCGCACAGGCGTCCCAGACGATATCTCCGGGAGCCACATCCATGAGGGCTACCGGCAGTGTCGATGCCGCATCCTGAGAATGGACCCATCCGAGGTACGCCGGCATTGTCCGGCCAGGGTCGGTTGTGTCTACCTCGAGGACCGCATCGTTCCAGGCAAGTGGTGTCGCGTCGATTCCGCTCGCCGAGAAACTCGCGCGAACCCGCTCCGGAGTTGCCGCCAAGCGGTTGACCCGAACCCGATTGGGGAGCGGGCGTTCGCAGGCATCCTTGAATGCAGAAAAGTCCGGGATGACGTCGCGATACCGCTCCAGTGCATCCATGACACGGTTCTCGGGAAGGAATCACATGTGCATTGCGTTCGTAACATCAACGGAAGGCCACCCACCGGTGCGGGTGAGCTGATGAACACGGATCGATACGACGTTGCAGGGAGTGGTATCGTACCGAAGACCACCACGTTCTTGGTCGCGCCGGGGGTGCATACGGTCGTATGGCCCCCTTCTCCACACGGGTCAATCGGATCGAACCGAGCGGTATCCGCGAGGTCTTCGAGGCCGCCGGCGCTGACGCCATCAACCTCGGCCTCGGCCAGCCCGATTTTCCGGCGCCTGACCACGTTCATGCCGCCGCGACGGAGGCGATCGAATCCGGGGCTGCGGATGGCTATACCGCCAACCGAGGAATTCCAGACCTCCGAGAGGCGATTCGGAACAAACACGCTCGCGATAACGACCTCGCCCTTCCCGAAGGGAGTGTCATCGCAACCGCGGGCGGCTCGGAGGCACTGCATCTCGCCCTCGAAGCCCATGTGGATCCGGGCGAGGAAGTCATCTTCCCTGACCCCGGATTCGTCTCTTACGGAGCTCTGACACACATCGCCGGGGGACGGCCAATCCCGGTCGAATTGCGAGAGGATTTAACAATGGATCCGGCCACCGTCCGCGAGGCGATTACCGACGACACGGCTGCCTTCATCGTCAACAGCCCCGCTAATCCCACGGGGGCGGTCCAATCTCCAGCGGATATGCGAGCGTTCGCCGAAATCGCCGACGACGAGGACGTCATTTGCATCTCCGACGAAGTGTACGAGCACATCATTTACGATGGGGAGCATGTGAGCCCGTACGAATTCGCCGAATCTGACAACGTCATCCTCGTCAACGCCTGTTCGAAGACGTACTCAATGACTGGCTGGCGCCTCGGCTGGGTCGTCGCAAGCGAAGAACGAATTGATCGGATGTTACGCGTCCACCAGTTCATTCAAGCCTGTGCTAGCGCCCCCGCGCAACATGCCGCCACCGCCGCCCTAACTGGCCCCCAAGGCGTCGTCGATGAGATGGTTTCGACCTTCGAACACCGTCGTGACGTATTACTCGACGGGCTTGCGGATATCGGCCTCGAGGTTGCCACACCGTCCGGTGCCTTCTACGCAATGCCAGCCGTCCCGGATGGCTGGGTCGAAGCACTACTCGAACGTGACGTCGTCGTGGTTCCGGGTGAGGCATTTGGGGCGGGAGGAAAGGGACACGCCCGAATCTCCTACGCTGCGGACGAAGCCTCGATTCGGTCCGCGTTGGACGCAATGGCCGACGTGACCGCTGAGTTACAAACTCCCTAACCCCACACCGATTTTGTTGTCCCACCCCGCCTTCAGCACCACGCATGGGATCTGATCGACTCGTCGTCTTGAACAAAGACGATGACACGATGTCGATCATCGACATTGAAACCGGAGCCCAACGGGAACACATCGAGACGGCATTCAACCCGCACGAAGTGATCGTCGGCCCGGATGGTGAAACGGCCTACGTGGCCAATAACAAGTCCAACGACGTCTCCGTCATCGACGTTTCCGCACGACGGGAAATCGAGCGACTTCCGGCAGGGACCCACCCTGACGGGATCGCGTACCTCCCGGACTAGGGAAGTCGGCGTTCGCATTTATCCGTCTGGGCGCCCCAGCTATCGTATGGGTGATGGTCACAGGGAGCATGATCATCCCACACTCGTTCGGGGATACGTCGCCCAGATCCATCCGGTCTTCATGCTCCCACCGATCGCGGCAACCGGTTTTGGCGCGATCCTCGCGGATATCGTCGCTCCCCTCAATGCTGGAATCCACGTTCTCGCGATTGGTCTCGCCGTCTATACGGCACATCTCAAGGATGGGTACGTCGATTTCTATCTTCGCGGCGAAGACGACTCAACCGAGCTTTCCGCCGCCGCGTTTCGGGCCGGGATCTGGATCACCGCTACAGCCTTCGGTGCCTGTCTGGTCGGTCTGTACGCGGTAGCCGGCCCCCTAGCGGTCATGCTGACGGCACCGACGTGGGCGATTGGCTACCTCCACGCCCCCTATCTCGATACCAATCCGGTGACGACGACTCTCGGATATCCCGTCGGGATCGGGCTGGCCGTCCTCGGTGGCCATGCCGCGCAGGGGTTGGCCCTCACCGTGGAGACCCTCGCCCTGTCAAGTGTGTTGGTCGTGCTCCTCTCGGGGATCAAAATCGTCGATGATCTCCAAGATTACGACTGGGATCGCAGACACGGAAAGCAAACGGTCGGAGTGAGCCTCGGTATTTCGCAGGCGAACTACCTCGCCAGGGTGTTGATGGGCAGTGCGATGATCGGCGTCCTCGGTTTCGCCGGTGCCGGCTACCTCCCCCGCGGAAGTGTGCTGAGTGTGATCGCCTTCGCCCCCGTGGCGGCGATCGCATGGCGCCGCGACCCACGCATCCAGACCATGTTGCTCATCCGGGGATCGTACCTCTTTTTCGCCGTGTTGATCGGCGTAACGTGGTTCGAACTCCCGTAAGGATCCGACCGATTATCCGAGGTACTCGAAGGTGACGAAGGCCCCGATCAAGACGAGGAAAAAGCCAATGAACAGGAGGATCTTCATCCGGAGTGACCGATCCTCCGCCTGGCCATCGAAGCCGTACCCGAGGGCATCGAGAACGACTTCTAAAGCGTCGTCAAGCATGTCTCACGTTTCGCGCAAGGTCGGCAAAAATCTCGTTATTTCGACTCACGTCGCTGTTGACACGACTTTGATGACATCACCTTCTTCGAGCTCGTAGGCGTCACTCACGTCACGACCGGATCGAGCATCAACCGCATGGAGATACCCCTCGCCGATGTCCGAATGGATGGCATACGCCAGATCTCGGGGAGTCGAGCCTCGTGGAAGGAGGTGCGCGTCGGGAAGTACCGTGCCCGTCGAATCGGCCCAGTTGGCGGCGTCTTGCACGGGATAGACGGTTACCCGATCGAGGACATCATACACAGCCGTATCGAGCGTCGACTGAACACCCGTGCCCCCGAAGCGGTCCATCACCGCCGCGATCCGATCGAGACCCTCGCGTTGTGACGCTGAGACGTCACCGATAATCTCGAAGTCCAGATCTCCGGGGTCGTAGGCGACGGTATCGGCATCGGCGGCTCGGCGCAGTGCTAGTTCACCATCGGCCGTCGCCGGAATGGCGTGATTGCCAGCTTCGAGGACGGCCTCGAGCAGGTCATCCGGTGCCACGTCGGCTTTGTTGGCGACGACGACGATGGGCTTGGTCCGGCGTCGAAGGGCCTTTGCGAGGGCAAATCGATCGTCATCCGACCACGCCAGCGGATCTTCCGGATAGTCACGTTCCCGAAGACACGCCGATACGGCCGACCTTGATGCCCCCAACCCGCTGAAGGTCTCACGCACGGCCTCCTCGAGATCGAACGAGGGCGAGCGCGATTGTCGTTCGATGCCCTCCCAATTTCGCGTCACGATATCAGCAATCCATCGATCCAGTTCGGTCTCGACGAACCCCACATCATCCGTTGGATCGTGCTCGCCGATTTCGACCGGCTCACCCTCGGCATTCGTCGCGCCAGCCGCATCGACCACATTGAGAATGACATCGGCGTTTGTGAGCGCATCGAGAAACTGATTGCCGAGGCCGCGACCCTCATGTGCACCCGGAACGAGTCCGGCGACGTCGAGCAATTCGACCGGCACGTACCGTTTTCCCCCGCGACAGGTGTCGGCATCGCAGTCGCGATCGAGCTCCGTACACGGACACTCGGTCCGAACATGGGTCACCCCACGGTTGGGGTCGATCGTCGTAAATGGGTAATTCCCGACTTCGACCTCCGCTCGCGTGGCAGCCTCGAAAAACGTCGATTTTCCGGCATTAGGCTTGCCGGCCAACGCAACCGTCACCATCGCCTTTTGGTTTCGTGGGTCGGGGCAACTGCGTTACGATTCGGCGTCGGAATTGATAATCTCGACCTCGCCACGGGCTCGCATCGAGCCTTCGACGACGGTCGTTGGCGCCAATTCGAGGTCGTGGGCCCGGACATCTCCTTTGACCGTGGCTCCAGGCGCAAGGCGGACGGACCCACTGCGGGCCTCGATATCGCCATGGATGACCGCCTCCTCGGCCACGTCGACTGGACCATCGGAGCGCAAACTCCCATAGACCGTGGTGTGCTCCTCGACGGTGATTTCGGCGGCTTTGATGTTCCCATTGAGCCGGCAGTCAGCTCCGATCGTCGCCGGGGTTGAGACCTGCCACCGATCGTCGGAGATCGTGGCGCCGCGGGGGACGATCAACGCCGGCGCCCCATCCGTGAGCGTCG
This sequence comes from uncultured Halobacteriales archaeon, assembly GCA_964579125.1. Taxonomy (GTDB): domain Archaea; phylum Halobacteriota; class Halobacteria; order Halobacteriales; family SKSH01; genus CAZOFG01. The sequence goes on along the minus strand of CAZOFG010000002.1, from coordinate 16,590 downwards.
GGGTCTCGGTGGCCGCTTCTTCCGCTGCCTCCTCGAGCGCGGCTAAGGCCTCCTCATCGCCGGTACGCAAGACGTGGGACACGTATGCGATGAAAAACATCACGAACGGCATCGGGTTGCGAATGACGATCCAGCCGTTCGCTTCGAACCCTTCGGCGATATCGACATCGTCCCCGATATCGAGGTCGCGACCAACGACTAACTTGCCGTCGATCTCCGCACGCTCCCCCAAATAGGCATCCCGTCCGACGAGGACCGAGCCATCAACGCCGGACCACATGCCGAGGCGACAGTCCCCGTCCGCTTCGACATCACCACCGATAGAGACGCCTTCTCCGGCCAAGACGCTTTCACCGCGAACTGCGAAGTCGATCTCGCTGCGGCCAGCGATGAACACGTCGGCGTCGGTGGCGATCGCATGCTCCTCAGCGGTGGTCCCAGGCGGGATCACCAGCTCATCAAGCGTCCGTTGCTCGCTCGACACAGCTGGGGAAACGGTGGCCGGCGTAATAAACGCTCACGAGGTGTCTGACGGAGGTCTGACGCAAATTTCCACGGTGGCTGCCGACATCGGGACGGTGCACATTAATATCCGGAGCCCCGATTCGATAGTACCGAATCATGACGTCGGTCGCCTTCGACGAGACGGGTGCGGATGTCGTCTATGAGGGAATCGAATTCCGCCTCGAGAAAGCCCTCATTGAGGAGGCCACCGGGAAACCGTTTCCGAGCGTCACAGATCACGAGGTGCTCCAACTGATCGAAGCCGATCCGGCCCTCAGCGGCGAGCCGAAACAGATCAAGGACATCATCGATTAATCCTCATCGAGATACCGGTTCGCGGCCGTTTCGAAGGACGCCTCTTCGGCCTCTCGTTGTCGACGCTTAGTTAGCGTCTCGAGAGCGTCCGGATCCGGATCGACTTCGTCATCGAGGCGGGCACCGCTGCGGTGAATTTTCGCATGACACCACCGACAGACGAGCACGGTGATCTCCGTCTCATCCGCGTGTTCGTACGAGAGATGATGCTCGTGCAACAATGGCCTGCTGTCCTCGTCATGGGCACGCCGACGTTCAGGGAGCCCACACCGTACACACCGACGACCACTGGCCCGCGAACGGAAGTGATCGCACTCCTTCCACGCGCCCTCGGTCGCGAACGGACACGCGTAGTCCTCAGTCCGGCGTGCTTGCGCAAACGGCTGGTCGGCCTCAGGCCGCTCGAGTGCGAACCGACACCGTCCGTCGTCGGTCACCCAATCGCAACGATCGACCATGGAGAACGGATCGTCGACCCCCACACCGGTGCCGTTCGGCGTCTCTTTCATCGCCCAGCGGTGGCTTGCGAGGCGTGCGATTTATCGGTTCCGCCAAGCGGGTATCGCCATGGAAGTGCGCCATCTCCCACCTGATGGCCCCTCGACCGTCCTGGCCGATCAGGTGTCGATTGCGGAAACGACCTTGCAACGGGCTCGGGGGTTGATGTTTCGGCGGTCGTTGCCCGCCGGTCACGCAATGGTGTTCAACCTCGAATCCAGCGATCGCCACGTGGTGCACAACCTGTTCGTCCCGTTTCCGATCCGCGTCATTTGGCTCGATGAGACGACCGTCACGACGACGGCGCGGTTTCGCAGTTGGTTCGATATCGGCTGGGGTGGCGGCGATCGGATCATCGAGGTGCCCGCCGAGGTCGGTGAGGACGTGTCGGTCGGTGATCGCGTCGTGCTCTCCGAATGAAAAAGCAAGCGCCGAGGGTGAGATTTGAACTCACGAGTCCTTGCGGACAGTTGCTCTCGAGGCAACCGCCTTGGCCGAGCTAGGCTACCTCGGCTTGGACGGAGGATAGGCCGGGACACGCTGTTATGAATTTCGCTTCCCTCGCTTAACTAAAACCGAGGTCGTAGGAACCGGCACACTAAAAACCGGCTCTGCCCTTCCGAGCAGTATGGAGATCGAGGCGGCTTCAGACGCGATAGACGACGTTCTCGACGCCCTCGGCGAAGCGGTCATCGCCGACCGGGAATTCCTCGAGACGATTGCGACGGGAATGTTGGCGCGGGGGCACGTCTTAGTCGAAGACGTCCCCGGCACTGGCAAGACGCTCACGGCACGGACACTAGCGACCACACTCGGCCTTGAGTTCAGTCGCATTCAGTTCACCCCGGACCTGTTGCCAACGGACGTGACCGGCACGCACGTCTATAACGAAAACACAGGTGAATTCGAATTCTCGGAGGGGCCGATCTTCGGGAATGTGGTCCTCGCGGACGAGATCAACCGAGCCCCACCCAAGTCCCAAGCCGCATTGTTGGAAGCGATGGAGGAAGGACAGGTCACCGCCGATGGCGAGACCTTCTCGTTGCCCTCACCGTTTTTCGTGATCGCTACGCAGAACCCGGTTGAACAAGAGGGGACTTTCCCGCTTCCGGAGGCGCAACTCGATCGCTTCATGGTCAAAGCGAGCATGGGCTATCCGGACCTCGAAGGGGAGACGACCCTGTTGCGCCGCCGGGCCGCCCGCACCGAGCAGACGCCAACTGTCGAACCGATTTTGGATCCCGAAGCTGTCACTGATCTTCGGTTGACGCCGGAGGAGGTACACGTCGACGAGGATATCCTCGATTATATCGCCGCCATCGCCCAGGCCACGCGCGAACAGCCGGCCGTCCGCATCGGCGTCTCGCCGCGGGGCACCCAGCGCCTCTTCGAGGCGGCACGAGCCCGGGCCGTGCTGGTCGGTCGGGATTACGTGACGCCTGATGACGTCCGGTGGGTGGCGAAACCCGTACTCGGCCACCGCCTGATACTCACGCCGGACGCGAAGGTGGACAACGTCGATCCACACGAGTTGGTCGACCGGGTTCTCGAGGAAATTCCCGTGCCGACCCTCCAACACGCCCAATAAGAACCGTCGTCAGTTTGTTCACATCTCCATCGCAAGCGTGAGCAACCAGCCAGCGATCAAGGCGAAGATCAATCCAGCCAGTGGCCAGCCGGTCGGGGCGGCGGAGTAGACCCCAAAGATCACCCCAGCAACGATCGTCCCGCCAATGAGTGTCGCCCCACCGTGAACGAGTTCGGGCCGCCACGTGTCGGCACTCCGCCCGAGTTGCCGACCGAGGGAGCGTGCATTGTCGAGCAGATCGTACGCGAGCACGCCGAGAACGCCGACGGCGAGGGTTGGACTGGTTGGCAAACCGAACACGGCCGCTAGTGCCAACGTCGCTAACAATAACCCGAAGCCAAAGCGAACCGGATCAGGCTCACCCTGGTAGCCTCCAAATCCGATGAGCAGCGTTGCGAGGAACGCGGTTGTGGCCGGGATAAACGTGTACTGCGCCAGGATCAACACGATCCCGGACAATGCGAACATGGCGCCGAGTAGTCCGGGCATCGTCGGGCGCCGATCGAGTTGCTGTGCCGACATGATTACCACCTCGAGGCTGCCTCCTCGATAGCAACCGAGAGCGACTCCTCGGTATTCCAATCGATCACCCGAACACCACGATCGCGCAATCGAGCGATGCGTTGCTGTCGTTCGACAGTCGCTAATAATTGACCTGGTGATTCACGCCCCGTCGGATCCGGACTCAACGCCGTCACGAGGTGGCCGCGTGCATCGAGCATCGTCGCGTACCGCTCCGCGCCTCGGTCGGCAAACGGACTGACGTAGATAATCTGGGCGTCTATCGGGAGGCGATGCTCAAGCTGCCAGCGTTGATAATCGACGGAGACGTGTTCCTCCGGCGGACTCGACCCGAGTGCCGGATGGCCGCCGAAGAGGATCCGCCCAGCCGCTCGGTGATCCGTTCCGAGTCCAGGTGGCAACCAACAGTCCCGTGCGCCCAAGGTCGTGATACCGACCCGATCGCCCGCATCGAGCAGATTGAAAAACACTGCTGCGGCCGCATCGATACCGATTTCGCCGGCGGGGATCTCCTGGTGGGGTCCGGCAACGTATGATTCCGGGCGAACATCTAACACGAGAATGACCGTCGCCGCTTGCTCTTCCCGGTACTGGAGGGTCGACATCTCCCCGGTTCGGGCTTTGCGATTCCAGTCGATCCGACTCAATGCATCGCCGCGACGGTATTCCCGGGTGGCGTAAAACTCGAGGCCAGGGCCACCTTGTTCCGTCTCCACCCGACCCGTGACCTGTCTCGTGAGTTGACGCAGGGGAAATGTGGGCAGCGGCGACTCATCGGGTTCGCAGTGAATCACCGACGGGACCGAGGCTTCGTATGTCACCTCGTGAGTACCGGCGATATCTCGAGCAATGAGCGTCAGCTCTTCGAACTCGTGATGGCCCCGGCGTACCTCAAGATTGTAGACGATCGTCGCCGTCTGTCCGGGGCGGAGTGTCGTCGCATGCCGAGGCTCGCCCGCACTCACCGAAAGCGCGGGTGGGACGCCATCGACGAGTCGCAAATCGGAGACGATGGCGTCGCCGACGTTCGTAATCCGTAACGTGACAGAAATTTCCTCACCTGGGGCCGCGGTTGGATCGGAGAGTTCGCGCTCGATCTCCAGGTCGAGCTCCGGCGCCTCCATGTACCGGTAATAGAGGGCATAATAGATGCCGACGCCCGTGAGTGCAACGAGTCCTGGTCGGGTGATGAACAGGCCCACTCCGCCGACGAGGAGGGCGATGCCCGTGATGCCGAGCCATCGATTGGTTTCCTCGGCCTCGGTCTGGGTGAGATCCTCAAGGCCGACGACCGCAGCTGGCGTTTCCGTGATGGCGTCAGAGACGGCACCGGGCAGTCCGCCTGTGGATGATTGTGCTCGTGTACTCATTGGTCAGTCCCCGTTTCCTCGATTCCCGCAAAGCTGGCAACCGCCTCGATCGTTCGCGCCAGACGATCGCGTTTCAGTTGTTTCGGGGTGAGTTGTTCGCGGACGCGGTCGCGAACCGCCTCGGGCATCGTAACCTCGTCGCCGAGATAGGCGGCTGCAACCGGGTCGTCTGTCCACTCTCCCGCCGCGATGATGGCGTCGGCTTCGGCGCGGGAACACGCCCGTTGGCGCATGATCGATATGCGGAGGGTTTCTGTAAGCCGATCCTCGAGCGTTTCCAGTGCGGAATGATACTCCATGTGCGGGCGGTGATACGCGGCGAGTTGTTCGTCCACCTCGCCCCCTGGAACGGCTACCTCGAGGACCCGGTCCGGATTGTCGGTGCTGGCTTCGATGTGTTCAGTCGCCCGAGCGCGCTGGATTCGGGCGATGCCGAGCAGCGTCATGCCGGCCCCAATTCCACCAATGAGGATCGTATCGACGCTGATGTATTGGGCCAGGCTCGGTTGGGCTAACAACACAAGGGTCCCGCCGACGGCAACCGTTGCCCCCACGAGGAGTACCGTTCGCAGATTCATGCGTCCGCACCTCCGTCGCCATAGGTGCGCTCGATTCGACGGAGTGTATCGACGGCGCGGCGTTCACGCTCTGCGGTCGGCGGCCGGTCGCCGTATCGGACTTCCTCGAAGAGTCCGGTGAGTTCCATCACGTCGTCGGAATCCATCCCTGCGGCAATGGCCCGACGGGCGAACTCGCCCGGAGTGAACGTTTCCCGCGCGTCGACATCGAGATGATCGGTCATGTCCTGCCAGGCCCGATAGACCTCGTTGTCCAGGCCCGCGTCGCTCGCATCCTGTTCGATTCGGTCGGCCGCCTCGCCCGCGATTCGGGCAAGCACCTCCGGATCGATGTCCGGTTCGACCACGGCTGGCTCCTCGGTTTCCTCTTCGGTCGGTTCCTCCTCATCATCGGTGACGATGACGAACGCGAAGGCAAGCAGTCCGATAATGACGAGCGCCCCGAAGAGCACGACCGGATCGGTCGCCACGTCCATGACCTGGCCGACGGCACCACCACCCTCGCCCGTCAGTGCCTCGAAGAGACTTTCCGTCTCGTTTTGTTCTTCCATCACCTGCTCCTGCTCTTCGGATTCACATCCAGAAGTCAAGATAACGAAGGCAAACACGCCTAAAAGCCCGGAAATGCCGTAATAACCAATCGCGAAAACGAAGTGAGTATACCACCAAATAAGCAGGCCAATCGCAACGAACGCAAGGATCAGAATTGTCTGCACCTGCTGATCCAAAAGCGGCTCAACACAGAAGCCGAAATCGCTCTGGTCCCCGATCCCGAAGATCATATCGCCCTCGCCCACCCCGCCCACGTCACCGTTTTCACTGTCTCCATCTGGGCCGGAAAAGACGCGATCTGGTGGGCCCTCAGATCCAGTGACGGGGACAGGATTCGCGAGTGACGCTGCCGCCGCCGCGAGGACCAGTACCCCGACGGCGGCAATGATCAAATACGTGGTACGCTCGGAGGGCACTCCTGGCGAAGTGTTGACCACCGCCCCCAATAGGCCTTGCGCGACGCACAGGCGTGTTTTGAGCTAGGATATCGTTCAAAAGCGAACTTGGACAAAGTGAGGAGACAAGAACCGATGGTAGCAATGCAACATGTTGACATGATTCATCGTCAACATTGAGTGGTTAGAAGTGGCTGTCCTTGACCAGTCCGGAAAGGACGCTGATTCACAGAAAATGATATAGAATTCCCGCAATAAATGCCATAGTGGGGCATGAGTACCGATGGCGATAGCAAGCCGCGTCCGAAATCGTTGCGACACAAGCAGATTTTAGAAGCCGCCGAAACCAATCCCTCGGCGTCAATCGACGATCTCGCTTCAGAAGTGCCGAGTGCGACGCCAGATTTGGTCGAACACGTATTGGAGGAACATGGAGATCCTGGGATCGAACAGCAATCCTCACCCGAATCATCGGAGACTGCACCAATGACTGATGGAGCTATGGATCAAGACGGTACTATGGCCTCTGCCAGCGGGGAGGCTGTCAACGAATCGGTCAACTCGAATGCACAGGAGTCTACGAACGAAACCGAAGGCCAGGGGGAAGCGGACCATGCGAGTTCTATCGCGTTGGATGACCTCTCAGAGAACCAGCGCGACCTGGTAAAAGCGATCGCAGCGGATCCAAAGGCCACGCAAAAGGAACTCGCAGATCGGTTCGATGTCACGAGAGCGACGATTAGCCGGTGGGCAAACGACATTACTGGGTTTGACTGGTCCGAGCGCAAATCCTTTATCGAAAGTCTCGATGGCGAATTCACTACGTTCACGGGTTCAACGAACGGTGAATCCACCGACGAATCTGTGCCAACGAACGAAAGCAGACGTCCATCTCCCGACTTGCGGACCGCAGAGTATACCGACGAGATGTTCGCCGAATTCGAGAATATCAAGAACGAACTCGATCAATTTGATGAGCGAATTGAAAAACTCGAAGGCGCTCTCGAGTCAGCGAGTTCACAAGACAATTCCGTCTTTGATGATCCAAACCTCGTCCACAAAGTTGCTCACGCGTGTCTAGACTCGGAAAACATCACTGAATCCGAAGAACTCGAAATCTTGGAAGGCTTGCTGGAGTAGAATTCACTAAGAAAGTCCGCCCTCCCCGATTTGAACGGGGGACAAGCCGATCTACAGTCGGCTGCTCTACCAGTCTGAGCTAAGGGCGGATACACGAGGAGGTAACCGGATTTTGCCAATAAGGGTTACCATTTCATAGATCCCAGGCAAAGATTGTAATACCTGCGATGGAAAAAAGCCGTTAAACAGCCGGTACATCCCTATTTCTCCAACATCCACGCACAGAACGATCACGCCTGGCGGACTGATGTCTTACATTTGGCGGTAGTTTTATATAGTATACGTATGACATGCGATATGCGTACGACGGTTGTCTTACACCGTCTGAAGGGCGCCACGATGGGGTCGTGTCGCCCTGATCCGTAAGGCATCGGCCGTGCGGACACCCCGGTAACGGGGACAATGGGGAATACAACAATGGAGCGTGTAACACTGCGGATTCCAGAACAGCAGATCGATCGGGTCGAACAGCTCGTCGAAACGGGTGAGTTCCCGAACCGAAGCGAAGCGATTCGCTCGGCGGTTCGTGAACTGATTAACGACAAAGAACACAAACTCGAGGAGTCCCGCGAGCGGACTTCTGGAACCGGATGGGCACAGGTGTAAATAATGCAAGACATCGTCGAAGACGCTCTGCGTCACGCGGAAGAGGAAGAGCGGGAAACAAACGTCGAGGAGTTCGGCGACCCGCGCATCGTGGTCGTCGGCTGTGGCGGCGCCGGCAATAACACCGTCAACCGCCTGTACAACATGGGCGTCAACGGTGCGAATACCATTGCAGTCAACACCGACCGGCAACACCTCGAGATGATCGAGGCAGATACGAAGATTCTCGTCGGAAAATCCTTGACAAATGGTCTCGGTGCCGGCGGCAATCCGAAGATGGGCGAACGGGCGACCGAGATGGCCCAAAGCACCATCAAAGAGGAACTCGGTGAGGCCGATCTCGTCTTCGTTACCGCCGGCATGGGTGGCGGCACCGGTACCGGTGCGGCACCGATCGTGTCACGGATCGCCAAACAGCAAGGCGCGATCGTTGTCGGGATGGTCTCGACGCCGTTTAACGTCGAAAAAGCCCGGACTGTCAAAGCGGAAGAAGGCCTCGAAAAGCTGCGCGGTGAGGCCGACTCGATCATCGTGCTCGATAACAATCGGCTGCTCGAGTACGTGCCGAACCTTCCGATCGGCAAGGCATTCTCGGTGATGGATCAACTCATCGCCCAGACTGTCAAGGGCATTTCAGAGACGATCACGCGCCCGTCCCTGATCAACCTCGACTACGCCGACATGACCTCGATCATGAATCAGGGCGGTGTAGCGGTCATGTTGGTTGGCGAAACTCAGGACAAGAACAAGACCGACGAGGTTGTCAAGGACGCGATGAGTCACCCGCTCCTCGATGTCGACTATCGGGGCGCCAGTGGTGCCTTGGTGCATATCACCGGAGGACCAGATCTCACCCTGCAAGAGGCCGAGGGTATCGCGGAGAACCTCACCGAGCGCCTCGAACATTCGGCAAACGTCATCTGGGGTGCCCGCATCCAGGAGGAGTACAAGGGCAAGGTTCGTGTCATGGCCATCATGACCGGCGTTCAGAGCGCGCAAATCCTTGGTCCGACGGCCCAAAAACAGGCAGACCGCTCGCGCTCTAGCCTCGAGGGGATCGATGCAGTCGGCGCCGATCAGGAATTCTCGCCGAACAAGGTCGCTGGCGCAACTAGCGACGGCGGACAAGAGACGGTCGACTCGCAGAACGGCATCGACGTCATCAGATAACACTCCGGTTGCACGACGACTGGGTTGTCAGGCTCGCGCCTGTTTTATGGCCGCTAACAGTTCACAAGAGCGACAGCGATCGCCAGTGGCGGGTCGACCGCATTCCTCGCATCGACCGAAATCGGGTCGATCGGTGGAGCGAGCGTAATGTTCGGCGACTAACGCAGCGAGCTCCTCGTAGCCGGACATGATCGAATGCCGCGTCCCGGGATGGGACTCCTCAACCTCGTGTAATACGGACTGCAACTCTCCTCGAAAGGACCGGCTTGCGTGGGGACAGGAGGCCATATGTGTCGGCAAGTCCCGAACGGTTGCATACAGGGCCACCTCACGTTCAGGGATATCCCGAAGCGGCTTGGCTCGCGGAACGAATGGGCCGGTCGTATCACGGTCACTCAACGGCGCCAAGCTGGCGTCGTAATGTTTCGCGATCTGGTCTAAATCACCCTCGAAGAAGTTCATCATCGCCGTCTCGGCCTCGTCATCGAGATTGTGGCCGGTCAACAACAGATCGGCGTCGATCTCGTGAGCATATCGATCCAGGATGTCACGTCGCAAAACTCCACAGTACGCACATGGAGCCATGTTCAACGGATCGACCTCGGCCACATCGTCCATCCGGACATCGTAGAGATCGTCATACGTCTTGATTTCCAGGTCGATGTCTAGCTGCTGTGCGAGCGCCCGAGCGGCCTCGACGCTTTCATCGCGGTAGCCGTCGATGCCCTCATGTGCACACAACGCCCGGAGCCTGATCTTCGGATTGTCGGCGAAGGTCTCGTGCAAAATTGTGGCTAAGACGGCGCTGTCTTTCCCGCCGGAGAGCCCGATCAACCACGTCACCGGCTCGCCGGCAAACAACTCATCCTCGCGGATGCGTCGACGAACGCGCTGCTCGACGAAATGCTGAAAATGTGTATCACAGAGGTGTTCACCAGCGTATCTCGCCTCCATCACGGCATCCGCACCACATCGATCACACGGCTGGGCCGCCATTGATTTGAGTTATTGGACCAACGCCAGAAGGCTGTCTCGATCCTGCATGCCCATCGCTCGGTCAGCCACCGATCCGTCGCGATACACCACGAGTGTGGGAACACCCCTGACTTGATGTTGGGCGGCGAGATCCTCGTGCTCGTCAATGTCGACTTTGAGCACTGCCGCGTCGGTCTCGCCGGCAAGGGCGTTCACATGTGGTTCGAGCATCTGACACGGACCACACCAATCGGCATAGAAATCGACCAAGACGACATCGTATGACTCGACGAGCTCCTGAAAGTGGTCGGACCCGTCGACGTAAATGGGATCATCGGGCACCGAAGAATCGGTTAATTCGGCTTCGAGGTTCTCCCGTCGTTGCGCTCGCAACTCCTCGAGTTCGTCCTCGGTCATGTACTTTGACTCAGGCCGAGCATCTCCTTAAATGCCCGTTTGGGTCGTGACCGAACGCGTTTTGATCACGAACCGAATAGAAGTAGATTGATGGATCGTATCCGGGCCGTCGATCATGTCGAAACCGTCTTGGAATCCGTCCGCTCGGGGCAGGTCCCGGTACCCATTTCTGAGGTCTGGGTGCTCGGTGATCTCGCGTTGGGACTTGACCCGATCGATCGCTTCGAGCTCTATGTCACGAAAGAGCTGTACATCGATCAATCAGACGAGGATACACAAGCCATTGAACATGAACTCGGAGTCGACGGTATTGGGACCGCTATCGACGCTGGTTGGGCCCGTTCATTTCCCGAATTTGTCCGGACCAATGGAACGGGCTACGTCGCCCCTGAAAAATGTCTCGCGGCACAGTTCCTTCCCGATGAAATCCCGGCCCACCTCGAGGTGTGTAATACGGGGTTCGAACAGAACGTCACGCGTCGATGCCAACTCGCCGAGGAGCACGGCGATTGGGCCGAACTCCTCGATCCGCGGGCGGTCTGTGTCTGGCAGGACGGGCGCTCTAGTGAGGAGGCAATAGCGAAACTCGACGCTGGAGAGTATGCGTTTCCACCCCTCGAACAAGCCCTTGAGATGCTGGGATTGACACCCGACGACGCATCGACAGCCGCCGCCGAAATGGGCGCGTTGCGGGATGATCCAGCGAAGCAATCGATTCGAAGCGACGTAATGTGATCCGGAAAGGATAGGTAAAATATTGATTTTCGTTATGTGGACTCCTCGGTATTGTCGTGTGAAAGTCGACCATGGGCGATCGTAATTGGGATTCGTTCAATCCGTTCGTATCGATCCGACTGCATTTGTTCGATAACCTCTCGACCTATGGCTCGCCATCGATCTCGAAGTTGTGCAAATTCCTCGTGGGACAAGCCACTCGCCAATAGCACCCCCTGCGCATCGGTGAGATTCGATCCAGTGACTTGGTGCTCGGCCGCTTTGAGAGCCCGATCTGAATATGGCGGTTTCGTGTGTAATACGTGATCGACTTGTCGCACTTCGGAAACATCCAACCCGACCTCGGCGAATAACGCCTCAAGATCGGCCGGATCAAGCCCCATCGGCCGATCGCTCCCTGCAATCACTCGACTGCGAAATTCTTCGGCAAGCGTCCCCTCATCTTCAACGGTCGAATCGATACGGACCGCGCCATTTGCAGGTTCTACGGCGAGAACGTGATCTCGCGTGATTCGTTCAAATTCCTCGATGGCCGCCCCGGGGGTTCGAAGATTGATTAAGAGGGCCTGGCAGGTGACAATATCGGCACTACGGCCCCGGATGGGCAACATTGTTGCATCCCCAATAATCCGGTCGATTGTGGGGTCGACTTCAGCTAACAGCGCTCGGTCGGCATCAACAGCGATGGCGGTTTCTACCTGTCTTGCAAGATGATTCGTCCAGGCGCCCGTCCCAGCACCGACATCGAGTCCAACCGATGCGTTGGACAGCTCTAGTTCCTGAAGCGGATGCTCATCAGACCACAAGGATTCTCGAGATCGGCGGAGATACCCGGCCGAGAAGCGCCTCACGTGTCGAGAGACTTTTGCCGTGGTCAAAAGGCACCCGAAACCTCACGTCTCTCGAAGTGATCGAGCTTGGTCGATGTTGTAGGCGTAACTCTTGTCGCCGTTCGTTGGTGTTTCGAGGATGAACGGTCTGTCCGCCCACGCCTCGTGATTGAGGATTGCGCGCATACCATCACGCCCGATCAATCCCTCACCGATGTGATCGTGTTCGTCCTTGTGTGTCCCACAGTCGTGCTTCGAGTCGTTGAGATGGATACACACCAGGTTGTCTAGGCCAACAACGGTATCGAACTCTTCAACCGTCTCATCGACTGCAGACGGCGAGGCGAGATCATAGCCAGCGGCGAACATATGCGCCGTGTCCAGGCAGATCTGGACATCGGTTTCGGTACCCGAGCGGACGGTCTCCAGGTGTTCGAACTCGCCACCGAGTTTCGTTCCGCTGCCGGCATCACTTTCGATAAGGAGTGTCACACTTTCGGGTATCTCGAGTTCGTCAATCGCTTCGATCGCATTCGCGAGGCCCTCATCTACACCGGCCCCGGTATGAGCGCCGAGATGTGTATTTACATACGGGATGGACAACGTTTCGGCCGCATCGATTTCGGCTTGGAGACTGTCGATAGAGCGCTCACAGAGGTCATCTTTCGGCGTTGCGAGATTCACAAGATAAGATGAATGAATCACCCATGGCCCCGATAACTGCTCATCGGATTCCTCGCGAAACGTCGTGGCTTCCGCCGGCTCGATCTCCGGCTTGGCCCATACCTGCGGGGAAGTGGTGAAGATCTGACCGCAATTGCCCCCAACGTCCACTTGGCGCTCGACGGCATTGTCGACGCCACCGGCAATCGAGACGTGTGCTCCGATCAACATACACCCGGAGCAACCGCTGGCTGGCGTTTAGGCCCTTCGACCCGTCATTTCGGGGTGCCCTGGGGAGTCGGGCGACGAACCCAATCTGGGGCGGCGTATTTGGACGTTGCGAGCTGTTGGGCCTGGCGAAGTTCGCCTGGCCGCCAGCCGTCAATGACCGCACCGGCCCACCTCTTGAGCACGCGTTCGAAGGTGTTTACGGCTGCCTCTCGGGTAATGTCGACATGTTCATCGATACTCGTGACCCGCTCGTGGAACCGACTGACAGTAACGTCATGGCCGTCGAAGACATTGAGATGCGTGATCGCGTCCGTTGAGTACGAGATCGACCCATGCTGGATGATCGCGTCTTTTTGGCGATACTGGGCATTACCGCTAATTTTTGCGCCGTTTACGACGATATCATGCGCTGGATTGATCTCCCGGAGGTAACACGCCGGCTGGTAGATGGCTTCCGCAGGTGAAGTAGCAAACGAAGCGTCGATCCCCACCTCACGAAGGAATTCCAAAACCGGTTCACAGAGGACCTCGTATGTCTCCATCAGGTCGCCATCCAGGATCGATCGTGGGACGATGATCGAATAGGAAATGTCCCCAACCTCGTCGTGATAGATCCCGCCACCGCCGGTTTGGCGCCTCGTTATGGCGATCCCCGCATCGTCGCAAGCCGACCACGCGACGGTGTCCGGATCTTGACCGTAGCCCATCGAGAGGGTACTCGGCGTCCATTGAAACACGCGAACGAGTGGGCGACCTTCGGCCGCGGCGGTCTCGGCGGCGACCTCTTCAAGGGCCATATGTACGGCTCCACGACGGGTTTCCTCGGGAATGAAGCGGATCGGCTGATCACCGAACGGCGGCATACCTGCGGATTGTCCAAGCCAGCGTTTACCGGTTCCGGCTCTGTCGATATTTGATATCGCTGTATAGACTTTATTACTTAAGGTTTTGCGGTGAAGCCGCGACCTTTTACCGAGCGCTCGCGAACAGCGACACGAATGGTCCAAAACGTCGCCCCACTGATGAGCGAGCTCGAGGGGCCGGATTTTCATCTCCTCTCCGGCCTGGAGCACGGAATGCGCTTCAGCGAGTGGGTCGACAAACGAGAGCTTCCCGATCTCGCCGGATTGGGCCCGGACGAAGTCGAATTTCGGTTGACGCGTGCACTCAAGCGGGAACTCATCGAAAAACGGACCCTCCAGTACGAAGGATATCGACTCACCTTCGAGGGCTATGACGCATTGGCCCTCTGGTCGTTCGCGAAAGCGAACACAATCGACGGTGTGGGTGCTAAACTCGGTGTCGGAAAAGAAAGCGATGTCTACGAGGTCTCCTCATTCCGACCGCTCGCTCTCAAATTCCACAGAGAGGGAATCGGCAACTTCCGTAATCTGACCCGTGAACGCGACTATACCGCCGATCGGGAACACGTCTCAGATCTCTACACCGCCCGGATCGCCGCCGAACGAGAACATGACCTACTTTCGGATCTCTATCCCGAGGTTTCGGTCCCTCGTCCTATCGAACAGAATCGTCATGCGATCGTCATGGAACTGATCGAAGGGCCCGAATTGGCACAGGCGTCGTTCTCGACTAACGAGGCGAACGCGGTCTTCACCCGTATCCTCCACGAGACAGCGAAGGCTTACCACGCCGGATATGTTCACGCCGATCTCAGCGAATACAATGTCTTTGTCGAAGCCGACCGAGTCGTTCTCTTTGACTGGCCGCAGGCCGTCGAACGCGAACATCCCAATGCCGCGGAATTCCTCGAACGAGACGTGCGGACGATTCTCGAATACTTCGAGCGGAAATATCCGGATGGAATTGCGGCTGACGTTACCGTTCCGCGAGTGCTTGATGCGATCCGCTCGGACACGGTTGCCTCCAGTCTTGAGCTGCCGGAAGCGACCGATTGAGTACCGATCCGAAGCCCTTTTCGCTCCCAGCGAAATACGAGCACGTATCGACGTCGGGTCACGGGCCCCGGCGGCACCCGATCGAACGATCGGGCTGGGATGTGACCGGCTGACGGTTGAACCACCAACGCCCCGGAGCGACGCCATGACACGGAGCTACTATTCACACGTCCGGGAAGCGTGGCAGGATCCTGAGTCAGGACAACTCGAACAGCTACAATGGGAACGCAAACAGCGCTGGCGCGAGCAACCCGCCCTAAAACGTATCGACCGGCCGACGCGCATCGATAAAGCACGGGCGCTCGGTTACAAAGCCAAACAGGGCATCATCATCGTTCGAGCCCGTGTTCGCAAGGGATCGGCGCGCAAGTCCCGGTTTCGAAAAGGACGCCGATCAAAACGCCAAGGAGTCAACCGCATTACCCGGGCGAAAAATATCCAGCGGATTGCCGAAGAACGAACAAGCCGAAAACACCCGAATCTGCGGGTGTTGAACTCTTACTGGGTCGGTGAAGACGGAAGCCATCGCTGGTACGAAGTCATTCTCGTCGATCCACACCATCCCGCAATCCAAGCGGACGACGACCTAGCCTGGATCACGGAATCGGACCAGACAAACCGCGCCTTCAGAGGCCTCACCGGGGCCGGGCGAGCGAATCGCGGACTGCAGCATCGCGGTAAAGGTGCCGAAAAAACTCGCTGAGTCGGTTTCACATCTCCTCGCCCTGTGTTTTCCCCGTATACCACGGAGTCAATCGATACGACTTAAGGATCACCCCCGAATTGAAATTGAGAACCACGTTCAATAGTGGTCTCGGCGGAATAATCCGCTGTGTTCTGGCCGGTCACCACTAATTTATATTACCCGATTGTACTGCCTTTATGCCACATGCCACGCCGGGTTCACCTCCGGTCGTGCTGTCGATCGCCGGGTCTGACGCCGGTGGTGGCGCCGGTATTCAAGCGGATATCAAGACCATCGAAGCGTCAGGCGCATTTGCAACGACCGTCGTCACTGCCGTAACAGCTCAAAATACAACGGGTGTAACAGGGACCGAGGTGCTTCCTGCCTCGTTCGTCGCCGAGCAACTCGACACGGTCCTGAACGATATCGACGTCTCGGCAATCAAGACCGGGATGTTGGCCACTGAACCGATTATCGACGTGGTGATCGAACGCATCGAGGGCCTGGACATCCCCATCATCATCGATCCGGTGATGGTCGCCGCATCGGGCGATCGACTGCTCGATACGGACGCAGAAGCCCGGTATACGGACCTCGTTGGGTACGCAACACTCGTCACCCCGAATGCCGCGGAGGCACAGGTACTCACCGGGATCGATATTTCGGATCGCGAGACTGCCGTCGATGCGGGCAAGTCACTGCTCGAATACGGGGCTGAGGCCGCCCTCCTCAAAGGGGGGCACTGGGCCGACGATCCGATTCTCGATGTGCTCGTCACGGCTGATGGCGTTTCGACTGTCGAGCATCCCCGCATCAAGGATGGAGCCACTCATGGTTCAGGATGCACGCTCGCGAGTTCCATCGCGAGTCAGTTGGCGCAAGGGGCTGACCTTGAAC
>CAZOFG010000001.1:108639-186774 GCA_964579125.1 uncultured Halobacteriales archaeon | reverse complement strand
ACGGGAGTCCCGGCTTCGGGCTTGTACCAGGTCTCGTGGCACTGGCACTCGGGGGCGCCTCACTCGCCGTCCACCGAATACGGCGCAATTGAGTTGGCACGCGGACGCTATTCAAAGACGATCTCTGGCTCTTCGATTCGGAGAACGACCTGGTCATCGTCAGATAGCGGGCGAATATTGATTTGAAGGAATCCGGCCTCTTCGAGGGCGGGCAGGAATTCATCGGCCATTGCCTCCCGCAAAAACACTGGACAGCAAATCGCCGCTTCGTTGGTGTGATCTTCTGCGACGATGAGTGCAAATCGGACGACGCCTTCCGTCGCGTTATACACCGTGAACTCATCGACATCGAAGTCGTCGCGCAACGCACGGGCGGCCTCGAACTCGCTCCCAGGTGCGAGGACATCCAACGTCGCCGTGTCCTCGAGGGGGACCACATCGCCTGGATGGATAGCGACTACCTCGTACCCGCGTGCTTCGTACTCCTCGGCGGTAGCTTCGAGATCATCGATGAAGGCACGCCACTGTGTTTCGTAATCCTCGGGAATGCCGCCGGAGCCGATCATAGTGGAATAGGCGCCCGGGACGGCTAAAAACGCCCCGACACCGAGCTGTCACGCTTCTGGATCGTTGCGGAGATGACAGGCCACGGTGTGCTCGGCCTCGCCGTCCAATCGGGGGTTGTGAGTTTCACAGATGCTTTCGTAGCGCTCGCGGAGCCGAGTCGCGGCTTGTTCGTAGTCATCGTCTTCGATGACGGCTTCGAGCGCCTCCCGTACGATTGTTCTCGCAGTACCCGGCAACTCTATGTCGAAAAAGTGCTCGATCACTGCGTCAACGGATGGATCTGCGTCCTCCGGAAGTTCCTCAAGGGTGAGTGACCGAGCCTCGATGCGGTCTCGCAAGTCCATGATCGCCCGGTATTGTTCCTGTGTAAGCTCGAGGTCATCCGGGGGGATTACCTTCGGACAGCGGGTGCGAAACCGACAGCCTGAGGGTGGATTTCGTGGGGACGGGACGTCACCGGCCAGGGGGTCGATGTCACGCTCTCGCTCGGCGACTTCGGGTCGAGGAACACTGTCGAGCAACGCCTCCGTGTAGGGGTGTTCTGGCGCCTCAAAGAGCTCGTCGGCCGGCGCCACCTCGACTAACTCCCCGAGGTACATCACGGCGACGCGATCGCATATGTGGCGAATCACCGACAAATCGTGGCTGATGATGAGATAGGTCAGCCCGAATTCTTCCTTGAGATCGACCAAGAGGTTCAACACCTGCGCTTGTACACTGACATCCAGCGCGCTCGTCGGTTCATCGAGCACGAGGAAGTCCGGATCGAGTGCGAGTGCCCGTGCGATTCCGATGCGTTGTCGCTGCCCACCGGAGAATTCGTGTGGATAACGATCCAGCTGGTCGGCCGAGAGGCCCACCCGTTCGAGGAGCTCGCGAACGCGTTCTTTCCGAAGGGCAGCATCCGAGCGACCGACGTCGATGTCAATGGTGAGGGTCTCGCCCCCAGTTGCGTGCACGGCCAGCGCATGCGACGTTCCGATCCGCAGGACCTCCCCAGCGACGACCACACGACCGTGCGTATCGTGAGGGTCCACGGTCGTTTCGGTCGGTACGTCCTCCAAGTCAGCCTCTCCGCGGCCAAGCCGGTCGACCGTAACGGTGATCGTCGCCGTTCCGTCAACCACATCGACATCCGGAACTTTGGTGACATCAGCATCGACGGTCACGGCAGGATCAACCCCTGCTGAGTCTTCCACGGCAACGTTGATCGTTGCCTCCTCATCCACCCAGGGCCAGTCGTGAACCTTGAGGGGTTGTTTGACGATCGCCTCGACCGTCATGCGGGGATCGAGGCTCGAAAAGGGATCTTGGAAGACGATGCCCGATCGACGTCGGAACGCAAAGAGATCGTCCGCCCCGACCAGATCTCGCCCGTCGAACGTTACCCGCCCAGCCGTAGGCTCTACCAGTTGTAATATGGCCTCGCCAGTGGTCGATTTCCCACAACCTGACTCGCCGACGAGACCGAACACTTCTCCCTCGCGAATCTCGAAGTCGATGCCATCGACGGCTCTGACCGGATTGGAGGTATCACCGAGTAGTCGATCCAAGAGGGAGTCCCCTCGATCGAAGTGTTTCTCGAGCCCCTCAACCTGCAACAGTGTCTCCTGATCTGTGGTCGAGTCACTCATCGAAATATCCCTCCGGCAAGGCTTCATCAGGGCGGAATTCGTGATCAGCGAGATAACACTTGGCCGTATGTCCTTCCTTTACCTCGAAATCCGGTGGCTTCTCGAGACATGTCTCCATCGCCTTCGGACACCGATCCGCGAAGTAACACCGCGATTCCATCTCTGCATCCAACAGACTCGGGACGTTCCCCGGTATCGGATTCAGCCGTCGACTCGTCCCTTCGATATCGGGGATCGAGCCGAGTAAGCCCTCGGTGTACGGATGGACGGATTCCTCGAAAATATCCGTGAGCGTCCCCCGTTCGACGAGCTCACCCGCGTACATTACCCCAACGCGATCGCACATGCGGGCAATAACGCCGAGGTTGTGGGTGATCAAGATCGTCGTCATGCCGGTCTCTTCTTGCAACTCATCGAGCAAATCGAGCACTTGGGCCTGGATGGTCACATCCAGCGCCGTCGTCGGTTCGTCGGCGATCAGCACTGATGGTTCACCCGCCAGCGCCTGCGCGATCATCGCGCGTTGGAGCATCCCGCCGGAGAATTGATGCGGGTACTCCTCGGCCCGTTTTGCGGGATCGGGGATCCCGACGAGGTCCAATAGTTCCACCGCCCGCTCGTGTGATTCAGCATCGACGTAACTCCGACGCGGAACGACACTATCGACGACAAACCGTCCCAGACCATACCCCTGCGTCCGAGAGCTGACCGATCGAGGCCTGGCGCTAGCTCGGCGTTGGACCTCGACGGCTTCGGCGATCTGTTCGCCGACGGTGAGCGAGGGATTGAAGCTCGTCAACGGGTCCTGAAAGATCATCGCCAACTCGGTCCCACGGAGCCCCCGGCGCTGTCGTCCGGACAGTTCGGTCAGATCGACCATCTCGCCGTCGACGGCGTCTGGCGAGGTTTCGTTGACGGTCTCGGCCAACTCGGGTGCGCGAAACCAGACCGATCCGTCTGTGACACGGCCGGGCGACTCGACGAGGTCGATCAGCGACAGCGCCGTGACACTTTTGCCGGAGCCCGATTCGCCCACGATGCCGAACACTTCACCTTCCTCGACCGCGAAGGAGACGGATTCGACAGCATTGACCTGGCCCTCTTCGGTAAAAAATCGCGTCGAGAGCCCCTCGATGCGGAGTTTCGGCTCGCTCATCCTAGACACCTCCGGCCTCCCCCTCGATGCCGGGATCGAGGGCATCCCGAAGCCAGTCGCCGACGAGGTTCACGGCAATCACCGAGAAGACGATCGCCAGGCCTGGCATCGCGGCGATCCACCATTGCGTGCGTTGGACTGTCTGGCCACGGGCGATGTCCTGCCCCCAGGTGAGGGTCACCCCGGAGAATCCGAGGAACGATAGCGAACTCTCGAGCAGGATGATGAATGCCACCTGGATCGTCGCCATGACAATAATCGGCGTGAGACTATTCGGCAACACGTGTGTTCGAATGATCGATAAATGGTTGGCACCAATGCTCCGAGCCGCCTTGACGTATTCTTGAGAGCGAATGCTCATCGCCTCACCGCGGGCGACTCTTGCGAACCAGACCCAGTTGACCAGCGCGACGACGAGCGTGACTGTCAGGGGTAACGTCGTCGTTTCAGGCATGCTGGCGACGTGCTCAGCGCGGGGAATGAGTAAGTTCGGAATCACGTCAGACTGGGCGGCCCAGACGAACGGATCCGGAATTTCTTGCGTGTGAAACTCCGTTTCTCTAAACACGCCGACAAGGGCGATTGCCAAGACGAGCGAGGGAAACGCGAGCATCACGTCAGCTGCCCGCATCAATGCCGAGTCGATGCGTCCGCGGAAATATCCAGCCATGAGCCCATATGGAACGCCGATGAGCGTCGCTAGAAGTGCTCCGAGGATTCCGACCATTAGTGAGACGCGACCTCCGTAGATAACTCGCGACAGGATGTCCTGGCCGCGGGTGTTCGTTCCGAGGATAAACGAGCTATTCGCATTGATTTCCTCTCGTTGCGTTACAATTTCGCCATCGACGAGCCTGGTGACGTTCTCGGTACTCGAGAAGCCGATCGGGGGCAGATTGGTTCGGTCGGGGCTGTCACCGGTCCCCACGCGTTGGGTCTCCGGATGGTGCGGAGCGAAAAACGGGGCAAAGAGCGTCACGACGACGATGACGATCATGAGGAGGATCCCCAGCTGGGCGAGCCGGCTCGAGCGCAGTTCCGCGAACAGATTGCGTTTGGTACGTGGGGAGATCATTCTTCTCTCACCTTTGGATCGAAATACGCAGAGAGCGCGTCGACGATGATATTGATGATCACGAAGCCGACGCCGATGACGATGATACAGCCTTGGATGAGCGTCCAATTACGGTCCCGAATCCCCCGGATTAACAACCGGCCGAGCCCGGGCCAGGCGAAGACCGTCTCCGTAATAATCGCGCCGCCGATGAGCGTCCCGACCTGGAGGCCGAGCACCGTCAGGATGGGAATGAGGGTGTTGCGGAGGACGTGTTTGTACAATACGAGGGCGCTGGGGAGCCCCTTGGCTTCCTGGGCTTTCCGATAGGGTTTCCCCAACTCCTCAAGCATGCCACTCCTTGTGAGCCTGGTGAGCAAGGCGGTGAAGTACGTGCCCAACGCGATGGCCGGGAGGACTAACTGGCTAAACCAATCCCACACCGACCCAATATCGCCGGTGTCGAAAAACGTCCCCCACGCCTCTACGAAGGCGACGCTTCGGCCACCGGTCGGGAAGGCATCGAGCGGCACCGCGACGAAGATGATCAACATGACGCCGAGCCAGAAGTTCGGCGTCGAAATGCCAACGAGCGAGAACAGCGTGGCGCCGTAGTCCGACGGCTGATGGCGACGGCGGGCACTGATGACGCCGAGGGGGATGGCGATGACGACAGCCACGAACGTCCCGGCCAGCGTCAGTTCGATCGTCGCCGGAAGTCGCTGGAGGATCAAATCGTTTACCGGGACACCCGTTTGCATCGACTCCCCCAGGTCGAGTTGGAGTAACTCGACCATGTAATCGAAATACTGGACCGGTAATGGGTCGTTCAGGCCGAGTTGCTCGGCGAGTGCCTGTCGGCGCTCTTCGGAGACATCCGGCGGAGTTAATGACCTGACCGGATTGCCGGGTGTCAGAAACCGCAGGAAAAAGACGACGGTCACGACACCCCAGACGACGAACAGGCCTTGAAGAATCCGCTTGAGTACGAATTTAACGAGTCCCATCAGTACCGATACCGGTGCTCACTCGCGACGCGCCCGAGTCGGTGCGGCCACGGTCCGAGTTAGTTGTCAGCTTCGGTCGGGAGGTTTTGCGCCTGCTCGAGGAGATCCAGCATCTCCTCGTTGTCGCTCGTGAAGTGATAGATCCCGAAGGCGTCGTCAGGATCGATCCACGGGCGCAAGGCGTAATCCGTATCGAGTGTCGGGTTCCCCCACCCAATCAGGAAGATCGCCGGCGAGTCCTCCTGGTTGCCATTGAGGGTTTCGTCGAACAGTGATTGGGTATCGCGTGGCTCGGCGTCGGCCGTCACATTACTCAACTCGTTCATTTGCTCTGCTGCAGTTTCGGCGACGTCGACGTCACGGAGATATCGTCCGGTTGTCGAATTTACAGTAAATTCCGCACCGGCGTAGCCGCTTGCCTCGACGAGTTCTTCAGCCCGGTCCGGATTATACGGATAGGGATCGACGCGTGGATTATGCCCGAAGTGGTTCGGAAGCGTCGGTTGGCTGGCCGGTTCGCCGAAGCCGTTGAGAATACTCTCGATAATCGCCGGAACGTCTACCGCGAAGTTCATGGCCTGGCGGAATTCGAGGCTATCGAAGGGTTCCTTCGCGTCGTTCATCACCAGGAAGATCGAACGAATACTCGGGACGCCGAGAATCGATGTACCGCTGTTCTCCTCGACGGTGGCGACGTCGTTCGGACTGACGTTCGTCACGAAGTCGCTTTCCCCGGTGATGAGGCGATCGACTCGCGTTCCGCCGTCTTCCACCGCATCGAAGATCACCCGATCGGGGCCAGTGTTTTCGTCCCAGTAGTCCTCGAAGCGATCGAACACGACTTCAACACCGTCGCTGTACTCGGTGAGTTGGTACGCACCGGTACCGTTGACTTCTCCGGAGTTGAGGTCGCCCTGACTGCGTTGTTCGGTCCACTCACGTTCCATGATGCGGCCGAAGGAGGTCAGGTTGATCAACAAGGTCGGGACAAGTGAATTGAGATCGAGGACGAGTCGCCCGTTCTCTTCCCGTGCTTGCTCAATGTCACCCAGATTTCCTGCAACTTGGCTGACCTCCGGATTGTTGAAGCGATTGATGCTGAAGACGACATCATCTACGGTCATCTCGTTCCCGCTGTGGAACATCACGCCGTCTCGGATATCGAATTCGACCGTTTGATCGTCGACACGCTCCCAGTTCGTAGCGATACGCTCGATGACGCGGCCGTCGCGATCGCGGTAGACGACCCCCTCATAGGCCTGGTCCATCACATTGTGGGTTGGGGTGTCGTTATGATCTGCAGGATCCATCGCCGTCGGGAACGTCCCCTGGGTGAAGGTGGCCTCTTCGAGGTCGGTCTGGAATTCCCGCACGATGACATCCTCGTCCGCCCGGGCCTCCCACTCCAGGTCGTCGTTGATGCCGTAAATAGAGTACTGCTGGTGGAGGAAGACATGAATCGCGTGATAATTCGCCAACCCGTTTGCGTGCTGGAGAAGCTCTTCCCGCGTCGGGTCATCTGGGAGCTCCTCGTTGAATTCCCGAAGCGGGGGCTCGTCCGGGGTGGGTGTGGGGGTTGGGTCACCTCCAGGGGTTGGCGTGGGATCGTCACTAGGGGTGGGTGTCGGCGTTTCGTCACCATCGTCACCGTCATCGCCGAGACACCCAGCGAGGGCTGTCGTCACGGCACCGGTCGCGGCAACGCCGGCGTATCTAAGAAATGAACGTCTGTCTGGGGCCGATTCCTGTTCGGACATAATCTACCAAGATATGCACCAAAACGTATAAAAACTGTTTCGGTAACTAAATCGAGAATTTTGACGGAATCAGCGCCTTATGAACCGAAATACGGGATTTTGTTTCGTATCGAAAGTGGTTGTTCCGTGAATTCCATACTTCTGCCAGTTACGTTGAGGAGTACGAAGCAAGAGGGGGCATGAAAAATCGGTGCTACCTAATAGCCCAAGGTACGGAAGCCTTCCAGCAGGTATTTTTGCAGGAAGTATACGAAGAGAAAGGCCGGAATAACCGCGAGTGCACTCCCCGCCATGATTTCGCCCCAGTTGATCAGATCCCCCTCGATAAACGAGTGTAACCCTACCGTCAGGACCCACTTCGAACTGTCGGGAACGATGATCTTCGGAATGGTATACGCATTCCACGCGATGGCATAGGAGAAGACCGCGATGGCGATGATTCCTGGTTTGGCGAGCGCAAGCGCAACGTCGTAAAACGCTCCAAATCGCGTGGCTCCCATCATATGGGCCGATTCTTCCATCGATTTCGGGACGGCCTGGAAGAACTTCCACAGCATCCACACGGAGAACGGCAACGAAAGGGCCGTGAGCGCGAGGATCAGTCCAAGATAGCTATTGAGGATCCCAAGATCCCGCCAGATGATGAACATCGGAATCCCGAGCAGGATTGGTGGAAACATGTATCCGATCAGGATCGCACGAGTCAAGTTGCGCTTGAACGGGAACTCAAGGCGCGATAATCCGTAGCCGCCGAGGGTGGCCAAGGTAGTCGTCAAAAACACGACGCCACCTGAAACGATCACACTATTGATGAAATACTGCGGCACACTCGAATCGAGCACTAGTTCCCAGTTCTCGAGCGTGAAGGTCTCCGGAATCAACTGGAGTTCTCTAACGAACATCTCGGATTCCGGTCTGAAGGCGGTGCTAAACATCCAAAAGAGTGGGAAGATGAATGCCAGCACGATGGCGAATAGGAGCGCGTAAAACCCGCCGATTTCGAATCGCCGTCTCCACTTGTAGTAGGTGTTTCTATCGACCATTTGTCACTCAACCCTCGCACCTTCCGCCGGTTTGAATACGACGAAGTAGACGAATGCGCCCACGAGGAGCATCGTGAATAAGATCGTTGCGATCGCTGACGCAGATCCGAGATTGTTCAGGTGAAACGCTTCTTCGTAGGCGTATATGGGGGCGGTCGTGGTAGTATCCCCCGGTCCACCGCGGGTGAGTACCCAGAGAATGTCGAATTTGTTGAACATCCAAATCCCCCGCAGGAGAATGACAATCAACAATACTCCCTTTAGGTTTGGAAGGGTGATGTCTCGAAACATCTGAAACCGGCTGGCTCCGGAGATGTACGCGGCATCGTAGAAATCTTGATCGATGCTTTGCAACCGGGCCAAGACCATAATCGTCACGAAGATCGTGAACTTCCAGCTGTTGGCTATGATGACCGCGATCATCGCAAAATCCGGACTCCCAAACCACGGAATCGGTTCCGCAATCACCCCGATGTCGATGAGGAGATTGTTGATGACTCCGAAATTGCTGTTCGCCATCCAGAGTGCGAGAAACCCGACAATCGCCGTCGGGATGAGATACGGCAGGAAGATGAGCGCTCGGACGATTTTGTTGAGTTTGAAGGTTCTGTTGATGACAAGGGCTATTCCGACCCCGAGGATCACCTGTAATCCGACCGATCCGCCGGCGAAGACAAGTGACCGTTCCAAGGCGTCCCACAGCCCCGGTTGGTCCAGTAAGAATTGGAAGTTCTCGAGGGCAACCCATTCCCACTCCGGACTGAAGACGGGGATCCGGTGTAGAGACGCGTAGATTGCCCACAGGATCGGGAGAAAATTGATGAAGAAAAACAACAGCAGTACCGGAATGACGGTAATAAAAATCAGGACGTACTTGTGTGACAACCGGGGGAAGACGCGACTCCGGATAACGCGGCTCAGGCGGAATTTCGAATCCAAATACGCTTCCTTGACACTCATCCTCTATCCAGTCAATCTAATTTCCCGTTTTTCGACTCACTACCTGCGGATCGCATGCGTTGGCAGTCTCGTGACATTGATACAATTTGCTGTTCGTCCAGCTCGATACCGGGTGAACGTGTCAAAGCATCGCAGGCCATGCCGGCGGTGTTGGGTTCGTTTCCCTACCGTTGGGCGTCTTGCAGGAGCTGATCCACGCGATCGCTGAATTCGTCTACGATTTCGCCCGGCGGTCGTTGCTCGATCACGGCCGCGTATTTCATTTCGGCCATCGTCGGATCGGACCACGCGCCGGTGTACTGGTTCGGGGGATCGGTTTCGAACGTCGGATTGTTGATGTATTCGATCCGCTCGAAGTTCACTTCGAGATCCTGTTCGGACCAAGCATCGGAAACCCCCTCGTCGATCCAGGTCTGATACTCTTCGTGGTCCACCGCGCCACCTGGGGGCAGGTGATGGAGTGGAGCAATATCTTGCAAGATCGGCATGTAGTATTCGGGCTGGAAGCAATACAGGATGAATGCCCGGCCCGCTTGTACGTTCGATCCGCTGAAGCAGCCCCACCCCTCGGCTTGTCCGTAGATGCCTGGTTCGTCACCGCTATGGGGGAAGTGCGCGGCGCGAATGTCGCCTGCGAATTCTCGGTCGTTGCGGACTGCCACACCTTTCGGACGGGCGCCGTAGTATGGCGTTACCGCCGCGACTTCGTTGGGGATCGCGTTAATCATCTGCGTACAACCGCCATCAGCCGCCGGCGCAGAATACTCGTGCAACTCTTGCAGATACTCGATGACCTCAATCCATCGCTGCCGGTTGTCTCCCTGGTTGATCATCGAAACGACCTCGCCGTCCTCTCTGGTAACCGTCCGCGCTCCATTACTGTAGCCCCACGCGAGCATCTCGATGGAGGTACAGACCGAGGTCCCGGCACCACTGTAGGTCCCTGCGAGTCCCTGCACTCCATCGGCGTTCGAGGCGGCCTCGAGGTGATTGTCCCAGGTGTTGGGTACGGGATCCGAAACGATGTCCTCCCGGTACCAGTTCATATGCGTATCGACGAACAGCGGAGCCAGGTAGTCAGAGCCATCGACGACAACCCGCTGTTGCTCTGGGAGACTGCCATAGAGATCGATGAATTCCTCGACCACCACATCCAAGGGCGCAAGTAGATCGTTGTTGACCATCTCGGGCGAATCCGACTGACCGATATGGAACACCTCGGGATAGTCCTGTGCCTGAATGAGTTGGGACAGCCGTTGGGGCATATCATCGAACCCGTGATATTCAATGTCCACCTCGGCACCCGTCTCTTCCTCAAAGTCCGATGCGATGTTTTCAAAGACCGTTTGTGCTGCTTCGCCCGTTTCTTCCGTGAGCACCAAGACGCTGTCACCGCTTAGATCCGGCCAGTTGCCCATTTCGAGATCGTCAGCTGGGGTTTCACCATTTTCCGAGTCGCCATCACCGTCGCCGAGACACCCCGCCAGGGCGGCCCCCGCAAGGGGGCTACCCACGGCCGCGCGTTTCAGTAGCTTTCTCCGACGCATCGAATAGTCCACTGGAATGGATGCATTTAAAGATTCTGTTTGGTAATGATTAACACACTATATTAAACCGACGGTAATTTCCGCCAGTAGAAGCGCTGAAACTCCGATTCAGTATTCGGCTGTTTGGAGTGACTCGCCAGTCTCTGCGTTAAAAAGGTACAGGTCCGATTTCGCGACGCCTACCTCGATAGGTTCCCCCTCGGTCGCGTCCATGTCGCCGGGAATAACGGCTCGTACTTCGCCATAGTCGGTGTCGATCGTGGCCAGCGCTCGATTGTCGATCAATTCGAGGAGCGACAAGGTACCCGCAATTTGAATGTGTCCCGAGTCTGGATCCGCCACACAATCCTGCGGTCGGGCCCCGACCGTTACCGAGTCATGGACGATGTCGGTAGATAGACCCTCCAGCTCGAATGCTTGGCCGAACACCTCGAGATTCACGTTCTCCCCTTCAGAGTCGATCGATCCGTCCCAAAAATTCATACTTGGATTTCCGATGAACTCCGCTACGAAGATGTTGTTCGGCTGTTGATAGACATTCTCGGGCGCGGCCATCTGTTCGATCTCGCCGTCATTCATGACGATGATCCGATCACTCATTGTCATGGCTTCCTCCTGGTCGTGGGTGACGTACAAGGTCGGCTTGTCGAGTTGTTTGTGAACGCGCAAAATCTCCTTGCGAATTTCCGTTTTCAATTTCGCATCCAGGTCGCTCAATGGCTCGTCCATGAGAAATGCGACGGGATCCTGTACGATCGTCCGGGCTAATGCGGCCCGTTGGCGTTGCCCCCCGCTGAGTTCGCCCGGATGTTTCTCGAGGAGTTCCTCTATTTTCATTATTTCCGCCGCGTCTCGGGAGCGGTCCTGTCGGGAATGCCGGTCAACGCCTTGGACTTTGAGGGGATACGAAATGTTCTCCATTACCGTCATGTGCGGATAGAGCGCGATATTTTGGAACATCATGGCGATATCGCGCTTGTTTGGGGGCACGTGGTTCATGTTCTCCCCGTGGAACTCGATGGTTCCACTCGTGGGGGTCTCGAGCCCGGCGATACAGCGGAGGGTAGTCGTTTTGCCACATCCCGACGGGCCGACGATCGTAATGAATTCGCCCTCTTCGACCTCGAAACTCACATCGTCCACCGCCAGTTCCGATCCACCCAAGACCGAATACTCCTTGCGTAAATCCGTGACAGTGATCGCGGCCATTAGTTCCACCCCCCGCTCGTGAAGCGTTTTGGATTCCCGTTCAACGCGCCCCTGAATCCGTAGAACCGGCGTTCGAACCGGATAAACCGCGTTTCTGAAGTCGTGTTGGCCGTCATGTCAGTCCTCGAAATACAATTGGATGCCAAGATCCATGTCTTGAAGTTGGTCCCGGAGGGCCACCTTATCAAACTTGTTCGTCCCTTTCCGGGGGATAGTGTCGACCACGACGAAGTGGTCAGGGACCCACCACTTTGGAAATCGTTCGCGGAGATGGGCTTCAAGCGTTTCCTCCGTGACGTCGTGACCCATTTTTGGAACGATCGCGGCCAATGGTCGTTCCTGCCATTTGTCGTCGGGCATTGCGATCACCGCGGCTTCCTTAACGGTATCGTGGGCCATTAACTCGTTTTCGAGATCAAGCGTCGAAATCCACTCGCCGCCACTATTGATGACGTTTTTCGTCCGATCGATGATATCGATATAGCCGTACTCGTCCCAGGTTGCAACATCGCCCGTTTTCAGGAAGCCATCCTCGGTGAACGATTCCTCCGTCGCGTCCGGTCGATTGTGGTACGAATCCGCCACCCACGGTCCACGCACTTCGAGTTCGCCCGCTGATTCGCCGTCTCGATCGATATGGTTACCGTCCTGATCTCGAATACGAGCGGTGATGCCGGGGGCTGGGAACCCTGCTTTGGAGAGATGCTCGTATTGTTCGTCCTTGGGCAGGTTTTCCGTCTCGCTCGTTAACTTACTGGTCGTACCCGCGGCGATCGTTTCGGTCATCCCCCAGCCGGTGAAAATCTTCACATCGTGCTCATCGCGAAAGAATGGATACAGCGCCTGAGAGACTTTTCCGGCACCGGCGAGGATCCGCTTGAGGTTTCCAAGATCGGCCTGTGGATCGCGTTGGAGATGGTTCGAAATGTCGTTCCAGATGGTGACGGCCCCGGCCGCGAAGTTGACGTTTTCTTCGTGAATCAACTCGAGGACCTGGTCTGCTTCATGATTGGGCCCTGGAAAGACGAGTTTCGATCCGGTGAACGCCGCGGCGAAGGGAATCCCCCAGCCGTTGGTGTGAAACATCGGCACCAGCAACAAGATGTTATCGCGTTCACCGATCGCGTTCGCATCTACGTGCCCCGTGACCATGCTGTGGAGGTACAACGCCCGATGGGAGTATTCGACGCCCTTTGGCTTCCCGGTCGTGCCCGAGGTGTAACACATCGTTGCCGTCTGCTCCTCGTCGATTTCGGGCCACTCGTAGGAGGCCGGTTGATCGGCGAGTAGGTCCTCATACGCGACGATTGGTGCGAGATCTGTCTCGGGGACTTCGTCATCGAGCACGACATATTGTTCGACGGACTCCAGCGCTTCGTGATGGGCTTCGACCTGGTCGAGGAACTCCGGATCGAAGAACAACACCTCGTCTTCTGCGTCATTCAAGATATATTGGAAGTGCTCATCCGGCAGTCGGATGTTCACCATATTCAGCGTCCGGCCACTGCATGGCAATCCGAAATAGAGTTCGAAGTGGCGATGGTGATTCCGGGCCAAGGAGGCAACACGATGCCCCGGATCAACCCCTAAGTCGTCCAACGCGTGGGCCAACCGTTCGACGCGGGTGTAGATATCGCCATAATCGTGGCGCGAGGTGGAGCCATCGGGCCAATAGGTCACTAACTCCTTGTGTGAATACAGCCGTTTGGCTCGTTCGAGCAACTCATTCACAGTCAGGGACACGTCCATCATTGCGCTAAGTACACTTGCTCAGAAGCGAGTTTACTACTATGATGCTTTCGATTGGGCGAACTCCGCGCCTTTCGCTCCATCAAGCTTAACCCAGTGGCTCGAATCTGGACCGTAGCGATGTCAGTATTCGAAGCCCGGACACGGGAGTGCCAAGCCGAAATGCGAGCAGCCGACGCGGACGCCTTGGTATTGTTTCCTGGGCCGAATCTGTACTACCTTTCCGGCTTCTTCACCGAACCGTGGGATCGACATTTCTTCTATCTCGTTCCGGCTGAGGGTGAACCGTGTTTCGTCATCCCGGAACTGTTCGAGGAGCAGGTTTCGGAGGCCAGTTGGGTGGATCAGATTTATCCATGGACCGATGCAGCCGGCCCGGATGCGGCGCTCCACGCCGCCCGTGACGACCTCGGCGAAATCGATTCTGTCTTGCTAGATGACGAGATGTGGGCCCGGTACGTTCTCGATATCGAGGACGTGTTTCAGCCAACCGAGATGCAGTTGGCGAGTCGGATCCTCGATGACCTTCGTGATATCAAGGACGAACAGGAACTCGACGCCATCCGACGGGCCTCCGATATCGCTGACACAGTTAGCGAGGAGGTTCGTTCCCTCGGCGACGCAGCGATCGGCATGACCGAGCGCGAACTCGCGAACGACATCGAACGTCGATTGCACGACCACGGCGCCGAGGGTTTGGCCTTTGACGTGTCGTCGAGCACCGGCCCGAATTCTGCCCGGGTCTTCTACCACCACGGCGATCGCGAAATTCGCGCCGGGGAACCCGTCTTATTGGATTTCGGGTGTCGGGTTGCCCATTACTGCAGCGATCAGACCAGAATGGTCGTCTTTGGAGGGGCCCCTTCAGAGAAATTCACACGAGTACACGAGGCCGTTCGTGAAGCGCAAGAGGTCGGCGTGCAGGCTGTCGAACCGGGCATTTCCGCCGAGTCAGTCGAACACGCTGTTCACGACGTTCTCGCGGAGTATGGCTACCAGGAGTACACGCAACACCGAACGGGCCACGGCGTTGGCCTAACACCGCATGAGGGCCCGGAAATCCTCGATGGCAACGAACGAATTCTGGAACCGGGGATGGTCTTCAGCGTCGAGCCCGGTGTGTACTTCGAGGGTGAGTTCGGGGTGAGGATCGAAGACCTCGTTGTCGTCACCGAGGCCGGCTGTGAACGGCTCAATGAGACGCCACGGACTTGGGAGCCGCTATAGAGTGTTTCTCCTCAGACCGTCGTAGAAGATTGGCCAATCCGAGTGTTCACGACTGTGGTGCGAATCGTTACTGGATGTCAAGCGCATCCAAGATTCCACGAGTGCAGATATCGGCTTGAGACGCCTCGACGTCGCTCGGATATGCACCCGCGAAGGAAAGCAGGTCGGATCGGACACGCGCGATGGTCGCTTCGACATCTTCGGTTTCGTCGAAAACCCGCGGAATCGTTGTGGTGAACGTCTCTAATCGATCTGCTGCCCGATCGAGAGCCGATTCGGCCTGCACGGTGCCTGTGTGAGAGAGGCCAATAACCTCTGGCTCTCTCGCCTGGATCGCCTCAATTGATCCCCGAACCGCATCGATGTCGAAATTGGGCAGCGTTATGGGTGGAATCCAGCTGTCGGCGTTCGGATAGTATCGGCCGATGGCTTCATTCGCGATGAGAACATCGGAATCGAGAATATCGACAGCCAGGTGATCCGGTGCATGCCCGGGCGTGTGGAGTATCTCAAGCTGAACACGGCCGGTATCGAGCGTCGTGTCGGTGTCATCGATGGGTTCAAGCGCTGCCTGCGACAGCGGATCCGGCGCTCCGAGTTCATCGAAGGCGTCCCCGAGCGTGCGCTTCGTACTCTCGATGAGGCGGGCTGGTTCGACGAGATGGTGGGCGGTCGATTCGTGAATATAGACCGACGCGTCGTCGGCGAGTTCGGCGAGTCCAGCTGCGGCTCCGGAATGGTCTAGATGGATGTGAGATACGATTACGTTCGACAGATCATCGGGAGGCACGCCGATTTGTTCCATCGCGCTTACGATATCCTCAAGCGATGCGGCACTTGCGGCATCGACCAAGGTCGGTTTTGGCCCGTCAACGAGGAAGCAACTCAGCAAGCCGTGACGGCCGAGTTGGATGCAATAGATATCCTCGCGCACCTGGGTGATCGTCGGTGAATCGAACGACGTCGTCATTTGTCGTCTTCTCTGGTCAGTCCTGGGTGATGAGGACCTTTCCGAACAGATTTCGATTGACCATTCGTTCGTAGGCGGCTTCGTACTCGTCCATTGGATAGGTTTCGTCAATGACGGGGTCGATGGTTCCGTCCCAGACATACTCGAGGAGGCGATTGATCCCTTTCCGCCAGTCCCCGGAGCTACCGAGAATATCGATCTGTCGCACGAAGATCAGGCGAATTTCCGTCTCCGGATTCGGACCGGCAGTCGCACCGGAGGTAAGGAGTTTCCCCCCGTTTTTCAAACTCCGCATCGAGGGAACCCAGGTTTCACCTCCGACGTTGTTGTAGACGACATCGACGCCTGTTCCGTCGGTCAGTTCCCAAATTCGTTCGGCGAAGTTCTCCTCGGTATAGTCGATAACGGTATCGACCCCGAGATCTCTGAGGAACTCGGCCTTTTCTTCGGTACTGGTCGTCCCGTACAACGTGTCCACGTTGAAGACATCCTTCGCGATCTGGACGGCGAATGAACCGACGCCGCCCGTGGCACCTACGATAAGGACGTCCTCATAGGGTTTCAACGAGCTTCGTCGAGAGAATGCTCCCCAGGCGGTCGAACCGGCAATCGGCACGCTTGCGGCCGTTTCGAAGCTGACTGAATCGGGGATGGCAACAACGTTGTCGACCGGAACCGAGATGTACTCGGCCAACCCCCCTCGCGCCTGTTCGCCGAGGGTAACGTGGTTCCTACAGAGATGTTCGTCTCCATTTTCACAATATATACACTCGCCGCACGTGACGAAGGGTAGGACGAGGACGCGGTCTCCGATCTCCGAATCGTCGACCTCGGACCCAACCGCGTGCACGTAGCCCGCCATATCGGAGCCACTCCAAAACGGGTACTCCGAAACGTAGTGATCGAGTTCTCGAAGGGCGAAGATGTCGAGGTGGTTTAATGCGGTGGCCCGAATATCGACCAACACCTCGTCGTCGGCGACATCGGGCGTTGGGACATCCATCAACCGCAAATTCTCGAGGGGGCCGTGTTCTTCGAAGGCGACTGCTTGCATCGACGCAGGGATATCAGTAGCCGGAGCCATGTCACCTCAACAAACCTGAGTTTGATTATTAGTGTTTCGTTTATTCGATTTGCGGGCCGGTCCCCCCTGTTGAATGCCCGGAGCAACGCCAGGTCCCAAATCGACGAAAAATCCACGATCACTCACCAGCGGCATGGGGCGGATGTAATCGTTCAAACCATTGGTAGGGTGGAGTCAATCTCAACGCTCCCCATATTGCTGATCTCGTCCGCTTCTACCGACTGATCTCCCTCAATCGAGACTTTCGACCCCCGTAATCTCAAAGCGAGCTCCACCGTCGTCGCTTTCGGTGATAGCGATATCCCATCCATGGGCATTGACGATTTCCTGCCCGATCGCCAGTCCGAATCCGGTGCCTTCCGCTGCAGTCGAATAGCCCGGTTCGAAAATGTCCTCACGTTCGCGTTGAGGAATTCCTGGTCCATCGTCTTCAACGTAAAATCCGTTTGCTAATGGTCCAATCTCCACCTTGACGTTTGGTCCCCCATGTTCGACGGCGTTTCTGAGGAGATTTTCGAGGAGTTGTTTCAACCGGCCCGAATCCGCGCGGACGGTTCGATTCATGTTGATATCGTACGTCAATTCATCACTAGCCACGTTCTGACAGCACGTCGCTGCCAGTTCGTCCAACGCCACCGGTTCGACCGACCCAACGCTTTCGCCCTCTCGGGATAGTTCGAGGAGATCTTCGATCATCGCGTCGATCCGTTCGAGAGCTTCAGCGACGGCACCAAGATGTTGGCTGTCGGTTTCCTCCCTCGCAAGCTCCAGTCGGCCTTGCGCGACACTTACCGGCGTCCGGAGGTCGTGACTCACGTAGCTAGCGAAGCGATCCAATCGTTCGGTTTTACGTTCGAGTTCGTGTTGTCGGCGTTCTTGCTCGCGCTCGCGTGCTCGGCGTTCAGAAATATCCCGAACGACGGCGAGGATGCGCGGGTTCCCATTGATTGTCGTGTTGCGCAGGGTTATCTCGACCGGGAGTCGCTCGCCGCTTTTGGTCTCGTCGACCCATTCGAACGTTTGAGGACCCTCCCTCGCGGCCCGTTGAATGTAGTTCTCCGCTCGTTCGGCGGTGTATGGCTTTTCCCCTGGATGCAGGGCAGCAAAATCCAATTCGAGTAATTCCTCGCGGGTATATCCGAGCATCTCACAGAAGCGGTCATTCGTGTCGACGATCGTGCCATCGGATGCATCGTGGATCGTGACGCCATCTGGAATCTTTTCAAAGATTTCCCGATAGTTCTCTTGGGCCCAGCGTCTCTCCACCGCCTGTTCGATTCGATTCGCGAGCAGCTCGAATTGCTCCGGGACGGATTCCTTCTGGACGTAATCGGTCACGCCTGCATTGATGGCCTCGCTCGCGATCCGTTCGGATCCTTTCCCGGTAAAGAAGATCACCGGTAAGGCTGGCGCATCGGAACGAATGGTTTCCAACAATTCGAGGCCATTCGTCTCAGGCAAGTCGTAATCACTGACCACACAGTCGATCTCGGTCGTTTCCAGGATCTCTAACGCTTCCTCGGCGGTGGCGGCGATCTCAACGTTGAATGGTGTTGACTGACGCTCGAAATGCGTCTTCGCCAGATCGGCGAAATCGAGGTCGTCCTCGACGTGGAGAAGTGCGATGGATTTTGCCATTGAACGTGACTTCAGGGGTCTGTCCTCCGGCTCTTGCCCGAGAACAGGAGGCTCTTGGCTGGGATAGTTGTGTTACATCTTAACAACTGTCGGCCGATGCCATAATATTACAGGCCAACGCCATCTAGTCGGTGCTTTTCTCCGGATTGTCCTCTAGTGGGTTGTTATTCGCCTACTGATATCGGAGCACCTACCAGGAAATTTGTTGATGGTTGTATCGATACTCACCCGAGTAGCGAGTGTTCTGTGTATAGCTATCGAGATTTGGCCCAGAACTGGACACTCAAATGGCTGTCAGGAATGATACAACGAAACCGCAAGTGGGCCAACTCGGATTTGAACCGAGGACCTCCCGGTTATCAGCCGAGCGCTCAACCTGGCTGAGCTATTGGCCCAGGGTAAGCGCAGTTGGTGGGTTGCCAACTGACCCGTTTAAGCGTTACCTTCGTCAGACGGATCGTCCTCGACGTCCTCGATGTCGACGGACACATCGATCGGCTCCTCACCGTTCGATGTTCCCTCACCCCCGGGAAACCCCGCAGTATAGACCTCGCCGGTGACAAATCCGCCGCTGCGCCGGTCGAAATACGGGATGACGAACCACTTCTTTACGGCATATCTGATCGGCCGTCGCGAGGGTCCGAAGAGCAACAAGAGGCCGATCGCGTCGGTGACGAGGCCGGGTGTTAACAACACCGCCGCGGCGACTAGAATGAACGCCCCATCGAGCAATTCGTCAGTGGGAACCTCTCCGGCCCGGACGGTCCGTTGGAGCCGGACGAGCGTGCGTCGGCCCTGGAAGCGCGCGAGCATCAGCCCAACAAGTCCCGTCAGGACGACGAGTGCAACGGTCGCTGGGGCACCGATTTCCCCGGCAACGATCACCAATAACACGACATCGAAGAGGGGAATGAGCAACAATAGCGCCAGTGCAGTACGGATCATGGCGTGATTCTCGGTCGCGAATCAGTCGGTCGACTGGGCGACCTCGCGCCGAAGGGTCCCCATCTCGACACACCGTTCGGCGTGGGCGTTGTGTTGGTGGATCGATTCCTCGTTGGTTTGTTTCATCGTGACGATCGCGTCGTCGCTGAGATCCGGAAACGTCTCGACGACACCGTCGGCCATCGAGCGCACGCAGTCCTCAACGAACTTCGCGTGTTCGTGGGCTTGAATCGTCATGTGATCCTCGTCCGGTCGCTTCGCGAGGTTATAGATACGAGCACTCATCGCATCCCGGGCAACATCGATCAAATCATGCAAATCGACTTCTGGTGCCCCGTCGCTTTCGACGGCGAGCGTCGCATGGCCGCGTTGGGCGTGTCCCGCTTGCGGGACGCGATCGAGGAACGCTTCGATCGTATCTTCGTCCACGCCTTGCGCGCTAAGCGTCTCGCGGGCGCGATCGGCCATCATGCCTTGCGAGCACGGACAGACCGTCATCCCGGTCACCCGGACGCCGATCTCTTCGGTCGTGCCATCGTCGGTCGCGGTCGCTTGCGCGATGATGTCAGCGGTTCCCTGTGTATCCAAATCGGTCTCCGGCGTGCGCTCACGGATGATGTATTCCGCCGTCATCTTGACGGTGGCCTTCGAGGTGTACTCGTGTTTGGCGAGCAGCCGTTCGGCGGCGGCTCCGCAGACATCTTCGACGCGATAAGCTTCCTCGCGAACGGCCTCCTCGAGGATTTCGTCGATGACCTGCATGTTCCGACTCATGTCGGCACCTTTGCGCCAGCTTGGGAGATCGACGAAGACGTCGAAGGTGGCGTTGAGGACGATCGGTCGATCCTTCTCAGGCCGCGCCACCTTGACGAGCTTTTTCACATCGGAGAGGCCCACTTGACTGAGCCCGACCGACACCGATGGCGGCGCAGCCTGCACATCTGGCAACTCGTCTTCCATCATCCGCCCATTCGGTTGGTCGTCGATTAGGACTTTCGACTGACCACCCTTCCCCTGACGTTCCTTATCGAACGATCGTGACGGGCACGTCTGAACGACGCATGACGGTTTCTGCGACGCTGCCGAGTAAGATGCGTGACACGCCAGACCGACCGTGACTGCCCATGACGATATGATCGATATTGTGGTCGTCGGCATACTCGATGATCGTTCGAGCAGGCTGGCCCACCTCGATGGCGGTAGTGAGATCGACATCGACGGTTTCGGCTTCCTCGACGGCTCGCTTGAGCGTCTGATTCGCCTGTTCGCGGGAGGACTCATACCAGTCTTCTGGCATCGGTGGCACGCCGTCTTCCTCCGTGATTTGCACGGCCTCGGCTGGGTTGATCACATGGAGGGCCGTTAACTCGGCATCGGAGAAATGTGCGAGCGCGTGGGAAAGCGCACGGTTTGATTCCTCCGAGCCATCAAAGGGGATCAACACCGCATGTGTCATGTGCGACGCCACGCCATCCGGTCGAATAAACCCGCGGAAATTACCGTGGGTCGTGTTTGACGACGCAGTGCTCGAGGCCGATCACTTGCACCGATTCGGCGTTGTCCGGCGAGTGCGCGATGAGTTGGCCGGTTTCGAGATCAGATATCTGTTTGCTCAGTTGCGCCGGCAGATTGAGGCTGGCGATCGCATCTTCGTCGGCGAGATTGAGCGCGAGACGTGTGTTCACCTGTTTGAAGATCGGATCGGCGATATCGCCGGGATCTTGGGTCACGAGGAACAGCCCCAACCGTTCTTTGCGCCCCTGTTTGGCCGCTTCAGTAAAGATGTCGATCGTTTTCTCTGCTTGGACGGTGTCGGCGTCGGCGAGATAGTTGTGCGCCTCGTCCATCGCCAATACGAGGGGCGTTTCCGCGATCTGTTCGAATCGAGGATCGCTCGTGAGTTTGTTCTCGATGAGCATCGTCGCGACCGCGAGGACGACGAGGTTACGTTGTGCGGCGTTTTCGAGGTGGTACGTCGGTATGGTCGAAATCCCGCCCTCGCGGACGAGTCGATCGGTGAGATCCGTGATGTCGCTCGCTGGCTGATCGAATACCTGGGAAAAATACGCCCGGTCGATTCGGCGTTTGAGGGCGTTGTACGTCTTTTCGTGAATGTGCTCGCGTTCCACCAATTCGTGGACGGTCGGATCCTCGGCGATAAAGGTCTGAAATCGATCGTACGTCGGGGTGTCGGATTCTTCGCGGAAGTACGTGGACAAGAGCGTGTTCAGTCCGTTTACCTGCCGATCGTTGAGTCCCCCACCAGCGATCAACCACGTATTCGATCGAACGAGTTCGAACGGGATCGAAAACCGGACCTGTTCCGCCCGGTGATTCGTGGCCTCATACTTGGTGCCGGCGACGTCCGGAACGAACACGACGGTATCGTCGACACCACCGTGGGCGATGCGCTCCCGACGGAATCGCCGCGTGTCGTCACCATCCAATGCGGGGTTGTCATCATGTAACTGAGCGTACTCGTCCTGCGGGTCGACGATCACTAATGCCGGCCGGGGGGTGCGTCCATCCGGCATTTCGTATCGACGATTCTCGGCGACCACCTGACGCAACAGGTTCTTCGCGGCATGGGTTTTCCCCGATCCGGTGCCGCCGGCGACGAGGACGTGACGAAAGAGCAGTGGATCCGCAACGTTCGCATCGCGAAGCCGATAATCCACGGTCGGCGGGGATGCGGCCGTCCGGAGCTTCTCGCCGCCGACGGCGACGTGTCCGACGAATAGGCCTTCTTGGGGGAGTTTGAGCCCGGTCTTGATCTCCGCATCGAAGACCGCTTCGCGGACGGATGCATCCGGTTTTGGGAGGCGATTCGGCTGACGCCTGGTGAGCGCGGCGTCTGGTTCGGTGGGGTCGCCGATCAGCGTCGCTACGGGGGTGAGCGTGGCGATGTACTTGTAATCGGACTCGTCGATTTCGTCCCGTTGCAAGGCGCGTTGGGCGTGGATTGCCGTGGCATCGTCCGTGTCGAACTCGTGGGCGTACCGAAGGCCGCTCACGCGACAAAACAACTGCGCGGGGCGTTCGTCCGCTCCGGTTGCGAGGGGGACCACCACGTAACTGCGCAGGCGGATTGATTCTCGATTTGGCGGCGTAATGTATGCGGACAATCGGGTACGCTGGCCGTCCTCATCGAGTTGCAGGCCTTCCTGGACACTCATCGTGCCGATCGCGGAGTGACTGTCTACGTCCTCTGCGGGTGGTCGATCGCCTGCAGAGAATTCATCGAGATCGGTCATTGTCGGTCCCTTACGAGCCCGCCGTCAAAACTGACAGGGGAGGTCGGTGCTCCGTTCATCGCTCGCCCACCGCTGGTTCGCGGTCGGGCCAACGGACGTCATCGTACTGTCTGATCGGCGTCGTCTCGAGGTTTGCAGCGAGCTGTTTGATGAGGTTTCGCCGTTCCGTCCGACTGATCCGCGCCAATGCATCCGCCTTTTCGAGCGTCCGTGGGGGCCCGGCATTCGCCGCGATTTCACCAAGGAAATGCGTTGTTACCCGCTGGCGCGTTTCCGGTTCCCCCACGACACCCTTGGGCGCCTCGATCCGATAGCAGACGTGCTCGCGGGGGTCGTAGACGACCATGAAACACAGCGTGAATGCGCCGCGTTTGACTTCCGTGTCGATCGTGAGTTCGGTGAGTGCCCGCTCGATTTTTTCACCGGTGCCGAGGTCGGTTTCGAACCAGTTCGTCCACACGAGTGAGTCGCTTTCGGGATGCTCGAGGCTAGTGAGGAGGTTCACGAACAGCCCGTAATCGCTCCGCCACGGGATTGAGGTCCCTTCAAGGGCTGGATGGCCCTCCAACGCCCGGACGAGTGCTCTTGCGGAGTAATTTTTCACGAACCCAACGACCGGCAACTCGTCGGCCAGACAGCGATCGATTAGCTCGATCGCCTCCGTGAGCGCCTCCCGGGGCACGCGATCGACGTAGAGGCTCTCGCCGAGTTCACCTGAACGATCCTCCCAGTGGAGCAAACTCGCCGGGTAGACGGCGCCATCAAGAATGAATAACGAGGGATCGGCTTCGGTATGATTGGCAAGCGCGTGTGTCGTCTCGGCGCGTTCGAGGGCGAGAGTGTGCACGGCCGTGTCTTCCTCCTGATCGAGGGCTGGGGCGGCGAATAACCGAGAGCGGCCGTACCCGTCATCGAATGGCTCCCAGTCGCGATCGCTTCGAACTTCGCCAGTGGCACCGTGGGCGACCGTGGCGATGGTACGTCGTCGATGCACTTCGAGGTCAGTTGGCGTCGTCGCCATCGCCGCATGCGCGAGATCGACCGTCAGGCCGTTTTGGAAGGTCGTCGGGTTGAGCGATCCGGCGTCGACTGCGGATACGCGTTCGAACGGTCGGTCCGACAATCCGAGCGTTTCGATAGTCTCGTGATGTCGGCGAGGTGAACCGAGTGCTGTCAGGGGCGAGTCAGGCGTATTTTGGGTAAATACGTCCCAGATCGTTTCGAGGAGCTCAGCGTGGTCGCGGCGACGCCCCGGTCGATCGAGTGCCTGGCCGATCGCGTCGATCGCCTCGAGGTGGACGGCATCAAGGGGCATTGTTAGACTGGTCGGAAGGCATCGATGGGCGTCGCATCGGTCAACTCGAGTAAATCTCCGGCTTCAAAGGCCACGACCGCGTGCGGTGTTCCCGCCCCGGCCCACACCCGGTCGTGGTCGAGCAGAGTTGGATCGATGTACGTTGGCAGTGATGTATCGTGACAGACCGGTGGTACCCCACCGATACTCCAGCCCGTGACGGCCTTGACGGTCTCCGGATCAGTGATCGAAACAACATCGGTATCGACATCCAGCGAGTTCGCGAGGGACGTTAAATCCACCTCATTGGCGCCACTCGTCAATACGAGTGCGTGTTCATCTTCAACGGCGACTACGAGGCTTTTGACGATTTGGGCCACGTCGCAGCCGATCGCGTCGGCCGCTTGCTGCGCCGTTTTCGTTTCCTCCGGTAATTCGTTGATTGTCGGGGACCGATCGAAAGCTTCGGCGATTCGGCGTTCGAATTCCTCGGCCCGGGGATGCATACCTCGGAGGTCGGCAACCCTGTAGAAAAGGGTGACTCACGATAGAGTAGCACATCGACGCATGCAACAGTAATAATGACGCTTGATGTCGATTTTCTCGAATTCGATATATCGCTGTATTGAGTGATTACTGACGTTGGGTATCACAGCCGCTCGGGCTGGTTTTTACCAGAAGGTAGCCTTTATTATACAGGTGGAATATATGTCACCATATGGCGCGGAACTTCAGACGACGTGACTTCGTCAAAACGGTTGGGGCGGTAAGTGTCGTTGGAGCAACTGGCTTGGCCGGCTGCCTCGGCGACGGCGGTGATAGCGGACCGATTCCGATGGGATCGATCCTTCCGATCACCGGGACACTCGATGATCTCGGACCGGCGATGGAATCGGCGGTGAACCTTGCTGTCGAGCATATGAACGATGCCGGGGGGCCGCTCGATCGTGAGATCGACATGATCAACACCGACAGCGAGACAACCGAGGAGGCTGGCCTCGACCGATACAATGGTCTCGTTTCTGATGACGAGGTTGTGGCCATCGTCGGGGCGGCTTCCAGCGGTGTCTCGACACCGATCGCCGAAAACGTCGCCGACGATCAGGTCATGCAGATCAGCCCGGCAAGCACGAGTCCGGCACTGGCCAACATCGGTTTTGACGGCGATCTCAAGTACTTCGGGCGGACGGCGCCGAACGACGCCCAGCAAGGGGTCGTGATGGCGCAGGTGCTCAACAGCGA
The DNA here is from genome assembly GCA_964579125.1 of uncultured Halobacteriales archaeon. Classification (GTDB taxonomy): domain Archaea; phylum Halobacteriota; class Halobacteria; order Halobacteriales; family SKSH01; genus CAZOFG01. The sequence continues at coordinate 161,437 of CAZOFG010000001.1, read as the reverse complement.
TGAGTACGTCGGGGCGGACTCGGCGGCGTTCATGTACGTGGACAACCCATACGGCAATGGACTGACGGAAGTTGCGGTCGACAACTTTGATGGCGAGGTCGTCGGCCAAGTGGGCTACGACGATCAAGCCCAGGATTTCACGTCCACGCTTGATCAGGTGTTCGAGAACGATCCGGACGCCGTGGGTTGGACGGGGTATCCGGGTGAGGGTCAGTCGATCATGGCGCAGTGGCAAGAGGGCGGCTATGGCGGCGAGTTAGTGCTTAGTGAAGGGCTCAATTCCGGGGACTTCTTCTCGGATTGGGCAGACGCACTCGAAGGCTTCTACGTGACTACCCCACAGCCGGAGTCCACTGAGGGTGCACAGACGTTCCAAGAGCAACACAATCCGGATAACCCCGGACCATTTGACCCACACTCGTACGACGCAGCATTTATCGCCGGCTTGGCGATCGAGATGGCTGGCGAAGCTAGCGGCACGGCCATCTCTGAAAACTTCCGGGATGTCTGTAATGGACCGGGCGAGGTCGTGACCGTCGGAGAATTCGAAGAGGCTAAAGAACTCATCAATGACGACGAAGACATTCAGTATCAGGGTGCGTCGAGCCCGCTGACGATGAACGAGAATTACGAAACGCTGAACCGCTTCGGGATCGGTCAGGTCACTGGCGGTTCATTGGAAATCGTCGAAGAAATCCCGCGCTCGGAGTTCCAGAGCTGAGCACTATCGGTTCGATCCGAGCGCATTGTCGGTCATCCCGAACCTTCTTTCCTCAGAACATCCAGGGGTAGTCGTGTAGCTGCGGATAGGAATCGTTCGGTCAGGCTCGCGCCGCTAGGGCCTTCAACCACCGAGGTATAGCTCTTCTACCTCAGGATTATCCAATAGCGCGTCGCCGGAATCTTCAAATCGGTTTTCTCCTCCATCAAGCACGTATCCCCTGTCGGAAACCCGAAGCGCTCGGCGGGCGTTCTGCTCAACCATGAGTATCGATGTGCCACCCTCTCGAATATCGACGATTTTCTCGAAAACATCATCGACGAGGTGGGGAGCCAATCCGGCACTCGGTTCGTCGATAAGCATCAGCGACGGATCGACCATGAGGCCTCGTCCCATGGCAAGCATTTGTCGCTGACCGCCGCTCATACTCCCGGCGATCTGATCTTGGCGTTCTTGAAGGATCGGGAAGCGTTCGAATACTTCGTCGATCGCATCTTCCGGCACTTCATCGAGAATATACGCGCCCATCTCGAGGTTTTCCCGGACGGTCAGACTCGGGAAGATATTGTCGAGTTGGGGCACGTAACACAATCCCTTGCGCGTTACTTCATGTGGCTCGAGATCAGTAATCTCCTCGCTATCGAAGATGACTTCGCCATCCCAACACTCGATCAGGCCGAACAGTGCTTTCATCAGCGTGGATTTGCCGGCCCCGTTCGGTCCGATTATCGTGACGATTTCATCTTCCTCAACTTCCACGGAGACACCATACAAAATTTGAGCCTCCCCGTACCCGCTTACGATATCTTCGGCTTCGAGTAGCGTCATGCTTCACCTCCCAGATAGGCATCGATAACTCGTTCATCATCCATCACGGTATCTGGTGGCCCCTCAACGAGGACGTCACCTTGGTCCATCACGATCACGGTGTCGCTGATCGACATAATCACGTCCATATCGTGTTCGACGACGCAGAATGAATAGCCTTCATCACGGAGTTCTTCTATCCTGTCAAGGAGGTTTTGCTGCAGGGATGGATTAACGCCTGCGACCGGTTCGTCCAGAAGAATCACTTCTGGATCCGTCATCAATACCCGGCCGAGTTCGAGAAGCTTTCGCTGACCACCACTGAGGTTTTCGGCGTAGTCGTTTGCTAAATGGCTTAGGTCCAATAGCTCCAGTACCTCAATGGCCCGCTTTCGGACCGCTTCCTCGTCTCGCCTCACGGAGCTTGGCGACCCCCAAACCGTCAGCAGGCGTTCACCTTGCTGGCCTTGTGGACCGAGCATGAGGTTCTCAAGGACAGTCATTTCGCCCAGTTCCCGCGTAATTTGAAACGTCCGTGAGAGCCCGGCCTTCGTGAGGGCGAAGGGTCGACTGGGACGTTCTTCGAGGTACCGTTCTCGGATCGACTGTTGCCCAGCGTAGAGCCCCGCTCCGGCAACTGCTCCAACGATCCCGCCACCGGCAGTTAGTGCGACGCTGGGTTCGATTGCACCGCCAATCGCCCCGCCGATCACACCAGCGGTGCCGCCCGCCGCGAGCGCCCAGACGCGCCGCTCTGCCGAGCTAGGATACATGTATTCATGGAGCTGGCGGCCCTTGAATCGAATCTCACCGCTGTCAGGTTTGAGAAAGCCACTCAGCAGATTGAAGGTGGTCGTTTTTCCGGCACCGTTCGGCCCGATCAGTCCTGTGATCTCGCCGCGTTGGAGATCAAATGTAGCGCCATCAACGGCAATGATCCCGCCGAAGGATTTGTGGAGATCACGGACTTGGAGAACCGCGTCGTCGCTCATTGGCCGTTCACCTCGAAGTATGGCGGTTTCTCTTTCCAAATCCCTCCTGGACGGAAATACAGGAGGGCGATGATCATCAACCCGATGATTGCGTTGCGGAGAATCGTCATTCTATCTCCGAGTGCGCCGGGGAAGATGGCTGCTAACTCGGAGGTGGCTTGCACGAGCAACCAGTACATGCCGGCCCCCAGAATCGCACCCTTGTGATTACCTCTTCCGCCGAGAATGACGGCGAGAAAAACGAAGAACGTGATCCGGGGATGGAACATGTTGTAGCTCAGCGCGCGGGCTTGGATGGCCCACATGGCCCCGGCAAGACCGGCAATGGCGCTACCGACGGCCATCGCTTGGACCTTGAACAGGAACGAGTTTTTCCCGAGCGCCTTGGCAACGTTTTCATCATCCCGGACGGCCTTCAATGCCCGACCATGGGGGGAATGCTGGACGAGTTGGACGAGGACAAAGACAAACGCAAGACTTCCGAGGACGAGGAGCAGCAGGAACCGGTCGTAATTAAGCGCAGTGCCGGTTCGCCCACCGAAGTTGACGAGCCAAAACAGGTTCTCTTGGGTGGATTGAACTACTCCGGCGAGACTATTGGCTCCTTCCAAGGAAACGATGAAATATCGAATCGCGATGAGCCAGACGGTCGCGAGCCCGATGATACCGAGACGAGAACCGGTCACGTGGTATCGATCGAGAAACGCCCTGAGTTTGTAGAGCCCGATGCCATAGATAGCGAGCAGGGCGAATGTCACCGCCGAGGCACCGTACCCGAGTGTCCCACCTTCCGACCCGAGGGCATAGGCGGGCGCAAGCGCCACGATGAATCCGAGGGTTACAGCGAGCGCGGCGAGAGCGCTCCGACGCGTGTATTCGCGATAGTGATTTCTGAGTTTGATCCACGCGCCAACCCAACCAGCCGCGGAGATTCCACCGAGCATTACCAAGACGACCGTCGTTCCAAGGCCCGCAATGGCGCCGACTGCGGCGATGAGCCCCAACGTGGCCGCTGCGGCTACGGCCGGTAGATAGGTTCGTGGGTAAAATTGGGGACCGGCGGTGGTAGTGATCGAGACATCACGTCGGCTTTGAGATCGAGTGATGCCCCAATAGCCGATGCCGAGGGTTGTAATTCCGAGCAGTCCCTTGATCACTCGCGTTTCGAGATCCTGTCCAACCCACACTGAGTCCTCTCTGATAATGAGCCAAAACAGGAGGAACCACCCGAGCATCACTACCATCCCGAATAGGATCGCACCGCTGAGCTCATCTCCAGGGAGGGGAAACAGCTCGTTGAACGGTCTGGAGAAGCCACGCATCGTGTCCGGTCCGTTCACGAGTGGGACGTCCCGCGGTGGAGTCTGAACGACCCGCATGAGAATGACCGAGACTCCAAGTAGGGCGATTGCGAGGTAATCCGCCCGCAAGCGGATCGCTGGCAACGCAACGACGAGTCCGATAAATCCGGCGACCGCCATGGCGATCGCGATGGCTACGACCCAACCGAGTCCTCCGGCCAAGAGAAACTCCGTTCCAACGACACTTTGGACAAAATCGTTGATGTGTCCTGGAAGATTCAACCCGAGGATGTACTCCTGGAATCGCTGTGTTGCAGCGGGTGGTGCCGTAATCAGTGCGACCGTATAGGCCCCGACGAGGTAGTACGCGACATGGCCGAAATCTAGGATCCCGGTCGTGCCGAACTTGACGTTGAGCCCGACCGCGAGAAGACCGTAAATCCCAACGAACGTAGCGACACTAATGAGGGTTCCTGTCGCGGACATGTTATTTCCCCCCCACGATTCCTTCCGGTTTAGCTAAAAGCACGATCAAGAGGACGATGAACGCGATGGTCACTCGATGTCGCCCATCCAAGCTCAGTGACAGAATACCGGCTTCCATCGCGATACCGACGACATAACTGCCGACAATTGCGCCATAGATGGAAGTTAGCCCCCCGAGAATCACGGCTGCAAACATGGGTAATAGCTGGAAGAATCCCATGAGCGGGCGGATACCGTAAAACAGCGCACCGATAACGACGCCAGCGACCGCGGCGAACGCCCCGGCAATGACCCACGTTGTCATCATCACTCGACTCGTGTCAATACCCGTTATTTCGGCAAGATCAAGGTTGTCGGAGGAGGCTCGCATTGCCGTTCCGAGTTTCGTTTTCCGTAGCAAGAGGTGCAATCCGAGCATCGCGGCCGCCGCAAGGGCGATAATTCCAATTCGGAGGTAGCTCGTTCGGACCTGGGTTGAGGCGAAGTGGTCCGTGGGGACCGAGCCATCCCCACCGAGGACGATCGCGAGGACGAGCAGCGTTACGAGGCCGGTAAACCCACCGACAAGACGTGGGCCGATGGTCTGTGCGGCTTCGTATTCACCGATCCCCCGGCCTCGCCATCGATACGCCCCGTAGCCCAATCCAATCGTCGCGACGAGGATCACGGCGAGAATCGGCCACGAGTACTCGAAGACGGCGAGGGTCACATCTGGTCCCCGATCAACGACCCGGAGGATGAGCCCGTTGTCAGCAAGGAAGAAATCGAACGCTTTGAACGTCGTGTAGTCAATTTCCGTCCCGAACAACGTGAGTTCACCGGAATACTCGAATTGCCGTACGTCGCTCGTGTAGTACGCCTGGGCACCATACCTAAGGAAGAACGCCAGCCCGAGGGTCACGATCAACATCGTCGCCAGCGATGCCCCGGCCGATCGGAACCGATCAAAGAGGTACCGATCCAACAGCGGTGTGGCTGCCCCCATCACGAGTGCCGAGAAGACGGCGCCGGCGAACAGGCTCGGTGTTGCGAGGGCGACGAAGGCACCGATCAACCCCGCCCCGAGTCCGTGAACGGCATATCCGACCGGCGGAGGTACATCGATCGGAAAATACCCGCCTCGCAACCCTGCTCGACCAGCCAACAGGTACACGATCCCGAGTGCAGAAATGACCGTGATCGCGAACAGGACGGCCATCAGGGCGATGCCGATATCACCTGGCCCTGAGGTCAGTTGGTCGAGAATCGGCATCGTCCACGGGAGGTTGATCCACAGGGCGAAGTACGCCCCGAGGGTCAACAACTCACCGTGGGCAAAGTTCGGCACCTTCGAGATGTTATACACGAGACCGAGCCCGATGGCCCCGAGAGCGATGTAACTCCCCGTTACGATCCCGCTCAACACCCAGTGAAACACACCCGCGTCTACCATGTGGGAGGTCTTAGAAAGCCATTCAGAGGGGTCCCCAATATCTGTTGTGCCTTGTCATGACACCTTTGACTGTCTTCGACACCTAATTACTGACCACGCGAGAGTATCTGAGCATGGAGGTAGCCCTCGTCATCCTGGACGGGTGGGGCATCGGTCGCTACTGGCCGGTTGCCGGCGATCCGGTCGACCCTTCGGAGGCCGATGGTCGCGACGCGATCGCGGCTGCTGATACGCCGACATATGACGAGGCACTTGAGACGGGAGTCGTGGGCCATCTCAGGGCCGACGGCGAGACCGTCGGCCTGCCCGCAGGCCAGATGGGAAACAGCGCCGTCGGGCATCTTACGATCGGGGCTGGAACGGTCATCGAGCAGGAGTTCACCCGGATCAACACTGCAATCGAGCAACGCAGGCTCCGGTCTATCGAGGCACTCGACACGATATTCACATCGATGGCCGCAGCAGAGAATACGCTCCATCTGTGGGGATTACTCAGTGATGGTGGCGTGCATGGTGATGTCGAACACCTGCGCGCACTGATTCAGGTCGCTGCCGAGCGTGGCTGTTCAGTGCAGACCCACCTCGTCACTGACGGCCGGGATATGCCGCCTCGTTCGGCGCTTCGATTGTTGGCCCGTCTCGAACGGACGATCGAACGGGCTGGAACCGGCGAAATAGCCACGCTAACAGGCCGGTATTTCGCGATGGATCGCGACGAAAACTGGGATCGTACGTATCGGGCCTTCGAGGCCATAGTGCATGGACGCGGTCGACACGTCGTGCCTAGCGCCCGTGCCGCCTTGGAGGCGGCGTACGCACGTGGTGAAACCGACGAGTTCGTGCAACCGACAATCGTCGGCGAGGCACCCTCGATGACGGCTGGTGACGGCGTCCTGTTGGCGAATTTTCGGGCGGATCGGGCCCGCCAACTGACACGGATGGTAACAAATCATGAGCCGGTTTGGCCTCAATCGAGTGACCCTCCAGAACTCGAGGTCGTCACGATGAGCGAGTACGACGAGCGCTTCTCGTTTCCGGTCGCGTTCGAGTCCATCGAACCCGAGGCGACCCTCGGATCAAAGCTGTCCGAAGCCGGCTACACGCAGTTTCGCATCGCTGAAACAGAGAAATACGCCCACGTCACGTACTTCCTGAACGGCGGTCGGGAAGTCGAATATGAGGGCGAACACCGGACGATCGTCCCGAGCCCGCCGGTGGCCACGTACGATCTCCAACCGGAGATGTCGGCTCCCGAGGTGACCGACACCACGCTGACCGAAATCGAGACGACGGATCCGGATGTGCTCGTATTGAACTATGCCAATCCGGATATGGTGGGCCACACTGGCGAGTATCCGGCGGCAGTGGCCGCAATCGAGGCTGTTGATGCCCAACTTGGTCGATTACTCGAGGCCTTAGACGACGTTGAGGTCCTCGTAATCGCTGACCACGGCAACGCTGAGAACATGGGGACGGAGGCGGATCCGCACACGGCCCACACGGTCAATCCCGTCCCGTGCATCTACCTTCCGAGCGATCACGCTGCCGATCATTTGAACGTTCGATCGGGTGGGACCCTGGCCGACGTCGCGCCGACGGTGCTCTCGCTGCTCGATGTACCCATTCCCGAGTCAATGACCGGCCAATCACTCCTTGAGTAGCGATAACACCGACGAGACCCGGACCCTCAAGGACGCCGACTCCAGAATCAGCGATATGACCGTACGGATGCGTGATTTGACCGTCGAGTGGCTCGGGTACGCGACGGCCCGCCTCCAACGCGGAGCAGGACCGGTTGTGTATACCGATCCCGGTCGATATGGCGTCTTAGACGGCCACAGACCGGAGGATGGGGATCTCGTGGTAGTCACCCATGATCACCACTACGATTCGGACGCCATTCGCCGGGTAGCGGCCTCCAATGCGACCGTCGTCGTGTTCGACGCGGTCGATACCGCTGGAATAGAGCGTGACGTCGAACCAATCGACGATCTTCCCTACGAGATCGTCCGCATCCGTGAGGGCGAGAGCTTTGAGGGACATTCTTCGGTAACTGTCCGAGCGACCCCGGCGTACAACCGCCCGGATGGACCCGCGGCCGATCCGGATGGGTCGGTATCGCATCCACGTGGGTTCGGGTGTGGCTATCTGCTCACGATCGAAGACACCGAGATCTTCTGGCCGGGAGACACCGATGCCCTCCCCACGTTCCACGAGTACGATGTCGACGTTTTGCTGGCGAACATCGGCGGCTCCGTCGTCATGGATGCGGATGCGGCTGCATCGCTGGCGGCTACCTTGGAGCCGGACCTCGTCGTCCCGATCCATTACGACACGATCGAGTTACTGGCCGCGGACGACACCGCGTTCGCGGCTGACGTGGCGAGTGCGGGTATTCCGGTTGCGCTCGACAGGCCGACCGGGTAGACCTCCAGTCGACGTTACGTTCGATCCTCGTAGACGACCTCACCTCCGACGATGGTCGTCACCACATCGAGGTCGTCGATGCGATCGTCGGACTCCCACGGGGAGCCATCGAGCATGACGAGGTCGGCCAGGGTTCCCGGTTCGATCGTCCCGAGTCGATCCTCGTCGAAGCCCGCATACGCCCCGCCGCGCGTATACGCCTCGATGGCCTCGGTGACGGTGAGCCGCTGGGCCGCTTCGGGCGCATTAACCACGGCCTGAATGCCGAACAGCGGATCGAGCGGCATACTGTCACTCCCGAAGGCCAGGGGTACTCCGGCGTCGAGCAGGTCCCGAAATCGATTGCTCTCAGCTGTTCGCTCGGGCCCCAACCGATGCTCGTACAGGCCCCCCTCGCCGGCCCACTGCAAGAAATTCGGCTGCATCGATGCGACGATCCCGGCCTCGGCCATTCGTTCGATATGGTCGTCACTGGCCAGCTCGACGTGTTCGATGCGGTGGCGGGCCTGCGCTGGATCCCCGGTCGTCTCGAGTGCCGACAGTGCTGATTCGATGGCCGCGTCGCCGATAGCGTGGATCGCCATTTGGGACTCGGCTTCGTCGACGGCAGAGACGGTCTCTTGCAGCTCTTCTGGGGTGACCACCCACTGCCCGGTTCCATCACCGTCGGTATACGGCGCCGTGAGTTTGGCGGTCCGGCCACCGATGGCGCCATCAGTGAAGGATTTGATCGCCCCGATTTGCAGCCGTTCCGTCCCGAAATTCGTCCGGAGCCCGAGTTCCTCGATCGAGGCCAGATGGTCGTGCCAATAGTTAATTCGCACCCGTAACGGGAGCTCGCCTCGCAGGGCCTGTTCACGATAGATGCGTGGGGCGTCGGAGTGACGAACGAGTTCGTGCACGCAGGTAACGCCCGCTTCGATCGCGTGGCGCTCAGCGGCCTCAAGTAATCGTTCGGTGTATGCGAGTCCGCCAGTCCCTGCGTCCCGAACGACATCGACAGCATCTTCGAGCACGACGCCGGTCGGCTCGCCCCCCGCCATCTCGATGTGTTCGTCGTCGAACCGATCGGTCAGCTGCTCGAAGGCGGGCGTGTTGAGGGACGCCGTGTGCATATCGACACGAAACGCTGCTATGGGCGTTCGCGTGCTGACTGCATCGAGATCGTCGCGCGTCAACAGAGTGCTATCTTCCCAATTGCTCTCGTCGTAGCCAAATCCCAAGGCCCACGCGTCACCGTCGGCCGCTTCATTGGAGAGTCGATCGAGGGCGGCATCTCGAGATGTCGCGTGAGACAGATCAGCGTGGACGAGGTACCGACCAGTCGTCTCGAGGTGGGTATGTGCATCAACAAATCCGGGCAGGACTGGCAATCCATCGCAATCGATCGTGACCGTCTCGACACCGGCCAATCGCTCGACATGGCGGGTCGATCCGACGCGGATGATTCGATTATCGGCAATGGCCACCGCCGTCGCCTCGGTCCGTTCGTCGTCGAGACAGTGTACGGCGGCGTTCGTCAAAATCAGGTCAGCGGAGGCGCTCATATGCCTTCGGGGAGGGGGAGCACCGGCACAAAGGTTTCTCCTCGACGGAATGATTGGTGTATCAGACTCGCGGACGATTGTCTTTGAGTCACCGATACCGGGGCTGGCTGTCGGAGCGATCGCCCTGCCCATGAATGCCCTCGCTGTTGCCGGCAATTCGACCGGCCACCCGGTGGATCCAGCAGTGAGCCGTAATCTATCTCACAGACCCACCTGAATAGAGGGTATGACCGACCCCGAAGCGCTCCAGGAGCGGTTGTCGGCGGGTGAGGTGAAGCTGTACGAACTCGAGGACGAGGCCGATCCCGGGCCAGCCGCAACGGCGCGTCGGCGCTATATTGCCGAAGAAACCGGGACCGATCTTGGATCGATCGGTCAGTACGTGTTTTCGGCCGAACGAGCCCAGCGAAACATCGAGAACCTGATCGGCGGAATCCAGATTCCGGTCGGTATCGCCGGACCGCTTCCGGTCGGGGGCGAATACGCCGATGACGCGTACTATCTTCCCATGGCGACGACGGAGGGCGCCCTTGTCGCGAGCGTCAATCGGGGGTGTTCCGTGCTCCGTGCCGCTGGGGGTGCGACGGTCCGGATCACGGACGCTGGCATGACCCGCGCTCCGGTGTTTCGGGTCGAAGACGCTGCAGCGGCTAGCGCCCTGCTTCGCTGGCTCGAAGACCATCGAGAGGACGTTATCGGGGCGGCCGAGGCGACGACCGATCACGGGGAGGTACTCGCGATTGATCCGTACGTCGTCGGCGATAGCGTGTATTTGCGCTTCGTCTACGACACCAAGGATGCGATGGGGATGAACATGGTGACCGTCGCGACCCGGGCGGCCGCGGACCACATCGAGGCGGAAACGGATGCCACCCTCATCGCGCTCAGCGGCAACTTGTGCACCGATAAAAAACCCGCTGCGATCAACGCCGTCGAGGGTCGTGGCTATACGGTGACCGCGGATGCGGTGATCCCCGCGGAGGTTCTGACTGACCGCCTCGGTGTGACCGGCGAACACCTCCGAGAGATCAACACCCGGAAAAACCACGTTGGGAGCGCGAAGGCCGGCAGTTATGGCTTCAACGCGCAGGTCGCGAACGTCGTTGCGGCGGCGTTTCTCGCGACGGGGCAGGACGGGGCGCAGGTGGTCGAAGGGGCCAATGCGATTACGACGATCGATGTCCGCGAGGATACCGTGTACGCGTCGGTCACGCTTGCAAGCCTCGAGGTCGGGACCGTCGGTGGCGGCACTCACCTCGCTACCCAGCAGGACGCATTGAACGTGCTCGGGATTGCCGGTGGTGGTGATCCGCCTGGATCGAACGCACGAGCCCTCGCGGAGATCGTCGCTGCCGGCACGTTGGCGGGTGAACTCTCACTCTTGGGCGCCCTCGGCTCGCGTCACCTCGCCGACGCTCACGAACAGCTGGGTCGATGAGGGCGTGCAAGCTGTCTCGGTCACTTTTAGCAGGATTGCTCGGTCGCTGAATTTGACCGAGAGAATTCGATATTGACGGGAGTGACGCAGTCGACGTTACGCCCGTTCTTCGATTCGCTGAACGACTTCTGCAGCAAACTCGCTCGTGGCGAGCTTCGTCGCATCCTCGAGGTTCCGTTCGAGATCGTACGTGACGAGGCCATCCCGAATGGTTGCCTCCACGGCATCCCTGATCAGATCACCGGCGTCCTTCCATCCGAGGTACTCAAAGAGCATGCGCCCGGAGAGGATGCTGGCCGTCGGATTGACCTTGTCCTTGCCGGCGTGTTTTGGCGAAGAGCCATGCACCGGCTCGGCGAGTATTCGACCATCGCCGATGTTCGCGCCGGGTGCGATGCCGAGGCCGCCGATCTGTGCGCCGAGTGCGTCCGAGACGTAATCGCCATTGAGATTGGGTAATGCGAGGACATCGAAATCCTCCGGGCGGAGGATGAGCCATTGCAACATCGCGTCCGCGATGCGGTCATTCACCACCACTGCATCCTCGGGCGGTTCGCCGTCGCGTTCCTCCCAGAGGGTGTTTTCCGTGATGACGTCGTCGCCGTATTCCTCTTCGGCGACTTCGTAGCCCCAGTCCCGGAAGGCGCCTTCGGTGTGTTTCATGATGTTGCCCTTGTGGACAAGTGTCACGAAGGTTCGATCGTGCTCGTGGGCGTATTCGATCGCCTGCCTGACGAGGCGTTTCGTGCCGAATTCCGTAATCGGCTTCGCGCCGATGCCGACCGGGCCGTCGTGGATGGTGTCGTCAAAGCCCATCTCGTCTTCGATGAAACGTTTGACACGGTCGACATCCTCTGTGTCGGGTGCCCATTCGATGCCGGCGTACACGTCCTCGGTTGCCTCGCGGAAACAGACGAGATCGACGTTTTGCGGATCGGTGACGGGCGAGGGCACGCCCTCGAGGTGATACGTCGGGCGGACGTTGGCGTACAGGTCAAGTTCCTTCCGCAAGGCGACGTTGAGGCTCCGATAGCCAGCACCGACGGGCGTGGTCAGCGGGCCCTTGAGCCCGACGCGATACTCTCGGAGGGCGTCAACGGTCTCATCCGGAAGGTTCTCGTCGTATCGTTCACGAGCGCTCTCGCCCGCATACAAGCGCATCCAGTTGATTTCGCGTCCGGTTGCTTCCGCGGCGGCGGAGAGCACTTGGCGTGCAGCAGGTGTCACGTCCTCGCCGGTACCGTCGCCGTGAATGACCGGGATGATCGGATTCTCGGGCACGGCCAACTCGCCGCTCGCCTCGTCCACGAGGCGAACCGGTTGTCCGTCCGACGGGACCTGGATGTGTCGATAGTTCATTGACACAAAAAACTCCGGTCAAGCGGCCTAAAAGGACTGTTATTCCCTGGTGTGGGACAGCCACCCTTCGGAGCTTTCATAGGAACCCGGCGTGGCGTTGTCGGCCATGCGGGTCCTCGTCCACGGCGGGGCCGGTGGCGTTCCCACCGAGCCACGCGAGCGACAGCATACGGTTGACGCAGCCGCTCAAGCGGGAACGAGTGCTGAGACGCCGATGGCGGCCGTCGTGGCGGCGGTGAACACCCTTGAGGCGGATCCGGCGTTCAACGCGGGTCGCGGCGGCACGATCCAAACGGATGGCCGGTATCGTACGGATGCCGGGTTGATGACGAGTGACCGATCGGTCGGGGCCGTCTGCAACGTCCCGAACGTCGTGCATCCGATCGACCTCGCTCGAGCGGTCATGACGGAGACGCCACACGGGTTGTTGGGGCCGGAGGGCGCCCGTCAGTTGGCCGCTGAGATCGGCGTCGACACGGAGGCAGATCTCTCGACTGAGCGCACTGCCACCCGGTTTGCCGAGGCGGATGTGCCCGAGTCCTTCCGCGACCAGCTCGCCTACGTGAGCGAGCGATTCGGCACCGGGGGTGACGGCGTACACGCCTTCGACACCGTCGGGGCGGTTGCGACTGATGGTGCGGACCTCGCCGCGGCGACCTCGACCGGCGGCCGATGGCTTGCATTGGCCGGTCGCATTGGCGACGTGCCGCAGGTCGGCTGTGGGTTTTACTGTTCAGATAGAGCTGCAGTCAGTACCACTGGCGCCGGCGAAGATATCGCTCGGATGACACTCGCCCGCGAAGTCGAACGGCGTATAGCCGCCGGGGCCGATCCCGAGGGGGCTGCGATCGAGGCGATCGCGGACCTCGAGGTCGAAACCGATGGTCGCGCAGGTGTCATCACGATCACGGCGGGTGGGGCCATCGGGACCGCCTTCAATTCGACGCGCATGCAGACGGCAGTTGCCGAAGAATAGCCCGAAGCGGAACCCCTAAAGCGCGGATTCTCGAAGCCCTGGGCATGAGCGACCCCGAGGTCGACCTCGAGGCCGAGCGTTACGAAAAGCACCGAGAGGCGGGCGAGATCTTGGCGCAAGTTCGTGCGGAGACCGCCGATCGCATCGAGATCGGGATGTCCCACCTCGACCTCGCGGAGTTCGCGGAATCGCGCCTCGAAGAACTCGGCGCCGAGATCGGCTTTCCAATCAACATCAGCGTCGACGAGGTGGCCGCCCACGACACCGCCGACGCGGAGGACGAGCGCACCTTCGGAGAGGAGATGATCAACCTCGATCTCGGTGCCCACATCGATGGGTGGTTGGCCGACACCGCGATTACGGTGGATTTCTCCGGCCAGGCGGACCTCGTCGAGGCGAGCGAGGAAGCCCTCGAGGCGGCAACGGATGTCATCGAACCGGGTGTCGATACGGGGACGATCGGTGCCGAGATCGAATCCGTCATCGATGGATACGGGTTCAATCCCGTGGTCAATCTCACCGGCCACGGCCTCGAACAGTACGAGCAACACACCGCACCGAACATTCCCAATCGCGAGGTCACGCAGGGCCAAACCCTCGAGGTGGGTGATGTCGTCGCTATCGAACCGTTCGCTACTGACGGGACGGGCAAAGTTACGGAGGGTGCTCGCACGGAGATCTACAAGCTCGAGCGGGAGGACGCCACCGTCCGCGACCGTCGCGCCCGGTCGGCACTCGAACAGATCCAATCGGACTTCAAGACCCTGCCTTTCGCCAAGCGCTGGCTCGAAACCGATCGCCCGGAGATGGCGCTGCGACGCCTGCAACAACACGACGTCGTCGAGAGCTATCCCGTGCTGAAAGAAGACGACGGGCGATTTGTCAGTCAAAAGGAACACACGGTCATCGTCACGCCGGAGGGGTGCGAGATCACCACGGCGTGACCGCCCCCGGCCGTCGCACTTTTGGCTGCACCGACTGCACAGGCTGGCATGGACAGTATCTTCGCACCCTGGCGGATCGACTGGGTCGAGCGGGAGACCCCACCGGCCGAGCAGGAGGACTGTGTCTTCTGCGCGCTGGCGTCCTCGAATGACGAGCGCGAGGATCGCATCGTTGCCAAGACCGCGGATGCCTACGTCTTGTTGAATAACTATCCGTACAATCCCGGCCACGTGATGATCGTGCCCCATACCCACACGGGCGAGTTACCGGCACTTTCCGGAGCCGACCTCGAGTCCTTCGTGGGATTGACCCACCAGGCGATTACGGCGATCGAGGCGACGATGGAGCCGGATGGGTTCAACACCGGCTGCAATCTCGGTAGTGCCGCGGCCGGAGGCTCGATCGGCGATCACGTGCATCGCCACGTCGTACCGCGATGGGCGGGCGATACGAACTTCATGGCGACGATCGGCGAGACGAAGGTGATCGTCGAGGCGCTTGAGCGGACCTATGATACCCTCCGTGAGGGATTTGCCGCATTACCGTCGGCGGTCGATACGAGCGGTGAGGGGGCGGTCACACTCGATCCACAGGCGAATCTTGCGTAGTATCTTCAGGTGTCGGTGGTCCTAATCGCTGCGTTGAAGTCTGCTTCGTCTGTATTCGCAGCGGCCGTGACAGCTCCCGATGATCGTGACCGCTTCGTGCGTGCCGCGTGGGTCAACGTGGCCGGCAACGCCGCGAAGATCCTCGTCGAGGGAGCCGTCGGTCTCACGTTTGGGAGTGTCGCGGTCCTCGCTGATGCCGCCCACTCGATCGCCGATCTGGTTGCAAGCGCCGTCGTGCTCCAGTGGGGCGATAGCCGATTCGTGGCCCCAGACGCCGAACATCCGCACGGCCATGGGCGGATCGAGCCATTGACCGCGCTCTTTGTGGGGGCCGTCATCGTCCTCTTGGGCGCCAATTTGTTGTACGAATCGGGTACCGGCCTTCTGGAGGGTCCCACCGTGACGTTCGACCCATTGCTCATCGCCGCGACCCTCGTCGCCGGTGGGTTGATGCTCGCCGTGTATTGGTACACGATGCGGGTGAACGACGCATTGGGCGCGCCAGCGTTGCGTGCACTGGCGATCGATTGTCGCAACGATATCTACACCTCGGCGGCCGTTCTCGTCGGCATCGTCGGGGTGGGAGCGGGCTATCCCGTATTCGATCCCCTCGCCGGTGGGCTGGTGAGCGTTCTCGTCATCTATCAGGGGATCGAGGTCGCCCGAGAGAATCTCGCCTATCTGGCCGGCGAAGCCGCACCCCCGCACCGACAAGAGGAGGTCAAACGGACCCTCCGGGGGCATCCGGCGGTCCACGGGGTGCACGACCTCGTGGTCTTTTACGATGGACCGCACCTCGAGGTCGAAGCTCACGTGGAAGTCGGTGGGGAGCTCACCCTCGCACAAGCACACGACATCGAGACCGAGCTCGTCGAGGCAGTCCGCGAGCTCGAGGGAGTCAAGGACGTCCACATCCACCTGGATCCGGCTGGTTTGGGCGAGTGGAAACGATCCTCCTGACAGACTGGGACGGGGGCCGGAGGGCTCAGTCGTCGGCGAGGGCTGGATCGGCTCTCGCCGTTGTTTCCGGTCGGGCGAGTGCGTAGGTCGTTGCCGCCTCCGTCACGCGAACGCGCAGCCGGTCTCCGGGGGCAATGCCGTCGGCCTCGGGAATCACGAGCAAGTGATACGCATCGTCACGACAGCGCATCGAGGCGTCTTGACCCGCTTTGACGGCTAAGACTTCTCGGGTCGTATCGACCAGCTCTTGGTGGACGGCCTGGAGCACCTCGTGTTTGCGCTCGGTCATCGCCTTCGAACGGTCTTTTTTGGTCTGGCCGCCGAGCCCGTCCATCTCGGCCGCATCGGTTCCCGGCCGCTTGGAAAAGCGCGTAATATTGATCCGTTCGGGTTTGACCGCCTCAAGCAACTCGAGGCTGGCGGTAAAGTCCGCCTCGGTTTCGGTGGGGAATCCCACGATGAAATCCGTTGCAAGTGTCCAGTCCTCCAGCCTGGCATCGAACGTCTCCACGATCTCGCGAAACTCCTCGACGCGGTGTTGGCGGCGCATGGCTTCCAGGACCTCGTCCGAGCCGGATTGCACGGGGGCGTGCAGGAAGTTATACAGCTCGTCGTGGCGGGCGAACACGTCGGCTAGTTCGTCGCGAACGTCGTGGATGCCCCGCGGGTTGGCCATCCCGACGCGAACGCGAAAATCGCCCTCGATCTCCGTACAGATCCGATCGAGTAATTCGGGTAGGAGACTCTCTCCGTGATTGATGTCCCAGCCGTATACCCCCGTATCTTGACCGGTAATGCGGAGTTCTCGGGCTCCGGCATGGATGAGCGCTCTCGCGCGTTCGACGTTTTCTTCGACGGGTGGCGAGTCGATTCGACCCGTGGCCCGCTTGGTGATACAATACGAACAGTTCGAGGTGCAGCCCCTGGCGATCGGGAGGATGCCGATAACGCCATCGAGAATCGGTTCGGTGTCGGGCGTGCTCGTCGGACACTCGCCGTTTCTGACATAGTCGGGGACGTCATCCCAGTGAAGGATTTCTGCGTCGATCCCGGCCTCCCTGAAGGTCTCACCCTGGGCGAGTGCCATACAGCCGGTCACGACGAGCCCCGCCGGCGTTTGGGTATCCAGTTCTTTGGCCCGATTGAGCATGTTCCGCTCGGTCGTCTCGATCACCGTACAGGTGTTGAGGATGGCCACATCGGCCCTCGTGGGGTCGTCAACCGGGTGATGCCCCCCATCGCGAAGCAACCGCTCGATGCGACGGCTCTCACCCCGATTGGCGGTGCACCCGTACGTTTCGATGTAATAGCGGGCCATTCGCGTGCTCTCGGCCACGTCCCCGACGGCCAAAAATGGCCGGGGAGCGCGGCGTCGATGCGATCGGTGGCTTTTATCCGCCAGTACGCGGAGGGCGGCACATGGTTCTGCCGGAGGGCTCCACCGTGCCGCCGGTCGAGTATCTCGTCCCTGTCGGGGTGCTCGCCGGCGTCGCCGCGGCGGTGCTGGTCCGCCGAGAGGTCCGGGTGACCGATCGGCACGTCCTCGCCGCGGTGCCGTGGATGGTGGCCGGCGCGGCCCTTCACGTCTTATATGTGCTTGATGCGGTGCCCGCCGCGCTCGAACCGTTGGCTGGGAGTCCGATGGTCTACTTGACCGTCGCGACCGTGTTGGCACTCCTGTGGATCGTCGGCCTTCGCGTCGCCGAGGTCGAGACGCGACTCGATGTGCCGATGGTGGTGGGTGGCGTCGGCGTGGGAGTTGCCCTCCTTTCGTTCGTCGCCGTCGTGTGGAGCGCCATCGGGGATCACCAGCTCTCGCTCGGCTGGCCAGTCATCGGGCTCGTGGTCACCGTCGCCCTCACGGCGGCCGTGTACCTCGGCATGCGTCGGTGGCTGGCTCGCACGCTCGCTGTCTCGGGGGCGACCGGCGTGCTCGTGGTCTTTGGCCAGGTGTTCGATGCCGTGACGACCGCGATCGGCGTCGACTGGCTCGATGCCGGCGAACGATCGCCACTTTCGGAGGTTGTCATCGACCTCGGTCGGGAGCTTCCGGTGTCCGAGGTTATCGGCGACGCATGGCTCTTTGTGGTGGTGAAGGGGGTGCTCGCCGTCGCCGTCCTCGTGCTTTTTCGACCATATATCGAGGAAGCACCAACCCAAGCGCGCGTCATCCTCGCGGTCATCGCGGCGGTCGGCCTCGCCCCGGGGACGCACAATCTCTTGTTGTACCTCGTCTCGGTCTAAGGAGGGGTGTTTTTCACGGACTGGCGGGGTTGTACAGATATGAGTACCCAACCCCATCTCCAAGTCGCACCCGGCGACGTCCATCCCGTCGCGTTGGTCCCGGGCGATCCGGACCGCGTCGAGCGCATCGCCGGACACTGTGAGTCACACACCGAGATCGCGAGCAACCGAGAGTACACGGTCGTCAACGCCCGGTACGACGGGCACCCCCTCACAATCTGTTCGACGGGGATCGGATCGCCATCCGCAGCCATTGCCGTGGAGGAATTATTGGCCACTGGTACGGAGACGTTTATCCGAGTCGGCACGACCGGGGCACTCCAGTCTGAGATCGACATCGGGGACTACGTGGTCGCGACGGCGGCCGCGAAGGCCGAGGGCACCTCAAAGCGGTACGAAGACGTGTCCGTTCCGGCCGCGGCGAGCGCTGATGTCGTCCAGGCATTGCGCAGCCGTGGAACACACGCCGAGCCCCGCTTGCATGTCGGCCCGATCGTCACCGACGACGCGTTTTACGCGGAAACCCCGGAGTATGTCCAGGCCTGGGAGGCCGCTGGCCTGTTGGCTGTCGAAATGGAAGCGGCGGCGATCTTCACGATCGCGCGACGAAATAACGCTCGCGCCGGGGCGATTTGCACCGTCGATGGCAATCTCGTTCGCGGCACGCAAAAAGGGGCCTCGGACGAGGAGGGGGAGTTACCGAGTGCATCCGATGCGGCCATCGATGCGGCCATCGAGATCGCCCTCGAGGCTGCTGCGGATCTTTCGCGATAGTCCCATCCCGCTGCGGTAGTGGTTTAAGCGATGAGGGCGAGTCTCGGTCGTATTCCATGCCCTCATTGGTGCTTGAAGTCCTGCTCGGGATCTATATCGGGCTGATGACGGGGATCGTTCCGGGGATTGTGGCCGGAACCCTCGGATTTCTTTTCAAGTATATGACGGGGGTGACTATGCCCGCCCTCGGGGTGGTCATCCTCGCCGTCGCGATCGCCGGGGTCAGCGGTGGATTGCTCGGGCTGGTCGACCCGTCGATTTCGCAATCGCCCCGATTGCTCGTTGCATTAATCGTGGTGATGATGATTTCGCTGTACACCCATGCGCAAGGCGACAAACTCGGGGCCGAACTCCCCCGGCGGTTCTCGCTGCGGTCCCTCGGCGCGCGGACGCTCGCCCCGGAGGCGATTTTCCATGCCGGCGGGATCGGACGGGTCAGGGTGGAGGTCTTGGGAGAGGTGGCGAGTATGGACGGGTATCCGGCCCTCTCACCCGAGTTACGCACGGAGCTCTCGAGTGCAACCTGGGAGTTTCCAGCGGATCTTCCTCTTGATGAACTCGAGCGTCGGCTCGAAGATCGCTTGGTCCGCGAATACGCCCTCGCTGAGGTGGCTGTGGACATGGACGATCGGGCCCGGGCCCGCGTCACTGCCGCGCCACCCCTCGGGTCGTTATCGCGTCGGGTCCCATCGGATCGGCGGGCGGTATCGATTGCCGCCCTCGTGCCGACAGGACTGTCCGTTGGGGAGCATGTCGAGGTCATCCTCCCGGATGAAACCATCACCGGACGGCTCGTCAGCGCCCGATCTGATCCGAACCTCGGTCCGCTCGCGACCGATGGGGGCACCGAACCTGTCGAACAGACCTCCACCCCACAAACGACTGGCGGCGAAGGTCGAGTCACAATCGCCGTCCGACCGCGAAAGGTGCGCCCCCTTATGGCGGCCGATCGGGGGCGGATCGTCGCCCTGCCCCGGGGGACGGGCCTTGAATTCGAGGCGATCGAGCATCTGACCGGTGCCGGGCACTCGTTCGCGACGATCGAACTTCAGGCGGCAAATGCTGGTGAAACGCTCGCGTCGGTCCTCGGTGACACGGGCGTTCGCGTGTTGGCGATCGATCCTGATGTGAGCGGATCGAGCACCGACGGCGCCGAGTGGGAAGCCCGTCCCCCCTTGGATCGATCCCTTGCCGCCGGCGACGAACTCCTTGTCGTGGGCCCGACTGACGCCGTTGAAACCGTTATCGACTCACACCGATGATCACCGTGGCGACAATTGAGACCGTCCTCACCGAAGGTGCTGCCGTCATCGCCCTCGGCCTTGTCGCCGGACTTGCGGTGTTTCTGGTGGCGGCGGGCTATCGATGGTACTTGCATCGGGAACTTCCCTATGGGATCGGCCTCTTGACGGGGGCTGGCATCGTTGCGGTTTGGCTGAATACAACCGTCACCCTCGGGCAGGCCATCGGTGGAACGACCAACCCGGTCACCGTTCAAGCCGCGGGCTTCACCGTCGGTTCCTTCGCCGCCGCCGCGGTATTGGGGGAGCTCGGCCGCCGTGGGGGGGACAGCCTCGGGACTACCGTGCTCGGTGAAGCAACGCTGACCGACTTCGAACACGAGGTGAAGACGTTCGTCTCGGGCCGTGGCCGAATTCATCCGATCACGTTACCCGATGAGGTGGTCGATCTCGAGGGCTATGAACCGATCAGAGACGACCTCAAGCGCGAGTTAGAAGGAACGACGATCTCACTTCCAGGCCGCCTCTCCGAGCGCGATCGCCGGCATGCGTTGCTTGACTATCTCGAGGAGCGATTCAACGTCGGGACGGCCGACCTCGAATTCGACGATGCCGGTAATGTCTCACATTTGGCCGTCGGTCGCCGACCGGTCGGCATCGGACATACGTTACCGGCCGGCCAAGTGGCGACGGTCGTGCGAGCGGATCCCGCCTTCAGCGCCAGCCCGGGCGATCGCGTGACCGTTTGGCGGGATGAGGATTCGTTGACGCGCATCGGAACGGCCGAATTGCGGGGTGTCGCTGGTGAATACGTCACACTTGCCATCGATGCGTCCGACCGCGAGGCCTTCGCGCCGGAGACTGGATATCGCATCGAAACGCTCCCACAGGGGCCCCAACCCTCGCGCACCTTTGCCGCGGTGCTCAGACGGGTGCATGAAACGATCAAGCGAACCACAATCACGGAGGAGGGTCCGCTTGCCGGGGCGGCTGTCGGCAGCCTCGAGGCGACCGTTCTGTCCGTAACCGACGAAGACGGGACGATCACGCCGCTCCCCGCCGACGATGTGACCCTCGCCCCGGGCCAGACGATCCTGGCTATGGGCCGCCCGGATGTCCTTCGTCGATTCAAAGATTCGGCACAAGGTTCATCCTGAGTCGACGGCGAGGGGCAGGTATGGAATGGAGACTCTTCGGCGAATTCGCCGAGGCGGCCGATGCGACCAGGGTTTCGATTCCGAGCGATGACGTCGAAACGGTCGCTGATGCGTTGTCCGCCTTGCTCGAGGCCGAGCCGGGTCTCGCTGACGAGCTCGGAGCGGATTTAGAGTTACCAGCGCACGTGACGCTTCTCCATAACGGCGAACCCGTTCAAACCGATGGTGGTGGCTTCGACCAGGCGGTCGGTGACGATGCCGAGTTGGCGTTGTTCCCACCCATCAGCGGCGGGTAACCCGATCAGACCAAATCGGCGGCCATGACGTAATCCGGGTGGTCTCCGAGCTCGCACCCGAGATACGCCGCGTCGGCGAGATACCGCCCCCGTTCAGGGACGAGTACGCGGATGCGATCGGCGCCGAGATCGGCGGCGTCACGCGAGATCGCATCGAGCACCGCAGCGCCCGTCGAGAGATCGGTCCAGGCGGCGATCCCGTACTCGGCGACAGTGTCGGTCGCTCCATCATCCCGTTCGCGCTCGAAGGTTCTGACTCGATGGCTCATGCCGGCGACACCCGCCGGCGTGGTCGCCGCAATTACCGTTCGATCACGCGCCGCCGTGTGCAACAGGTCCCGAGTCAATTCCTGCAGCGCCCACGATTCGTGCGGGGAGATGGCGAGGCCGGCCATTGCCGCCCCAGCGTCGGTGCCGTGATACCCGCGCCAGGCGAGGTCGGGGTCGTGCGTCACGGTTACTGTGCCGGGGTCGGGGATCCATGGCTGATCGGCCCCGGCGAGTCGGTCCCGGGCCGTGGGGTCGGTCGTCGGTCTGGGGTGAATCCATCGAATGCCACAGACAGGTCGATAGCCACTCGCACGGGCCTGGCCGAGCCCGGCCACGTTCCATGAAAACACCATCCCGCGCACGATTCGCGCGCCGGCATCTCGAGCCCACTCGAACAGCTGTTGTGTCAGGCGCGTGCTCAGTCCTTCGCCGCGATGGTCGGGATGCACCCGCAATCCCTGGCCCCAGGCTTCGTGGTCGGAGAGACAGACTGCCTGCGCGATCGCCACCGCGTCGCCGTCGTGATCGACGACGAGCGTGCGCTTGGGTCGGTCGGCAGGTTCGATCCACTCGGTATAGACGCGACTGAGGTAATCATCAGTCTCTCGATCCGGCCAGGTGTCCGCCGTCATCGCCTGTATGGCCGACTCGTCATCCGGGCGCGCCTCCCGGACGGTGTACGCCCCGGTCATCGCCACGGCACGCTACGTTCGGTGAGTTCGCCGGCGATCGGCGTACGCATCGTCTCAGCGATCGCATCGCTGTTGGCGAGCGCCCACATGAGTTTGACGTAGGCCGTCTCCGGCAGCATGTTCTCACCCTCGATCACGCCCGCCTCAAGCAAATCACGCCCAGTATCGTACACGCGATCGCACACCCGTCCTTCCAGGCACTGACTCGTCATAACGACGGGCGTCCCATCCTCGATCAGTGCCGCCACGTGTTCGATGTGATCGGTGTGGACGTGGCCGAGGCCGGTTCCTTCGATGACCACGCCCGCGCGATCCGCGAGGCGATCGTAGACGTCCGGGTTCATTCCAGGGGTGAACTTCACCAATTCGACATTCGGTTCGAGGTCAGGGGTGAGAGCTGGTGCCACCTCGTCCCGGGCGGGCACGGGTCGGTCGAAGCTGACGGTATCGTCACCGAACTCGACCCACCCGATCGGGAACTCCCCGACCGTCTCGAAGGCATCCCGACGGCTCGTGTGGTTTTTGCGCACTCGGGTGCCTCGATGGAGGGCACAGCGGTCGTCGCTCTCGGTGGCGTGCATACAGACGAAGACTCCCGCGGCATCGGCCTTGGCCGCCTCAACCGCGGAGACGGCGTTCATCACATTGTCACTCGAGGGACGATCCGCCGAGCGTTGACTCCCGGTAAACACGATCGGGACGGGCGTGTCGATCATGAACGAGATCGCACTCGCCGTGTACTGCATCGTATCGGTCCCATGCATGACGACGATGCCGTCGACCCCAGCGGTGAGTTCGTCATAAATCGCCTCGGCGAGATCCTGCCATACCGCCGGCGTCATGTTCTCCGAGAGAATGTTCGCAACGACCCGGCCGCGGTAGTTCGCTCGACCGGACAGTTCGGGAACGGCCTTGAGGACGTCTTCGGCATCGAACTGAGCTGTTACCGCACCGGTTCGGTAATCGACCGTGGAGGCGATCGTCCCACCGGTGCTGATCAGAGCGATTTCAGGGAGATCGTCGTCAAAGGTAACGGCTCCCGCGTCGGAGTCGTCCGTCTCCGACTCGATGGCGTAGACGTCCCGTTCGAGGACGTCGACTGCCGCCTCGCCGCGATTGATCCCGACATTGTAGCCGTCGGGCTCTTTCAGCACGAGTTCCTCGGCCGTCGTCGACGGCATCACGATCCCCTCGTAGGCTGCCGTCGGCGTCTCGACGGCGACGCGATCGCCCGGTTGCATGGCTCTTCGGTTGGTCACCCTCCCATTCAAGCGATACGGTTTCACCCGATCAAATGGCGCGCGCCCAGCCGTCAGGCGTATCTTCCACCAGGTCCGCTCTCGAGAGTCGCTGCAGGCAGCGATCGATGGCCCGTGCCGGCACGCCAAACTGTCTGGCCAACTCCCGGCGCGTCCGAGGGCCGTCCTCGAGGGCGAGCAGGACGTCGACATCGAGCCGGGCACCGTCGCCGGCGAAGGCCTCCTCGAGGAAGGCCTCATAGAGGCGATTCATCTCGCCGTGAACGAACCGTTGTGCGCGGGAGAGTTCGGCCGAGAGCGACTGCAACTCCTCGAGGGTTTCGATGATACCGGCCGGTTCGCTCTCCGTTTCTGTCGAGAACTCGATATCGAGGCGAGAAAATCGGCCGTTATCGAGGGAGTGATTGCGCAGATAGCCGTTGATGGTGCCGAACTCGTGGGGTGCGATCGTCACTTCGAGGTGTTGCGCCTGACAGATCGAGAAGTATTTGCGGCGATTGTCCGTTCGGCGACACTCGATGAGCCCGTTGTCTTCGAGTTGCTCGAGGTGATCGATGACGGCCTTTGGACTCACGCCGGTCGCATCGCTGATTTCGGTTACATAACAGGGCTTTCTCGCAAGCAATGCGAGAATCCTCCGACGAGTCTCGTTCCCGAGAAGGTCCAAGAGCTCGGCGGATTCCATACGAATGGGGGTAATGCATCAGGAGGGAAAAGGGTATCTGCCCGGACCGGCCCGCTGGATATCACCGGTGAGAGCAGCGGCGTTAGAACTATAAAGGGGACTGGCGGTACGTTAGACCGTCACATGTTCGAGGAGTTCTCGAACAGCTATTACATCGGTCGTCTCTTCGTCACGCCCTCGGCGGACGAATGCCCCGTTATGCAGCAGGCGCAACTCGAACGCGTCAACGACGAGTTGCTCGCCGACGAGACCGAACTTAGCCGATTGGATCGACCCATCGTGATGAAGTTGGGGCAGCGACACTTCGTCGTCCATGGGGACGAGGCGGTCCCCGCGGGCACCCTCGCGCTGCCGGAGTCCGTGATGGCGGACGCGTCGATCGAGAATCCCCCATCGGAGTGTGGCGTGCTGGTGGCGAAGCCAGACCGCGCCGAGCAGTTGATGTGGCTCAACGGGCACGGGACCAACGTCGGAACCTAGAAGGACCGCGCCCGCCCTGTCTGTCTCATCGATGTTAGATTCCCTCCTCGGGCGCGCCGCCCTCAAGGAGGAGATCGAACGCCTCGAATCCGAGTTAGCGGCGTGTCAGGACGAACTCGCGGAGCTCGAGCGACGCTTTGAGGCGGCGGATCAGCGCCGACAGGAGGCAGTCAGGGACCGACAGAACGCCCAAGAGGAGGTCAATCGCCTCGAGGATCGCATCGCACAACTCGAAGGGGAACTCGAGCGTCGGGGAAGCGATCAGGAGGTCAGCCTGCGCGGTCGAACCCGACTGGACTGGCGCGAGTGCGAGGAGGTATTGGCGACGATCGAAGGGAACGGTGATGGGGCCGCCGAGGTGTTCACCGCCATGGTCGTTGATGAGCTGCCCGAGGCGGTACGAACTCACTTCGGAGGGCGGGCCGGCCTCGTCGCCGATGCGACTCCGTGTCTGTGTATTTTCGATCAGTACGGTCTCATGGAGGTGGCCCTCGATCCGCCACGGCCTCCGGCGCCCTTTGCCGGCTGGAGCGATCACGTCGAGTTGAGTCGGTCGTGGTTCGTGCCGATCCGATCCGGGACGTTCGTGCTCGTGCGCGACGATCTCTTCGCCCGGGGCCAGTGTGAGGCGGGCGAACTCGTTGATATCGAGGGCTTTACCAGCGATGTGCAGGGGCGCCATTCCAAGGGTGGGTTCTCACAGTCACGCTTCGAACGCCGTCGAGAGGAACAAATCGAGGCCCATTACGACCGCGTTCGGGACCAACTCGCCGACGCTGATCCATCGGAACTGATCGTCACCGGGGCTGAGCAGGCGATCGACGCGGTGGCTCCGTCGGATGCGACGGTCGCTACGGTCGACGCTTCGGGATCGCCCGAGGACGCCCTCGAACAGGCGTTCGAGCAGTTTTGGACGACCACGCTGTACCGGCTGTAAGTGCCGGTTTGATGTTTTAAATACACACCCGGCCATTGACCGGCCATATGCGTGTGGCCATTCTCGCGCACGAACAGTTCCCCTCGCGGGCGAAAACCGCCCTCGGCATTCTTCGCTACAGCGATCACGAGGTGGTGGCCGTCCTCGATCGCGATCGGACTGGCGAGCGCGTCAGCGATCACGTTAGTGACGTTCAGGATGCACCGATCGTTGCGTCCATGGCGGATGTTTCGGACGTTGACGCGTTGATCATCGGGATTGCCCCGATTGGGGGTGGCTTCGAGGAATCCTGGCGATCCGATGTCCGCACCGCCATCGAGCGTGGGTGTGATATCATTTCAGGGTTGCATTATTTCCTCATCGAGGACGACGAATTCGCCTCGCTCGCCGACGAGTACGATGTCACGCTCCACGATGTGCGCCGCCCACCGGCGGATCTCACCGTCAGCTCGGGCGCTGTTCGTGACCTTGACGTCTCAGTGACACTCACCGTCGGCACCGACTGTTCGGTGGGCAAGATGACGACGACGATGGAGCTTGCTTCAGGGATCCCCGAGGCGGGCGTCGTCCCGACCGGACAGACCGGCATCATGATTGAGGGGTGGGGCATCGCGGTCGATCGGGTCATTAGCGATTTCGCCGCCGGAGCGGTCGAGCGCATGATCGATCAGCAGGCCGACGAGCACGATCGCGTGATCGTCGAAGGGCAAGGCAGTATCACCCATCCGGCGTACTCGGGGGTGACCGTGAGCATTCTACACGGGTCGATGCCTGATGGAATCGTCCTGTGTCACGAGGCCGGTCGTGAGGCGGTCCACGGCTACGAGTCCTTCGCACTCCCCGATCTTCCCGAGGCAGCCCGCCTGTACGAGGAGCTGGGCTCACAGGTGTCACCGACGGAAGTCGTCGGCGTCTCGCTCAACACGCGTGAACTCGAGTCGGATGCGGCCAGCGCGGCGATTGAGGAGGTCGAAGCCGAACTGGGGGTCCCGTGTACCGATCCCGTACGGTTCGATCCATCGCCCCTCGTGGAGGTCCTCCCATGAGTCTGACGGCGACGTTCGAGCGAGTCACCCTCGAGTTGGATCGGCCATTTACGATCGCGCGGGGGACGACCACGGCGACCGAGAACGTGATCGTGCGAATCTCGGACGAGGCCGGCCACACCGGCATCGGCGGGGCAGGCCCCTCTCCTCATTATGGGGAAACCGCCGAGACGGTCGCGGCCGTCATGCCGTCGTTGGTGTCGGTCGTGGAGACCTACGAGACCCCGGAACCCCTCGTCGCCATCGAGGACGAACTCGAGGCTACGGTCCGACGAAACCCGGCTGCCCGAGCGGCAGTCTCGACCGCGTTGCATGACTTGGTCGCCAAACGGGCGGATTGTGCCCTCCATCGCCTCTGGGGATTGCCTTCGGAACCGGTTGAGACCTCCTACACGATCGGCATCGACGATCCGTCGGTCATGGCAGAGCGGGCGGCCGCGGCCGTCGACGCAGGCTATGACATTCTCAAAGTCAAACTCGGTACGGACCACGATCGGCGGGCGATCGCGGCGATTCGCGATAGTGCGCCGGATGTGCGCATCCGCGTGGACGCGAACGAGGCCTGGCGGCCGAAGGAGGCGATCGCCAAGTGCACGTTTCTCGCCGAGCATAACGTCGAATTCGTCGAGCAGCCGGTTCCGGCAGAACACCCGGACGCCCTCCGGACGGTGTGTGATCACTCGCCGTTGCCGATCGCCGGTGACGAGAGTTGCGTCACGCTCGAGGATATCCCGGCCATCGCCGATGCGATCGACATCGCGAATCTCAAGCTGATGAAATGCGGCGGTTTGCTAGAGGCGCGGCGGATGGTCCATACGGCCCGGGCACACGGTCTCGAGGTGATGCTCGGGTGCATGGCCGAGAGTAACGCATCGATCGCCGCGGGTGCCCAACTGGCACCGATGCTCGATTACGCCGACCTCGATGGGTCGTTACTGCTGGCTGAGGATCCCTTTGATGGACCCGTACGCGAAGGTGGTGCCATTGATCTCGATCCCGAGGTGGCTGGCACCGGCGTTCGCGCGGCTCGCTAGACGAAACGCGGGTGGCGGCTCACACGGGTCGGGAGATACAGCGGCCGGTCGGGAAATGGCGCCAACTCGTCGGTGAGTGCGTCCTTGAGGGCCCCGAGCGTCATATCGCGTTCCTCGTCAGCGGTGCGGTCGTTGACACCGATGGTGTCCCCCTCGAGTTCGCGATCGCCGATCACGACGTAGTACGGCACCCAGTCGGTTTCGGCGCGGGCAATGCGGCGCCCGACGGATTCGTCCCGTTCGTCCACATCCGCCCGGATACCGGCGGTCTGTAAGTCCTCGGCGTACTCCAGGCAGGCGTCGGTGTGTTCATCGGGCGTGACCGGGATGAAGCGCACGTGCGTGGGTGAAAGCCAGGTGGGCAGTTGGGGCGTCGATTCCTTTGCCGCGTCCTCGAGGATGGCCGCCAGCACCCGTTCGATGCCACCGGAGGGCGAATAATGGAGAATCGTTGGGGCCGCGTCGGTCTCGCCATCGGTATAGGTGATATCGAAGCGATTCGCACTTTCGACGTCGATCTGGACCGTCGAGCACTCGAAGGGTCGGCCGGTGCTGTCGACGGCGGCGAAGTCGATCTTCGCGACCCAGTAGCGATAGCCGCGCTCGGGGAGCAACTCGATGAGGACCGGCGTATCCAGGTCCGCGACGAGGGATTCGACCCACTCGCGGTGTTCGTCATGAAAGTCCTCGGTCATCCGGAAGATGGGGGCATACCCAACCGCGAGATCGTCACCGATGGCCAGTGCGAGTTCGGCCTGGCGCTCGAATTCCGAGAGGGCGTCTTCGACATCCGCGGTCGCGGTGTGCATATCCGGCATCGTGAACGCCCGCAGTCGCCGCAGCCCGGACACCTCGCCGCGTTGTTCGCGGCGAAACGAATACCGGCTCATCTCGTAGATTCGCAGCGGCAGATCGTTGGCGGAGATGTGCATATCCCGCATGATGGAGAACTGCCCGAAACAGGCGGCAAATCGCAACATGAGCTTGCGATCGCCGGCTTCGAAGCGGTACTGGCGCTCGCCGAATTTGTCGGCGTGCTCGCTGATCGCGCGTGCATCGAGATCGTACATGATCGGCGTCTCGACCGGCATGCCGCCGTACTCGATGACGTGGTCGGTGACGTAGTCCATCAACTGATCGCGGACCAACTTGCCGCGGGGATACCATCGCAGATTCCCCACGTCACTGAGCTCGTCATAGCCGACAAGCGCCTTCTCCTGCATCAGCGAGAGATGAGCCGGTTCGCCACCGGTGCCCGCCTCGCCGTGGACCTCCTCGTCGATGAGTGCTTGCATCCGATCCCCGACAGCAGCACGGGCCGACTCCGGATCGGCTCGATCACCGTCTGGGAAACAGACCGTCCAGTCACTCGGCGGCAGCTCTTCCGGCTCGTCCCGTTCGGTGATTTCCGCGCTGACGTGTCGGGACAGTTCGGAGAGCGGGTGGCCCTTACAGTGCAACTCGAAGCGCTTGTACCACCCAAACGGCGCTCGCAACAGCTCGTACTCGTCGGCGAGGGTCGTTTCGAGGCGCTGGAGCACCTCGGTGGCGACATCCGGCGATGCGAGATCGTCGCTGAGATGGGCATAAGGATAGAGGACGACGCGTGTGGTCTCCAGCTGCCCGGCGACATCGCGTATTTCTGTCGCCGCGTTTTCGACGACGGCGCCAATATCGTTGCCGTCGCCGCTTTCGACACTAATGAACGTCGCGACACAGTCCTCCAATCGACCCTCAAGCGGGACCCCCTCGGTTTCGGCCATGTCACCGACTTCCTCGGTGGCTTCGAACTCGAGGTGGTCCGAATGGATAAACAACAACCGCATAGGAGTGCGATACCGGGGGTTGCTAAAAAGGGTGCCGACCGGGGTGAACGGACCCCGCGCCACTTTCGCCGTGCCCGGTCGAAATGGTTTAGGTCCACGGCCCGCCACACACAGTATGCCCGCAGACCGCGAGACGGGGTATGACCCGTCGCTCGGACGGAAGTTTATTTTTGTCACCGGCGGGGTGATGTCGGGGCTCGGCAAGGGAATCACGGCCGCCAGCATCGGTCGCTTGCTCACGAACGCGGGCTTCGATGTGACGGCGGTGAAGATCGATCCCTACCTGAATGTCGACGCCGGCACGATGAACCCGTACCAACACGGGGAGGTGTATGTGCTCAAAGACGGGGCCGAAGTCGACCTCGATTTGGGCAACTACGAGCGCTTCCTCGATGTCGATATGACGGCCGATCACAACATCACGACCGGCAAGACCTACCAACACGTGATCGACCGGGAACGCTCGGGTGATTACCTCGGGCGGACCGTCCAGATCATCCCCCACGTCACCGACGACATCAAACGCCGGATTCGCGAAGCGGCGGTCGGCACCGACGTCTGTATCGTCGAGGTCGGGGGCACTGTCGGGGACATCGAAGGCATGCCGTTTCTCGAAGCGTTGCGTCAGTTCGCCCACGAGGAGGACGAAGAGGACGTGTTATTCACGCACGTGACGCTGGTCCCGTACTCGAAAAACGGCGAGCAAAAAACCAAGCCGACCCAACACAGTGTGAAGGAGTTACGCTCGATCGGTCTCCAACCGGACGTGCTCGTCGGCCGGTGTGAGGACCGCCTCGAGCAATCAACCCGGGAGAAGATCGCGCTCTTTTGCGACGTCGAGCCTGAGGCGGTGTTTTCCAATCCGGACGTGGAGGATATCTACACGGTTCCGCTGGTCGTCGAAGACGAGGGACTGGATCAGTACGCGATGGACCACCTCGATCTCACCGACGAGGCACTGGCTCCCGCCGAGCGCGATCAGAGCTGGCGTGAGACCGTCACCCGGGAGCGATCGGGGAGCGTCGAGGTGGCACTCGTCGGCAAATACGGGCTCGAGGACGCCTACATGTCGATTCACGAGGCCCTCAAACACGCCGGCTTCGAACACGGCCTCGAGGTCGACGTGCAGTGGGTCGCCAGCGACGAAATGACCGAAGCCCACCGCGACCGACTCAAATCGGCGGAGGGAGTCGTCGTCCCGGGTGGGTTCGGTAGTCGTGGGACGGACGGCAAGATCGCCGCCGTCGAATACGCTCGACGGACGGACACGCCGTTTCTCGGGTTATGTCTCGGCTTCCAGATGGCCGTCGTCGAAGTCGCTCGCAACGTGCTCGGTCTCGAGGGGGCCCACTCTACCGAGGTCGAGGCGGAGACCGACCATCCGGTGATCGATCTCCTCCCCGAACAGGAGGATGTCGACGACCTCGGGGGGACGATGCGCCTCGGCGCCCACGAGACCAATATCGAACCTGATACCCTCGCGTCTCGGATTTACGACGGCACCACGTGCGTCGAGCGGCATCGCCATCGGTATGAGGTCAATCCCGAGTACATCGATGACCTCACCGACGCGGGGTTGGTCTTCTCGGGCTGGAGCGGCCCGCGGATGGAGATCCTCGAATATCCGGACCACCCCTTCTTCGTCGGAACGCAGTTCCACCCGGAATTCACGTCACGCCCCGGTAGCCCCTCCCCGCCGTTCGAGCACTTCCTCGCCGCGGTGGAGCGACACGAACGAACACCCCCAGAGGAACTCGAGGCGTAAGGATGGACGATCCCGCGCGTTTCGCTGCCGACGCGATCGATGAGATTGCCGACCGTATCGGCGATCGACGCGCCGTCATCGCGCTCTCCGGCGGCGTGGATTCATCGGTGTCTGCGGCCCTCGCATACGAGGCGGTGGGGGACCAGCTCACCCCGGTCTACGTGGATACCGGCCTGATGCGCAAGGGCGAGACCGACCAGATCCGCGAGACCTTCGCCTACATGGATTCGTTGCGCATCATCGACGCCCGCGAGCGCTTCCTCGAAGCGCTCTCTGGGGTCACCGACCCGGAGGAGAAACGCCAGGTCATCGGCGAGCAATTCATCCGAGAATTCGAGGCGGTGGCCGAGGACGTCCAGGCGTCCGTCCTCGTTCAGGGGACGATCTACCCTGATCGAATCGAGAGTGAAGGGAACATCAAATCGCACCACAACGTTGGGGGGCTCCCGGAGGCCATCGAGTTCGAGACGATCGTCGAGCCGGTCCGAGAGCTATACAAGGACGAGGTTCGCGAGGTCGCCCGCGAACTCGACCTCGAAGCGGCGATCGCTGAACGGATGCCGTTTCCGGGTCCCGGCCTCGCGGTGCGCGTCTTGGGGGAAGTCACCGAGGAGAAACTCACCGTCGCTCGCGAAGCGAATCACGTCGTCGAGACGGAACTCACCGAGTACGATCCGTGGCAAGCCCTCGCGGCCGTCATCGGCAAAGCCACGGGCGTGAAGGGCGACAATCGGGTCCATGGTTGGGTCGTCGCCGTTCGGTCGGTCGACAGCCGTGACGGGATGACCGCCCGCGCCCAAGAACTCGACTGGGAGACGCTACAACGCATCCAAAGCCGCATCACGGGTGAGAACGAGGACGTCGCGCGCGTCGTGTACGACGTGACCCACAAACCGCCAGCAACGATCGAATATGAGTGACGTCATCATCGTCGGTCCCGACGAACCGGACTTCCGCGAGGGCCTCGCCGAGCACGAGTTGACGGCCGATCGCTTGCCTGGCGCGCCGATCAAGGAGGACCTCGCGGGTGCCGGTGTGGCCTCGGCGGCGGCGATCGTCCTGACGGACGTGGCCCATGCGTCGCTCATCCCGGTCGCCAAGGAGCTCAACCCGGACATTCAGGTCATACTGTATACGGCGTCGAATCTGCCACCGTTCGCCAGCGCACAGGCGGATCTCTCGGTGGATCCGAGTCTGATTTCGCCGGCAGAACTCGCCGCGGCGATTCACGATCGGGCGACGGAGGCGACGGGCGACACGCGCCGGATTTAGCCGCTATCAGCGTGTTCACCCTCGCGACCGACGCGAGCGAGCCCAACGAGATACGAAAGCTCCGGGAGGAGGACATCATCCAAGGCAGCCTCGACGACGGTCGCGTCGGCAGGGACACCACAAACTACGACGCCGGCGCGGACACCACACACCGATCGATCCACGAGTGCCAGCGTTTCGTCGGTCTGGCGGAGCTGGGCGCGGATGGCCTCTTCGACACCCGGCAGTCGCTTGGCGATGAGTTGGCGCATCGCTTCGACCGTCACGTCGCGGTCGTGCAACCCGAACCCCCCGTTGAGTACCACGGCATGGATGTCCTTCCGATTCACGAAGCGCGTGATCAGGCGTTGAATCTCGTCGTAGTCGTCATTGATGAGTTCACGAATCGGCACGGTGTATCCCGCAGCTTCGATCCGTTCGACGGCTCGATCGCCAGGGGCGTCCTCGTCACGACTTCTCGTGGTCGTCACCGAGACGACACCGATCCCCAACTCGCCTTCGATCGCCACAGGTTCGACGGCCGGCATGTGTCCGTGTTGGCGGGGCGGGACCGTGTATGTCGGGGTCGATACGAACACGCCAAAGCCTATTGCTCGCGCCCGGCCAGCGCATCGTATGGATGCCGTCATGTATCGCGATCACGGCGATCGGTCGGTGATCGAATACGGTTCTCACCCCGATCCGGATCCCGATCCCGATGAGGTCCTCGTCGAGGTATATGCAGGCGCGTTGAACCACCTCGATATTTGGACCCGCCGGGGCCTCCCCGGTGTCGACCTGGCGCTCCCACACGTCCCGGGCAGCGACGGCGCGGGGCTCGTTCGCGAGGTGGGCGAACAGGTCGATCGCTTCGAGCGGGGCGATCGAGTCGCACTCTTGGCTGGCGCTTCGTGTGGCACGTGCGAGCACTGTCGCAACGGCGAGGAACCGTTATGTCCTGAATACCACATTATCGGCGAGCATACGTCGGGCGTTCACGCCGAATACGCGGCGGTGCCGGCCGAAAATCTCGCGCGCGTGCCCGGAGATGTCGAGTGGGCGGTTGCAGCGAGTGCACCGCTCGTCTTCCAGACTGCCTGGCGGATGCTGATGACGCGAACCGACCTCGGTCCGGGAGATTCGGTCCTCGTGCAAGGCGCTACTGGCGGCGTCGGGCATGCAGCCGTCCAAATCGCCGACTATGCCGGTGCAACCGTCTACGCGAGCGGGGGGACCGACGAAAAGCTGGAAACCGTCAGTGACCTCGGGGCGGATCGCGTCATCAACTACGAGTCGGAGTCGTTCAAAGAGATAATCAAGACTGAAACGGATGGCCGCGGCATCGACGTTGTCGTCGATCACGTCGGCGAGGCGACCTGGTCGGACTCGCTCAAGTGCCTCGTCAAGGGCGGGACGCTCGTCACCTGTGGGGCGACGACGGGGGGTCGCCCGGAGTTGAACGTGAATCGCGTCTTCTGGGATGGACTCTCGATCCACGGTTCCACGATGGCGAGCGTGGGCGAAATCGATGACGTGCTCTCGCTTGTATGGGATGGAGCCTTCGAGCCCGTCATTCGCGAACGGCTTCCGATGAGCGAAGCGGCCGAAGGGCATCGCCTCCTCGAGGAGCGGGACGGTGTCGGCAAGGTGGTCCTCGTGCCTGACGAGAAGGTTTAGTGGCGATGCGTTCCGAGCACATCCGAGACTGGCTGTTCATCGCGGCCATAGCGGTAGCCTTCGGTGTCGTTCCGGCGATCGTCTATCTTCGACCGCCCCAACTCGGGTTCCGGGCGACCTTTATCGTGTTTCCGGTGCTCCCCGCGATCGGCCTCGCGGCGGTTGCAGTCTGGTATGCACTCACCAGGGAGTGAGCCGTTCACTACTCGGATTATGCTGGCGTCGCCGAGTCCCTCACGAGTGCCCAGTCCTCGGCCCATGCTTCGAGACACTCAAAGACTGGCTCCAGTGCCTCGCCCTTTTCGGTGAGGCAATAGTACGTCGCGAGTGGATCGTCTTCGACGCGTCGGCGGACCAATTGCGCCTCTTGAAGATCGTCGAGGACCCGTGAGAGCGTGCGCGAACTGGCATCGGTTGAGCGTTTGAGTTCGTTGAAGCGCTTCTCGCCATCGGTGAGATCCTCGAGCACGATCAGTCGCCACTCCGAACCGATCTGCTCGATTGCCTCGACGAGCAGACAAATGTCGTCCGGATCGCTGGCCGGTTCATCGGGATCCTCGAGTGAAGACATCGGTGTAACCTACTGACAAATATATCACCGTGAATATAAATGGGTTCCTTTCCGAACCTACTACTGTAATGTTACCACAATTGGTATCGAACGTATCGACGCAGGAACGCACAGACAGCGCGGAGGTGGGTGACGCATGACACTGAGCGGACTCGAAGAAGGGCTTCTCTTGGTCGGTCGCATCCTATTCGGTGGCGTCCTCGCGTTCATGGGATTGAATCACTTCCTCTCGCTTGAGGACATGACCGGATACGCCGAGTACAAAGGCCTGCCAGCACCGAGCCTCGCCGTCATCGGCTCGGGGATCGTGTTGGTGGCCGGCGGCCTCTCGGTCGTGGCTGGTGTCTATCCGGCCGTGGGTGCGCTCGCCCTCGCGGCCTTCCTCGTCGTGGCGGCCCTGACGATGCACGATTTCTGGGCGCAGGAGGGCGAAGCAGCCGAAACCGAAATGACACAGTTTCTGAAAAACATCGCGCTGACTGGAGCCGCATTGGCCCTTGTTGGGCTGGCGGGCTACGAATGGGCGTATAGTGCGGGCCTGTCGCTGTAACGCGCGAGGCAGTTTTCCACCGATCCGAACGTTTAGGAGCCATCGCCGGCGAGTCGCCGGTATGTCGTCGCCGGCGATCGCCCTCGAGTCGGTCTCGTTTTCCTACGACGACACGACGGCACTGGAGGATGTGCGTGTCACGATTCCGGCGAACTCGATCACCGCAATTCTCGGCCCGAACGGTGCGGGGAAAACAACCTTCGTCCGGTTGTTAACCGGCATTTTGACCCCCGATGCGGGCTCGATCTCGGTGCTGGGCGAGACGCCCCGGTCGGTCGCGCGTGAGCGCATTGGGCTCCTCCCACAATCGTATCGACCGCTCGAACGACTCAGCCCTCGCGAACTTCTCACTCGATATCGTGGCCTCTACGAGCAGGGGCGTCCCGTCTCGGCGCTGATCGATGAACTCGGCCTTGCAGAGGCCGCCACGCGCCAGTATCGCCACCTCTCCGGCGGGCAACAGCGCCGTACGTGTTTGGCCGCCGCGTTGATCAACGATCCCGACCTGCTCATTCTCGACGAACCGACGACAGGCATCGATCCCGCCGGAAAGCAGGCGATCTGGTCGTATCTCCCGACGCTACTCGATGCGGACACGACCATTCTCGTAACGACGCACGACATGCAGGAAGCCGATCGGCTCGCGGATCGCGTGGCGTTTTTCAACGAAGGCGAATTGCTCGCATTCGGCGAGGTCGATTCCCTCATCGCTGATCAACTCGGCCACAAGCGCCTGCATATCGAGACGCCGGACCCGGGCCCCATCGCCGAACGATTTCCGGACGCACATATTGTGGACGAAGCCGTTACGTTCGATTCGCAAACCCTCTCGGACGTGGCGGCGGTGCTTACTGAGTTGACGGACGCGGACTTCGAGGTCCGATCGATGCGATGGGAGCACCCACCACTGGAAGAGTTCTTCATGACCGTCCTCGAGGAGGATGAGGACCGATGAGTCGCTACACTCGCGTACGTACGGAGTGCATCGCCGAGTTCAAATCCTTCACCCGGCGCCGGACGGCGTTGTTTTTCACCCTTATTTTTCCGATTCTTTTCGTTCTGGTCTACGTGGCGGCGATTCGGGCTGGTGATGGAACGTTCCTCGGGGCCGACGCGTCGTACTTTCTTCCGGGCTACGCCGCAGTCGTCCTGGTGTTCGCCCCGCTGTCGCGGGTGGCTGGCTCGGTGCCTCGGGACCGCGCTGCGGCTCGGTTCGATAAGCTCGCGACGACGCCATTGCGCCGGTGGGAGTACCTCGCAGCGCGCGTCATTGTTGCAGGGGCCCTGGCAGCTATCCCGGTGGCAATCGTGTTCGGTGCCGGTGTCACACTAACCACCGCGAGCGCGAATCTGACGCTTTGGTTCATTCCGTTGAGTATCGCCGTTCTCGCGACGTTCGCCGGAGTTGGTGCCATCATCGGCCGACTGGCCGATTCAGAAGACGGGGCCATCGCCATCGCCAATGCCATCGGGTTTCCGATCGCCTTTTTCTCAGAGACGTTGCTACCACCGACGGTTTTTCCCGACGCGACCAGGTGGCTCGTCGAATTCTCCCCGGTCACACACTATGCACGGGCGATGCGAG
This sequence comes from uncultured Halobacteriales archaeon, assembly GCA_964579125.1. GTDB lineage: Archaea > Halobacteriota > Halobacteria > Halobacteriales > SKSH01 > CAZOFG01. Next base: position 124,098 of record CAZOFG010000001.1, on the reverse strand, counting down.
CGGCGTTCGCTGGCTCGCCGCCGGATGCGCTTGCGGTTGCCCTGGTGCTGCTCGCGGCTGGAGCGCTGTTTGCTATCGGGGCGGCGAGTGTGCCTACCACCAGCCGTTGAGCATTAGCGTCGGTTCGTACACGTGATTGAGAATTACGTAGGTGATGACGCCGAGGATGAGGCTGACCAGCCAGACACCGGCAGCCCACCGTCCGATCGTCGGATGGCGTGTTTGCCCAATGCGTTCGATCGGTGTGGTGAGCGCCAACAGCAGGACGTACAAGACGAGTGGCACCGCGATGATGGATAACACGATGTGGATGGCGAGCATCGCGAGATACGCGTAATAGACGAGCATGTGGGGATCACCGGCGATTTCCTTCGTGCCACCGCCACCGATCTTCCAGAGATACAACACGAGAAACAGCAAAATCAATCCAACCGACGTGGCCATGGCGGCGGCGTGCGCGCGGATGCGGCGATGGCGGATGCAATACACTCCAGCAAGAATCGTCACGATCGTGAGGGTATTGACCACGGCGATGGCGTGCGAAAAGAGGTCGATCTCAGTGGATGTCAGCGAGGGATAGATCGGCAGGGCATCGACGAACGTCGCGATCACAACCGCGTACGCGATGGCCGTCAACCCGGCTGTGACGCGGAGGGGATCGACGGAATTGAGGCGGGGCACAAATATTCGACTCGTTCGTGAGGGTCAATCCCGCGGGCTCAATACGGTTTCCCTTTATGGTGCTTCGAAAACGTGATACGGTCAGCGGGGCACGGATTCACCAATGAGCACCGATGGCCGACAGCGGGCGATTCGCTGTCTCGTTGCGAAGGTCGGCCTCGATGGACACGACCGTGGGGCACACGTGATCGCGCGAGCGTTTCGTGACGCCGGCTTCGAGGTCGTGTACTCGGGGCTGCATCGGGCCCCCGAGGAGATCGTCCAAGCTGCCATCCAGGAAGATGTCGACGTGATCGGCATCTCGATCCTCTCCGGTGCGCACAACACGCTCGTTCCACAGGTCATCGAGGGCCTTCAAGAAGCCGAGGCGTTCGAGGACACCCTCGTCCTCGTCGGCGGGGTTATCCCCGATGAGGACGCCGAAGCGCTCAAAGAGGCTGGCGTCGCGGAGGTCTTCGGCCCCGGCACGAGCATCGAGGAGACTATTTCGTTTATTCGCGATCACGTGCCGGAGCGATGACGGCCGAGGAGCCCGACCTCCCCGAGGGCGTTGTGACCGGTGAGCAGCGGGCGATCGCCCGCGCCATTACGCGCATCGAAAACCGTGAGCCTGGCTATCGGGACCTCGTCGGTGCGTTACACCGCCAAAGCACCGATGCGTCGGTGATCGGGGTGACTGGTAGTCCCGGCGCCGGCAAATCGACCCTCGTGGACAAACTCGTCGGTGCGTATCGGGATCGAGGGGAGTCCGTCGGTGTCATCGCGATCGATCCCTCATCGCCCTTTTCCGGTGGGGCGGTACTAGGCGATCGGATCCGCATGGCCGAGGCGGTCACCGACGATGACGTCTTCGTGCGCTCGATGAGCGCCAGGGGCACTCTCGGCGGACTCTCAAGCGCGACGGCGGACGCGGTCCGCGTGTTCGACGCGGCCGGCATGGATCGGATCATCATCGAAACGGTCGGGGCCGGTCAGAACGAGATCGACATCGTACGGACGGCCGGAACCGTTCTCGTGCTCGTGCCGCCCCAATCTGGCGATATGGTCCAAGTCCTCAAAGCGGGCATCCTCGAGATCGCGGATGTCTTCGTCGTGAACAAGGCGGATCTCGACGGGGCCGACCGGGTCGTCGAGGAACTGCGCGAGTTGAGTCGGATCGATCCCGAACTCGAGGGCGGTGAGGCGTGGGAACCCCCCATCATCGAGACCGTTGCGACGGCGGAAACGGGGATTGCTGACCTCATCGACGCGATCGATGCGCACCGCGAGCATCTCACCACGACTGACTCGGGACGTGACCAGCAGCGCCGACGCTATCGCGAAGAACTCAGAACGCTGTTGCGGGAGGATGTAGGTGCGATGATCGACGAAGAACTCGCCGCCCAGGGCGGCATGACCGAGCTCGTCGACGCGATTCGCGCACGTGAAACGGACCCCTACGCTGCAGTCGAGTCGGTGACCGACCCGATTTGGGCGTGTCTCGAAGACGACGATCGACCGTAAGGGAGCCGCGAACGCTCGACACCTCAGCCCGATTCGGGCGGCAAGATCGACTCAAGCGACGCCGATCGTCTCCTGATAGGGGCCGTGGAGGTCTTCGAAGACCGACATAATCTCCCCCATCGTGGCATACGCTTTCACCGCCTCGATCATCGGCGGAATGACGTTCTCCCCGGCTTTCTCAGCTGCTCGGATCTCAGCAAGGGCGGTTTCGACGGCCTCGTCGTCGCGCTCGTCTTTGACGTGGGCAAGGCGCTCGCGCTGCTCGCGTTGGGTTGCCTCGTCGATTTTGAGGATTTCGGGGCTGGTGTCCTCCTCGATGGTGTATTTGTTGACCCCGACGACGACTTCCTCCTCGCGTTCGACGCGTTCCTGGTACTCGTAGGCGGCCTCCTGGATTTCACGCTGGAAGTAGCCCTCGTCGATCCCGGCGAGGACGCCTTCCCGCATCGACCCGTCACCGAGGTCACGAATCTCTTCGATGTAGGCCATCGCCTCTTCTTCGACCTCGTTGGTCAGCGCTTCGACGGCAAAGCTCCCCCCGAGCGGGTCGACCGTGTCGGCGACGCCAGATTCCTCGGCGATGATCTGTTGGGTTCTGAGGGCCACCCGGACGGCCTCCTCGCTCGGGAGAGCGTGGGCCTCGTCGTAGCTGTTCGTGTGGAGGCTTTGGGTCCCGCCGAGTACGGCCGCGAGCGCTTGGATCGTTGTGCGGGTGACGTTGTTCAGGGGCTGTTGGGCGGTGAGACTCTGCCCGGCCGTTTGAGTGTGGAACTTGAGCCGGCGTACCTCGTCCTCGGTCGCCCCATACCACTCAGCCATGCGATCCGCCCAAATACGCCGGGCCGCACGGAATTTGGCGATCTCCTCGAAAAAGGAGTTGTGACAGTTGAAGAAGAACGAGAGTCGGGGAGCGAATTCGGGCAATTCGAGCCCCCGGTCGAGGGCGTCCTCGACGTAGGCGAAGCCGTCCGCTAACGTGAACGCCAACTCTTGGATGGCCGTCGACCCGGCCTCACGGATGTGATATCCGGAGATGGAGATGGGATGGAACTTCGGCGTCTCGTCCGCGGCGAATTCGACCACGTCAGTGACGAGTTTCAGTGAGGGATCCGGGGGAACCACCCACTCCTTCTGCGCGATGAACTCCTTGAACATGTCGTTCTGGAGTGTCCCCCGAATCCGCTCGCGGGGAACGCCCTGTTGATCGGCGAGGGCGACGTACATCGCGTAAATGACCGGTGCGCTCGGGTTGATCGTGAAACTCGTCGAGATCTCGCCGAGGTCGATTCCGTCGAAAATGATCTCCATATCGCGCAGCGTGTCGACCGCGACGCCTTCACGGCCCACCTCGCCGTCGCTCATGCGGTCATCCGAGTCGATACCCATCAGCGACGGCATATCGAAGGCCGTCGAGAGCCCCGTCTGTCCTTCCTCGATGAGGTAATGAAATCGCTCGTTGGTCTCTTCGGGCGTGCCGAAGCCGGCGAATTGGCGCATCGTCCACAACCGACCCCGGTGCATCGTAGGGTACGGTCCCCGCGTGTACGGGGGCTCGCCCGGGAATCCGAGGTCTTCGAGGTACTCGAGATCGCCCACGTCCTCTGGCGTGTACAGTCGATCGACCTCGAGGTTAGAGACCGTGGCAAACCGATCCTTTCGCTCGCCGGCGTGCTCGAGTGCGGGATCGAGGGTTTGCTCTGCCCAGTCCTCGCGGGCCCCACGGATATCCGCGAGTTCGTCCTCGTCGTACATGGGGGAACACTTCGTCAGAGCCTCCATTAAGGATTCGGTGCGACTGATGTTGCACCCTCAGTAATGCCCCATGACGCCTTCGCGTCGCGCCCAGCGCTGGCAGTAATGAAACGCGGCGTATCCGAGGACGAGGTACCCGACGGCCGTGGCGAGTAGCACACCAAGCTCGTCGACAGGCAGTGCCCAGAGGGCGACACCGTCTTGCATCGCCGTCTGGAGGAGTTGGCTCCCCTGCGCGAGCGGGAGCCATTTCAGGAGGGCATACTCGTGGACGGGCGCAGCGATAAGTCCGATGAAGAAGAACTGCATCAACTGAAAGGCGTTCTCGATGCGTTTGAACCGGATGGCCAGCCCACCGAAGACGAAGCCGATGCCGACGGCTGGGGCGATGGCGAGGGTGAGCAATGGGAGAATGGTTACTGGGTCGATCGCGAGCCAATGGCCGGTCACGACCATCATAACGAGAAGCGTTCCGGCACCCCAGAAGAACGATTCGAGGACGTTCACCACGGTCTTCGCGACCATGACGGCGTTGAAGCCGAACGGCGACATGAACAGCTGTTCGAGCGTCCCCCACTGGGCCTCTCGGGTCACCCCCCAGGACAGCCCCGAGTACGCCGTGACGGCCATGCTCCAGAGGAAGTAGCCGACGATGATGCCTTCGATGCTTTCGGAGATCGCCGCCGGGGCGACCGCCTGACCGCCATAGAACACGATGAGAAAGACGATCACGACCGTCCCGAACTGTGAGAGCGTGTTCACCGGGTAGCGCCATAACAACAGCAATTTTTTCTTGAAGGCGGCGCGCAAGAACCGGAGATATCCGCGGACGCCTGTGTCGACGTCGGTATAGACGGGGGCGGCTGATGGCGCTGGCGACGTCACGCTGCATCACCTCGGATGCGATTGTTGGTCACGTCGAGGAAGACCTCCTCGAGGTCCGGGTCGTGTCGGTCGATATCGACGAGTTCGAGGCCGGGTTCACGGAGGGCATCGGTGACCTGATAGAGCGTGGTGTCGCCGTCGACCCGTACCTCGAAGCGAGTCTGATCACCGACGGCCTCGAAACCGTCGGCGTGGAACGAAGACGTGAGCGACGCGCGAACCTCTTCGGGAACCGACCCGTTCACGGTGATGCGGTATGCCTTGGTGTCGAAGACGGAGACGAGGTCGTCGACCGCGTCGTCGGCGATGATACCCCCGTCGGAGAGGATGACGACCCGATCACAGACGTCTTCCACCACGTCCATATCGTGGCTGGAAAGGACTACCGTAATCGCCTCCTCCTCGGCGAGCCGGCTGAGTTCCCGCCGGAGTTCCAGGGAGGCCTCGACATCGAGACCGAGGGTGGGTTCGTCGAGGAAAACGACATCCGTGCCTCTCGCAAGCGTCGACGCGAGTGAGACCTTCTGCTTTTGACCACGCGAGAGATCGTTGACGGGAACGTCGGCCTTATCGGCAAGGCCGAACTGCTCGAGGAGGCGATCGTGCCGATCGCGCGCGGCGTCAGGATCCTGCCCTCCGAGCGCGCCGAAGAACGCGAGGTTCTCCCGGACGGTGAGGCGCCAGTAAACGTTGCGCGCTCCCTCGAGCATCGCCCCGACGTGGCGATAGACACGACGCGGTCGTTCCCGGGCGTCGATTCCGGCGATTCGCACGTTACCGGACGATGGAACGACGAGCCCGAGGATCGACTTGATTAGCGTCGTCTTCCCGGCCCCGTTGGGCCCGAGAATCCCGACGAGCTCGCCGCTATCGATCGTGAATGAGATATCCTCGATGGCTGTCACCGAGTCGTACCGCTTCGTCAAGCTATCGACTTCGATCGCGGGGACCGACATCACGATATCGCACGAGGGTGACGGTAAAAACGGTTTGCTGAAGCCTCGTTCTGTTACTGCATTGATAAACGCTCGAGCCGACTACTGGAGGCGTTTCGTCCGCTCGATGAGGGGATGTTTGGCGTAATCGACGACCTCGATATCGTCGATCGACTCCAGGCCTTCCCGTCTGGCGGTTTCTTCCATGCCGAGTTCGACATTGGCCTCCTCGATGACGATGACGTACGCCTCGAGTTCGTCGATGCCGAGTTGATGGGCGGCGAGAACGCGGTGGTGTCCATCCGCCAGGAGCAACCGGCCATTCACGTCGATGACGACCAGCGGTTCGGCGAGGCCGCGTTCCATCTCGTATTGCCGTCCCTCGAGTTCGTCTGCGTAGACGCGTTTTTGGGTGGGCACGAGATCCTCGATCGAGACGGCATGGCGGTCGATCTCGAACGAAAGGTCGTGAATGCGTTCGAGCGTCTCTTTGAGTTTGAGTACTTTCTCCGGCGTGGCGCGCTCGATGTGGCTGCGAATGACGTCGGCGTTGGAAATGATCCCGACGAGGTTGTTCGCGTCGTCGACGACCGGGAGTTTTTGAATCCCCGACCGGAGGATGACCCGAGCGGCGTCAGTCACTCGCATCTCGGGATGTGCGACGACGAGATCGGTCGCCATGACCTTGAAGACTGGCTCGGTGTCATCGGCCAACAACAAATCGCGTGCGGAGACGAACCCTTGCACCTGGCGGCGCTCGGTCACTGGAAAGCCGTTGTGATTGCTCTCAGCGATCCGCCGTGCGACGTCGATGACGTGGTCTTCTGGGGAGACCGTCTCGACATCGCGCGTCATGTAGTCCTTGACGAGCGCCCGCCGGGATTCCGGCATGACACCTCATCGGTCGGTCCCGAGGGGGCAAAAGCACCCCGGCCTCAGCCCTCGAGTTCGCCGACGTGATGCCCGGACGGCAAGGGCCGGGATGCAACCGTGATTCCCTCGAGAAATCGAGCCTTGAGGACCGGGACGAAGTCGTCATCGTCGACGGGGAGCCCGCCTCGGCCCTCGCGAGGGATTTGTGCGCCGGCCATGTCCTCGTGTCCACCGGCACTCCCGATGCGGTCGAACGCAAGGCGAACGGCGTCACCGATATCGATCGTCTCGTCGCTCGTGCGGGCCGAGAGGTACACCATTTCTTCGGTGGTGCCGGCCACGCCGACGGTCGAGATTCCCTCGAGTTGCAACAACATCTCCGCCGCCTGGGCGAGGGCGTCGCGATCCTGAATGGCCCGAACTGCGGTGAAGGTGACGGCGCCATCGGTTTCGCGATTCCTGATCGCGGCTCCGATGGTCTCCAAGGTATCGGCACTGACCTGCGAGGATTCGATCTGTTCGAGGACGTCGCCGTCGACGGCCGGTCGCAGCCGGGCGGCCACCTCGAAATCGAGCGAGGAGACGCCGCGGTGAAACCCGTCCGTGTCGACCTGGATGCCATACCAAAGTGCCGTTGCCAGTGTCGTGGTGAGCGGTTCTTCGGCCCGGATGAGGTGATTCGCCACGAGCGTGCTCGTAGCGCCCACCGAATGCCGACGGTCGACGAACGTCGCCCGGGCTTCCTCACGGGAGGGGTGATGGTCGATGATCACGTCAATGGTCGCGCCCAGGGGGAGCTGATCGTTGATGCCGGGATACGCGTGATCGACGAGGATGATCCCGCCGTACTCGTCGGGATTCGGGGCATCGCCGAGATCGATCAACTCGAGGTCGAGGATGTTCACGAACGCGCGGTTTTCCTGGTGAGCGATCGTCCCCGAGTAACACGGGACCGCGTCGGTGCCGACGCTCTCGGCGAGCGCGACCATCCCGATCGCGGCACCAATGGCGTCCGGATCGGGGTTATCGTGCATCACGACGGCGACCGGTTCCTCGAGATCCTCGAGCGTACGAAGGAGGCCAATCGTTCGTGGCAGGTCTGGATCGAGGATCCGTCGAACAAGATTGTCTGCACCGAGCGCACCTACGTCGATGACCTGTTCGGCCAGTTCGGTTGGTGGGGCCGGTTGGGTATCGACGAGGGCGACGCGGCGGGCCCCGGGGAAGGCGTCGCGGGCGGCGCGAAGTGTTGTAGCCGGATCCGCAAGGTCGTCGACACAGACGATGATGGTCGTGGGATCGTCCCCGAGGGACGCGATCGACGATGGCTCGCTGAGGGAGGAAAGTGTACTTGCCGAAATGCCGAGTTCGCGTAGCTCCGATGCGGCATCTTCGCGCTCGGTTCCGACCCGAACGGCCGCGCCCTCACTCAAGAGGGCTTGCGCGAGGCGCCGTCCCAAATTGCCCGCGCCGAGGAGCACGCGTTCAGTCATGTCCTATGAGTTCCGATCGAAGCCGTCGTAAGCCTGGCGTCAGGTTACCCGAGGACGATCCCCGCGGCATCGGTGGCCGTCTCGGCGATCGGGCCGAACGCCGGCAGTGCGAGGACGGTCACGACGGTGGCGACGAGGATGGCGGTATAGAGCCCGAGCGGGTAGCCCTCGATGTCGTGGTCGTCGGCGGGTGTTTCGAGCCACATTGCTTTGATGACCCGGGAGTAGTAAAACAGCGAGAGGGCACTGTTGAGCGCGCCCACCACCGCCAGCCACCAGAAGCCGGCACTCACCGCTCCGGCGAAGAGGACGTACTTCGTGAGGAAGCCACCGCCGAGGGGCAGCCCCGCGAGGTTGAGTAACAACACCGTCATCGCGACGCAAGCGATCGGCGCGGTTTTGGCGAGGCCGTTGAAGGCATCGAATCCCCGCCCGAGCTCCCACCGCTCCGCGAGGGCGATGAACAGGAACGCGCCCGTATTCATGAAGCCATACACGAGAAGGTGCATCATCCCCGCCCCGAGGACGAGGTCGTTATACGCACCGCCGGTGGTCAACGCCGCGAGGCCGATCAGCGCGTAGCCGGCGTGGCCGATCGAGGAGTACGCGAGCATCCGCTTGACGGTGTTTTGGGTGGCTGCAGCGACGTTGCCGAGTGTCATCGTGAGCACTGCGAGCACCTGAAAGACGAGGACCCAATCGAGGCCGAGATCAACCACGACATCGAGCGGAAACGCCTCGACGAAGACGCGAAATGCGACGACGAAGCCGGCTGCCTTCGAGGCAGAGGACAGAAACGCACTGATCGGCGCTGGCGCCCCTTCGTACGCATCCGGTGCCCAGATGTGAAACGGCACGCTGGCGGTTTTGAAGGTAATACCGGCGATCACCAATAGCAGGCCGAGACCGAGGAGGCTGCTTTGGGACTGGCTCAGACTGGTTGCGATGTCGGACAGGACGAGTCCACCGGTGGCGCCATAGACCAGGCTGATCCCGTAGACGAGTACGGCACTCGCGGTGGCACCGATGAGGAAGTACTTCAGGCCGGCCTCGACGCTCCCGCGATTGTGTTTGAGGAAGGCCACCAACGCATACGACGGCAGACTTGAGAGTTCGAGCGCGACGAAGACCGTCACCAGGCTGTTGGCGAAGGCCATCGTCGTCATGCCGGTGGCGGCGAGCAACACGAGGGAGTAGTACTCGCCGCGGTGGCGATGATCGCCGAGATAGTCGTAACTGGCGAGAACGACCAGCGCCGTAACGGCGGCGACGATGGTCGCGAAGAACAAGCCCATGCGATCGACTACGAGGGTCGATTGGAACAACTCGAAGACGCCTCGGCGGGCCGGATCGCCCACGCCTTCGATGAGATACCACACCGAAACACTCCCTGCAGCGAGCGATCCAACCAGGGCGACGCCGGCCAGTAGGCGATGGTCGATCGGCTTTCGTCGCAGGCTATCGAGTGCGAAGACCGAAAGTGCCGTTATGGCGAGGATGATCGCTGGCCCGATCGCCGACCAGGCGGGCAACTCCAGGCTCACAGGCCATCACCTCCGGGGATGATCGGTGTCGTCGCGTCCTTGACCATATCGAAGACGAGATCGGGGGCGACCCCAAGCAGGATGATCAACCCGATGAGGATCGCCATCGGCGCGAGATCGTGGACGGCGGCGACGGAGGCGTCCTCGCCGGTGGTGAGGTCGTATGGCCCGAACAGCGTCCGTTGCATCGCCCATAGCAGATAGCCGGCCACGATGACGATGCCGAACATGGCGGCCGCCGTCACGAGCTGGGCCGCGGGGAGATGCGTGGATTCGAACGCCCCGAGGAAGATGAAGAACTCCGCCGCGAAGCCGGACATGAGCGGCAGCCCGAGGTAGGCGAATGCGCCGGCAACGAAGGCCGTGACGGTGAGGGGCATTTTCGCTGCGAGTCCGGAGATGTCGGCCACCTCGCGGGTGTGGGTGTGATGGTAGATGACGCCGACGACGAGGAACAACAACCCGGAGATGAGGCCGTGACTGACCATTTGGAAGGTCGCACCGCCGACTCCGTAGACGGTGAGTGCCATGAGCCCGAGAATCACATACCCCATCGATGAGACGGATGAATACGCGACGATACGTTTGAGGTCGTGTTGGGCGAGGGCCAGCATCGCCCCGTAGATGACGCTGATGACGGCCACTGCCGCGATCACGGGCGCGAAGTCGACCGCCTGCTCCGGCAGCATCGTGAAGTTAAACCGCAACAGGGCGTAGGTGCCCATTTTCAGCAGGACGCCGGCCAAGAGCACCGAGACCGGGGCCGGTGCTTGCACGTGCGCGTCGGGCAGCCACGTGTGGAACGGCACGACGGGAACCTTCACCGCGAAGCCGAGGAACAACGCGATGAAGGCACCGGCTTTGAGCGTACTCGCGTCGATCCACTCGAGCGCATCGGGTTCGGTCGTCTCGAGCGCGATTGCCACCTCGGTGAGATCGAAGCTCGTCACTACATCGCCGAGGCCGGCGACGAGGGCGATGTAGCCGATGAACATGACGAGGCTGGCGATGTTGGTGTAGACGAAGAATTTGATCGCCGCATAGCGGCGGTCCTCACCGCCCCAAATACCGATTAACAGATACATCGGCACGAGGACGGCCTCCCAGAAGACGAACCAGACGAAGAAATCGAGCGCGGCGAAAACGCCGATCAGGGCCGTCTCGAGGAACAAGACCAGCCCGTAAAACTGCGATTCGCGCTCGTCGATACGGGACCACGCGTGCAAGATTGCGACCGACGTGAGAACCGTCGCGAGGACCACCAAGGGGAGGCTGATTCCGTCGAGACCGACGTGCCAGTTCAGCGTGTACAACTCGCCGAGGGAGAACCACTCAAGTTGCTCTTCGAACGCGATATCGGCACCGCGACGCAGGGCGTTCCCACTCCCATCGAAGAGGGCGAACATCGCGAGGCTGCCCACAAGGGGCACCAGACTCAGGACGAACGCGAGCTTTCCGGCGATGCGATTCGGGGCGAGGAAGGTCGCCCCGGCGCCGATGAGCGTCACCGCCAGGAGGGCTTCGATCCACATTCAGAACCACCTCCCGATGAGGCCGAAGCCAACCAAGCCGACGAGCACGGCCAGGACGGCGAGGGCGGCATGATTCGTCACGACACCGGTCTGCAGGCGACGCAGTTGGCGCGAGAATGCGAGGCTGACCGACGACGCCGCGTTGACGAGGCCATCGATGACGACGCGATCGAAGACATCAGCCAGGCGAGCGATGGGTACGGTGACACCCTGGGCGAGCCAGACCTGGACTTCGTCTTGGTAATAGTTCGACTCGAGCACCGTCCCCGCCGGCCCCAGCCGATCCACGTGGCGTGACGGCGACGGATCCCGGTACAACCTGACCGCCAGCAACGCCCCGGCGAGGGCGAGTCCGAGGGACACGGCCGCCGGGATGAGCACGCCTGGCTCGGCGGTCGGGAAGGCCTCGTGGACGAGGTCGGTGTAGCTCCCGGCGGTGAGTTCGGTGAAGCCCTCATCGAGCCAGTGATGGAGGTACTCGACGTCGAGGTCGGCCAGTTTGGCCACTGGGGTCATGTTCACGAGCCCCGAGGTGACCGCAAGGGCCCCGAGTGCCACGAGTGGGCCCTTCACCTCCCATCCGACTGGCTCCGGCTCGGCGGCGGCCTCGCTGCGGGGCTCGCCGTGGAAGGTGAGCAACACCATCCTGAACGTGTAAAATCCGGTGAAGAACACCGCCAGTAGCGCCATCGCGTACGCGACGAGTAATATGGGCGTCTCGAGCCCGACCGCCAGCGCCTCGTGAAGCACCTCGTCTTTGCTCCAAAAGCCCGAAAAGGGAATGATACCGGCCAGGGCGAGACTGCCCGCCAGGAACGTCCAGTACGTGACCGGCGCGCGGTCTTTGAGGCCACCGAGTTTCCACATATCCTGGTGATGATGGGTCATCACGATGACCGAGCCGGCACCGAGGAACAGTAACGCCTTGAAAAACGCGTGATTCATCAAATGGAACGTCCCCGCCACGTACCCACCGACGCCGAGGCCGAGCATCATGTAGCCGTATTGTGAGATCGTCGAGTAGGCCAACACCTGCTTGATGTCGTCCTTGACGACACCCATCGTCGCCGCGAACAATGCGGTGAATGCCCCGACGAAGGCGATGACACCCAATGCGGTCGGAAGCACCGCGTAAAAGCCGAACATCCGGGCGACCAGGTAGACGCCAGCGGCAACCATCGTCGCCGCGTGGATCAACGCGGAGACCGGCGTCGGACCTTCCATCGCATCGGGCAACCAGGTGTGCAGGGGGAACTGGGCGGATTTGCCGATGACACCGCCGAGGACCAGTAGTCCGAGGATGGTAAACCAGGTCTCCGCTTCGACGCCGAAGGTGTCGACGGCGTCGGTCCCGATCGTCCCGTCGAGGACGCCCTGGGCGAGTTGCGGGAAGCTGCCATCTCCGGCGAAGGCGGCCGTGCCGAAGGTGGCAACCACGCCGACGGTTCCGACGAGGAAGAAGTAATCACCAAATCGCGTCACGAGAAACGCTTTCTTCGCGGCACTCGGTGGGGCGCGGTCGTCGAACCAAAAGCCGATCAGCAGGTACGAACACAACCCGACGAGTTCGAAGAAGATGAAGGCCATCAAGAGGTTGTTTGCGAAGACGAACGCGAGCATCGAAAACGAAAACAGCCCCAGTTCCGCGTAATATCGGGGGAGCCCGCCGCGGTCTCGATGGCCGGGGTCGTGGTTCATGTAGCCGAGACTGAAGACGTGCACGAGGAAGGCCACCAGCGAGACGATGACGAGCATCAGCGTCGAGAGCGGATCGAGCAAGAGGCCGAATTCGAGTTCGAGCACCTCGGGTCCGGCAACCCATGTGTACCACGAGGCCTCGTGGGCGCCCTCGGATTGCACTGCGAAGACCGTCCCGACGGACAGCACGAGCGCGCCGAAGGTGGCGACAATGCCGGGTATGGCGCCCTGTTTCGGCAGTCGTCGGCCGACCAGTAAGGCAATGATAAACGATACGAGCGGCAAGAGGGCGATCGCCGGAGCGATATCGAAGAGTTGCTCCATCTGTTACCACCTCATGGTGCGTGCCTCGGTGACATCGATGTCGCCGAAGTTGCGATACAGGACGAGGATGACGCCGATTCCGATCGCGACCTCCGCCGCCGCGAGGGCCATGACGAACAGGGCGAAGACCTGCCCCGAGAGCGAACCGTGCAACAGGGCAAAGGCGACGAGGTTGATATTGGCGGCATTCAGCATCAACTCGACCGACATGAGGAACATCAGGGCGTTTTTGCGGGTGAGGATGCCGAACAGGCCGATACAGAAGACGGCGGCCGAGAGCACGACGTAGTACTCGATCGGCACCGGACTCATTCGGTCTCACCTCCGTCCTCCCCGATCGCAGTCACCATATCGCCTTCCTCTTCACGCCGCGCCAGCAACACGGCCCCATCCAGCGCCGCATCGAGGACGAGGGCGATCAGAATAAACGCCACCAAAAAGCCATCAGACGGGATCGTCGTGGGGATGTTAAACAGCGCGAAGCCGATGTTCGCGGTCACGCTTTCCGCGGCGGAGAATCCGATCGCGTCACCGAAGTTGGCGGCCAGCGCGACCGAGGCGATTACGACGAACAAGGCGATCGCGAGGATCCCCGGCAGTTGCTGTCGACCGAGGCGGAACTCGGGTTTCGTCGTCATGATTTGGAGAGGTCTTCCTGGATGCGACCCTCGCGGCGGGTCAACATGACCGCGAAGGTGATGAGGATCAAGATTCCGCCGACGTAGACCAAGACCTGCATGACGGCGAGGAATTCGGCGTACAGCATCACGTAGTGGACGGCGACGCTCAACAGCGCCACCCCCAACAGCAACGCCCCGTGCCACGGATCGCGTACCAACACCACGCCCGCGCTCGCGGCGACGGTGACCGCCGCGAACAGCACAAAGGCTACAAGCTCAAGTTCGGCCATTAGTTGCACCTGCACTTGGCGTGCCTTTCAAGATTTCGAGATACCGTTGCGCTCGCCCCGATCGTGATCCCGACGCTACCTACTGATAATCGACCGCGCCCTCGCCATCGCCGACCCACGAGCCGCGATCGGGTTCGCGTTCGGCGAGCGGATCGAGGTCGTTGTACCAGGGGACGCTTTTCAGCTGTTCCTTGTTATAGACGAGGTCATCCTTGGTGTCGCCGGTAAACTCGAAGTTCTGCGTGAGGACGATCGCGTCCACCGGGCAGACCTCCTCGCACAGGCGGCAGTACACGCACTGCCCGACGTGGAGGTTGTACTGCTCGCCTTGGCGTTGCTCGTCGGTGACGATCTGGATGGTGTCGTTCGGACAGACGTTTTCACACTGCCGGCACCAGATGCACCGCTCCTGGCTGAACTTGTGGACGCCCCGAAACCGCGGGCTGACCTCGGGGGCGACGTCGGGATACTCGACGGTGAAGGTCTCGCCGCGCAGGGCGTGTTTCATCGTCGTCGCCATCGATTTGAGAACCCCGATCATGCGGTGATCACCCCGACGATGAGGGCAGTCAACACGAGGTTGACGAAACTCAACACGAGTAAACCTTTCCACCCGATCTCGAGAACCTGATCGATGCGAACCCGTGGAATCGCCGAGCGGGCCCACTGGGTGAACAGGAAGACGGCCCAGATCTTGATGAGGAACCAGATGAACCCTGGGAGGACGGGTCCGGCCGGTCCGCCGAGGAACAACGTCGCGATGATCGCGCCACCGAGGAAGATGTGGATGAACTCCCCGAGGTAGAACAACACGAAATAGACGCCCGAGTATTCCGTCATGTAGCCGGCAACGATCTCGTTCGGCGCTTCCGGCGTATCGAAGGGGTTGCGCCCGACCTCGGCGAGGTTCGCCACGAGGAACAACACGAACGCGAAGGGGTTCACGAACGCGTACCACGAGGGGATCGCCATCCCCCCGACCAGCACGAGCGTCTCGGATTGTGCGGCGACGATCTCGCTCATGCGTAACGTTCCGGCGAAGAGCACGACCGACGCCGCGATCAACACGAGCGGGATCTCATACGCGATGTTTTGCGCGACCGCACGAAGCCCGCCCAGCATCGAGTACTTGTTGTTCGAGGCGTATCCGCCCATGACGAGGCCGACGCTCGCGAGGGAGGCAACGGCGAAGACGAACACCAGCCCGACCTCGGGATCGGCGACTTGAATGCCGCTGCCCATCGGGATGACCGCGAAGCCCAGCAATGCGCTCATCGCGACGACGATCGGCGCGAGCTCCCAGGCGGGGCGGTCGGCTCCCTCGGGGAC
>CAZOFG010000001.1:44394-108539 GCA_964579125.1 uncultured Halobacteriales archaeon | reverse complement strand
TCGCGACGACGATCGGCGCGAGCTCCCAGGCGGGGCGGTCGGCTCCCTCGGGGACAATGATCTCCTTCGATAGCAGCCTGACGGCGTCCGCAACGATGATCAAAAGGCCGAACGGCCCGACCCTGTTGACGGCGATCGCGTCGGTGAATCGTGCGCGGATCTTGCGCTTGGCCCACGGCCCCGCTACGGCCGTCATGACGAGCATGATGTTGGCGACGAGGAACGCCGCGAGGAGACCGGCGCCGAACTCGCCGGCGACGCCGAATTGATCGAGGCCGAGCCACTCGACGAAGCGTTCCGGCAACAACACCGTCGCGACTGTCGCCCCGGCCATCACCGATCCACCTCCCCGAGAATGATGTCAATACTTCCGAGCGAGGCGATCAAGTCGGGGACGTAATCGCCTTCGGCCATCTCGGGTAACGTCGAGAGGTTGCAAAACGAGGGGCTGCGAATCTTGAACCGCCCGGGTGTGTCGGAGCCGTCGGCGCGAATGTAGATACCGAGTTCGCCTTTAGCCCCCTCGACGGCGCGATAGACGCGGGTGTCCGGATCCGGCTTGAGCGTCCGTGGGACGTTCGCCTGAATCTCGCGGTCGTCTTCGGGCCAGTCCTCGAGAACGTCGACACACTGGCGAACAATGCGGGCGGATTCCTCGACTTCCTGGACGCGCACGAGGACGCGAGAAAAGACATCTCCCTCCTCCTCGGTGATAACGTCCCACTCGAGTTCGGGATAGTACCCATACGGATCGTCCCGTCGGAGATCGTAATCGATCCCGGAGGCACGGGCGACCGGCCCCGTGGCGCCGTATTGCTTGGCCACCGACGGCTCGAGGACGCCGGTATCGACACAGCGCATCTGGAACAACTCGTTGTCGGTCATCATGTCGTGCACTTCCTCGAGGGATTCCGGCAGCTGATCGTCGACGAAGTGACGAACGTCCTCGAAGAACTCCTCGCGCGGTTCGGGCAGGTCCCATGCGACGCCACCGAGGCGGAGATAGTTGAACATGAGCCGTTGCCCGGTGAGATCCTCCAGGAACGATTGCACCCGCTCACGGTCGCGAATCGCATACATCGACAGCGCGTTGAACTCGCCGTAGATGTCGAGCACGAACGTGCCGAGCGCGAGGAAGTGAGCGGCCATCCGACTCAACTCCGCGCCCATCGTCCGGATCACCTGCGCGTATTCTGGTACCTCGATGTCGGCGAGGTCCTCCGCGGCGCGGGCGTAGGCCCACTCGTTGAGCAAGCCGGCGGAGGCGTAGTCCCACCGATCAGGATACGGCATGATCTGGTGGCGATAGGTGCCGCTTTCGCACATCTGTTCCTCACAGCGATGCAGATAGCCGATGTCGGGCTCGACGTGGGCGACCTGTTCGCCATCAAGTGTGACCTTCAGGTGCAAGACGCCGTGGGTGGCCGGATGGTGTGGCCCCATGTTGATCAGCATCGTATCCGACTCGGCGACTTCCCGATCGCGCAACAGGGGGTTCTCGTGCGCCTCGAAGGAGACGATCTGTGGTTTGTCTTGATTGAAGTCGTCAGTGAGCGGATGGCCGGTCCACGATTCGGGCAGCAGGATGCGCCGCAAGTCCGGATGATCGTCGTACTCGATGCCGACCAGATCGTACGCCTCGCGTTCGTGCCAATCGGCCGTCTCGAACACGGGCGACGCGCTCTCGATCACCGGCTCGGTGCGATCCGTCGCGACCACGACGCTGAACTCCGTCGTCGGATCCGCGTACTGTTTGAGGTGATAGATGCTCTCGTATCGATCCGGAAAGTCCTCCGCGGACACACACGAGAGGTGATCGAACGCGAATTCGTCCCGGAGGATCGTCAGCGTCTCCTGAACGGCGTCCGGCCTGATGCGCACGGCCGGCGCGTTGAGATGGTCGTCTCGCTCGAGCACGCGCTCACCGAGGCGGTCGACGACTGCCTCGGGGTCGACCTCGCGGTCCGGTTCGGGCGGTTCTTCGAGCGTGCTCATGGCGAATCGGCCCAGTTGTATCGCATGACAAGCGAGTCCTCGTCGATTTCGTCGGCGAGTTGATCGATGATTTCGTCAGAACCGAGCTCACCGAACTCCTCGAGTTCGTACGGTTTAACGACGACCGGGCTGGACTCGCCGTTGGCAACACGTTCTTGCAGTTTGGCGATGCCGTACACCAGGGCCTCCGGTCGCGGTGGACAGCCGGGGACGTGAATGTCGACCGGGATGACCTCCTCGGCACCCTTGACGACGTTATAGCCCTCCTGGAAGGGCCCGCCAGAGATGGTACACGAGCCCATCCCGACGACGAACTTCGGCTCTGGCATCTGATCGTACACGCGCTTCATTCGGGGGGCGAATTTCGAGACGATCGTTCCCGGTACGATGATCAGATCGGCTTGGCGCGGCGACGCTCGGGGCACCCCCGCGCCGAAGCGATCCACGTCGTGTTTGATCATCATCGTATGGATCATCTCGAGGCTGCAACACGCGATCCCGAACTGCAACAGAAACATCGACGACCCCCGCACCCAGTTCATGAACTTGTCGAACTTGGTGAGGATGAACGGCGAGGCGCCGATCGCTTGCCGCAGCCGCGAGTTGAACCGATCGTCTACGCCGGGGCCGCTCCGGCCCTCGCGCGTCTTCGTAAGCACGTCGATACTGTCGGCGTCGATCTCGGAGTTGTCGCTACTCATGGTGATGAGGTGGAAGCGGTGTCGGCGTCGGCTCGGAGGCTACGCGCCCAGGAGACGGCCCCGTTGCGCCACGCCCAGAGGAGGCCGAGCAGCAAGATACCGATGAAGGCCAGCATCGGCACCAGCGCGTGGGCGAGGCCGACGGCATCGATGGCGTCGGTGTACACGAGCGCCCAGGGGAACATGAGGACGGTTTCGATATCGAAGACGACGAAGAGCAAGGCGACCATGTAGTACTGAATGTTAAAGCGAATCCTCGTGTCACCCGTGGGGACCTCGCCGCTTTCGAACGTGGCCCGTTTGTGGCGTTCCGGCACTCGCGGGCGTAACAGCCACGACCCGGCCACCATCCCGAGGGGGACGAGCAAGGCGATCGTCGCAAACGCGCCGATAGCGATCCAATCGTTCATGGGAAACTGCGTACAGGCCGGCGGTTGGCGAGCCACCTACATAAGGGTTCATTCTTGCCGAAATCACGGCGTCGCCCGGGCATTTCGCTCGGGCGTATCTCGCCTTCACTCACCCTCGCGAAAGCCCGGCGTGCCCGCGGTGTGCAACGCCCAACTCGTCTCGGCGACGGCCTGGGCCTGTTCGTCGTGAAAGGCTTCGAGGCGCTCGGCGAGGTCCGGTTCCGATCGGGCGATGATCTGTGCGGCGAACAGCGCCGCGTTGAAGGACTTTCCCGCGTCGACGGCGACGATCGGCGCCCCTGTCGGCATGCCGATCACCGACGGAACTGATTTTTCCTGCACTGGGACGCCAACGACCGGGAGGGGATACGCGATCGAGGCGGTCATATTTGGTAAGTCGGCGGATTTGCCACCGGCACCCGCGATGATAACCTCGAGGCCGCGATCGCGCGCCGTGTCCGCGTAGGCGTACATCAACTCGGGTGTCCGATGCGCGGAGACGACGAACGTCTCGAAGGTAAACTGGGCGGCCGGCGGGTCCTCGTAGTCGGTTACCTCGGCGAAGCCCAATTCCTCGACGAGTGCGTCGTACGCGCCGCGTCTGGGCCCGCCAGTCATCATCACGTCGAGGTCGGAATCACTGCCCATGATAATACCGACATCCGGCGTGTCACGCGCCGGTCGGTCGCGTTCGGCCGCGGCCTCGAAGAAGTCGATGAGATCCGCCTCCTGCTCGGGCATGTCCCTCGCATCGACGGGCCCGACCGTAAGCGTAGCGCTCGCGATCGGGCTATCGAAACGAGACGGCCCGATGGCACTTCCGCACCCGATCGCGGGTGGAATCGGGGGCGTCGCCGACGGCGGTGAGATGGCCCAGCTTCCTGAGGGGGCGCAACTCGTCTTTGCCGTACCAGTGGAGGTGCACGTCGGATGCCTCGAGGATCGGTCGAATATCCGTTAGGCCAGCCGGGCGAGTGGGGCCATCGTCACCGAGGAGGTTCTTCGTCACGACGGCCCCACTGCGACGGTCAGTGTCGCCAAGAGGCCATCCGAGGACGGCTCGAAGGTGTTGCTCGAACTGGGAGGTTACGGCCCCCTCGATCGTCCAGTGCCCGGAGTTGTGTGGCCGCGGCGCGACTTCGTTGAATAACACCTCGCCATCGGTCGTTTCGAACAGTTCGACGCCGAAGATACCTCGGCCCTCCAGCGCTGCCACCACGTCCGTAGCCACCGCCCGCGCCCGGTCAGCGACCGCCCGCGAGCACCCGGCCGGGACGACGGTTTCCCTGAGAATCTCGGCTTCGTGGATCGTCTCCGTGACGGGATGGCACCGGCGTTCGTCCGCCCCCTGGGCGACCATGACCGCGAGTTCGCGCTCAAAGGCGACGAACTCCTCGACCATCGCCGGGGGTTCGATCGTCTCCAACGCCTCCTCGAGGTCGTTCTCGTCCCGGAGGGCGAGAGTCCCCCGGCCATCATACCCCCCGGTCCGGGCTTTGAGCATCAGCGGCAGGCCGAGGTCGTCCCGGGCGGCGAGCAGGTCTGCTTGGTCATCGACGGCCCGAAATCGCGGCAATGGAATCCCGGCGGCTTCGAGCGTTCGCATCTGTTCGAGTTTGTCCTGGATGGTCGCGAGCGTATTCGGGGCCGGTTCGACCGGGGCCGACGCCTCGGCCAAGGCGGTCGGATCGGCGAGTTCGATCTCCAGCGTCAAGATGTCGACGCGATCGGCGAGCGTGGCGACAGCTGCAGTATCGTCGAAGTCGGCGACGATGTGTTCGCTCGCGACGACACTCGCCGGGCAGTTCGGGGTGGGATCCAATACGTGTAACTCGATGCCCAACGGGGCAGCGGCTTCGCCGAGCATCCGCCCGAGCTGGCCCCCGCCGATGACGCCGACGGTGGGTCCAGGAATCGACGCGTCGACCGGCATGTGTCGGTCCTGGCGATGGGGTGGCAAAAACCGTGCCGGTCCGGGGTGATCGGTTACAGCCGTGCGGTGTCGATGAAGATCGCGATTTGATCGGCACCGGGTGCAAACCGATCGTAGATACCGACCTCGTAGCTGGGCAGTCGGCTTTGCAGCCGGTCGGAGAGTTCGGCCGGCGCGATGACGACCGGTGGCGGCCGCTCGAAGGCGCCCCGCAACTCGGCGACGTTGCGAATACTGGCCGTCTCCGCGTCGGCGATGGCTGTGTACCACGGCAACGGGAGCCGGTCGAACCACCCACTCGGCGCCTCCGGTCGGTCGGCGTCTGATTCGTTTTCCATGTACATCGCTTCTCCCACGTAGAGGACGTCCACGCCAGCGGTCGACTCGGCGAGGGATTCTATGTCATCGACCGCGGCCTTCAATTCCGGACTGGCCGATTGCGCGTACTGGACGAATTCGTTGTCGTGTGACTGAGGCGATAGATAGACGCCCCCGATGGCCGCACTCGCGAGCTGGCCTCCCAGAGCGATGACGATCAACCCAAGCACGCCCGCGAGGAGGAGTTCGTCCCGATCCACGGCGGTGTGGAGTTCCTCGAGAAGCCACCCGAGGCCGACCGCGGCGGGGATCGCCAACGGGATGACGACGTGCACCGCGAGCCAGGCCGGGTGCTGGACGCTCGCCGCGAGTGGATAGCCCACCAGACTCGCCGCGCCCCAGTAGCCGGCGAACAGGACCAGCTCTCGCGTGTCGGTCCGATAGCGTTCGCGGACGAACCCGACGACTGCGAGGGCGGCCACCGCGAGCGCGCCGTACGCGATGACGGATCCCATGTTGGTCAATGGCGTGATGTAGTGTCCGGCGAGGCTGTCCTCGGACTCGGTGCGATCAAGCCAGTCGAACAGCCCCTCCTGCAGCGGGTCGATGACGCCAGATTCGAGAATCTCCGGCAACAGCCACGGCTCGGTAACCCACTCGAGGAGGCCGATCTGGCCCGGTCCCCGCGGGAGGTAAAAGAACGCGATGATCGAGATGAATACGACCCCCAACACCGCACCGTGGCCGAGCCACCCCCCGAGGCGTCGCAGTGCTGAACGCGGTCGCTCCCGCAGGGCTTCTCGCGCTCGGCCGAATGCGTCGATCACCGGGTCGAGGACCTCGCGGGGTTTGCCGACCCGATAGAGGGTGTGGTCGAGGACGAGTGCACCGGCGCCGACCCACACGATGAGGTAGACGATCGCGTTTTCTTTCGTGGTGAATCCGAAGGCGATCGCGGCGACGGCCGGATAGGCATACCGCCACCGCCGCGACTCGAGCGCTCGCAGCGTGAAGCCAAACGCCGCGAACAGGAACGCCGCGACGAGGACGTCGTTGCGCATGAATCGCGAATAGTACAGGAGTACCGGCGTCACCGCGAGCATGCCCGCCAGGCCGACCATTTCGATGGGTCGCAGTCGGTTGCGAAAGAGCCACGCACACGCGGGCAACAGTCCCCCGACGAGGGCGACGATGAGCCGGGCGCTCGCGTCGCTGGCACCCAAAAGCGGAAACACGAAGTCGCCGTTGACGATGTGCAAAAACGGTCCGTGGGTGATGGGTCGGAAATGATAGGTCCCCGCCTCGGCGTACCGAAGCGCCCAGTAGCCCACTCGCGCCTCGTCCCAATGGGCGACGCGCTCGCCCAGCCACAGCAAGCGGAGGAGCAGCGCGAGGATAACGAACCCGACGACCCAGTGGACGGGTCGGCCAGCGGGGAGCCGAGGGGAACGCATCACCGAGGAGGTCGACGCCCGGCGTAAAAACCCCTGTCACCCGGCGTCGCGAATCGGTGTGGCTATGGGTCGGCCGTAACGAGGTCCGGTATGGTTCGGTTGGGGTTCGTCGTGTCGACCTATCACGCTCGATTGACCGAGCGGATGGCCGAGGCGGCGACAAAGCGTGCCCGCAAGCTCGACGCCGCCGTCGTTGAGACGGTCACCGTGCCCGGGACGTACGATACGGTGCTGGCCGCCGATCGGGTTGCGCGTCGCTCGGATGTCGATGCCGTCGTCGTCATCGGCGTGATCATCGAAGGCGAGACCGCCCATGACGAGGTGATCGGCCAAGCGGTGGCGACCCAACTCCACCAGGTCTCCCTCGACCGGGACACGCCGGTCACCTTCGGCATTACCGGCCCGGGGATGACCGCGTCGACGGCACGCGACCGCATCGACTACGCGCCGGACGCGGTCGAGGCGGCCGTCGAGCTCGTCGAGGAGTTCGACGATCGGGGTTAGCAGTACCGATCGACGACCGCGTCGATGATGTCCCGGCTCGCGTATAGGCCGTCATCGGGCTCATAGGGGCCGATTCGCTCGAGTCGACACTCGATGCCTCGCCGCTCGAGTTCGGCGTCGATGGCCGCTTCGTCGTGGTGTTGATCGTGTCCGAGGGTGATGATATCAGGTCGCAGCTCCTCGATCGGGACGAAGATGTCCTCCTCGTGTCCAAGGCGGGCGCGATCGACGACGTCGAGTGCGGCCACGATCTCGCGTCGTTGCGTGGCCGGGAGGATGGGCGATTCCTTGTGTGTCACGTTTGCGCGTCGCGAGACGATCACGACCAGGCGCTCGCCGAGGGCCTTCGATTCCCGCAGGTAGTGCACGTGCCCCGGATGGAGGAGATCGAAGGTACCCTGGGCGACGACGAGATCGGCGTCGGTCATTGCTCGAGCTCCACGTCGATATCGGCCTGGGAGAACTCGAAAAAGTCCCGCGGTTCCGGCAGCGTCACCGAGAGGACCTCGAGGTCGATCTCGTCACCCGATCGATCGAACGCCCGCCAGTCATCGCGTTCGTAGGGGGCACCGATGATGATGTGCACCTCGCCCTTGCCAAACGAGCGCAGGTCCTGCTCGCTCGGGCGGATGACGCCATTTGGGTGGGAGTGAACCGAGCCGATGGCCTTCCGGTCGTTCGGGACGACGTAGCCCTTCATCGTCGCGGCGGTCGGACTCGAGGTGGTTCCAGGAATAACTAACACGTCCGTAATCACCTGCCCGGAGCGATCGAGGCCGAGGTCGCTAGCGGGTGTGCCCCGGAGGAGCGCCATGTACTCGTTCGGGTGCGCCGCGGCTGCGGCCTCTCTCGCGAACTCCATTGTTTCCTCGGCGATACCCAGCACCTCGTCCGACCGAAACAACGCATCGAGCAGCCCCATCGTCGCCGCCGGCTACGCCCCTGGGCGTGCTAAACGTTCCGCCCGGATCAAAAGGGGTTAAACCGGTACCAATCCTACCGAACGATACAGATGAGTGCTGAACAATCGGTGGACGATTCGTCGGCCGATCCGATGCGCCTTTCGCCGACGGCCACCGCTGACGATCTCGAACATGACCAACCGTACGTTGCGACGATCAACGGCATCGTGGATTACGGTGTCTTCGTCGATCTGAACGACTCGATTTCCGGCCTCGTACACGAATCAAACCTCGAAGGAACGTATTCCGTCGGCGACGAACTCGTCGTCGAACTCGATCGCGTGCGCGAAAACGGCGACGTTTCGTTTTTGGGCCGACCCGACCTCGAGGTGCCCCCCGCACCCGAGGGACCGGATCCGACGACGGCGACGGCCACGACGCTGCCGGACCTCGTCGGCGACGAGGTCGAACTCGCCGGTCGCGTCATCCAGATCAAACAAACGAGCGGGCCGACGCTGTTTCACCTGACGACGGGTGATGGCCTCGTCACGGCGGCCGCCTTCGATGGGGCCGGCGTGCGGGCCTTTCCCGAAGTCGACCTGGACGATGTCGTCGAACTGCAGGGCGAGGTCCAGTTGTACGACGGCGGCTTGCAATTGGAAGTCGAGGAGTTGACCATTCTCGAGGGGGAGGCGCGCGAGGACGCCAGTGCGGCGATTGAGGATCGCCTCGACGAGGCGGCCACCCCGCCGGAGATCGAGCCGCTGGTCGAGTGGGACGCCCTCGGGACGCTGTGGCCCGAACTCGAAGAGGTCGCACGGGAACTGCGTGAGGCGGCCCTGACCGGCCAGCCCGTGCGCATTCGCCATCACGCCGATGTCGATGGCATTTGCGCGAGCGTGCCGATCCAACTCGCCGTGCAATCTTTCGTGCGCGAGATGCACACCGGCGAGGACGACCCAGAGTATCTCACGCGGCGCCTCCCGAGTAAGGCACCGTTTTACGAAATGGCCGACGCGACGCGCGATCTCGATCGCGCGCTCGAGGAGCAGGACCGCCATGGCCAGCGCCTGCCGGTCGTCGTCATGCTCGATAACGGCTCGACCGCCGAAGACGCTCCCGCGTTGAAGACGCTGGTCAACTACGGCCTCTCGGTCATCACGATCGACCATCACTTCCCGGATCCAGAGGTGGTCGATGATCACCTCATCCATCACGTGAATCCGTACCTGGTTGGCGAGGACTACCGCGTGACGAGCGCGATGCTCGCCGTCGAGGTGGCGCGCATGATCGATCCCGACCTCACCGAGGAGATCCAACAGCTGCCGGCCATCGCCGGGATGGCGGATCGTTCCGAGGCCGATGCGATGTCGGAGTACATCTCGCTCGCGGATGCCGATCGGGCCTGGCTCTCCGATATTACGGAGGCGGTCGATTACGCCGCACACTGGCTGCGATACGACACCGGCCAGCACCTCATGGAGGATTTGCTCGATGTCAACGCCGCGGAGACCTCGCGTCACGAGGAGATCGTCTCGTTGTTCGCCGAGCGGGCCGAGGCTGAAATCGAGCGCCAACTTGAGGCGGCACTGCCGCATCTCGAAACCGAATCGCTTCCCAACGGCGCCCAGTTGCACACCCTCGATCTCGAGGCGTATGCCCACCGCCACATCTACCCCGCACCCGGCAAGACGACGACGGCGTTGCACGACCATCAAGTGGCCGAATCGCCCGATCAACCCACGATCACGATCGGCTACGGGGACGATTATGCCATCCTTCGCAGTGACGGCGTAAAACTCGATATCCCCGACATCGTCACCGAATTGACCGAGTCGATCCGCGGCGGCGGCGTGAGCGGTGGTGGCCACCTCGTCGTCGGCAGCATTCGCTTCGTCGGCGGCCGACGCGAGGAGGTCCTGGATGCGCTCATCGAGCGCCTCGGCAGTGCCGAACTCGACGAGACGGCCACGACCGAATCGCCCGCTAGCGATCAGTCCGGCCCCTCGGTATAGGTTTCCTCCCGGGCTGCAGCGGGTCCCACGAAGGGCAATCGCCAGGCGTGGAGTCCTAGTGCTCCCACGGCCAGGGCCGCGAGGACGAGGAGGCCAAGTGGTGCGCGCAGCCCGAGACCGGCCGGCCAATCCGCCTCGAAGACGCGCTCGAAGTACGTCGCGACCGTCTCGTTTTCGATGAGCAGGCCGATCTCGCGATTGTTTCGCAGCGAATTGTTGTTCCAGTTGATCGAGCTGACGACGACCGTCTCGCCGTCGACGATGAGTCCCTTCGCGTGGAGTTTCTCGAAGCGCCCCCGTGGGTCGATGTGGGCGACCGATATTGGGAGGTCTTCCTCGTTCGCGAGTGCGTTGAGCTGCTCGGCCAGGGCGGCGTTGTCCTCCCGGGCATACCAGACGTCCGCAAGCAGAATCCTAACGGGAACGCCGGCACGGGCCCGATCGATCGCGGCGGCCAACAGCGGAAAGTTGAGGTCGCTGATACTGACCTGCAGGATGTCGATCGAATCGGTGGCGTTGGCGATGAGCGAACGAAGTTGGCCCTCAGCGTAGTCGGGCGTGATGACGAGGCTCGCGTTCGCGGCCGGGATCGAGGTGGGCGCGTGGTGTGTCGGGAAGGTGCCATCGGTCGTCCCGGCCGATTGGGGTTCGATTTCCTCTCGTGCGGTGGTCCACGGGATCGCATCTGCTGCGGTGCGTTCGTCCCGAAAGACCTTCGCGAGGCGATCCGCGAGGTCGGCGTCTCGGACGAGGACACCCCACCCGCGATTACCCGCGCCACCGGTGCCGGTTGGCTTCCAATTTTCCGTCGTGACGAGGACGGAATCATCGACGACTGCATACTTCGCGTGATGGTACTCCCACCGCGCACTATCGCCGAACAGCACTGTCGGTTCGATGCCCGCCTCGGTGAGGCGATCGAACAGGGTGGCGTGGTGCGCACTGAGTCCGCCGACCGGGCGACCGTCCGTGTGGAGACGCACGTCGACGCCACGCTCGTGGGCTTCCTCGAGGGCCGCTACGGTCGATTCCGAGCCGAACGTATACCCACCGAGGTAGAGTCGCTCGCTCGCATTCGCGAGGAGCGAGAGTGAGGGGACCGGCGTGTCGGGCAAAACGAACCCCGTCACCCCGCCTCGAAACCCGATCGGTTCGTAGTCGGTCGCGCCGAGTGGCTGCCACGGTGGGTCGCGAGCACGATGCCACACCTCGCCCTCCGGGGCACGGTCGTAGGCGACGGTATCGACCGGCGAACCATTGATTTCGAGGGTGAGGCCCTCGCCGTCGTTCGCCAACTGGAGCGTCCCCCGTACCTCGATGACGCGATGATCGGTTCGGTTGCGCGCCCGGGCCGGATGGCGCGAAAAGGCGACGGTACCAGTGACGGACACCGGCGGTGGCTCGGCGACCTGTTCGCTGTCATCGACGAAGCGCCAGGTGGATAGGTTCCGTTCGCCATTGAGGTCGACCACGACGTACTCGCCGAGATCGTTCTCCGCGAGGGGGTTCGGATAGACCTCGACGATCTCGGGAGCGGTGTCGTTCGCGGCTGCCAGCGTCGGATCACCGGCCCCGGCGAGTGCGATGATGAGCAACAACGCGTGCACGCCGACCGTGGTCGCCCCCTCGCGTTTCAAGCCATCCCAGCCCGCTTAAGTGCGTGCCCGGCGGCTTTTCGCATATGGCGGAACTCACCGAGTGGCTGCGACTGGTGGCGTACGCCCTCGGCACGATCGGGGCGGCGTTGCTCTTTCTGGAGTTTTTCCAGGATCCGAACTACGTCACGTACAAGAAAAGCCAGGATCGCTATCGCCTCGAAATGATGCCCGAGACGGTGCAGGAGTACACCAACCTCGGCCGGATCGGGGCGTTTTGCCTCGCGGTGGCGTTCGCGATGTTGTTCCTCGCGGATATCCTCGGCTAAGCCTAAGCTGCCTCCTCGGCGAGGCGGTCGGCGGCACGTTCGGCTTGTACCTCGACGAGATACTCCCGATCGGCCTCGTACGCCACAACGGCTTCGAGTGCCTCTGTCGTGCCGATTTGGTTCAACGCCCACGCGGCGCTGCCGCGGACCGTGCCGGCCTCGTCCTCCTCGAGGCGATCGGTCAATGGGTCGATCGCCCGCGTGTCGCCGATCATGCCAAGCGCCCGCGCGGCCGTCGAGCGCACGAGCGGATCGTCCGCGGCGAGTTTGTTCGCGACGGCTTGGGTGGCTGCCGGTGACCCGATGCGCCCGAGGGCCTGCAGCGTTACGAGGGTGAGGGGCCGGGCGGCGCCCTCTTCGAGGAATTCAGCGAGCATCTCCACCGGTTCATCGGTGCCGATCCGACCGAGGACCTCGATCGCATCCTGATCGCGCCGTTGTGCGCGATCCATCATCGCCTCGGTCGCTTCGGGCGCCCCGAGGCGTTTGAGCGACTCGAGGCAGTTGTCCTCCATGAATTCTGAATCGAAGTGTTCCAAGCCCAGCAGGATCATCTCGACGTTGCCGGCCTGTTCGTGGGCTTTGATCGCGCTCCACTCGGGCGGGTAGTCCTTGCGGTGATCGAGGACGTCGTAAAAGCCGCGTTCTTGGAGTTTTTCACGCATCGAAAGATCGGACCACTGCTCGGCCTCGTCCACCGCGTCGGTCGCTGCTTCGATGGCGTCGAGTGCCGCTTCGATGTGGTCGGCGTCTTCGTCCGGGTCGTAGGCGTCCGGATCGATGTCCGCCGCGAGGGTGGTGACGGCCCCCGCCAGCTCGTCGAAATCCGTTGGGGCATCCCGCTGCAGGTCCTCGGGAAGTTCCTCGGTGAGGAGGGCTGTGACCGCCTCGGAGACGGCTGCAGCGCCGTCGTCCGTCCATGTCGCCGCGTCGATGTCATCGGCGAGGCCTTCGAGTGCCTCGATGACATCGGAGGCGTAGGGCCCACGGGCCTCCTCGAGCGCGTCCCGCCGGTCCCCGAGGTTCTCGGTGAGTTCGTCGAGTGCCTCGTCCTCGATGTCTTCGTCGTCCTCGAGGGTCTCGATTGCCTCCTCGA
This sequence comes from uncultured Halobacteriales archaeon, assembly GCA_964579125.1. Taxonomy (GTDB): domain Archaea; phylum Halobacteriota; class Halobacteria; order Halobacteriales; family SKSH01; genus CAZOFG01. The sequence continues at coordinate 95,287 of CAZOFG010000001.1, read as the reverse complement.
GGTCGTCCAGCTCGACTTCGATCTCGTCGAGATCGGCCTCGGTCTCGGCAGCCTCGAGATCGTCTGCGACCGTCTCAAGGCGCTCGTGCAGGTCGTCCGGGTCGGGTGCGTCCTCGCTCATGAGCGATCGCGGGCCCAAGGCCCGCTATCCACTAGCCGACACTCCGGCCAAGGCCTCCCTAAGCGTTTCTCTTCCGCTCTATGAGAACCCACTCGTCGCGCCAGTACAGCCACGGACTGAGCAACAGATACGACAGCCCGAGGATCAACAGGGCCCACGGAAAGGAGCGCTCGAGTGCGGCAGGGGCGACGACGGCGCCGAGGTGCACCACGCCCATGATGGCCGCGTCGCGTGCGAGCAGGTCCGGATAGCGAATCGGGCTCACCATGAGGTACGTAAACGCCACCGTCACCGCCAGCAACAGGAGGGGGTCCGTGGCCTGGGCGAGGATCGCGGCACCCATGATCGTCGCCGCGAGCGTGCTCGGGACGCCTTCGGTGTGGGTCGATTCGGTGTCGAAGGCGGTGTACAAGGCGAGGCGGACCACCGCCATCGCGACGAATGCCGCCGCGATGAGGATCACGCCGATCACCCTCGGCGGCATGTCAACGACGGTCACCTGCCAGCGATCGATGACGGCGAAGAAGACGATCGCCGCTGGAGCGACACCGAAGGAGGCCACATCGGCGAGGGAATCGATGTGCGGGCCGATGTCGGAGCCCCCATAGCGCCGAGCGACGATGCCATCGACCCCATCGAGGATCGCCGCGAGGAGGACGATGCGAGCGGCGAACTCGAGGTCGTACGGAGCCGTGACGACCGCGACGAGGCCGAGCATCGCGTGCAGCGCCGTCACCGCATCCGCCGGTCCGGCGTGGCCGACGAACCGGGGCTTCATACGCGCAGAGAATCAAAGCGCCTCCTTACGTGTTATCAATTCGACGCCGGCGAACCGGGCCGGCTAAACGGTCGTATCGATAACTGCCAGTATGGATCGTCGGGGCTTTCTCGCCACGGTCGGGGTGGCCTCCCTCGCTGGCTGCGTCTCGCTCGGCTCGAGCGATGCCTACGAGTGCGGCGACGACTGCGATATCGGGATGACGATCACCGAGTTCGACCCCGAGGAGTACACGACGACGGTCGGTTCGACGGTTACCTGGCGCAACACGAGTTCGCGCGGTCACACCGTCACGGCGATCGACGGGGCGATCCCCGAGGGGGCGGCGTATTTCGCCTCCGGCGAGTACGACTCGCAGGCTGACGCGGTCGATGCGTGGGAGAGCTCCTTCGGCGGCCGGATCGATACCGGCGAAACGTACGAACACACCTTCGAGGTGGCTGGCGTCTACGAGTACTACTGCATTCCCCACGAAGACGCCGGCATGTACGGAACGATCGTCGTCGAGTAACGGATAGACTCAGTCTTCGGATTCGAGGGCGGCTGGCCGGCCGATCAACGACGCTTTCTGAATTTCGACGCGACGCAATGGGTAGATCTCCTTCGCGTCGGCGTAAATTGCCGAGGAGAGTCGGCCGTGGACGACGCCGTCGATGAAGTCATCCGCCGTGCGCTCGGCGGCGGCCGCCTCGACACGATCGACCATGCGCTGGCGGATAGCACGTTCCTGTTCGCGATCCGCCTTCTGGGTCGTGAAAGCGACCGGCTGGACGCGCAAGTCCTGCCCGTCGCTCGTTTCGACGTTGACGACCGCCTCGATCTTCGACGCGCCGCGGCGCACGAGACTGCGCAGGTAGTCCCGCGTCAACTCGTGCTCGATGAACTCCGTGTACGCGGCGTCGGAGCCGACGTCGGTGATCTGGAAGGTGAGCTTCGTGTTGTTCTCGCTTGAGTCGTCGATGAGCTCGCCGAGCGTCGTCTCGACGGTGCGACCGTACACCATTTCGGGTTCTTCCGCCGGGGTCTCCCCGACCACTTCACGGTCGAAGACCTCCGGGGCGTGGATCGTATACCACGTCTTTTCGCTGCTTTGTCGTGAAACGGATCGTTCGCTCATGGTTGGGTCTCGTGGTCCGGCGTTACAAGCTGTGCGGTTTCGGACGCGGCGTGCAGCGCCCGAAAGTAGTCGTCAACGGTGGCGCGAAGGCTGCCGAGGCGCTCGCGCTCGATGTGGGTGACGACGCGGCCATTTTCGACCGCTGTTTCGACCTCATCCGTGTTGTCAGGGCTGATCGCCGCGGCGATGACCTCGGGATCGTCATGCTCGGTGGCGATCGTGATCTCATTCATAGTTCGCTCGTGAGGGTTGCTTCCAAACCGTCAGGCGCGTCGATGCGGGCGCCGGCGAGGTGTTCATCGCCCCAACAGACGCCCCCGTGTGTCGTCGTGACGGCCTCGAGGACGGCGCTTGCGGCGCGCGAGCCGGTCGACGCGAAGGCCAGCTGTGCCGGATCCGATCCGGCGAGGACCGCCCCGTATGGATGCGGCAGGCGAAACGCCGTCCACAGCCACGCGGCGGGTTCGATCGGGCCGGCCTCGCGCTCGGCCAGCACGAGCGGCCCGGTGCGGTCGGTTGGAAGCGAGTCGGTCAGCTCGTGGATTCGCTCGGCGGCCGCCTCGTGGTGTGGCAGGTACTCCGACCAGGATTCCTCTGTCAGCAATGTCGACACGAGCGCGCCTGGCGCGGCCGCCGCCCCGACCGCGAGCACCTGGCGCAGCCCTTCGAGGGTCGGGATCGGATGGTCCTCCAACGGGGTCACGCGGACGGCCTGTTCCATCCCGGCGACGGCTGTTGTCGGGGCCTCCGGTGTGGCACAGGCGTCCGCGGCCAGCCAGGAGGCGAGGCGGCGCCCGGCGGCCTCGTCCGCGAGGAGGGCTGTGGCGTCGGTCGGCACGCCCAGGTCGTCGAGGCGACGGGCGATGGCTTCGGCGTCCATCGTGGTGATCTCGCCGTGGAGGGCAGTCGAGGCGGCTAACGATTGCGCCACCGACGGGGCAATGAGTGCTGGCCCCGGCCGACGCGCCGTCGGCGGGTCGAGAAGCAACTCTGCGGAAGGCAGCCCCTCGCCGGGAAGTGACTCCGCAACGTCGCACGCAGCCTCGAGGGGGCTACCGATCGGCAACGAATAGTCGGCGTCGGCCAGCTCGGGCGCGGTGCTCAGGACGACATCGCCGGGGGCATTCGGAGGGGCTGTATCGGCCTTGAGGACGCGGAGCTGGTTTGGGGTCAAACTAGCACTCGCGATCGTCGCCGCTGCCAGCACGTGCTCGCCGGCCGGCGGCGCCAGGAGCGTCACGAAGTCGGCCTCCGTGAGAGCGCCCGCCAGCTCGGCGGGCTCGTGTGTTGATCCCGCAGCCTCAACGCGCCCGCTGGCCATTTACAACAGCTCCTTCGCCCGCTCGTAGGTGTATTCGAAATCGGCTGGCAACTCGTCGCCGCGGTAGTAATTCGCCAGGCGGCGGACCTTCGATTCGGTGTTTTGGAGCGCGCGCCGATTCGAGTGGTCGGTGCCGTGTTCTTCGAGGTGTTCGCGGATGCGCACCGCCTTTTCGAGGAGGTTGCGCATGTCCTCGGGCAGTTCGGGGACTGCGTCGTGTTCTTCGAGGATCTCGGTGACTTTCTTGCCGGTGGCCGCCTTGACGTCTGGAATCGGCGTGCCGTCGACGCCCTCGTCGCGAAGGGCGATACCGATCTGACTCGGATCGAGGCCGTCTTCAGCCAATTCGACGACGCGGTCCTCGATGGCCTCCGGGTCGACGTCGCTCCATTCGGGTGGTTCGTCTGTCGCCGGTCGATCCGAACCGGAGGATCCTCGGCGACGGGTATGCATGCGTGCCATGGTTCGTGGTGAGGAACCACACGTACCGCTGGCAGAATGACTGGGCGTCACTGCCGCAATCCCAAGCCGAGGGTGTCGGCGGGTCGGAGTTGCGGCCGTGAGGTTCCGTGGGAGAGGCGTAATGCAGGCGGCGGTATAATCGTTTCTTCCCGCGCTGGCGGGGGAGTCAGGTCGCGATGGTGAGCTGGAGGAACGAGGTAGGAGAGGGCATGTTTCGAGGTGTTTATGGCGCCGGATGTGGGAGTAGTGGATGCCGATTCGGGCTCGTAGATCAGCGGTAGATCACTCCCTTGGCATGGGAGAGGCCCCGGGTTCAAATCCCGGCGAGTCCATATACAGGATTTCAGCCGTTTCAGCCTCCAAAACGCTCAAATTTATGGATTTTGTGTTGACCTCGCGTGGAGTTCATCACGGTGCGTTTCAATCACGAAAAGGGCGAACTGATTGACTTGCCCACGGGGCTGAATTTGGATAACCCCCTCAAGAACTGTCAATTAGTTATTTGATATTCGGTGATGTGTGTAGACCTTCCATCACACAAACTCGACATCAGAAATCTCGAACCGGGCTCCACCGTCAGATCCCTCAGTCACAGTTATCTCCCACCCTTGTGCTTCGACAATCTCCTTGACGATACTTAAGCCAAATCCCGTTCCTTCATCACTGGTTGAATACCCCGTTTCGAAGATCTCTTCGCGTTCGTCCTCAAGGATTCCTGGGCCATCGTCTTCGATGTAAAAGCCGTCCTCACACTCACCGACAGTGATCGTCACGTCCTCGCCGCCGTGTTCGATTGCGTTGCGGAACAGGTTCTCAAAGACCTGTTGGAGCCGGCTTTTGTCCGCGGTGACGGTCCGTTCAACATCGATATTCAGGGTTGCATCGTTCGTCTCGACAGTAGTCCAACAGTTTTCCAACAACGCAGCGAGCACAATCGATTCCTGCTCCCCAACGGCTTCGTCCTGGCGGGCCAGTTCAAGGAGCTCGTCGATTAGCGTCTCCATTCGATCCAGGGCAAGGTCAACCTCAGCGAGATGCTCGCTTTCACAGTCGTCCTTGGCCAGTTCGAGTCGGCCACTCGCTACATTCAATGGATTGCGCAGATCGTGGGAAACGACGGAGGTGAACGCATCGAGGCGTTCGTTTTGCCGTTCGAGTGTCCGCTTGCGCTCTTCGAGTTGCTCGGTTTGCATCGTCGCTTTGGATTCTTGGATTCCAATTAAGAGTCCACCAATCGATCCAATCGCCAGGGCGATCGCCTGGGTCCCAAGTGACCATTCGACGGTGACCCCGGGATGGAGCTCACGCAGGAAAATGAACCCGAACATGATGGCAACACCGCCGAGTAACCACGCGATGAGCCGCGGGTAATACTGTGAGTCGATTGCAGAATCAGCAATCCAAAACCCACTATACAACAGCACAACTCCAGGGGTACTAATTAAAATAAAATCGATAAACAGTTCCAGAAGATTGCCACCGGTACTGAGGTCATGAACCGCCTGAACACTCGCAAGCAGAACCATCACTCCACCAGTAAGGGTGATGAGTCGTGGTAAGAGACGCATCTGAAAGAAACGTGTTTGAATTGCCGATACCCGTGAGGCGACCATAATTACCCGAAGTGGCACAGATTGAAGTTTTTTCGTATTGACGTGGAGCAGCGCAGGCCATTCGAAATTGATTGACAGAGATTACAAAACGGATCCTAGCTTTTTGCACAGCAATCCTGGTGTAGTTTTGATAGGGGGGATACCTCACCAGTCACTGTATCTCCTTGTATCGATTGATCACGTGTACGACAATCAGACCGGTCCCACGTGCAAGACTCGGCCCATCGCAGACATCATATTAATGTAAATATTTGACTGAGTTGCCGTAGTTGCCATCGGTGTCGGATGTTTGTAGGCAAGTCCAAGAAGCACACAACTGTGCTATGATTAAAACGAACCCGACACGATTTTTGTAGGACTCTCGGCGAGTTCACTCTTGTCTCAGTCTCAGCTTCCGCCGGCAATTAGTCGGTCGAAGTCCCCCCTTTTATTCAGTACGTTTCAACGTTGAGGTCGGGGATTCGCTCGAAGTGGTCAGGGTCACCAGTCACCACAGATTCGTCCCTGACGATCCCGGTCGCACCAATCGTCGCATCCCCAACATTGATCGGTTGTCCAATATTGCGGAGCTCCCTGTCGATCTTTCCTGCCTTCCGAGCGATTTCCTCGCTGGTCTGGAGTATCGGACGGGTCTCGATTACCATCTGGATTTTTCGGCGTTCATCATCGGGAAGCTCGCTCGCTCCGACACCGATATAGAGTTCCTGGAGCGTCATCGCAGGGACGACCTGTTCGAGACCGTCCGATTCGATCTCATCGACTTTCGAGAGGGCAGAGCGTTTCCCATTCATGATGTCGATGAGGAACGATGTATCGAGACTCATTCCATGTCCTTGAACATCTTTTAATCTTCTTCACCCAACGATTGCTCGCTATCTCCGTCCTTACTGGATAATCGATTGAAGAGATATGCAAGCCCTCCAAAGGCACTCACACCCCCAATGACACCGATGCCGGGAACTGAATCATCGTCCTGATCAGTAGTGGGGGTTGGGGTTTCTGCAATCGTGGGGGTTCCAGAATACATCGGAGTAGGGGTCGAATCAGTCGGGGTTGGATCATCGGATGGGGGAGTCTCTGATGATTCTGGCGTCGGTGTAGGTGTCGGCTCTTCTTTATAATCGATTCCAAAGTCAGTTTCACCAGGGTCGTGTCCTTGCCATTGATCGTGATGACCGAGTGTGCCCAGGGTTACGCGGGAATCGATACTTGACCCGGCCCCCTCGAGATCAACCGCATAGACGACGTTATCGAGTGAGGCGACATAGAGCGTGCCGTTGAGGACCGTCGGAGAAGCAAAGACGGTTCGTTCGGGCGCCGTTACCGTCAGCTCCAATTGACCGGTTTCAGCGTTGACACCGTAAACACTCTCATCGTCACTTCCGACGTAAACAGTCCCATCAGCTACCGTCGGTGAGGATCTGACCAGGTCGGTGGGTTCCGTAAACTGCCACTCAAGTTCACCCGTTGCGCCGTTGATTGCATAGAGATTGGTATCAAACGAACCACAGTACACCAGGCCGTTCGCAACAGTTGGGGAGGTTGGAACCTGTGCCTCTGGCTCGGTAAACTGCCAGACCTGCTCGCCAGAGGCCGCATTGACCGCGTACATCGAACCATCAAAACTTGAAACGCCAAAAATAACGAGGCCATTGGAAACTGTTGGTGATGCAAAGATGGCCTCACCTGGCTCATCGAACGCCCACTTCAGCTCGCCCGAGGAGGCGTTGATCGCGTATAATGATCCGTCCCACGAACCAATGTAGACGGTGTTGCCCACAACGGTTGGCGATGACTCCAGGCCAGCAAGGGGTTCCGAAAACGTCCATGCCAGCTCGCCAGAGGTGGCGTCGATCGAATAAAGGATCCCGTCATCCCATTCTCGCCCGGCACCGATGTATACCTGCCCATTTGCAACCGTTGGTGAGGAAAAAATCCGGCCTTCGAGATCGGGATATGCCCAGTTCAACTGGCCAGAATTGGCCTCCACAGCGATGAGGGTCCCGGTTTCGTCGGTAATGTAGACGGTTTCCTCGACGGTAGTCGGTGAGGACCAACTCGCGCCTTGCAGGTCCGCATTCGTCCACAGTCTGTCCCCGGTATCGGCATCGATGGCATACAGGTGTTCGTCGAGCGAGCTGACGTATACGCGATCGTCGACGACGGTCGGTGAGCCCCAAATCTCGTGGTCGACCTCAAAGGTCCATCGGAGGGGGTCGTCTGGCGACTGTCCCGTAACTGACCGGGCGGTAAGGGAACTCCCGACCCCAGTACCCAATGCCGCCAGGAACGTACGTCGAGGTTGCGAAAAGCTATCGCTAACCTCATTCAGTGTATTTGATGTATTATCGGAGGTCATAACTACTTCACATATACGTACGATTTAAATGTACCGTCAAGTGTGATTCTCTGGACTGATTGCGGTTGTATTATGTGTCGGATTAGCTCATCATACCCAGGGAGACCGTACTCTAGCGCGCGATTCTCAGAGAATGAAATTATTCCGATTGGTTGTTGGATCCCCTCGTACTTGGAATTCTAGCAGCCAAGATTGGGAGATCACGTTACAAGACAAACAAACTCCGAACTTGATCGGTATTATCACCGAAGCTGTACACTCGCTCCGAAAACTAACCGTTACAAAGCAGAATGGGCGTTGCAGCTTTCGTGTAATTGTTCGGCTTCTTTTGTGACTCCAGTCTGTCTATCGGTCGATTTCAGTAGATGATTGTTAGGTCATAGAATTTACATCGACACCACGTGTGGTCAAGTGGGACTCTCAAACCCCTTGGCCTTGACACATCCCACGAACTAAACCTAGTCAAGTGGTATTACGAAGTGGTGGGGTCCTCAATATTGGCCCCGAGGCCCCCTTGGGTACTTCCACTGAGGCGTGTTCGACCGCGTTGTCAAACCGGTTATAAAATACCTGGTTCACCCGATTTTGATCTCCGTTGGTAATCAAACCAAATTCCCGTACATTGGTTGTCGATGTTGTTCCGGGATTTCTCCATCAGTCATCCTTCATTGGAGAGAACCCGACTGTTCTCCAAGTTGTATCAGCTTTTATATTAAATAAAATGAATTACATTTCATAACTATTTTCTTCCATTTGCCGATGCTAATTATCAATTACCGTAAATTTTATTACAACTTCTTATGAGGTTCGGTCATGTCAGGTGTTACCGATGGCGGTACGGTCACGGGTACACGGAAATCAAGTACTGCCCCTCTTAAGATCCAGGTCGTTAGTGCTATCTTCGTCATTTGGGGGCTTTTATGCATAGTCGGCGGCTTAGTAATGGTGGCATTCACCGATGCATTGTCACAAATACCCGTAGTTGATTTAACAGGGTTCGGAGTTACGTTTGCACTGATATTTTTCCTGATCGCTGCTGTAGACTTCGCGCTCGCTTATGGTATCTGGCATGTCACTCAGTGGGGGTGGTTGGGTGGTTTGATTCTCTCGATATTGTTTACATTGTTATGGTTGGTGAGCCTCATTCAAGAGGTTGATATCCTCTCCTTGATATTCTTGGTATCAACTGCATATTGTATCTATGCTTTGTATGTTGATCGGAAGGTTTTCGAGATAGGTTCCTAAAATCGAGTCTTCACGGGAGTATTGGATACTGGTAATAAGTCGAGTGACTCCGACTTGAGCAGAATGATTTTGGTCTGTTTTGCCTTGTTTTCGTTAGAAATCGCTTGGGGCAGACAAAGTCTCCACATCACGCTCTCGGTGCGCGGGTATCGTTTCAAGAGGATTACTTGTTAACATGAGGGGTGTGTTAAGTACTGAAAATTGGCAATTTTGTGTATTTCTTTCTTTTCAGCTATTCAATCATTTGACCTATAATCTTCAACCTATGGAGTACTTCGTACCATCCTTAGAACGGACGATTTTATGGAATTGAGCGACGACAACTTGTCTTGACCAACGGAACCCCCGCTATATCTGTGTTTGGTGGCATCCCGATTTCTTCATCAACAGTGTAGACACAGACGGTGGGAATGCGTTCTGGACCTATGAGACGGGGGTGATAACTTCTCTCTACCAGACGGTAGTTGATGGATACGTACGTGGGAAGTGACGATTTTCAAATTTATTTGCTAGATGCTGTTGATGCGCAGCGTCTGGGGTGACGTTCCAGCTGGAGCACCTCAATTAGCGTTTCCAGATGTAGATGGCGAGGCCGATCAACCCCCCGACGATCGTCAGGAGCGTGAGAATTCCGACCACGATGGCCCAGATCATCGCGTCATCGTTGCCGCGTTTCGTCGCGTCCGTGTACACCCAGTATCCGAGCACAGCGGCGAGGACTAACGCGAGGAGTCCGACCGAGAGCAGATCGACGCCTCCGATTTGCAGTATGGTACTCATACGTTACTGTAATTCTCGGACCGGATAGCCCTCCAGCATGGCTAGCCATGGACTCCTTTATGACGATGTCGGCGGTCGGGTGTCCAGGGGGAACTGACTGAGGCGTGAACCTGACCAGTCGACTTGATTCGACCGGGGGAGCGATCGTGGGAGACTGCGATGCGGATCGATCCCCTAGGCCTCAACGAAGTCGATTCCGGTAATCTCGAATTGCGCCCCACCGGCCGGACCGTCAGTGACCCGAAGCTCCCAGCCGTGGGCCTTGACCACTTGCCTGACGATGTTCAGGCCGAAGCCGGTCCCGGATTCGTCAGTGGAAAAGCCGACAGTGAATATATCGTCTCGGTGGTCCTCTGAGATCCCCGGTCCATCATCCGCAATCGAGATCCCGTTCTGTAGCGCTCCGACTGCCACCTGGACGTCGTCTCCGCCGTGTTCGACGGCATTCCTGAACAGGTTCTCGAGTGCTTGCTGCAGCCGACTTCTGTCTGCGCGAATCGATGGCAGTGATTCAATGGTCAGGGTCGCCTGTTTGGTGTCGACGTGTTCCCACGCGTCCTCACAGACCGAGGCAACATCGACGTCTTCCAGATTTGTGACGGTTCGGCCCTCTCTGGCAAGCGTCAGCATGTCCGTGATCAACGCTTCCATCCGTCCATGCGCCTCCCCAATGGCCTCGTGATGTGGACTGTCACAATCCTCTTGAGCAAGTTCCAACCGTCCCTGTGCGACGTTCAGTGGATTCCGAAGATCGTGCGAGACGACACTCGCGAACCCATCAAGGCGCTCTTTTTGCCGTTCGAGTTCGGCTTCCCGTTCGACACGATTCGTGATGTCACGAAACGTCCAGAGTCGTCCAAAATAGGTGTTGTCTTCGCCGATGAGCGGCGTCGTATATCGGTCGAAGACCCGCCCATCGTCCAGATCGATTTCGTCCCGTGAGGTCTCCTCCTTGTGGTCATAGAGGTATTCTAACGTTTCAAAGAATTCGTCAGGATCGGCGAGTTGGTCGGTCGCGTATTCGAGTGCCTCGGCCTCGTTGCCCTCCGCAACGATCTCCGCGGGGACGCTCCACAATTCGACGAAGCGGCCGTTATACGAGACGATCTCGCGATGCTCATCTACCACCAGCATGCCGTCCAACACCGACTCCTGTTGGGCTGCGAGTAACGCCTTTTGCCGCGCGAGTTCGCGTTCGCGTTGCCGTCGATCGGTGATATCGCGACCGATACCGGCGATCACCGTTCCCTCGCCCTCCGGATCGTCAACGCGCGTACCCCGAAATTCGTACGGGATTCGCTCACCGCCCTTCGTTCGGACATCCGCTTGGACCGTCGCCGAGCCGGTCTCGACGACTTGATGGAGGGCGTTGATGATTCGCTCCTGATGCTCCTCCACGAAGAACGCCATCGGTTCGAGGTCAGCGATTTCCGATTCAGGGTAGCCCGATACCTCCACTAACCGCTCGTTCCATCGGCGAAAGTCCCAGTCTTCGTTGAGCACGAAAAAGACGTCTTGAAGGCCGTCGAGGGTCGCTTCGGTGAACGCCTGTTCGGCGCGGAGTTGGGCCTGTCGTTCCTGCTGGTCCGTTACATCGACGAAATAAAACGAGAGGCCGCCATCGTCGTTTGGATAGACGTTGATATCGAACCAGCCATCCAATCGCCCGAAGTATTCGACGAACGAGGCGGGCTCTCTCGTCTTCATCACCTGCCGATACGTCTCTTCAAATCGGGTTCCCTCAGCTTCCGGGAACACCTCCCAAAAGTCTCGGCCAAGCAGCTCCTCCTCACGCATGTCGTAGAGGGATTCGGCCTGTTCGTTAACGAGGGTAAATCGCCAGTTTACATCGACTTCAACGATCGCATCGGTCACCCGCTCAATGATGCTCTCACGCTTGCGTTTCTGTTCTTGCGCACTCGTGATATCGCGCATCGTGGCCACGGCGCCGACGATAGTCCCGTCGTCCTCTCTGAGAGGATCATACCGGATATCGAGTGCCCGAACGTCGCCATCCGCGCTTGAGCGTTCCATTTCGTACCGAACGGTGTCGCCCGCCAATGCTCGATCGACATGCGCTTTGACCGGGTGCTCCCATTCATCTCCCAAGAGCTCCGGGAGCGATGCATCGGTAAGATCGCTCGAGTCGATGCCGTGGTACTGCCGGTACTGTTCGTTGGCAAACAAGAGGGTATACTCCGTATCGCACGCGGCCACGAGATCGATCGAATTCTCAACGGCCAATTCATACGTGCGCAACTCGGCCTGTTTTTCCCGCAGTTGTTGCTCGCGGCGTTTTTGTTCGGAGATATCCCGCATGATACCGATGAATCTCTGTTCACCGTTCTGGTGAAACTCCCCGAATGAAATGGACAACTGCAGTTCGGAGCCGTCCTTGTGGACGCCCGGAAACTCCACGTTCGACCAGCTGAGGGTCTTCTCACCGGTTTCGAGGTATCGATTAAGCGCGTCGGGATGTCTGTCGCGGAGTCGCTCCGGCATGAGGGTGGTCAGGGGTTCGCCCTCGAGTTCAGCCGGCATGTACCCGAAGTATTCTTCGACAGCTTGGTTCGCGAAGTGAATCCGGCTGTCCGCATCGATAATGACGATCGCATCGGCCGAGTTCGCCGAAATGGCCTCGAGTTGGGTTCGGGTCCGCTCGGCTCTGGCTTCGGCTCTGCGTAACTCGACGGCGTTTTTGATCCTATTTGCCAGAATCGTATACTGGTCCGTTCCGCCTTCCTTTTGCAGGTAATCGGTGACACCGGCGGTGATCGCCTTGCTGGCGACTTCCTCCGACCCCTTGCCGGTAAAGAGGATGAACGGGAGATCGGGATGGGTTTCCCGGACCGATTCGAGAAACTCAAGGCCGCTTCGGCCTGGCATATCGTGATCTGAAATGATACAGTCGATATCGTGGGTCTCGAGGAGGTCCTCCCCTTCGTCCGCATCGGTTGCGAGGCGGATTTCGAAGCGTTCGTCCTCGCGTTTCAGAAATTCGCTCGCTAACTCGGCAAACTCTGGTTCGTCCTCGACATGGAGGAGCGTGATCGACTCAGTCATACCTCAATGTGGGCCCCCAGACGGAAAGCTTCGTACATGCAATTTTGGTTGACATGGGCATTCGAAAGCTAACGAAGATTTGTCAGCCCAGCGGTGGGTGGTGGTATCGTTGCACGTAGCTTCGACCTAAGCTGTCGAATATTTCCGCCCGATCATCGTTATGCGGTCGATAGCTCGGAGGTCTTGATTTTGAGGGGTGGAATTCGGCCGAAACTTCCCGAATTACCCGTGACGCCAGGTTTCACTCGTTCGCTCGACGTCCCTCCGCTGGTGCCTCATCGGCGTTGACCGCGCTGGGATAGTCCGCCGGGAACGTCGTAGGCACTGGCCAGTGGCCACCAATTAAGACGCTTGCCGCGCACCCTTCTGTCATTGAGGAGATCATCGCGTGACCTGTCACCCCGTAAATCGAGCCCTCGTATGACGACCGATCTCTTAGCCACCCCGCTCGTCCCCGTGGCGAATCGGGACGATGCCATCGAAACGTACGAAGCGCTCCGGCCCTACCTCTTGGAGAGCGACTTCGTCCCGATCGTCGTTCACGTGATTGAGAAGGCCGGTGGGGCGCCGGACAAAGCGGGTGTCGAACAGCGAGAAGAACACGCCGAGGAGGCATTCGAGGCCTTTCGCAACCGGGCCCACACCGACGATATCGAAGTGACGACGCAGGTGTTGTACGGCACTGCTGTCGCGGAGACCGTACTCGAGGCGGCGGCCGAGCACGACGCGTCGGCGATCGTCTTTCGGTCCCGTGGTGGGAGTCGCTGGCTCGACCTCGTCTCCGGCAACGTCCGGGCGAATCTCATCGCGAACCATCGATATCCGGTCGTCGTCCTGCCCGACACAGCCGATGAGGGATGAGTCCCAGCCAGTCCGAGCCAGTTGTGGTTGCAAATCCAGCCTCGAACGCTACTGTGGTCAGGAACGAGGCCGCGCTCGCCACTGGCCATGCGTCGTGGGTCCTGCAGCTGTCACCTGCGGTTGTATGTTCGGAACGCATCGCGGCCGCGGCACACGTAGCGATGCGTCCTCCAGCCTCTCACCCCTCGTAACCGATGCAGATGCGTGCCTTTAGGACGGCCCCACGCGGAGAAGATCCTCACGAGCGTGACGCGGAGCAACTGAGTCGATCTGTTGCCCGGTGTTTTGTACATGAGTGAGGAAGAACTCGCGAAGGACCTCGGCCCGCTCGCCGCGTTAACCATCGGGGTCGGCACGATGATCGGCGCTGGCATCTTCGTGCTCCCGGGCCCGGCGGTAGCGCGGGTCGGGCCGCTCACGGTTCTTGCGTTCGTCGTCGGTGGCGGGATCGCCATCCTCACGGCGCTGTCGGCCTCCGAGCTCGGGACGGCGATGCCCGTCTCGGGCGGGGCCTATTACTACATCAATCAGGGCCTCGGGCCGCTGTTTGGCTCCATCGCGGGCTGGGGAAACTGGCTCGGGTTGGCCTTCGCGTCGGCGTTTTACATGTACGGATTCGGCGAGTACGTCCACGAGTTCGTCTTGCTCTCCTCGCTTTCACTCGGGCCGATCACCCTCGAAGCTGCCCAGGTAATCGGTCTCCTCGGGGCGGCGTTTTTCATCACGATCAACTACGTCGGCGCGAAGGAGACCGGGCGCGTCCAGAATCTGATCGTGTTGACACTGGTCGGGATTCTCGCCGTCTTTACGCTGTTTGGCGTGCTCAATGCGGAGCTCGATACACTCACGCCGATCGATCCATACGGCTGGCGGCCGCTGTTGCCGGTAACCGGGTTGATCTTCGTTTCCTATCTCGGCTTCGTCCAGATCACCTCCGTCGGCGAGGAGATCAAAAACCCCGGCCGAAACCTCCCTCGAGCCGTCATCGGGAGCGTCGTGATCGTGACGGCGATGTACGCGCTCGTGTTGCTCGCCGTCCTGGCGGCGGTCGAGACGTCGGTCGTCGCGGGCAACGAGACGGCGGTCGTGGACGTCGCCCGAATGCTTATAGGGCCGATCGGCGCGGCGGCGATGCTTTTGGGCGGATTGCTCGCGACCGCATCGTCGGCAAATGCCTCGATCCTCGCCTCCTCGCGCATCAACTTCGCGATGGGTCGGGACAAACTGATTTCGCCCGCTCTGAACGAGATTCACGGCCGCTTCGCTACGCCGTATCGCGCCATCGCGCTCACCGGCGGGCTCATCATGCTGTTGCTCGTCGTCGGCAACCTCGAAGTTCTCGCCGAGGCGGGCAGCGTGTTGCACCTGGTGGTCTATGGGCTGTTGAACCTCGCTCTGATCGTCTTTCGCGAGGCAAACCCATCGGGGTACGAGCCGGATTTCACCGTCCCGCTGTATCCCATCGTCCCGGTCGTGGGGGCGATCGCCTCCTTCGCGCTGATCGCGTTTATCAATCCACTCGTCATCGCCCTCTCCGCCGGTGTCATCGCCTTCGCCGTCGGGTGGTACCTCCTGTACGCGCGCTTTCGAGTTGAGGAGGAGGGATTGCTGGCCCGATACGTTCTGGAGCGCTCGGAGGACATCCCCGACCTCGCAGTGTCGGCGACAACGTCGATGCAGCCACAGGAAAGCGACTATCGCGTGATGGTGCCCTTGGCCAATCCCGCCAGCGAGCAAAACCTCATCACGCTTGGGGCCGCCCTCGCCGATCACCACGACGGGACGGTCGTCGCGGTGACGATCATCGGCGTGCCCGATCAGATGTCGCTGGAGGCAGCCAGAGAGCAACGCGAATACGAGGCGGCTCATCATCTACTGAACCGGGCATCGGCTGACGCGGAGACGTTCGATGCCGACGTCGAGACGCATGCCGTCCTGTCGCACAGCCCGTTCGAGGAGATTTTCAACGCGGCCGAGCGCTACGGCGCGGACACCTGCGTGATGGGCTGGGGGCCGAGTTCGCACGGCGCCTCGGGACGCACCGAAGGGGCAATCGACGAGTTGGCCCACACGCTACCCTGTGATTTCCTGGTGTTTCGCGATCGCGGGTTCGACCCCTCGAGAGTGCTCGTCCCGACTGCGGGGGGCCCGGATTCGGATCTGGCCGCGGCGACCGCGCGCATGCTTCGGGCCCAGTACGATGCCGAGGTGACGCTGTTGCACGTCGCCGAGGATCGTGAGGCGGGCGAGCGCTTCCTTCGCTCGTGGGCGAGCGACCACGACCTCGCCGACGCGGACTTGCACGTCGAGACTGGCGATGTGCAGGCCGCCATCGCGGCCGCGGCACGCGAGGCAACGATGATGATCATCGGGGCCACCGAACGCGGCGTGATTTCGCGGTTGATGCGAGGCTCGCTCGTCCTCGGCGTAATTGAAGAGGTCGCGTGTTCGGTCGTGTTGGCCGAAAAGCGCCACACACGTACCCTCAAGGAGCGACTCTTCGGCGACAAACATCGCGAGGTGGAGTCGGCGGAAACGGGTCTTCCGACCGAAGAGAGCACGCCGACCATTGAGGAGTGACGGGGAGGAGGTGCCTACGTGGGCCCGGCTGAGTGGGGGCCGCTTGGTGGCAGTAGTTTTTCGGATGAATTGCACGAGAGGCTCGGTTCCTCGCTACCACTTTGATCAAGCACTTCGTGAGGTTGCTCACTCCACAAACTCCACCCCGGTAATCTCAAACCGTGCACCACCCTCCGCTCCCTCCGTCACGGTAATATCCCAGTCGTGCGCGTGGGCGATCTGTTCGACGCTTTTCAGGCCGATGCCCGAGCCCTCGGCCTTCGTCGTGAACTTCCAATCGAAGATTTCCTCACGCTCGCTTGGTGGAATCCCGGGGCCGTCGTCCTCGATGTAAAAGCCATCCTCAAGGGGGCCCACCCGAACGAGCACCTCCGTATCCCCATGTTCGACCGTGTTGCGAAACAGGTTCATTAACAACCGCTCGAGGAGGCTCGGATCGGCGAGGACCGGATCTACCTCCTCGATCGCCAGATTCGGATGCACGGCGCCTTTCTCCATATCATGCCACATGCGATCCGCGAGGGCACCGATGTCGGTTTGGTCGGGTTCCGTGACCGGCAACCCTGTACGCGTGATCTCGAGGACATCGTCGATGATCGCCTCGATCCGGTCGTGCGAGCGATCGATCGCCTCGACGTGGTCGTTGTCGGATTCCTCGAGTTCTTCTTCAATCATCGGCAGGTGGCCCTGTGCCACCGAGAGCGGATTTCGCAGGTCGTGAGTAAGCACGCTCGCGAACTCGTTCAACCGATCGACGTGTTGTTCGAGGCGGCGTTCGTACTCCTTTTGCTCGGTGATATCGCGGCCGATCCCCGCAAAGCCCAGCACGGTTCCCTCCGCATCGGTCACTCGCCGGCGCCTGAATTCGTGGGGGATATGGGTCCCGTCTTTGGTGATTAGCCACGACTCGATTGTGACGATTTCGTCGGTTTCGAATAATTGCTCGTGTTGATCTTCGAAGCGGTCTCGATCCTCCTCGGGCACCAACTCGAGGGCGTCCATCGACGCGAGTTCGTCCGGTGAATACCCGCTCGTCTCGACCATCTCTTGGTTGAATCGCTCGAAGGTACCATCCTGATCGACCACGTAAAACACATCGGGGAGGGTGTCGACGACTTCCTCCTGCAGGTTGATCGCTTGCTTGCGTTCGCGCCGATCGGTCAAGTCCCGGGTGACCATGCCGAACCCGCGGAGTATACCCTCGTCCTCGGTCAGGGCGGTGATGGTGACGTCCGTCAAAAAGTCCGTACCATCGTCGCGTTGGAGCCACATCGTCTCTCGGACGGTCCCGTCGGCCCGGGCATTCTCGAGCATTTCCTCCGTTCGTCCTTCGGATTGAGCGCTCTCGGGAACGACTGACGAGACGTGATCACCGAGGATTTCCGCTTGCGAGTGCCCGGTGATGCGTTCCGCGCCAGGGTTCCAGGTGGTGATGTAGCCGTTGGGATCGAGCAAAAAGATGGCGTATTCCTCGACAGTGTCGACGAAGAATTCGAATCGTTCCCGTTCTTCCCGCAGGGTCTCTTGGTGTGATTCCGCATCGGAGACATCCCGCAGGAGACAGATCATCGTCCCCTCCTCAGAGTACACCATCGCGTGATTGACCAAAACCCGGCTGCCGTCCTTTCGCTGATAGACGGTATCGCCGGTCCAATGGCCCTCCTCCGGTACTTCCGAGAGGATGTCCTCGTGGATGCGTTCGACTTGATCGTCCGGATAGACCAGCTCCCAGAAGGATCCGGTGAGTTCGTCCTTCTCGTATCCGACGATGTCGGAATACGCCGCGTTCACGTAGATGAACTCCCCGTTCTCATCCAGGAGGGCGATCCCTTCGCGTGATCGATCCATCGCCCCAAACGCCCGATCGACCATCTGCTCGGCTTGATACTGGGACACCGCGTTCTCGATCCGATTCGCGAGCACGGTGTACTGGTCGGCTCCCCCGGCCTTCTGGAGGTAGTCAGTCACCCCGGCTGAAATGGCGTCACTGGCGATCTCCTCGCTTCCCTTGCCGGTGAAGAGGATGAACGGCAGGTCTGGATTCTCCGCACGGACGGCTTCGAGGAATTCGATACCATTCGTCCCGGGCATCTGATAGTCGCTGACGATACAATCGATATCACCTGCCTCCAGGCGCTCCAACCCGGCCTCGGGATCGTAGACGGAATGCACATCGAAGGCATCGCGCTCTCGTTCGAGGTACGTCGCCGCGAGATCGGCGAAATCGCGGTCGTCCTCAACATGGAGCACGTCGATCGAGCGACCGGTCGTCGGAGCCATTAGCCGACCTAATTGGCCTGGGGTCTTAATAAATGTCGTCAGATACTGGCAAGAGGAGCAGATTTATGCCACGTGCACCCATCCCCTGGAATCTTGCCAGCTTATCGAGGCTTACTGACCGATCGCGAACGGGAAATTCTCAGCGGTGACGCCGATGCATCTCGCAACTACGTCTACCAGAGCCGTTCGCGGGTCAGCGACAAGATCGAGCGTATCGACACGGATCTCAGGATTCTAGAAGAACACCACCCGGATCTCGCGAAGGCATTGCGCACCAAGGTGTGTTAGGCGGGTCTAGCACCGTGGTGGTCGCTATCGACTGATCACGAGATGGTACGGGCCCTGCTCTCACGCACCGTCCTCAGCTGCCGGTAGCGTGAGGGCGATTCGCGTCCCATGTTCGGGATCAGTATGTACGGATACATTCCCATGTGACCGCTACGATGCGGGTTGTTAGGGGGAGATATCTGTCGTTAGATCGTCTCCGGCAGTCGCTCGTCGTAGCCCTCCTCGATCGCCCGCTCGGTGATCGTCGCCACGAACTCGGTCTTCGCGCTTGTGTAGCCGTGGCGATCGTCGGTGTTCGCGTCCAACGCGTCCTGTTTGATGCGTTCGTACTCGCGGCGGGCAGATTCGTGCTCGCGGAGATACTCCCGTCCAAGGAGTTGGTTGCGCACCCGCTCGTCGCCCGGTAGATGGAACTTGATAATGTCGGCCAGGTCGCCTGTTTGGCGGACGGAGACGATACAGTCCGCATCGTCGTGCATGCGTTCAAATCCTGCGTCCGCGACGGCCGTGGCCGCTGCGTCCATCGCCTCGTAGTTCTCGTAAACGGCGATGACGTCGAGCTCCGGCTTGCCGGCGAGATCCGGAACCGCCGTCGAACCGACGTGGAACGTGTCGATGAGTCCGATTTCCGCCTCGGAGCGAAGCAAATCGCGAATGTCTTCGTAACGTTCGTCGTACACGGGATCCTCTTCGAGGGTTAGGGTTGCGGTCTCTGACATGGCGGCAGCTATCAATCGGAACTGGAGGAGCAAATAAGTTATTATTTAGATGAAAATTACTCCTTACTTACTATTTCGAGCGGCGGGCTGAAAAACCTTGTGGTCAGTATAAACCACCAGATAGAAGCCGTTATGGCCTACTATACGGGAGTATTCAGATTCTTTCCAGTGTGAACAGGCTAATTAATATTTTTATTATAACATATTTGTGATTCGATATGTCAAAGCATGAATCCGGCGATTCACGAGAGGTTGACTGCTCCAGGACTGTTGGCCGACATTCCTCTATCAATCCAAAAACCGGGTCAGTACCCGTTGTTCACCCCGTCGTAACACCGTACTGACCGTCGATTTGTCGACATCCAGATCGGCGGCGAGGTCGGCGAGCGTGCACTCGCGAGGCACCTCGAAGTAGCCCTGTCGATAGGCGGTCTTGAGGATGTCCCGCTGTCGAGTCGTCAACACGTCGTTCGACCGCTCGGACCGAAGGATGGATTCCAACTCGTACGACAGTGGCGACGCCTCGAGCGTTTCGCGCAACCGATCGAGGTCGGCCTCGGTCCCGGTGAGGCTGAATCCAAACCAACCTCGGTTGACCGTGACAGGAAATTCGATCGTTACCGTCGCGGTTTCGACGAAGTCATAGAGGGCGGTGTCATTGGTTTCGTACTTTGCGAGGACGCGGCGGTCGTCAGTTTCCAATCGCTCGTAGACCGAGATTGCGTGATGGTCACGAATCGCCGAGGCGACAGCAGTCGATGCATCGCCGATCACTTCACCGAGTTCGAGCGCCCGGTCGTCATGGGGAAAGCCGGACAACAACCGCAGCGTTGCGTCTGGAAACGCCTGGGAGATCTCACGGACCCAGATGCCGGGTGGGAGTTCGATCTGAAACTGTGCAGTAATCATCGGGATGTCCTTTCATTTTGTTTCCCAACCGGCCGCGCCTTAGTCGTCTCGAAAATCCCAACATGTTGGGGCAACGAACTCATGCCTGGCCGTAGCCACTGTGGGTATGCAGCCGGTTCCCAACGTAGTTGATGACTTCATCGCGTCTATCGCTGATGTCGGTCTGTTCGATGTCGTCCTGTGGTTGCACATCCTCGCGGGCGTCAGTGCCCTGCTTGCTGGCCTTAGCGCGATCCTGACGGCCAAAGGACGTCCGCGCCATAACGCCAGCGGTCGGGTGTATGTGGGATCGATGGCGTTCGTCGTTGTGTCTGCGATCCCGCTATCGGTGCGGATTGACAGCCGTTTTTTGCTCGCAATCGCCGTGTTTTCCGGATATTTGGTTGCGAGTGGCTATCGCGTCATCATGCGTCGCCGGCAGCGATTAACCGATCCGCAGCCGCTTGATTACGCGCTGCACGGCCTGATGCTCGTGACGGCCGCGGCCATGATCATCGGTGGTGGATACGGACGACTCACCGGGACGATGGCCCTCGGTGAGGTGCTCGTCGTGTTCGGGCTGATCGGCGGCTTGTTGGCGTGGCGGGAACTCGACACGCATCGGAGCGAGCAAACTGCTCGGTCCGGGTGGGTCGCTCGTCATATCACCTTCATGGGCGGAGGGTATATCGCGACGGTAACGGCGACCGTGACGGTGAACCTCACCATGCTGCCGCCGGTTCTCCGGTGGTTGGGGCCGACGCTTGTCGGCGTCCCGCTGATAGTCCTCGCCATCCGACGATATCAACCGCGCTTCGAACCGGCACGCGCTGAGGCGTCGGGATAAGACCCTAACGCGGAGTGTTGCACGCCTCAACCGACGTCGATCCTGAACACCTCACTCACGGTGTTCCTCGAGCCACTCCACGCCGAAATCGACGACGGCCCGTTGTGGGAACAGTTTCGCGTCAGCGACCCCGACACGGCCACGATCGACGACCCCTGGTCGCTCGCGTTCGAAGGCGGCGCCACACTCCGGAAAGTCCCGGTCCGACATGGCCAGTTCCTCCCATTCGACCCACGTGCGTTCGCCGTTTTCCAGCACGGCTGCGCCCTGTTGCTCGGTCCCGTTCTCGATGTCCGCGCGATACTCGGCGAGGTGCAAGGAGGTGTTCGTGTCGTAATCCGTGCCTAGGAAGAGTACGTCGCCATCGAGATCGTACACCCGCGCAAGGGGCGATGTCTCCCCGAGGGCGTTGACGAGCTCGTGATCGTCGGTGACGAAGTCGGCATCATTTCCCCAGGCCGTGAAGGACAGTTGGGGATGGGCACTGCGTCGGACCTCGGGATAGTTGCGAAAGCACTCCGGAATCACCCCGATCCCCCGCGTCGGCGTGATGTCCGGTCGATACGGGGGCCTGTGGGATCTGATGTGTTCATACCAGGCTTCGGGGACGGCCGGATTGATCCAGTTTGACGGTTCGCTGTTGTCCGGCGAGTGGCTCGGCATGACGATGGTCCCGTTCGATCCGACCACCTGTTGGAGCGCGTCGATGACGGCGGCAGAACCGCCACAGACCCACCCGAGGGCGGACAACGACGCGTGCACGAGCACCGTCTGGCCCGACTGGAGGCCCAGGGTGGTGAGATCCTCGACGAGGGAGGCTGTGGTGACCGGCGCCGAGGGACCAGGAACTGATTCCTTCATGCGAATTTTCCTGTTCGAGACTGGGTTTAAACCGTTTGATCGAGGGTTCACTGCGAGCGCCGATTCCGGGGTGTCCGTCGAAGAACACCAGCCGGCCTACGGCGGTCCAATCGGGCGGCTCCGTTGGGGGAACCCCCGCGGATACGTCGCGAGTTCCTCCTCGCGCAGGCCGGTTCCGGTGATCTCGCCCGTGGTGAGTCGATCGATATGCTCGAGGAGGCGATCGCTCGCGAGCAGATCAGGCACGACCACGAACGTGGCCCCCTGTTCGAGATAGGAGCGGGCTCGCTCGACGGATTGGGTGCGTAGCATGAGCCCCGGCTCCACCTCGAACTCGAGTAACCGCTGCGAGACGCTGTCGGCTTCGACGGTCGAGACGACGAGCGAGGCGCGCGCCGCGTGCGCTCTCGACCAGGTCCCTGGGGCTGTTGCGTCACCGAAGAGATAGGCCTCACACTCGACTTCGAGGTCCTCGCGGTGTGCCGGGTCGTTTTCGATGACCACGTACGGGTGGCCCTGTTCCTCGCAATGGCGGGCGATACTACGCCCGAGGCGGCCATACCCGACGATAATTACGTGATCGGAGAGGTCGTCCGGAACGTCGCTCCATGCTGCAGCCTTGCCGTGGGTGTCCCGGATCACACCCCACTCACGGAGCGTTCGATACACCCGTTCGTCGTAGGCGAAGGTCAGGCTGGAAGTGATCATCGTAATGGCGGCGGCGAGGATGATGCCATCGAAGACCGGCTGGGTCACCAGTCCGGCCACGAGCCCTTCGATCGTGACGATGAGGGCGAACTCACTCACCTGGTCCAGGCTCAAACTCGTCAGCGCCGAAGCGCGTGCGTCATAGCCCTGCCGAACGAGGAGGGCGTACGTCACGGCGGGCTTGACGAGGACTGTCAGGCCACCGAGCACTCCGGCGAGCAGGAGTACCTCGGGGCTGGGCCACGTGAGGAGCGCGCCGATGGCGACGAAGACGATCGCCACGAAGAAGTCCATGATGGAGTCGATACCGTTGACGAGCCCGAGGCGTTCGTCACGATCGGCGCGCACCGCCAGCCCGGCCGCGAACCCACCGACGACGATGCTCACGCCGATCACCTCGACGAGCCCGAGAAACCCGACGAGCAATGCGATCGACCCGATCGTCAACAGCTCGTCCGAGCCACCGGCGAGGCGATCCAGCCAGGCGAACAGATACCGATTGATCGCGACGGCCGTCAACAACAACATCACCCCGTAGCCGAGTTGCGTCGCGATCGGGTCCGGGGCGAACGTCTCCGCGCCCACGAGGAGGACGAACACGATCGCGATACCGTCCTGGATGAGGTGGATCGACTCGGCGAGTCGACCATGCACCTGTTCGCGATAGATGTCCTCCGCGAGCAGGGCCGTCCCGACAATCGTCGAGGACAGCGCTGCGGCGACACCGATATAGATCGCGTGTTCGGGGGCGACGCCGAGGAACCAGGCTCCGGCGGTCCCGAGCACCCCGAGGACGAACACCTGTCCGATCGCGACAACCTCGCTGTCGCGCAGGACGGTCCGAATCGAGTCCAGCTGGACGCGTGCGCCGAAGCCAAACAGCAACAACGCGATACCGAATCGCGCCAGATCGAGCAACAGACCCTCTTCGATGAACTGCCCGGCGACGACGCCGGCGACCAACAGCGTCGGTGCCGGGGGAATATCCAACCGATTCGCCAGGAAGAGCAACGGCCCGGCGACAATGAACATGATCGACAGGACGGTTAACAGCTCAGTCATCGGCCATCCTCCACGTCTTTGAGGCTCCTTCGGATTCCTCGCGAAGCCGGGCAAGATCGTCCGCAATGATCTCGCTGAACGAGGCCGGGTCGTCTAGGTACGCGTCGACGTAGATCGCGAGCTGGTCGCTGGCGAAGCGATCGCTGATCACGACACAGTGGGCGCCGGCCTGATACAATGCGGCGGCATCCTCGCGATTTTCGGCTTCGACGATGACGGTCGTGTCCTCGCCCACATCGGAGAGAATGGCCGCGTTGATGGCCCGCTCGACGGAGGTGGACAGCACGAACGCCGCCTCCTCGAGGTGAGCTTCCTTGCGGACGTTGGTGTGTCGGACGTCGCCGTAGATGACCTCGTATCCTTCGGCTTCGAGGGCCTCGACGTGATCGATATTCCGATCGATGACGACGACGCGAGCATAGGCCTCCGTCAGTCGCGAAAGTGCCGGCCGCGTGATCTCATCGAGGCCGATGACTACCGCATGGCCGGAACGTGGTTGTGCCGTTGCCGACCCGACGTCGATCGGCTCTCCATCGCCACGCCATCGATCGAAGACCTCCAAGGCTCGCCAGTTATACTGAATGACGAGCACGGACACGATCATCGACAACAGCGTCACGAGACTGAGAAAGCCGAGGATTTCGACAGCAACGAAGCCCTCGGCGGTGGCGACCGTCCCGACGACGAGCCCGAACTCGCTGACCTGAATCATCGTCGACGCCCCGATGACGCGCGTCTCACGGTCGAATCCTTGCCATCGATACAGCCCGTAAAAGACGAGGAATTTGGCGGGGAC
This sequence comes from uncultured Halobacteriales archaeon, assembly GCA_964579125.1. GTDB lineage: Archaea > Halobacteriota > Halobacteria > Halobacteriales > SKSH01 > CAZOFG01. Next base: position 70,538 of record CAZOFG010000001.1, on the reverse strand, counting down.
GAGGATCGCGGTCGCGAGGATTGCCTCGGGCCAGTATCGCAGCAACTCGTCCGCTTGGAGCTGGAGGCCGATCGAGGCGAAGAAGACGAGCATGAACAGATCGGTCAGTGGGTTGATTCGATCCTGTAACTCGACGCTGTATGGCAGTTGTGCGATGGCGACGCCGGCGAGGAACGCGCCCATCTCGATCGAGAGGTCGAAGAAATCAGTCGCAAAGATGAACAGGAACGCCCAGGAGATGGCAGTGAGGAAGAAGACGTCCTCGTGGTCGGCGACTTCACGAAACACCCACGGCAATACCCATCGAGCCGCGATGAGCGCCCCGACGCCGATAAGGGAAACTAGGGCGAGGACGACACCGAGGGTGGTAAGGATCGCGGTCACGTCATCAGGTTGTCCGGCGGCGAGGACCGCGAGGACGACCACCACGACGATGTCTTGGACGAGGAGGACGCCGACGTTGAGCCGGCCGTGCAACGCGGTCGCTTCGTCGCGATCGGTGAGCACCTTGATGACCACCGCGGTGGAGCTGTAGGTGACCGCGAGGCCGATGAGGATCGCCTCGACGGGGCCGAACCCAAGCAGCCATGCGATCCCGGTCCCGACCCCGGCAATCGCGACCATTTGGGGGAGTGACACCGCCAGGATCGGGCCGAGGATGTCGCGGACGTCATCGAGACGCATCTTGATACCGAGCAGGAACAGCAAGAACGCCAGGCCGAGCTCGGCCATCGTCTCGGTAAGGACGGTCGGGGTGACGAGCCCGAGGGCGGCCGGTCCAAGCGCAAGGCCGGTGAGAATATAGGCGATGATGGTGGGTTGGCCGAGCTGGCGCGCCAGGAGCCCGACCACGGTGGCGACGACTACGATCGTCGCGAAATCGGTCGTTAGTGCCGGTTCATACACCATCGCCCCTCTACCTCCGCTTTCCTCACAGGACCGTTAACCGTGTCGTTCGTGGCCGGTTCACATGCTGCGTTCGGAGATGTCGGGCTGGATGCGGCTGCTAACCGCGAGGCCGGCGGCAATCAGCACGGCCACGCCCCCGAGCGCAACCAAGCCGAGGAACGCGATCGGAAAGCCCCGCCAGTCGGCGACGACACCGACGATTGTCGGGGCGATGGCGCCCGAGCCCATCAACAGCGTGCGCACGACGCCGAGGCCGCCACCTTTGATGTCCGCGGGCATGAGTTCGACGAGGTAGACGTCACGTGGCGGTCGATAGCCGTGCGAGCCAAGTCCGATGAGTACCACGACGCCAAGCAGGAGGGCCACGGTGAGCGGGCCGCCATCGGTGGCACTGACCACGAGGACTAAGAGGGCGAGGCCGGCCGTCGCGGCGATAAGACAGGCCAGCAGCGTCCGTAGCGGGCCGAATCGATCGGCCGCCTCGCCAGCGAAAAGCTGTGAGATACTCGCGATGAACAATACACTGTACAGGAGGCTGGCGACATCGGTGGACAGGCCCGCCTCGGTCGTCAAATACAGCGGGAGGAAGGAGACGAGGCCGTTGTAGGCGAAGGCCATACAGATCGTCATGCCGATAAACGCGAGGATGCGTGGCCGGCGAAACGTGCGTCGATAGGCGGCCGTCGGAAATCCGGTATCAGTCGTCGCCTCTTCTGGGGCCCGTTCGGTCGTACCGAGGCGGACGAAGAACGTCACGGCCACCGCAATGACGACGACGCCGGCAGCGCCGAACAGCACCGGCCAATCGAGGACGGCCAGGCCGAGGACCACTGCCACGAGGACGGGCGCGACGACGCCACCGGCCGTTCCAATGGTGTCGAACACGCCGAGCGATCGCCCGACGTGACGCGGATACGTCTCCGACAGCAGCCTGATGGCGACGGTTTTGTGGGCGCCCGTGCCGAGGCCCATCACCGCCATCGCGAGAACCAACGCCACGAACGGCGGTTCGAGCAGGAGGGCAAGGCTACCCAGGCCCGCAACAACAGCCCCGCCGGTGATCACCTGCCGAGACCCGAATCGGTCGGCCAGGGCTCCGGAGGGAAACTGCATCAGTGCATAGAGGCCCATGAAGGCCGAAAACGCGAGACCGATCGTCGCGTTCGACACGCCGTATCGACCCTGGAACGTCTCGAAGAGCGGCGGAAACGCGTAGCGAATGAACTTGCCGAGAAACCAGATGGCCGCCGCGAGGACTAACACGTCGTAAGCGCGAAGGAGCGCGAGCCCTCGAGTGATCGCGACGCGCGGGCGGCTGGCAGGTGGCACGCTCGCCAGAGCGTACGCAGGCGGGGGTTTTCAACGGGCGGCCTCGCCAACTCGATCGGATATGAGGCGGCTATTGTTCCGCCTGTGCCCGTTCGTCCATCATGTCGGCCGCTTGAGCGGCCCAGTCACCCCAGATGAATCCGGCCAGGACGACGACCGTCCACCAGAGATAATTCAGGATGAGGCCAGCGTAAATGCCCCACAGACCGAATCCGAGTGTTACGGCCACGAGGTAGGAAAACCCGAGATAAAACAAGATCGAGCCGCTGACGCGCCCATAAAACGGCGTTCGGGTGTCCCCTGCTCCACGAAGGCTCCCGGCGATCGGCGAGAAAATCCCGAAGATCATGATCGAAACAGCGAAGACCCGCGTGAAGGCAATCGCGTACCCGAGCGTTGTTGCGTCATTGACGAAGATATCGGCAATTGGGCGTGTAAACACCAGGAGGATGACGCCAGCCACGCTCAACGTGGCGAAACTGAGCGCCGTGATCGCAAAGCCGGCGAAGCGGGCGTCGTCCGGTTTCCCTTCGCCGAGATTCTGTCCGACGATGATCGAGGAGGCCGTGCTGAAGGAGCGATACAGCGGGCCGCCGATCTGTTGGTAGATCCGCCGTCCGATATGAAACGCCGCGTTCGGCTCGGTGCCGAACAGCAGAATGATCGCATTGAACGGAAAGTGCGCGAGGGATGAACTCATCCCCTCGGCGAAGTTGGGAAGGCTGATCTGGAAGAGTTGTTTCGTGATCGTGAGCGATTGCGGTCGGGCAAGTCCGAGCTCTGTCCAGGGGCTGGCAATCGCGCCCACCATCGCGACCGCCTCGAAGCTCCGACTGATCGCGGTGGCGATGCCGACCCCGATGATCTCCAGTCGGGGCAGGCCGAACAGCCCGAGTCCGAGTGACAGCGTCAGCGCGATATTCAACGCGTTGGCACTCACGTTAACGAGCATCGGCGTGAACGTGTCGCCGGTCCCCTGGAGGGAGCGACTCCCGATGACGGCGGCGATGCGCATCGGGGAGGCGGCGAAGATGATCAGGAGATACGTCCCCCCGAGTTCGACCACGTCGGACTCCGCACCAAGGACGTCGATCATCGCGTGTGAAAGCGTCACGCCAAGGAGAATGAGGGGGATGCCCAACACGAAGCCGATGAGCAAGGCCTGTGTGATCGCGCGATCCCGAGTGGCTTCGGCGCCCCGGCCGGTGTCCTGACTCGAGAGGGCGATCGCACCCGTCCCGAGACTCATCCCGACGCGAAGCGGAAACTGCGCGTAGAGGTCGGACAGGCCCACGGCGGAGACCGCTGCCGGGGAGAACAGGCCCGTGACGATGATGTCGACGGTCCGCATCAACGTGTTGAACGTCTGCTGGATGGCAATCGGCCAGGAGAGACTGAACGTTCGGCGCCAGACGGCGAGCGTGCGCTCTCGAAGTCCAGCCTCCATATCTCGGGTGAGACACAAGAGGGGTATGACCGTAACGGAACCGGTGAATCGGTGACGTCAGTCGTGGATGCGGCGCCACTCCTCGCGGGTAAAGCGCTCGAAGGGGATCGACTCGACTAGCTCCCAGTGTGCCTCGTCCCACTCGGGAAAGTGCGCATCCCCCTCGTATTCCCCCTGGATGCGGGAGATCAGCATGCGGTCGGCGTGGGGGAGAAAGAGCTCGTAGATCGCTTCGCCCCCCAGGACGTACGCCGTCTCGGCGCCGTTAGCTTCCAGAAGCTGGGTGGCCTCGGAGACGGAGTCCGCTTGATGTGCGGACTCGATATCGAAGTCGCTGCGACTCCGGCTTAACACGACTTGCCAATCACCGGGCAAATCGTCGCGCATAAACTCGAACGTCCGCCGGCCGAGGACGACCGGTGCATCCGCCACGAGCGTCCGATACTGACGCTTATCTGCAGGGATGCTCTCCCACGGCAGACTCGCGCCGTCACCGATGACGCCGTTTTCCGCCACGGCGGCGACGATGACGTATTCCATAGTGAGTGGTTCGTGACGCGCGTACTAATACGGGCGGATCAAGCCCGAGCGGCGGCGCTACCTAGTTAAGGTCGGCCCGGACGAAGCGCCAGTAGCCGATGACCGCCGGGACGAGGACCCATGCGAGGAGGATGATGACGGCGAACCAGTCCGACAGGTAAAACGGCAACTCGCCCTCGACCCGGTTCGACAACAACAGGTTGGGGGCCTCCATACTCGTCGCCTCGACATCCTCGACGATGTTCACCCACCCGATCATCCCCCAGACATACTGGTCGATGAGGGCGCTGATCACCTGGTTGTACGCCTCGAGTGGGTTCAACCGATTGAGGAAGAAGTACCACTCGGGTGCGTGCAACTCGGCGAGTGAGCCTTTGACGAGGTAGTGGATCCCGGCGACGATCGGGTGCCACAGGAACGCGAACAGGATGTACGCGCCGACGGCGCCACCCATCGCGCGGTACCGGGTTGACGTGCTGGCCGAAACGCTCACGGCCACTGTGGTGAACACGATCGCCAAGAGGATCGTGAAGAGGGCGAACAGGACGTACATCCCGACATCGAGGCTGCCGGCCGTCAGAATCGCCAAGATGGGCCCGAGGATCAACGCGACGACGGAAACGAGGACGATGACCGCGTTCCGACTCGCGAGCTTCCCGGCGATGACATCGCCACGGCTGAACGACAGTCCGAACAAGACCCGAAGACTCCCGGATTGCCGCTCGCCGACGATCGCCATGTAGCCGATCATAATGGCGATCAACGGAATGACGAGCCAGGCGCCCAACTGGGCAAAGAGGTTGATGAAGTCGGCCGTGGTCGGATCACCAGATTGGGTCTGACTGTACCCGAGGGCGATGATCAAGATGAGCATCACGAACAGGCCCAAGGCCGCCCAGATCAGCCGCGATCGGACGACGTCCTCGAAGTCCTTCCGGGCGAGGGCTTGCCAACTCATGCGGCCTCACCCCCGTTGTCGGACCCGTTGACATACGCTTCGAAGAGGTCCTCGAGGGTGCTTTCCTCGATGGTCACGTCCAGGACATCGACGCCATCGTCAACGAGGCGGTGAATCACGGGCGCCTTCGCCGTCTCATCGGCGTAGGCGACCCGGAGTTTGTCGTCCTCGCGATTCACATCCATCACGCCCTCGATGTCAGTGAGGTCGGTGGCGATGTCGTCAGCGACGGTCAGCACCAGCGTCGAGCCGACGTTCGCCTCCTCGCGGAGCCCGTCGATGGTGTTGACGGTCACGAGGTCGCCCTCTTTGAGGATCCCGACGCGATCGCAGGTAGCCGACACCTGGCTGAGGATGTGACTCGAGTAAAACACCGTCTTGCCCTCCGCAGCGGCGTCGCGGACGAGCCCGCGCATCTGTCGAATGCCGTGTGGATCGAGCCCGGATGAAGGTTCATCGAGGATCAACACTTCCGGATCACCGGCCAGGGCCATCGCCATCGCGAGGCGTTGTTTCATGCCTTTGGAGTACTCGCCGATGTTCCGGCGGGCATCCTCACGATCCAGTCCGACCATATCGATGAGGGCCATCGGATCTTCCGAGCCACCTTTCGTATCGATCGCCAACTCGACATGGCGCAGGCCGGATGACCGATTCCACAGATCGAATCCTTCCGGGAGGATCCCGATGTTGGCGCGGACCTCGTCGGTTTCGTCCTGCGTGTCGTATCCCAACACCGACGCCCGTCCGTCGGTCGGTCTGATGAAATCCAACAGCATATCGATCGTCGTCGTCTTTCCGGCGCCGTTCGGCCCGAGAAAGCCGAATACCTCCCCCGACTCGACGGTTAAGTTGAGGTCATCGACGGCTACCAACTCACCATAGGTCTTCGTGAGATTGGTTGTCTCGATGGCTGCCATAGAAAGAGTCGTTGTACCCGTTCAAGTTTAATTCAGCCCAAGTTCAAATACGATTTTGAACTGCTTTCGATTTCGATCGAGTGGGGTAAAACGAACGTCACAGTTCGGACGCTCGGCGTGAAACAAGGGGACTCAGACGATGTGCCTATCACGGGGGTCACTTGCTTCCAGCCGGAGATTCAGGGCGATACTGTCGGCTTACGTGCATCCATTGGCCCGTGGCAAATCGATGGTAATTGACCGCGGCGGGGACGACGGTCTCCGCCACGAGGGCGAGGTAGATCCCAACGACGCCGATTGCCGTCACCGACCCGATCCACATGAACGGAATGGCGAACACGTACAGGCCGAGGAGGTTGGCGTAAAACGGCCATCTGGTGTCGCCACTGGCGCGCAACGGGCCGGTCGCGGCGCCACTGATGCCCCAAAAGATCACACTCAATGCGGCGACGCGAACGAAGGCCGCCGCCAAGGGGAGGGTCTCGGGATCGTTCACGAACACGCTCGTGATCGGTTCGGCGAAGACGAACGCGAGGATCGCCCCGAGCGCGTACACGGCGATGGCGAATCGGATAATTTCGCGGCCGTATTCGTTGGCCGTCTCCTCGTCGCCCGTTCCGAGCGCTTGGCCGACGAGGCTACTCGAGGCGAGGCTGAACCCCCAGCCGGGCGTGTTCAACAAGCCTCGGACGCGTTTGGCGATTTCGTAGGCGGCGACGACAGTTGACCCGTAGGTCGCAAGGATCGCCAGCATCGGAAACTGTGCGGCGGTCCGCGAGCCGTTTGTAAAGACCAGCGGGGTGCCGATCTTCACGAGATCGGTCACGATGTCGCGCTCGAGGTAGGGCCTCGAGGCGGTTATCGTCACTGGGAATGAGCCGATGCCGGGTACGGAGCCGGTTACCAACCCGAGCGTGAACGCCAGGAGGATCACGACGTTCGAGAGGACCGTCCCAAGCGCCGCGCCGACGACGCCCATCCCGAGTCCGAAGATAAAGACGGCGTTGAGGACGATGTTCACCACTGCTCCACCGGCCCTGACCATCATCGGCGTCCAGGCGTCATCCGCGCCGACCAACGTTCGGCTCCCGATGAGGTTCAATCCCGCGAAGGGGACCCCGAGGGCGACGACGCTGAGGTACTTCGTGCCGAGTTCGTGGGCTTGTGGATCCGGACCGAGAAGGCCGATCAGCGGGTCCGCGAAGAACCAAAACAGGACACTGACCGGCACGGTCACGAGAATAACGACGATTGCGCTACTCTTCACTGCAATATCGAGTTCGTGCCACGCCTCGGCGGCGAAGCGCTGTGAGACGAGGCTGATTGTCCCGCCGGCAATGCCGCCTCCAAGTGCGAAGGCCATGCCCCAAAACGGGCTCGCAAACCCGAGCCCGGCGATCGCACTCGAGCCGATCGCCAACCCGACCATAGCGGTGTCGGCGGCCGTTTTCGACATTCGCGCGATGCCGGTCACCACGCGCGGCCAGGCCAGATCCGTCGTTCGGATCGCACGCTGGCGGTCGATCAGCTCGAACCGGGCGAGTGCGAGGCCGATCCACAACATCCCCTGGCGGATCGGATTGGGAAGCCGGGCCCACGACACGGTGGAATCACTCGCACTTCACACCGCGGTGGTTTAGTGGTTCATTCCCCCTCCCGAAACCGCTATTCAGCGCAACCGCTCGGGCGTCTCGTGGTTGGCACCTCGGAAAACAACCTTCGCCTTACAGGCGGGTCAGGTTCTCGGCCCGAGGACCCTTCTGTCCGTCAGTAATTTCGAATTCCACTTCTTGCCCCTCTTCGAGGTCGTCACCGCCGACGTCCTCCATGTGGAAGAAAACGTCGTCGTCGGAATCGTCCGATTCAATGAAACCGTAGCCCTTCCGATCATGGAAGAAGGCGACCGTACCAGTTGGCATTCGCTTAAACTCCACCTGAGACAAAGGTGCTCGCGCTGATATACTTGGCGATACGGGGTGTGGAGCCTGTGCGAAGGCCTCACAAGGTGCCCGATGAGGCGATCAATTGGCCTCGGAGAGGGTCTGTGAGACGGCGTCGACGGGAATAACAGAGTAATCGATCGAGAGGGTCTCCTTCGTGGCTCGCACCTGACCGACGAACTGCGAGATGTCCTCCAGGCGTCCCTCGAGGATAAACAGCTCCATGCAGTAGCCGTCACCGACGTGGCTGTGAACGTTCGAGTCGACGAGTTCCTCGTTGTCGTGACGAAGTTGAGTCATCGCCTGCTCGACGTTCGTGTTTTCGTAATTGAACAACACCGTGACGACGGCCATCAGGTCGCGTCCCTCGAGGGTCTCTTCCTCGAACTCACCGAGAAGGTTTCGCGCCGCTTCGCGCAACACTTCGCTTCGCCCCGAATACCCGTGGTCATCGACGAAATCGTCGATACGATCGACGAGGCCATCAGGCATCGAGATACTGACAACGCTCATCGACGGCATGTCGGGTGCAGGCGCGTTTAACGGTTATGACCGCCCGAGTCCTCGAGATCGTGCCAGGTGAGGGTGGGCTCTCGCGCCGCTTGTACTTGGTCGATCACGCCCACCGACGTCCGGGTGGGTCGTTCGGCGCGTTCGTCCGCATCGAGGTCCTTCACGGCATTGAACGCCGCCGCGAGGTCGTCCAACGCGGCCTTGCCTTCGACCTCGGTCGGTTCGGTCATCAACGCCTCCTCGACGAGTTCTGGCCACTTCGTCGTCGGCGGATGCACGCCGTAATCGAGCATGGCACGGGCGATCTCGGCGGCGTCGTCCTCGCCCGCACTGGCGACGAATTCGTGTTGAATCGGGCCATATGGCACCTCGTATTCGAGCTGGTCGGCCAGGTAGTTCGCGTTGAGGACGGCCTTCGCGCTCGCATCCGCGAGGCCCTCGTCGCCGAGGCGGGCGATGTACGCGACTGCCTTGAGGAGGACGAGCCAGTTCCCCTCGAAGCCGTGGATTTTGCCGATGGTCTTGGCTGGTTCCCGGCGTTCGAAGGTGCCATCCTCCGTGTGGTCCACCACGGGCGTGGGCAAATAGGGCGCCAATTCCTCCGTCACGCCGATCGGTCCGGCCCCAGGACCCCCACCGCCGTGAGGCGTCGCGAAGGTCTTGTGGACGTTGTAGTGCATGATGTCAAAGCCCATATCGCCCGGGCGAGCCCGTCCGAGCAGCGCGTTGAGGTTGGCCCCGTCGTAATACAGCAAGCCACCGACGTCATGCACGCGTTCCGCGATCGTTTCGACGTCCCGTTCAATGACCCCGAGCGTATTGGGATTGGTCAGCATCAAGGCTGCAGTCCGCTCGGAGAGGGCGGCCTCGAGCGCCTCGAGGTCGACCCGCCCCTCGTCGTTCGATGGGACGGTGACCACCTCGTAGCCGCCCATGGCGGCGCTGGCGAAGTTGGTGCCATGCGCGCTTTCGGGAACGATCACCTCCGAGCGGGTGTCGCCTTCGCCGTTGTCCTCGTGGACTGCCCGACAGAGCAAGATGCCGGCGAACTCGCCCGCCGCGCCCGCCGGTGGCTGCAGCGAGACCGCATCCATGCCGCCGATCGACGCGAGATACTCCTGGAGACGATGTGTGAGCGCGAGGATTCCCTGGATGTGCGCGTCAGGTTGATCCGGATGCGCCTGCGCACTGGGATCTGCCGCCAATCGCTCGGTGAATTTCGGGTTGTATTTCATCGTGCAGCTGCCGAGGGGATACGGGCCGGACTCCACGCCGTAGGTCATCTGGGCGAGGCGGGTGTAGTGTTCGGCCACCTCGGGTTCGGCCGGGTTCGGGAGCGAGAGGGAATCGCGGGTCACGTCCGTCGGCAGCGGCGAGTCCTCGATGTCGATCGTCCGCTGCGCTTTCTCGGAAAGCAACGGTTCGTTCAGGTCCGCGTTTGGACGGTGCCAGCGGGCTTGGTCGTATTCTCTCATGCGATCACCTCCGCGACGGTCTCAACGAAGGCATCCATCGTCGCGCGATCCTGTCCGGTTACGCAGGCTTGGAGTTCGTGGTCGCCGAGGTCGTGCACTGCATATCCGGCTTTTGCGAGATCGGCCGCGACCTCGTCACTTGGGGCCGTCGTCTGCCAGGGGAACTCTCGGAAGTACGACCGCTCCGTCGTCGGTGCACGGACGCCCTCGATGGCGTCGAGGCGCTCAGCGAGATAGGCGGCGTCCTCGACCGCTTCGGTGGCCTCCTCGATGAGGCCATCAGGACCGAGCCACGCGGCGTGCATCGCGGCTCGAAGCGCGACCCAGGCCTGATTGGTACAGATATTGCTCGTCGCGCGTTCGCGTCGGATGTGTTGTTCGCGGGTTTGCAACGTCAGGGTGTACGCGCGGGTGTCGTTCACGTCGCGACCGGCCCCGACAAGCCGACCCGGCACTTGCCGAAGGTACTCCTCCCGCGTGGCAAAGAGGCCAAGGCCCATGCCATAAGCCGAACCCATCCCGAGGACGCTCGCGTCGCCCACGACCACGTCGGCCCCGAACTCCCCCGGGGCCTCGAGTAGGCCCAACGCGATGGGATCCGTCCCGACCGCGAAGACCGCGTCATTTGCCTGTGCGATGTCGCCGATGTCTGCCAGCGACGGTTCGATGGCGCCCCGGACCGTCGGTGACTCGGCATAGATCATGCGTGTGTCGGCCCCGGCCATCTCGCGTAGGCGGGCTCCGTCGACTGTTCCCGCTTCCATTGGATAGGCTTCGACCGTCAACTCCGGGCCGCGACAGTAATTTTCCAGGACGGAGCGTCGCCCTGCGTGCAACTGTTCGGGCACCAGAATTCGATCTCCAGAGAAACCTCGGAGCCGCGCGGCGAAGGTGGCCGCCTCGCCGAGGGCCGTGGCGGCGTCGTACAACGAGCAGTTGGCGACCTCCAAGCCGGTGAGTTCGGCGATGATGGATTGGTACTCGAACAGAGCCTGGAGGAAGCCTTGGCTCACCTCGGGTTGGTACTGCGTGTACGACGTGAGGAACTCCGAGCGGCCGGCGAGGTGATCGACTACGGCCGGGACGAAATGGTCGTACTGGCCCCGGCCGAGAAAGCGCTCGACGGACGCGTTTTTCGATAGGAGATCGCGAACCTCGGCCGTGACGGCGCGTTCGCTGCGAGCCGGGATGTCGAACGAGCCCTCGAACGCGATTGAGTCTGGAATGTCGAACAGCTCCTCGACGTCGTCGGCACCCAAAGCCGACAGCATGGCGTCGACTTCCTCTGGCGTGTGCGGTGCGTACGGACTCCCCTCAGAGCGTGTACCTCGTGACATAACCTCGTCTGTGTCTCCCCCGTGTGGCGTCGATGGCTGAAGGCTCGCCCGAGACCCTAAAGAGCGCCGCGGTTTGGATCAGGCGAGTTGGTCCTCGTACTCCTCCGGTGTGAGCAGTGCGGACAACGGCTCGTCCTCGGCCGGCTCGACCTCGATGAACCACCCGTCGTCGTACGGTGCGTCGTTGACGAGTTCCGGCTGGTCGAGGATCGACTCGTTCCTGGCGGTGACGGTTCCACTGATGGGCGCGTACAGATCGGACACGGCCTTGATGCTCTCGATGACCCCGAAGGCCGACGCCGCCTCGATGGTTTCGCCTTCTTCGGGGAGTTCGACGTAGACGATGTCCCCGAGTTCGTCCTGCGCGAAGTCAGAAAGCCCGATCCTGATGACGCCATCGACGGGCTTGGCCCACTCGTGGCTTTCGAGGTATCGCCGATCGTCGCGCACGTCGAGACTCATTATGCACCTCCCACGAACGGCAGGGATTCAACTTTTCCCTTTGTTGACTCGCCCCGTATTTCCACGTGCACGTCGGTCCCCGTCTCGGCGAAGGACTGTGGGACGTAGCCCAACGCGATCGGTCGCTCGAGCGTGGGACTCATCGTCCCGCTTGTGATCTCACCGATCGGCTCACCCGCGGGATCGGTAATCGCATAGCCCGCACGGGGCACGCCCCGTTCGGTCAGGCCGATGCCGACAAGGGTGTCCTGTGGACCGTCATTCGCCTGTGCAGCGAGCGCATCCCGGCCGAGGAAGTCGGTCTCGAGGTCGACAGCGAACCCGATCCCCGCCTCGAAGGGCGTCCGCGGTTGGTCGGTCGGATGGAACTCGTTGCCGCGTAACAACAGCCCTGCCTCGAGGCGAAGGGTGTCCCGGGCCCCGAGGCCACACCGTTGACAGGAGAGGGCCGACCACACCGCCTCAGCGCGGTCCGCGTCCACGATCACTTCGAACCCGTCCTCCCCGGTGTAGCCGGTGCGCGAAACCCAGGCGGACGTATCTGCGACCGACATGTTCACGGCCGAAAATCGCCCGATATCGTCGATCGAATCGCCACAGATCGGGTCGAGTTCGGCTACCGCCTCCGGCCCTTGCACGGCGATCATCGCGAGTTCGTCCGTCCGATCGCGAACGTCGGCCTCCAGATCGCCAGCGTCGCGATGTGCTCGCCAATGGTCGGCCATGGCCTCGTTGTTGCCAGCGTTCGGTACGAACAGATAGCACTCGCCACCCGGTGGATCCGGCCGTCTGAAGATAACGGTATCCTCGAGCATGATCCCATCGTCGGTGGTGACGGCGGCGTACTGTGCGTCGCCCACGTCGAGGGCCGTCACATCGTTCGTCGTCAACTGCTGCATAAGGGCGGTCGCGTCCGGGCCCGATACCTCGAGTTCGCCCATGTGCGAGACATCGAACCGGCCGACCGACGCACGGACGGCCGCGTGTTCGACCCGAATCGAATCGAAGGAAACGGGCATCTCCCAGCCGCCGAATGCGGTGAAGGACGCCCCGGCAGCGTCGTGGGTCCCATACAGCGGGGATCGACGATCGTCCATAGGGAGAGGCGGAGCGAGGAGTCATATATCGGTTCCCTTCCGACGCCGTATTAACCGCCGAGTGCCTCCGGTCCTCGTCATGGGGCGGCTGCGAGAGCTCGTATTCGGGTCCAGGTCCGAACCAGCCGTCGGGCTGTTCATTGACGGCCCAAACGTGTTGCGCGAGGCGTTCGATGTCGATCTCCGCGAGGTTCGACACGTCGCTAGCGAGGCTGGTCACCTGTCGGTGACGCGGTGCTATCTCGATCACCACGCCGAGGCCGGCCTCATCCAGGCCGTCGAGGCGGCCGGATACGCCGTTCGCACCACCAGCGGAGACGTCGATGTGACCCTCGCGATCGAGGCCACGAGTCTGATCGAACGTGAGGTCATCGACACAATCGCCATCGCCACCCGCGATCTCGATTTCAAGCCCGTGCTCGAGTTGGCGAACGAACGCGGGTGTGAGACGATCGTCATCGTCCCGGCCGAGGAGGGTCGATCGGATGGACTCGCGGCCGTCGCCGACCGGGTTATCGATCTCACGGCTGTCGACGAGACGTTTTAGCCGCCGGCGTCACACCTTCGCCGTATGGAGTCACTGCCGACGCCCGTACTGGATGATCACCTCCATCTCCATCCCGAAGGGCAGGGCGCCGACGCCGCCACTGACTTCGCAAACGCGGGGGGCACGCACCTCCTCGTGGTCAATCGGCCATCGTGGCACTTCGTCGACGCCGTCACCGATGAGACGGCGTTTCGAACGACGTTCGAGGAAACGCTGTCGGTGGTCCGTGCGGCGGACGCGGTCCTGCCCGGACGGGCATGGCCGGTCTTTGGCGTGCATCCGGCGTTGCTCACGCGTCTCGTTGACGAGGGGGGATACGACATCGGGGCAGCGACGGCGTTGATGAAGACGGGGTTGGACATCGCGGCGGAGTACGTGGCCGATACCGAGGCAGTGGCCCTGAAATCCGGTCGTCCGCATTACGACGTCAGCGAGGCGGTCTGGTCAGCCTCGAACGAGCTCATTCGCCACGCCGCAGCGCTGGCCGCCGACCTCGGCTGCGCGTTGCAGTTGCACACCGAAGGCACCGATGATCTCCGCGAGGTGGCCGACTGGGCGGGCGACGCCGGTCTCGAGTCACATCGCGTGGTCAAACACTTCGCGACCGGCCCCGTAGCCGGGGTGACCCCGAGTGTTATCGCGCGCTCGGATGCGATCGCGGTCGCTCGATCGATGGATGGGCCCGTCCTTTTCGAGACCGATTTCCTCGACGATCCCGACCGTCCGGGCGCGGTATTGGGCCCGAAACTCGTACCCAGGCGGAGTCGTGAACTTGCCGAGGAGGGACACGAGGACGTCCTTACCCGTGCGCACGTCGAGACCCCTGCGATGGTGTACGGGATCGACACGGAAACGACGCTGTCGGAGTGAGCGGAAGGAAAGGCCTTTGCGTACTCCTCGGTACCTCGGGCATATGGACGACGCGGAGGACGAGGTTGAGTTTTATTCGCAAGAACGATGGGATAACTGGGTCGCCCGCCTCCAAGAAGCCGATCTGGAGGACGAAGAGGAATCCTCCCAACTGTACGTGAACCTGCAAAACGACGCGGCTATCGCCGTCGCGAAGGTCTTGCGGGCCCACGAGGAGGACCGGTTATCCGATGAAGAGGCCCTCGATGAGCTCGAAACCATCCAGGAGATCGTGCTGGCGGAGGTCGAGCTCCAGGACGAGGACGCGAACATGTTGATCGACGCGGTACAGACGAGCCTGGTGAGCGCGTTCATGGCCAGCGAGCACTACGTGATCGACGGCGTGGCGGAGGCTGACGACATCGAGTCCCTCGTGGCAGCCGCAGCGGAGGCGGAGACCGAGGAGAACTTCGACGAGGCGCTCGAATATCTCGCCAGTGCGGGAACCCTCATTATCGACGGCCACGACCTCGATGTCACCCAGACTGAGGAGTTCGAATACGGTCTCGTGACCGAATGGGTCGGTGGGTTGGACAGCCTCCAAGAGGCGTTGGCCGGTCCGAAGGTCGTCGAAGAGGAGTGAGGGCGCGGGTCTCTCGCGTCTCTTCGGCTGATTATTCCTGCTAACACCTCGTTGAAATCGACGATTGTCGAAGGCCCTATCGTCATCTCCAAGTAGCTGCCACACCGATTTGTCCCCACGCATGACCGCGATCGGCATCGACGCGATGGATCTGTGGGTCGGGAATCTCAAGTTGGATTTACCGCATACGTTCGCCCCCGAGAAGGGGGAGGACCCCGAGAAGTACACCAAAGGTCTCGGGCTCAACGCGAGTTCGTTCCCGGACAGCTACGAAGATATCGTGACGATGGCGGCCAACGCCGCCTATCGATTGATCGAACGACACGACATTGACCCGGAGGCCATCGGCCGGATCGATGTCGCGACAGAGTCGTCCTTCGATAAATCCAAACCCGTCTCGACGTACGTGGCGGGCTGTCTCGAGGAGGTGTACGAGACGTCGTTCAATCACGCGAACAAGGGCGAGCGCAAATTCGCCTGTATTTCAGGCACGCAAAGCCTCAACGACGCCTACAACTGGATCGCTTCGGGGCGAAACCGAGACCGCGGCGCGCTCGTCATCGCGACGGATACCGCGTTGTACGCCCGTGGGGACTCCGGCGAAGCGACTCAAGGCGCCGGGGCGGTCGCAATGTACGTTGATAAGGATCCCTCGATCGTCACCATCAGTGAGGAGCAAGGAATCGGCAGCGCGGACGAAACTGACTTTCTCAAACCGAACCAGCAGTTCCCGAGCGTTGACGGCCAGCGTTCGGTCCAAGTCTATCTCGCGCGGATGCGGGAAGCCCTCGAAGATTACAAAGCGGCGGCCGGCGACATCCATCCCGACGACATCGCCTACGGACCCTTCCACACGCCGTATCCCGGGATGGTTCGCAAGGCGGCCGTCCTCGCGTACCGCAACCTGATCCGCGGTACCGACGTGGGTGACGACATCGCGGACGAACTCGGCGCGCAGCCGATGCCCGACGAGTTCGACGACGAGGATGCCTATCTCGACGCCCTCCGAACGTACACCGAGGCGCTTCGCGAGACTGAGCAGTACCAAGCGTGGTATGCAGCGCGGATCGAACCGACGCTTCGCATCTCGCGGGAGGTCGGCAACTGGTACACCGGCTCGGTGCACGTCGCCCGGGCGAGTGCACTGTTGGATGCCATGGAGCGTGGACGGGACATCGTCGGAGAGCAACTCATCGTCGGCTCATACGGCTCGGGTGCCCAAGCGGAGATTCACGCCGAAACGGTCCAACCCGGCTGGCAAGAGGCCGTGAGTGGGCTCGATGTGGACGCGCAACTCGATGGTCGGTACAACCTCGCGTTTTCCGAGTACGAGGAAATCCACGACAATCACAACCTCGATCTCGACACCGACATCGAACCGTACACCACCCCCTCCAATGAGTTCGTCTTCGATGGTTGGGGCCCGATGGGCGAGCGGCAGTATCGATTCGTCGCCTGAGGACGACGCTTACGCGACCGATCGCAGCCCGGACAGGACGTCTTCTAGCGGTGCGTCGGTGACTGCGAGTGAGTACCCATCGATGCGGGCGAGCGTGGGGGCATGCTCCCATAACTGATCCCGATCGAGGCCGTGCAACACCACCGCATCGGGCGTGGGTGTGACGACGCGCAACGCGACGAGGGGGGACTCGCCACGGGTAATGCCCGTGAAGACGAGGACGCGCGAGGTGCTCTGGCCGTACAACCGGTAAAACTCCTCACTGGACAACCGAATGATCGCTTCGACGCTGTCGATGACGGTGTGACCGAGCACCTGCTCGCGCCCACCCGGCGACACCTCGGTGGCCTCGATGGCCTCGTAGACGGTCGTGAGGGGGACCGCCGATTGGTATTCACGGAGGTCGTGGACGACGTCGCTGCCGAGGCCGGCTGAGAGGATACGATCGAATTGGCGAATGTGATGCCCGCCGCGGCGATCGTCGACGGTCAACAGCCCCTCGACGAGCCGGCGGACGAATTCGATCCCGGGGCTTTCCCGTCGGCCGCTCTCGTAGTCGCTGATGACGGAGGACGAAACCTCGAGTTCGTCGGCGAGGTCGGTCTGGGTCACTTCGAAGTCAGTCCGCCATTTTCGCATGGTCGCCCCGGGATTCTCGCTCGTGACGATCTCGCCGGCGATCTGTTTGGCCAGCTCCGTCCGAGCGGTCTCCATGCCCATTGGCGGGACCTCTCCGCCGAAGGCCACAAATGCACCGATCTCTCCCCGGAGAGTTATGCCCGCCTGACGCCAACGATCGGCTATGCCTTCGAGTCTGGTGCACCTCGGCTTCGCCGGGCTCCTCGCGGCGGCGTTGCTGTCCGATCACTACGATGGCCGCTCGCTGTTGATCGTCTGTGGGGTGGTGCTCCTCCCCGAGCTTGATACCTTCCTCGGGCTCTGGTTCGCCGGGGCGCATCGGGCGTATCTTCACAATCTCTGGATCGTGCTCGTACCGGCCGCACTCCTCTGGTGGGACGTGCGCTGGCGCGAACAGTCGTTTCTCAGACAGCGCTGGGGTGCTCGCGGGGTGCGCGTCGCTGGGGTTTCGCTGCTCGCGTTGCTGTTCGCCCAGTTGCTTTTGGATGCCTTCTTTAACGGTATCAACCTCTTCTGGCCGGTTCACGACGCGTTTTATGATCTCGACGGCCAGGTGTTGTTCTCCACCGATCGAGGGTTCGTCCAAACGTTCATCGACCTGGCGAATACGGAGGAATCGGTTCGTGGGACGACGGCCGATACGCACTATCAAACCGGGGTCGACCCAGCGCCGCCCGGTGAGTCGGATGCGGGGGCCGAACGGGAGTTCTACCTCGTCAACAGCGGTCCCTTGTTCGTCGTAACCATTGCGGGTGCCTGTGCGGCCGGATACCGGCTCTGGGAGCAGCGTTCATAACCGGCCCGTGATTAGCTTGGAGACGAAGCATGGTCGAGACGATTACTGCAGGGACGTTGGAGCGCTTGCTTGCCAGCGATGCGTCCGTGCAGATCGTCGATGTCCGCCATCCCGCACAATTCGAAACTGGGCATCTGCCGCGATCGGAAAACGTTCCATTTGAGCAACTGCTTGCCGACGTGGGAGCCCACGAGTGGGGTGAGCGCATCGTTTTCGTCTGTCCCTACGGCGAACGTTCCAGGCAGGCCGCCGAGTTGCTTCGGGCGTACGAAGATCTCGAAGACGACGTCGAGATTTACAACCTCGAACCTGGTCTGCAAGGGTGGGATGGCCCGTTGGTCACGACCGCCGATGCCGAGGGGGAGTGACCCCAAAGGTTATGCCCGACTGTGGTAATAGTTCACATATGGCGTCCGGTCCCAAGGAGCTTGGTGACACGGTCGACGATTTCCTGATCAGTCGCGGTCACGAAAACGCCAATCCGGACTGGTTGTGGGACGGCAAGAAGAAGCAATGTCCGGAATGTTTCGGTTTGCACCCTGGGACAGCGAGTGAATGTACGGTCTGTGGCTGGGTTCCCCGATAAGGTGACAGTCGGGATCTCTCGGGATCGAAGGTTACTGGGTATCTAGCGATAGCGCCGCCTCGACGAAGGCCGTAGCGTCTCCCGACGCGGGATCCGTGGTATCGGGCATCTCGATCGCGTCGATCGCCCACGAATCCGAGGCCGCAATGGCAGTGGTCAATGCCTCGATGGCGGCCGCATACACGTTCGTCATGGTGGTTGCCTCGTCCTGCGGCGCTTGCGGGACCGCGATGCGAGCCGCTTCGGCGAGGTGCGGACGGGCCTCCTTGATCGCGGCGAAGACGCCTCGCACGTTCGTCCGCCATTCGTCATCGATGGCGGCGTAAGCGCCAGCGAGGGGCGCCGTTCCGGGGTCGATGTGACGCACCCGACCGGCTGGAATGAGCAGGTCGATTCCGCCACTCCCGTGGCGGGTAGCGGTCTCCATGAGCCGCTCGAGATCGTACTCGTCACGGACGTCGGTACGGACGGTAACGGCCTCGGCCGAGCCAGCAGATAGCGCCCCGTCCAGCCGCTCCGGGAGGTCTTGTTCCTTCGCGCCGAGCACGAGGACCGCAGCTCGATCCGCCAGTTCGGCCCCAATCGCCGCGCCAGCCCCGGACTCGGCACCAGTGACGACGGCAGTCCCGATCGTCATGTCACCAGGTCAGAACCCAATCAAGAAAACGCCGCCGAACCCAACCGACCGTCGCATCTAAGGCGGTCCCCCAGGTACCACGCCGCGATGGCCGACCCGATATCCGTGTTGATCCCTCATACCCGCGATCGGGCCGCGGCGGAGTCGCTCGCCGAGGCCGTCACGGGCCGAGCCGATGACGTTTCGGTGACCATCGCGCAGACACCTGCCGAAACGCGCGAGGGGTTCGCCGAGGCTGACGTGTTGCTTTCCATGCACTTCAATGACGCCTGGTACGAACACCTCGAGGAGATCGAGTGGTTGCAAGCGCTGTACGCCGGCGTCGATCACCTCGAACTCGATCGGTTTCGTCAGGCAGGAGTCGTCGTGACGAACGTTTCCGGGATTCACGCGGTTCCCATCGCGCAGCAAGTCGTCGGATATATGCTCATGTTCGAGCGCGAATTGATTGGGGCCGTGCATCGACAGCGTCGCCACGCGTGGGAGCGCGTTGGCGGTGGCGAACTCGGCGACAAGACCCTCGGCGTTATCGGCCTCGGGGCGATCGGGAGCCAAGTCGCCCAGTATGCGAGCGAGTTCGACATGACGGTCATCGGCACCCGCGGTGACCCCACCGCCGGCCATCCGATCGCCGAGGCGGTATATGGTCCCGAAGAGACAGAAGAAGTCCTCGCCCGGGCGGACTATCTCGTGATCGCATGTCCGCTGACGGAGCAGACACGGGCCCTCATCGACGCGGACGCGATTGAGGTCCTGTCCTCCTCAGCCATCGTGATCAACATCGCCCGTGGCGAGATCGTCGTCGAGGACGATCTCGTGACCGCACTCAAGCAAGGTCGTCTGGGCGGTGCCGCGTTGGATGTGTTCGAAGCGGAGCCCTTGCCCCCAGAGTCCGACCTGTGGGAGCTTCGCAACGTGATCGTCACACCGCATATGGCCGGATCGACACCGCATTACTGGGAGCGTGCAGCCGAGGTCTTCGCCGACAATCTCGCTGTGTATCGCGAGGGGGCCTTGGAGGAGATGCCCACACGTGTGGCTTGATTGGGCATTCGGACGGCTCCCGCAGGGTATCCCATGAGACGCGGCCAGTTAGAGATCCGAGATCGAAAACTCCTCTTCGCAGTCGGTGCAGTAGTATCGATCGATTCCCCGCTTTTCGACGGTCCGCACGCTATCGCAGCTCGGACACGCGATATCGTGTACGGTTGCCATCACGATGGGCTATGGGATGATCGCTCGAAAACGCTCCGATCGCGTCGTCTGTGAGCGCCTGTGTCCTTCACTCGTCACCGGGGTCCCCCTCGTCTTCCGTCGGAGACGCCAGAGTCATCCCGTGAAGTACCAACACGGGTGCGACCGCGGCGTCGGCGATTCGCGTGGCCACCTCGCCTAACAACAGCGATTCGATGGAGGCCACCTCGTCGGTGAGGACGACGAGATCGGCGTGCTCTCCGCTCATGGGGTTCGGCTACTCAATGGTAGCCACTGGCGAACGATCGTCGCATTGGGCTACACGCTTGTGTGCATCCATGAACGTCTGGGACGCATTACGCGATGGTGGGAGATAGCATCCGATTGACCCGCGACCATCAAATAATAGCGGGCCGCATCCCCGCTGTACGGCTCGATCCTGCCCGACTCAGCCGCTGCGAATACCGAGCGACCCGACAACGCCGAACCAGAGGTAGGTAACCACGACGGCACCGGCCATCGCATCGAACGTACTCGAATCATCGGCGGCCGTCGTCAACAGGAACGCAACGCCAACGAGGCCGGTAATCACGCCGATCGCCATACCGAGGGGAGCCATCCACGGAGGATGGATCTCCCGTTCGCGGAAGCTGGCGGCGAACGCGACGGCCGTTGCACCGGTGAGCATGGCAAATGCGGCGAAGACCCCACTTCCGAGGTGGACGATAATGTGGTCGTACACGAGGTCGTACTCGGGGAGGCCGTACGCAGCCGCCTCGACATAGGCAAAGCCGGTCCAGAGCATGGCGGCGAGTACCGTCACCCAGGCGAGATGGACCCCGACCGCGCTCGCGAACGGTGGGTCATCGCCGATCCGTCGGTAATTCGCGAGAAGACTTCCCGCTAGCATGCCGGCGCCTGCGAGGAAGAGCAGGTGCCCGCCGATCCATCGATACTGGTCGGCGGCCGGAGGATCGCCAACGATCAAGACGTGGACGCTGACGGCCGCAACGACGGCGACGAATCCGAGCAGGAGGCCGATGCCTTCCCGAACCGAGACGTCCGTGTCGGTGCGGGCCGAGCCAGGCAGGGTGTTCATCTGCCCACCCCTCGGCATCCGGACCGATACCTCGGTTGCCGAATCCCTCCACTGCCGTCCGGCTCCGTTGCGGGTCGCATGGTATGATCAGCGGCAAGTGGCGCCAAAACGATTACGCCGGGGCCAGGACGCAGCCCCAGCGGGTGTTGCGTCTTCGTGGTCGATATCGTACCGTTCACGGTCTTCCCGATTCCAGGTCGACGCATGGACACGACTGATCCCGACGATGTGGTCGTCGTCGATGGCGCTCGGACTCCCCATGGCGAATTACTCGGGTCGCTGGCGGACGTGCCCGCCATCGAACTCGCGAGCACCGCGATCGATGGCCTCCATGAGCGGGTCGGACTCGGCCCAGCCGCCTTCGATTGGGTCAGTCTCGGCAATGCGATTCAAGCCGGGATCGGCCAGGTTCCCGCCAGGCAGGCGGTCGTCAATTCATCGCTGTCGAACACGACGCCGGTCACGACCGTCAATGAGGCATCCGGGTCGGGTCTCAGAGCGATCACGCTGGCGGCGGATCGCATTGCTGCGGGGCGTGCCGAGCTCGCGATGGCGGGCGGGTTCGAGTCGATGACGAACGCCCCGTGGATCCTCCCCGAGTATCGCAAAGGCCGCCGACACGGCCACGTGACGATCAAAGATTCGATGATTCTCGACTCGCTGTGGGATATGAATCTCGATGTGCATATGGGCGAAATTACCGAGCGCCTCGTCGATCGGGCCGACATCAGCCGTCGTGCCCAAGACGAGTATGCGTTGGAAAGCCACCGCCGCGCGAGCGACGCGATCGACGGCGGCGACTTCGACGATGAGATCGTACCCGTCGAGACGACGGACGGCGTGGTTGATTGTGACGAAGGTCCGCGCCCGGACTCAACCCTGGAGGACCTGCAGACACTCCCGCCGGCGTTTCGCGAAGACGGGACGATCACGCCAGGGAACGCCTCGAAGCTGAGTGATGGAGCCGGTGCAATCGTGCTCGCGAGCCGACGGCGTGCGCGCGAGCAAAACCTCGAGCCATTGGCGCGTCTGGTTGATTACCGATTGACCTATCGCGAACCGGACGAGTTCAACGAGGCGGTCGGGGACGTGATCGAGGAATTGCTCGCGGCCAACGACCTGTCGGCCGAGGATGTCGGATCGTACTGGGTGAACGAGGCCTTCGCCGCACAGTCGGTGTACGTGATGGATCGACTCGATATCCCGCGCGATCGCATGAATCCACTCGGTGGGGCGGTCGCGTTCGGCCATCCGATCGGCGGGTCGGGCGGGATGATTACAGCTTCGCTCGTGCACCAGCTCCACGCCGACGACCTGACCTACGGCGTCGTCGGAATGAGTGTGGGTGGCGGCGGGGCCATCATGGCATTGCTTCGAGCCGAACGCTGAGCGGCGAGGGCGAGCGAGACAACGTAAGTTTCCTGTACGGTTCCCGCGAACCGTTTTCGTATGGTTATTTCCGAGATGGGTGATCACGGCCACGAGCAGATCACCTACGTATCGGACGAGGAGACGGGGTTGCGATCGATCATTGCGATCCACGACACGACCCTCGGCCCGAGCCTCGGCGGCACGCGCCTTCTGCCATATGAAACCGAGGATGCGGCGCTCACCGACGTCCTGCGTCTATCGCGCGCCATGACGTACAAAGCGGCCGCGGCCGAGCTCGATCTAGGGGGCGGAAAGGCCGTCATCATCGCCGATCCGGAGGAGACGACGACCGAGCTGTTCGAAGCCTACGGCCAGGCTGTCGACTGGCTTGGCGGCCGGTACATTACCTCGGTCGACATCAACACCGGTGTCGAAGAGATGGAAATCGTTGCGACCCAAACCGACCATGTCGTCGGTCGTGAAGAAGGCCTCGGCGACCCTTCTCCCGTGACCGCCGAAGGGGTCTATCGGGGCCTGCAGGCGTGTTGTTCACATATGTACGGAACCACCGACCTCGGCGATCGGGAAATCGTCATCCAGGGGGTCGGCAAGGTCGGGTCCGGTCTCGTCGAAAAGCTCGTGGCTGACGGGGCCTCGGTAACGATTAGCGATGTCGACGAGGAGGCAGTCGCCGCACACGTCGACGAATACGATGTCGAGTCGATTTCCCCAGAGGCCGTCTATGAAGCCTCTTGTGATGTGTTCGCGCCCTGTGCGATCGGCGGCGTGATCAATGATGACACGATCTCGACGCTGCAGTGCGATATCGTGGCCGGTGGTGCGAACAACGTGCTCGAATCACGGGCCCATGCCGAGGCGCTTCGCCAACGCGATATTCTCTATGCCCCTGATTACGTCATCAACGCCGGCGGTTTGATCACGGTCGCGACGGAGGCCGAGGGTGGCACGAAAGCCGAGGCCTTCGCGGCGGCCGAACGCATCGGTGATCGCTTGCTGGAGATGATCGAAGAAGCGGAGGCGGAGGATATCACGGTCCTCGCTGCCGCGGATCGGTACGCGGAACGACGCATAGAACAGGGCGCGTAGGAGCCCCTCAAAACAGGCCCGTGAGCCCAGAGTAGGCGAAGATAACCCCGAATCCACCGAGGACGAGCGCGCTCCCGGCGGCGACCACCGGGGCGAACGCGTCGACGCGCCGGCCGATCACGACGAGCGTGGCTGGGAACGAGACGATCCAGAGGCCGATCCCCGTAAAGAAGCCGCCCAACAGCGCGACGCTGCCGGTTTCGACGACGAATTCGGTGATGAGGGGGACGTACTCACCGAGATCGATCGTCCCTGGCGAGACCAACCCGATACCCACCGTGAGCCAGAAGGCGAGTTGATACGGATTGGTCAATCCGAGCACGAGGGCCTTCTGAAAGCCAGTCGCATTCGTCACCGTCTCTCCATCGCGCTGGAGGGCATCCTCTCGAAGGCCCGATCTGACGGCATCGACCGCGAAGACGAGCATCAATCCACCCCCGAGCAGCAGTAACAACGGCTCGAGGATGTCGACGGATTCGATGACGGCCGCCGCGCCGACGACGGCCAACACGAAGAAGATGACGTCGGCGAGTGCCGCACCCAAGCCCGCCGCGAAGCCCGCCGACCAGTTCCTGGTGACGCTTTGTTCGGCGATAATCGCGTTCATCGGTCCCGGCGGAACGGCTAGGGCCAAGCCGAAGACGATCCCGACCAGGAAGGATCCGATCTCACCCGGCACGGCTGAGGTGAGGAGAGAGGTCGAAAAACATCTATCGACTGCCGTGTCTCGGGGATCGGTCGGTTGCTCCCGTCATTCGTGGCCTTCGACCGGGACCGGCTCGTATGGCTCTTCGAGGTAGTCGATATCCGAGTCGGCGAGATCGATATCGAGCGCGGCCACGGCCTCCTCGAGGTGGTCGACGCTCGAGACCCCGACGATCGGCGCGTCGACCCACTCCGTGTGCAGTAGCCAGGCGAGTGCGATTTGGGCCATCGAGGCGTCGTACTCTTCGGCCAGTTCTTGAACGCGTTCGTTCACTTCGACGCCACCGCCGCCGCGATACGCGGCCAAGCGGCGCTCGCGGTCCGTCATTGCTTCGCCCCTGGTGGTTGCGTCCACTTCGTCGTCCGGGCGGGCGAGGTAGCCGCCGGCAAGGGGACTCCAGGGAATCACACCGATCCCCTCCCGTTCACAGAGGGGAAGCATCTCGCGTTCTTCTTCGCGATAGACGAGATTGTAGTGATTTTGCATCGAGACGAAGCGTTCGAGTCCGCGGCGCTCGCTCGTGTGGAGGGCGTCGGCGAACTGGTACGCCCACATCGATGAGGCCCCGATATAGCGGACCTGATTGCGGCGAACGGCGTCATCGAGTGCATCCAAGGTTTCGTCGATCGGGGTGTCCGCATCCCAGCGGTGAATCTGATAGAGATCGACCGTATCCATGCCGAGTCTGTCCAACGAATTCGATAGTTCCTGCTCGATCGCCTTGCGGGACAGCCCGCCGGCGTTTGGATTGTCCTCGTCCATCTCGCCGTAGACTTTCGTGGCGATGACCTGGCGATCGCGCTCGTAGCCGCTGAGGGCGTCCCCGAGGATCCGTTCGCTCTCACCGCGCGAGTAGATGTTTGCGGTATCGAAAAAATTGATCCCGAGGTCGATCGCTCGCTCGACGATCTCGGTGCTTTCCTCCGCATCGAGCATCCAGTCCCGGCTCGAGCCGAAGGACATGCACCCGAGGCAAAGCCGACTCACCGAGACCCCGGTCTCACCGAGGGTCGTGTATTCCATGTACCGCACGAAGGTGCCCTCGGGAATAAGGCTGGGTGGTGCGGAGACGCTTGCCGTCTTCGCGATCCTGGGCGCTCGTTACTTCGAACGAATCCGAGCTTCCAGGTCGCTGATCCGATCGCGAATCCGGTCGACTGTCTGGTTGATGCTCTCCCGGGCCTCGTCCGTTTGAGCTTCGAGGCGATCTTCGAGGTCGTCGAGATCCTGGCGAATCTCGGCGAGTTCCTGTTCGGTCCGCTCCCCGCCCGCCTCGAGTTTCCGCCTCGCGGATGCGGAGAGGTTTTTCGCCTCGCGTTTGCGTTCGTCGACGAATTCGTCGATTTCGTCGTCTAATCTGTCGAACAGTTCGTCCAGGTCACGTCGAGAGCTGTCGCTATCTGATGACATCAACCGACGCCTAGTAGCTCGAGCCCTTTATCCATTGGCCACGAGGGACGAAACCAGGACGCGCAGGGCAGAAAATATTTGTCGATCCTCACGAACTGGCAACTCCGAACCCATGGTTGGACCGGTCTTTCTGGAAAACGAGGTGGTCGAACTACGACCAATGGTGCAAGACGA
>CAZOFG010000001.1:0-44294 GCA_964579125.1 uncultured Halobacteriales archaeon | reverse complement strand
GACCGGTCTTTCTGGAAAACGAGGTGGTCGAACTACGACCAATGGTGCAAGACGATGTTGAATTCCTCACTGAGCTCGTGAACGACCCGACCGTCAGAGCCACGATCGGCCGATTCGAGCCGATCAACTTCGAGGATGAGCGGGAGTGGATCGAATCAGCGTCTGAACGGGACGGCGATGAATTCATCATTACGAACGATGGGACACCCGTCGGTGTCACCGGTGCCACGTACGAACACGACGCCTGGGGCCTGGCCGAGGTCGGCTACATGATTAGTCCCGAGCACTGGAACAACGGCTACGCCACCGCCGGCGTTGAGTTGCTCTGTGGCTTTCTTTTCGATGAAAGTCGCATTCACAAGGTCGCCGCGCAGGTGGTCGAGGGGAATGTCGGCTCACGACGGGTCCTCGAGAAGGTCGGATTCACACAGGAAGGCACGTTCAGAAACGAGGCGTTCATCGACGGCGAGTACCGCGACGTGCTCCGCTTCGGCTTGCTTGTCGATGAGTGGACCGACCGCGACTAACCGAGCAGCACTGGATCAGGCGCCGAGCGACTCGAGGTGCCGACTGAGGTGGCCAAGCTCCTCTGTATTTACTGTATGACCCATGCCTTCGAAGATGTCAGTCGTGACGTCCGCCCCGGCAGCGTCCAAGATTTCAGCCGTCTCGTGCACCCGCTCGACGGGAATATGCGGATCGACATCACTGCAGCCGAGGTAGCACTCGATGTCAGTGAGGTCAGCATCGTATCGGGGTGACTCGATTGTCTCCCCGATAAGTCCGCCACTGAACGCGAAGAGTCCGCCCCAGGGTCGTCCGGTCCGAGCGAGGAACTCGCTGGCCAGGCACGCACCCTGTGAAAACCCGAGCAACACGGTGTGGTCCACACCGACACCGGCGATGGCCTGATCAACCGACTCCTGGACGAGATCGAGTGCGCCGCTCAGATGGGGTTCATTGCGCTCGGTCGGCTCGAGGAAGCTGTAGGGATACCAGGTGCGGCGCTCGGCTTGTGGGGCCAGCATGGCGATGGCCCCATCGGTGTGATCCGCCTGTGCGACCAGTTGGAGGATGCCGGCGGCACTGGCGCCGCGGCCATGGAGCGCGACGACTGCGGCGTCGGCCGCGTCGAGCGCTGCGCCGGCGGTGTCGATTCGGCTCTCATCATGGGGGTTTTCACTTGATGGCGCCATTGGCGTTTCTCAGCGATAGTTTCGGCCAGGCCGTCTTTACCCTTCTCGATGGCCCGGCCGCTGGTGCGCACGAAAGAGGTAGGTGGGGCCATTCGGTGAGGACACGCATGGACAGCGAAGAACCCCTGGCCGAACCGGAGCGCTTCGTGTACGATCCAGGCGTGATCTCCTTCGGGGATGGGGCGGTCCGACGGATCGAGGCCGATCTTGCGGACCTTGACTACGCCACGGCCGTGGTGGTCACGGGTCGTTCGGTCGGGCAAACTACGGCCGTTATGCAGCCACTCAAGGACGGCCTCGGGGATTGCCTCGCGGCTGTCTTCGCCCAGACGACGAGCGACAAACGTCTGGCGACGGCCGTCGAGGCTGCAAAGCGTATTGGCGAGCACGATGCAGACATCGTCCTCGGTGTCGGTGGGGGAAGCAGTCTCGATATCGCGACCGTCGCGAGCGTCATTGCCGGTCGCGGACTCGATCTCTCGACCGCCAGTGCCGAACTCGATGCCTCTGGTACGCTCGCGGTCCCCGACGACCATCCAGCGATTGCAACGATTCCGACCACGCTCGCCGGCGCGGCACTCTCGAACGGTGCCGGGATCACCGCATCGCCGGAAACGGCTCCGATCGATGACGCGATCGGTGGTGGCGTTCGCGCTCCGTCGTTGATGCCGGCACTCGCGGTATTCGATCCCACGTTACTGGCGGCGACCCCACCGGCCGTGTTGCGTGGCTCGGCGATGAACGGGTTCAACAAGGGGTTGGAGGCGGTTTATGCGCCGACCGGAACGCCGATCACCGACGCGACGGCGACTCACGGGCTCGCCATCCTCGAGCGGGCGATCGAGGGCTTGGCCGCGGAGGAGCCAACGCCACAGACGCTCCGGGCCGTCCACCGCGGCATCCTGCTGGCCCAATATGGAACGAGTCAGGCAAACACGACCACGCTCTCGCTCATCCACGCCTTCGGCCACGGCATCACGGCGGTCGCGGATGTGCAACAAGGCATCGCACATGCCGCCGTGACGCCAGCCGTCCTCGAATTTCTCTTCGACCGGGTCGACGCCCGTCGCCGTATGATCGCCGACGCGTTACACCAGCCGACAGAGGGCCTGACCGACGACGAAATCGCCGCGGCCATCATAGGGCGAATTGACGAACTCCGTGCGACCCTCGTTGCTGAGCCACGATTGGGGACGATTTCGGAGCTGACACAACCGAATGTGTCTCGCATCGCACGGATAACGGCGAGCGACGAGCTCATCGACAATGTGCCCGAGGGGTGTCACCCGACGACCGACGAACTCGAGGGGATTCTCGAGGCCGCTTGGTAACTTCGTCACTGTCGTGAATCCCGTGATGTCGGTGGCCTTTTCCTCCGTCCGAGAGTACACCGTGTATGACCTTTGGAATCGATCACATCAACCTTCGAGTGACGGATCTACAAGCCAGTTCGGAGTGGTATCAACGACATTTCGACTACGAACCGACTCCCACTGGGAGCAACGAAACCGTATTTCTCGAACCGCCAGCGCATCGAGTGGGCTTGGCTGGCATCGAACTCGTCGAGACCGAGGATGACGGAGCGATCGATGTCGGCGATGCGTGGGGCCATATCGCCCTCCGAGTGACCGATCTCGAAGCGGCGTACGAGGGATTGATGGACGCTGGAGTCCCTGATTATCGAGATCCGGAATCATGTGGTGGTCACTACGCCTTCGTGAAGGATCCGGATGGCCACGAAATCGAGCTTGTCACCCGAGAGGATGCGGACCAGTGGACCCTCGATCACGTGATGATGCGCGTCGAAGATGCCGATCGGGCGATCGGATACTGGGCGCGCAAGTTCGGATATGAATCCGTCGGCCGCTGGGAAGCCGATACCTTCGCGAACTACTTCCTCCGCCCGAGCGACGTACCCGATAGCAGCGCAGTCGTGGAATTGACCTACAATTACGATGGGCGGAGCTACGAGCTCGGCAACGGGTGGGGCCACCTCGGGCTTGCCGTCGATGACCTGGAAGACGCGGTGGCAACCCTCGATACGCGAGAGGCGCCCACCGAGGACGCCCCCGACAGCTTGCCCGGGACGCGGGCGGCGACGGACGATCCGGAAGGCCACGGGATCCAACTCATCGAGCGCCCCTGACTCGTGCTCGCTCAGGCCTCGCCGTAGACGGGGATGGCGGCGCCGCTTGTCGCGCCGGCCTCCTCGGTGGCGAGCAGCCGGATCATCGCGGCGATTTCGGCCGGATCCACCCACGCATCGTGATCGGCATCCGGCATCATCTCGCGATTCGCGGGCGTATCGATCACGCTCGGCATCACCGCGTTCGCCCTGACCGAACCGAGTTGCTCCTCGGCGATGCTTTCTGTCAGGAGTCGCACGCCGGCCTTGGAGGCGCGGTACAGGCCGTCCCCTTCACCGCCTTCGAGGGAGGAACGGGACGCGACGGAGACGATCGCCCCCTCGGCGTCACGGAGGTGGGGCATGGCGTGTTTCGAGGCGAGGAACATCGTCCGCAGGTTGACATCGAACAACAGATCGAACGTCTCATCCGCGGTCTCATGCAGCGGGTCGCCACCCCGCCACGTGCCGGCGATGTTCGCCAGGACGTCGATCCCATCAAAGTCGTCAACGATCGCCTCGAACGTCTTCGAGACCTCGGATTCGTCGGTCAGGTCACATTGGTAGTACTGACATTGCTGGGCGTCGGGGACGGCGGTGGCCTCGGTGGCGGGCACGACGTCGATTGCGGCAACCGAGGCGCCATCCGCGAGAAACCCCTCGACGACGGCAGACCCGAGCGAACCGGCGGCACCGGTCACCGCCGCCACGGTTCCCTCGAAGTCAAATGACACGTGGCCAGGCATGGATCATGATGAGACTGGCCAGCGGCTTATATTCGGGGCTATGTGAAACCGTCCGCTCGAATTCCTCACCCCTGCTGTATCAGTAAGAATCACTTCAACACGATCGGAGCTCCCCGTTTATACTCGCCCCAATGTAGCGCGCTCTCGGATGCGGTCTATTGAATCAGAGTACGGCCTCGGCACTCATAGGGTTCGTCATCGCCTGGCGAGGCTCGGACTCGGAGTGCTCGTCATCGGCCACGTGGAACACGCGTCGACATCGCCAAACAGGTTTCGCCTGTACCTTCCTTCAGCGACCGCGACAGCCGCATCCCGAGCTGGATGCTGTACGTCTTGATACGGGAGATATCGCCATACTCACTCGTAATCGAGCTGGATAAACACGCAGCCAAGGAGCAATAGCCACATGCCGATATCGGTGGGGAGGGCAACGGTGAATACCTCCGTAATGAGATCGATCATCGGGTCGCTAATGATCGGGACGCCCTGCCACGCGTCGACGGTGGTTTCGTACTCTAGCATTGTCGCGGTCAGGGCAACCCCAGCCAGCAGGCTCCATCTGGCACGTCCCCGTGGCAGCGTGTACAGAAGGATTGCGGTCGGGTACAACGCCAACGCGAAGTACAGCGGTTGCAACGGCACGAAGAAGAACACGGCGAGGATCGTCGCGAGGACGGCGCCCGTTCGGTGCAGGTCGGACGAGACGTCACGCAAACAGACCGCGAGCACCCCGCCTACGATGACCGCGGCCGTCACGCTCAGGGCGATTCCACTGAGACCGAACAGGCCCGCCAGTTGACGGCGGATTCCCCCGACTGGATCGCCAGGCGCAACCGTGCCGCCGAAGGTTTGCCCCTCGAAGCGATCCGGCAACACCTCGGTGAGGTACTCGAGTGTTAACTCGGGGCCGAGCAGGACCAGGCCGAGTGCCATTCCGAGGAGGCCCGTCCCAATGGCGATCGCCACCGCGCGCCATTTGCGCAACCGCAGGAGCCACAGGCCGATTGCCGCGGGGAAGACCTTGATGAGGGCGGCGGCCGCAAAGACCCCGCCCGCGAGGGTATCGCGATTTCGTTCGATGGCGAGAATGCCAATCGCGAAGAGCAAGCCGATCCACAGGGTGGTTTGGCCCATGATGAAATGGGGGACACTCCAGGTGGACACCGCGATGAAGAGGAAGACCAACACGCGATCCACCCGGGCCAATTCGACAGCTCTGCGTGCCAGTCCACGACCGATGACGCGGTACAGACCGTAGGCCACCACAAGATTCACGAGGAGTTGGCCGCCGTAGGCAAGCGTCGTATCGCCGAGGACGCCGTATGGGAGAAACACCACCAAATTGATCGGGGGATACAGGAAGTGATACCCCGGCAAGTGCGAGGGTGCCACGCCATACGGCTCGCCACCCTCGAGGTATGCCTCGGCGGCGGTGGTATAGACGTCCGAGGCGAGGCCGAACTGCTCGGGGCTTTCCAGCGCCATCGAGACCGTGTAACTGACGCCGCTGATGAGGGCGAACAGGAGGACCAGGCGCGTCGAGCGACGTTCGTCGCCGAGCCAGGAGCCGAGTGCGCGAAGTCGACGGAGAGCCACCGATTCAGGCAACCCACTGGGGCGTAATGAACGCTTATCCTTGGGGTCGGTCCTCACCGTCGAGGCGGTCATACACCGCGGCAAGGACGAGTGGCACCGTCACGGTCGCATCGCCGAGGACAGAGGCGTTCTCGGCATCGGGCTCGAGTTTGCCCCAGGATCGGGCTTCGTCGAGGCTTGCCCCGGACAGCCCACCGGTCGCCTCGGGATCCATCGTGAACTGGACCGCGTAGTCGTACGCGCCCGGCGTGACGAGTTTGGTCTGCAGGGTGAAGTTTTTCGGCACGCCGCCGGCGACGAGGAGCGCCCCGCTGCGCTCGGACCGATCGGCCACCGCCGAAAGTTCGCTCATGTCGAGCAACGCATCGATCGTGAAGTCGTGGGTACGCGAGTATAGCCAGGCCTGGAGCCCGAGGATCGAATCCTGGATCGCGGGACAAAAGATCGGGATGTCCTCAATGGCGGCGGTCGCGACCACGCCGGCGTCATCGGCCACATCGGCGTTGGCCCGCCCGAGTTGTTCGGTGACCGCCTGGATCGAAACCGGCTCGCCCTCGAGGACGGGGAAGACCTCCTCCCAGCAGTGGCGCTCGAAGGTGGCGAAGTGCTCCTGAGGGAGGTAGACATTATAAATGCGGTCAACCTCGGCCTCTCTGAGGGATTCGTCGTACGCCCGACGCGAGACCTCGGGATCCTCCGGGCGCGCCTCACCGTGGTGATGGTGGCCCCCCAGCGCCTCGATCGTGTCGTGGGTGAGCGTGGCGCCGGTCGTCACGAGCGCGTCGATCCAGCCCGTCCCAAGGAGATCGGCGATGATGTCGCGCATGCCGGCGGGAACCATTGGACCGGCGACGCTCATCACGACGGTGCACTCGTCGTCTTCGAACATGCTCGTCGTGATGTCGGTCGCCTCGGCGATCGCTGTCGCGTTGATGCCGAGATCGCCATAGGTCTCGATCAATGCATCGACCGACATGTCCGGGCCGACGCGGGCACCCTTGATCGGTTCGCGCTCGCGGGGATCCTCGTCCATAGCCCTGCGCAGGAGTGGCGGGCAAAAACCGGTATCGGCTCGGCTTAGAGGCCCGTCGGCACGTCGACGAACGTCGTCTTCGGTCCCCACTCATCGACGACTGCGGCGAGCGAGCGCACGCCGACCGTCTCGGTCGCGTAATGTCCTGCCGCCAGCACGGTCACGTCGAGTTCGGCGGCGCGATGATAGGCCGCCTGTTTGGCTTCGCCGGTGAGCAAGAGGTCGGCCCCTGCCTCGGCCACCTCCTCGAGGAAGTCGGTCCCCGAGCCGGTGACGATCGCCACCGTGGTGGGTTGTGTGGGCCCGTCACCGAAGGTGGTAATTTCTCCTGCGCTCACGGGCAGGCGTTCCGCGAGGGTTTCTCGGAACTCCTCAACGGTGAGACGGTCCGGCAGATCGCCGATCACGCCGATCGGGTTCCCGCCGAGGGTGGGCGCCGGTTCGCGCGATCCGAGATCGAGGTGATCGGCGATGCCGGCGGCGTTGCCGTGGACTTGGTGGCCATCGAGTGGCAAATGGGCGGCATACAGCGCGAGGTCGTGCTCGAGCAATGCACGCACGCGATCGTACCGATGACCGGTCAGCCGGCCGAGGCCGTCCCACATGATGCCGTGGTGGACGACGAGGGCGTCAGCGTTCGCCGCCGCGGCCGCCTCGATCGGTTCGACCGCGGCGTCCACGGCGAAGGCAACCGTTTCGATTTCCTCGTCTTGCCGCGTCACTTGGAGGCCGTTTCGACTCGCATCGACGTCGTCGTAGGCCGCGATATCGAGCACCTCGTCGAGACGCTCCGTGAGGGCGGTGAGTTCCATACCTATGACTCGTGTCGGGGACTGCCAAGGAGGTTTCCCGTCACCGGCGTGGGCTCAGGTTTGTGTGGCGGCGGCGTGATCGTACACAAACCGCCGGAGGAGTTTGGCCCCGAGGACGGCTGTCTGTCCGGCATCCCGGTCCGAAACTTCCACGAGGTCCATCCCGGTCGCCTTCGGCGCCACGGTTCGCACCAGGCTGCGCACCTGTTTCGGTGTGAGGCCGAACGGTTCCGGCGTACCGGTGGCGGGTGCGAAGCTGGGATCGACGATGTCGATATCGACGCTGAGATAACAGTCTTCGAGGGCAATCGCCTCGAATCGATCCAGTTCGTCCGCTCCGATCACGGTCACGTCGTCAGCCTCGGCGCGATTCCATTCGGACTGTGCGCCGCTTCGAGCCCCGACGATGACCGCGTGATCGACGATATCCAAACATCGCCGGACGGTGGTCGCGTGGTGCAGCCGAGCCCCGGCGTACTCGTCTCGCAGATCGAGATGAGCATCGAGGACGACGAGCGTCGTTGGCTCGAGGGCGCGGACGGCCCCGACGGTAACGGTGTGTTCGCCGCCGAGCGTGAGGGGCACCCGACCTTCGGATCGGTGCCGGCGCAGTTCCGTCTCGAGCACGTCGAGATACGCAGAAATGCTGGCCGCGTGGCCGACATCGCCTGCGTCGGACACCCCGAGATCGGTGAAATGTGCGTCGGTGTCGGGGTCGTAATCCTCGAAATGTGCGGCCGCGGTGCGAAGGACTCGTGGCCCCTCGCGAGCACCGCTGCGACCGGTCGTCGTCCGCTCGAGGCCGGCGCCGAGGATCGTATACGTGGCTTCGGCGTCAGCGGTGCTCGCACCCGGAAACATCGCCTCAATCGACGATCTTGCGTCGTTCCTCGAGTTCGAGGTATTCGATCTCCTCGTCGGGCGTCAACTCGATATCGTCCGGTACCTTGATGCTGACCGTCTCGTAGCTCTCCAGGTCCATTACCTGCGCGACGCCATCGCCCTCGTCGACGCTGAGGACTTGGCCCTGTTTGCGTTCGATGATCGGCACCCAGACCTTCTGGTCGACCGGCTGGGACAGCTGTCGCTTGCGACCGTCGAAGACGCCTTCCGCCTCGATGCTGGCCTTCGCCGACCCATGTTTCCCCGGCGCAGCCGTCGAGTAGGAGTTGATCTTGCAGGGTTCGTCGTCGATCAAGACATAGCTCCCCTCCTGCAGATCGCGCACTTCGAGTTGTTCCTTTGCCATATACGCGGCGTGTCGACCTACTCCCATAAGTCGTATGAAACGCGCTCTGTGGCCAGATCGACGTTACTCGCGGCGGTCGTGCTCGCCCGGTTCAGTTTCCCGCCTTCGGGCGAGATTTCGTCGGGTGAATTGCGGGCGGGCACGGATTCCGGATGGTTGGCGGAACGATCGCCACAAGAGAACGGCCGCGATGCCTCCACCGGCGATCGACCAATACACGACAGCCATCGCGTTGAACGTCGCCCCCAGGCCTGCGGTGATGATGGTGCTCGAAAGCACCAACCCGAGAATCACTCGTTTGGCGAACGTCGCCAGTTCCCGCTTGTCGTCCCGGACGATCGCTTCGACCGCGAGGTCGTCGCGCTCGATGCGATCTAATGTGTCCTCGAGTTTCGGCGGAAGTCTCACAGCGGACTCGGCGGCATCAACCAGTTCGTCCCGCCTGTCCACGAGGTATCGCCGCAGGCCTTCCTCGTGGTACCCTTCCTCCACGAGGTATTCGGAGGCAACGGCGACGAAGTCGTAGTCGGGATCGAGGGTTACACAGACGCCTTCCGCGACGGTTGCCACCCGGAGGATGAGGGCCAACTCGGCGGGGAGGCGAAACGGAAACTCGTAGATCGAGTCTTCGATGCGCGTGATGATCCGTTGAATGCGGTACTGCTCGACTTCGCGTCCGCGGGCGTCCTCGATGGCGAGTTC
Source organism: uncultured Halobacteriales archaeon (assembly GCA_964579125.1). Taxonomy (GTDB): domain Archaea; phylum Halobacteriota; class Halobacteria; order Halobacteriales; family SKSH01; genus CAZOFG01. The sequence goes on along the minus strand of CAZOFG010000001.1, from coordinate 34,835 downwards.
CATGACCTCCCCCATCACCTCCCGATCGGCTTCCGGGCTGAGCGTGCCGACCTCGATGAGCACATCGAGAATCCCGTCGATATCCCGGTTCGCGACGGCGACGTAGAATTCGACGATTTTTCCCTGTAGATACGCATCGACGCGGCCCGACATCCCGAAATCGTAAAAGACGATCGTCCCGTCGTCCTGCACCGCGAGGTTGCCGGGATGCGGGTCGGCATGGAACACGCCGTCGTCGACGATCATCTTGAAATACGCTTGCTGGAGGCGCTCGGCGACGGCCGTCCGGTCGATGCCTCGCTCCTCGAGGGTCTCGACGTCGGTGATCTTCGTGCCCGGTACGTATTCCATCGTCAAGACGCGCGCCGTGCAGTATTCCTCTCGAACCGTCGGAATTCGAACGCCGTCATCGTCGGCGAAGTTCGCGCGAATCTCTTCCAACATGGCCCGCTCGCGCTGGTAGTCCATCTCCTGGCGAATGGTCACGGCGAACTCGTCGGCCAGGTTCCGAACCGAGAAGGCTCGGGCGTCGTCGACGAGGGGCAACACGAGGGTCAGCGTCCATCTGATGACCTTGAGGTCGGCCGCGACGAGGCGTTCGACCCCCGGTCGGCGAATTTTGACGGCGACCGACTCACCGTCGATGGTCCCCCGATGCACCTGGCCGAGGCTGGCTCCGGAGATGGCCGTCGCCTCGATCTCGTCGAACCGATCATCGATCGGGCCGAGATCCGATTCGACGATGGCACGGGCTTTCGCCCACGGTGCCGGCGGGACGTCGTCCTGAAGCCGACTCAATACCTCGATGTAGACCGGCGGCAACACATCGGGTCGCGTCGAAAGGAGCTGACCGAGTTTGATGAACGTCGGCCCCAACTCGATGAGCGTATCGAGGAGGCGCTCGGCTCGTCGGCGTTGTGTCGCCCGATCGATGGATCGAGGCCGTCCGAACAGGATGAATCGACGGCGATCCCGGAGGGCCGCAACGAGAAACGGGAGGGCGGCCCAAGCCACCGTCCCGAATCGACCCAACGCTCGAACGGTGCTTCGAAGACCCATCTTACACCACCCAGCCACGTCGGTGGTATCGGTCTGGAAGACCGCCTCCACTCGCCCGAGGGAGGTTCCGGACTCCCAGCGAACAGGCGTGTCCGGGCATCGATACACGACAGGAACGGGACCGGATCATCCCGGGGCCAGTTCGGCCAGTGATGTCACCGTGTACTCCGCCTCTACGGCGGGCGAGCTCTGTCCGCGATCGACGAACACGGCGTCAAGGCCCGCATTGTGGGCGGCCTGAACATCGGCCAAACTATCGCCGACGAGGACACCACGATCGCCCGGTGGATCGAGACGGTCGATCGCATCCTCGACGGGTGTGGGATCGGGTTTCCAGCCGCGTTCATCTGAACAGCAGACGACGGTTTCGAACCACGGCTCGATATCGAGCTTCGCCATGATCGGCTCAGTCAGATATCGTTGGCAGTGCGTGACGACGCCACGGGGTGTCGGGAGGTTCGGGACGACATGCGCGTCGTCGTGCAGTCGGGTCGCGGCTGCTCGGGCCTCAGGCCGTTCGATTCGATGAAAGGCATCCCAGAAGGTGTCGGGTTCGACGCCGGCTTCACGAAGCAATTCGTTTCGCAAGCCGGCGCGGCCGTACCAAATTCGCGTTGCGGTGTCGGGGGCGACCGACGCGCCCATCCCCTCGAGAACCGATTGAATGGTCGATACGGCGTACTCCTCCTCGACCGTAATGATCGTCCCATCGAGATCGAGCAACCAAAAGTCGTATTCCGGGACTGTGATCATGACTCCTTTGGATACCAGGGCTAATCGTCCTCCAAGGGGACGGCCTCGGAGATGGCCTCCGTCGGGACGGCATCATCCTCCAGTTCGGGATCGAAGATTTGGATAGCCGCCGCGATCGTCGTCCAATCGTCATCCTCGGCGGCATCCCGGAGCCCGTCGGTCGGGGCGGCGAGCAACGCGCTCACGAGGGCATCGGCCAAATCTTCCATCACCGCTTCCGGTGGATCTTCACCCGCAACGAGGCGATCTCGCGCCCGCTCGAGTTGCGTTTGTTTGATCTCTTCGGCGCCCCGGTGCATCGCCGCGATCACCGCATCGGCCTGGCGACGTTTGAACTGGCGATTGAGTTCACGCAGCTCCTCTTCGACGATCCGTTCGACGTCGGCGGCGGCGCTGGCGCGGCGTTCGTTCGCCCGATCGGTAATCTGACGGAGTCGATCGAGATCGAAATACGCGACGTTCGCCCGTTGCCTGACGGATGGCGCCACGTCGGGCGGCTGGCCGAGATCGATCACGGTGAGCGAGCTTCTCCGCGGGACGATCTCGCCGTCGATCACGCTCCCGTCGCTTCCGGTTGCCGTGATGCACAGATCCGCCTCCGCAAGCACATCTGAGAGGTCGGCCAGCGCGATCGCCCCAGCGGCGTCGAGGTTCGCACAGAGTTCTTGGGCGGTTTCGGGCGTGCGGTTGGCCACGAGCAAGTCGGCGACGTCACGATTCGCGAGGGCCTTCGCGGCACGCGTGCCGATATCGCCGGCGCCGACGACGACTGCCGTGGTCGTCGGGAGATCGAGCGTTTTTGCGGCACATTCTACCCCGGCTCCAGCCAGTGAGACGACTCCCTCATTGATGGCCGTCTCCGTGCGGGCCCGCTGACCGACATGGATCGCCTTGAGTAAGACGGGTTCGATCACCGGACCCACAGCGCCGTGATCGTCAGCATGCTGGTACGCATCCTGAAACTGGCCGATGATCTCGTCCTCGCCGATGACTTGTGATTCGAGGCCGCTCGCGACACGCAGGAGGTGTTCGATCGCCTCGTCGTGGCTGAGGGTTCGACGCACCGGTGGGGCGATCCCCGGTAGGGCATCCTCGAGGATCTGCCGGCCTTGCGCCGGTGTCGCCGTCACGACATAGTACTCAGCTCGATTACAGGTGAAGAGGGTGAACGCTTCGGATACCTCCTCCGCTTGCAGCAGCTCCTCGATGGGGGTTTCGTCCGCAGCCGGCGATGCGTCCGCGATCGTCTCGACGTCTGCGAAGGCGTGCGAGACGCTGACGCCGGTCAGTACGCCATTGATGTCCATCGTTGCTGCCTCTGAGATCCAGAATGGTCCATCGCGGTTACTACCTGCGGATTTGATTGGCGGGAACCTAAAGGTGTCTTCTCGCGGGTCGAAGTGGAATTACTCCGATGACGGCGGACTGATGGGCTCAAACGAGGGACTCACGGCTTCGGGATCGACCGGGATGACCTCATAGCCTAACTCGGTGATCTCCGCGAAGAGGGTATCGTGCTCGTCGACCCGTTCGTAATAGAAGACCAAGACGTACTGGCCATCGAGGTACAATTGTTGGCACTCCCAAACGAACGCATCGTCCTCGAGGGTTAGGCCCTGATGTTGTGTGGCGGCAAAGTCGGGGTCGTCGTTCCCCGAATAGACGTACGTCTCTTCGTCGGTTGCGTGGTCCGCGATGATCTCGCCGATCTCGAGAGTGGCTTCTGTCATCGCGAGCTCGTCCGATCTCTCGATGTCGGTCAGCACAATGGCGCCGACGAGATCGATCTCACCCGGCGCCAGGAGCGCTCGGGTGTCGGCGACGAGTTCGCGAAGCGAGTCCGCCATGGGATCGAGTGGGTTCGGCGAGTACTTGCCGGTACCGATCACCACCACGACGAACGCAAAAGCCCTTAGCGGTCGGGCCATAACCATCCACAAGATGCGATCCGGGTGGGGTCTCAGCTCGGTGGGTGAACGCCTCTACGAGCGCCTGCTCTTGGCCGAAATCGAGGAGGTCCCCGATCACGTCGCCGTGATCCAGGACGGCAACCGTCGCTACGCCGAACGGGCCGGGTCGGCGCCGACAGATGGCCACCGAGCTGGCGCTGATACCACAGAGAACCTCCTCCGGTGGTGTCGCGACCTCGGCGTCGAGGAGGTCACGCTCTATGCGTTTTCGACGGAGAATTTCGCGCGACCGAAATCGGAACGCGAGGCGCTGTTCGATTTGATCGCCGAGAAACTCGAGGAGTTCGCCCACTCGGAAGAAGTTCACGACAACGGTGTTGCGATTCGCGCCATCGGCGATATCGAGCGCTTGCCCGAACGGGTCCAAGAGGCGGTCGCCGAAGCCCGAGAGCAAACGGCCGGCTACGACCAGTTTCGATTGAACGTCGCGCTCGCGTACGGTGGTCGGTGGGAGTTGCTGCAGGTCACCCGGGACATCTGTGCGGATGTCGATGCCGGTCGACTCACACCGTCCGAGATCGATGCGGGGACCATCGAAGAGCGAATCAGCGACGTACCAATGAATGCGGTCGACCTCATTGTCCGGACCGGGGGCAACGAGCGCACGAGCAACTTCCTCCCCTGGCATGCCAACGGGAACGAAGCGGCAGTGTATTTCTGCCCGCCCTACTGGCCAGAATTCTCTCGGATCGATTTTCTCAGAGGGATTCGCACATACCAGTTCCGCCAGCGTCGCTGGGAGCGGTCACGAGCCAAACGAGTACTGGATTTACTCCGGGCGATTCGAGAACCCGACACCGGCGATGAGCCCACCGCGGCCGGGGAGGCAACGCCCACGCTCCGACAGCGGTTCCTCCCCGGTGATTGATCGCCTCGATTACGTCCCGAACCGCCGCTGGCGATCCATGTAATCGAGGACGGCCCGGAGGTAGTCCCGTTTGCGGAAGTTGCGCCAATTGACGTCGGTGAAGTACAACTCGGAGTACACCGATTGCCAAATCAAGAAATCGGAGAGGCGCTCCGCACCCGTCTTGATGACGAGGTCAGGTTCGTCGGGAAAGACGAGCTCGGCTTCGATTTCGGCCTCGGAGATGTCCGCCGGTTCGAGGTCGCCGGCAGCCACGTCGCCAGCGAGGGAGCGCACTACCTGGGTGAATTCGTGTTTGCCGCCATGGCCAATACTCACCTGGATCGGTGCCGCCGCCTGCGCATCGTCTGTCGGTCCGCGAACCGCGACGGGCTCGGGTGTCGAAATCGCCTTGAGCTCCCGCTCGAGCGTCGGAATCACCCGATCGTCGAGGACGCTCACGTAGACGAGGACACTCTCGGCGTCGTATTCGAAGGCCCAGTGCAGGACCTGGCCGAGGCGATCGTACGCCCCTTGTTCGAGGAGATCCTGCTCGGTAATGACGATCGAGACGGTCTCGGGAACCTCCCCCGCGGCGTTGCGTACCCGGGCTCCAAGGTACCAGTCATACAGCCCCATTCACCCGATTCTAGGACTCGAGGGTTATGAGCGAACCGTCATGCCCTTCGGGAGGGTTAAGTGACGACACCAGGTAGCCCGGCGTAGTGAACGAACGGGTCGTCCAGGCCACCGTGTACGCCGCCATCAGCCTCCTGGCGACGACGATCTACGTCGCCGAGGGGCTCCCGCTCGTTTGTTTCGGCTTGGTCACGATCTTTGCCTCGGTGCTTCGTGACGGATCGATCTTCGAAACCTTGGCCGATCCGGCCGAGCGACGCATCGGCCACCTCGTTGGGGTCATCGAATTCGGGGTGGCCGGTACCATCCTCGCGGCGGCAACGGTGCTGGATGCCTTGTCACCGCTGTTGTTCGTCGGCACTGTCATGCTGGTGGGATTCGGGCGTTTTGGGGCGGACATGGCTCGACGGTTTCGGCCGGATCGTCTCGCCGAAACGGTCGGGTTCATCACGGCCGGCGTGATCGCGTATGTCGTCGGACACGGCGCCTTCATCGAATTCGCCGAAGCTGATCTCCATCAGGTTCTCTTTCTTGGCATGGCCGGCACCCTCGCGGCTGCATTGGGCCGATCCGTCAGTTGGGCGCGTCACGATGGCGTGGTGATGCTCGCGACGGCCGGTGCGTTGATCGTCCTCGAGACCTTCACGGTGCCAGCGATTGAGGTCGTGCTCGCGGCGATTCTCGTGAGTGTCGTGCTCGCGTATCTTGCCATGCTGATCGGTGCCGCCTCGTTGCCTGGCCTGCTAACCGGCGTCGTTCTGGTGTTTCTGACGATCGTCTTGGGCGGGCTCGCTTTCGTCGCCATGCTGGTCGCGTTTTTCATCATCGGCGGGCTCGCGACGGTCTACCGGTACGAAGACAAACGCGTCCGTGGGGTGGCAGAGCCAAACCGGGGCGCTCGCGGCTCCGGAAACGTCCTGGGGAATACCGTAATCGCTCTCGTTGCGATCCTCGGGTATGCTTCCGTTTCCGGGGACGATTCCGTTGCAACCGTGTTTCTGTTCGGATTCGCCGGTGCGCTTGCCACGGCCCTGAGCGATACCCTCTCCAGCGAAATCGGCGGACTCTATGACGACCCGTTATTGATTACCTCCCTCGATCGGGTTCGACCCGGCACCGATGGAGCGATTTCCTTCCAGGGGTCCGCGGCCGGATTCGTCGGTGCCTCGATTATCGGTGGGCTGCTCGTGGGCCTTGGGCCGGCTGATCCCCTTGGTGGAATCGTCGTCGCGGTGGCGGGCTTCTTCGGGATGCTAGCCGACAGCGTTCTCGGAGCGCTGCTTGAGGGGCGGGTAATCGGCAATCACGCCGTCAACGCGATGGCCACGCTGATCGGCGCGATCATTGCGGTGGCGCCAGTGGCAGCCGGTGTGGTGTAGTCAACGGGGGCCGCTTACCGCACGTACTGGATCGAGACGACGGTCACCAGTGCGATGACCCCACCGATGAACAGGAGGGCCCCAGGGGGAAGCGTCATGACTTCCCCCACGACCGTTTCGATCGCGGTGTTCGATCCGGCAGGATCGGTGACGATCGGGGCGGGATCACTCAGGGTCGTGAATCCCACATCCTCGCTCGTGCCGGGCTCGGTGGTATGGGTCGCCGTCTCCGTGAAGAAATCCATGAGGAAGAACTGAAAGGCGACACTCGCTGCGGCGAGAATCGCGAGCCCGCCGATGACGCTTTCCACGGCCGAACGCAGTTCCGAGACGCCGGAGTCCTGCCCGGAAACGATCAAGGCGCCATCAGCAGGGGCATACACGGCCATTTCGTTCCCCCGCGAGGAATACCAGATATCGACCTGTTCGATCAATCCGGCCGATTGCAGATTATCGAGGTGATATCTGACGTTTTGAACGGAGGTATCGACGGCTTCAGCGACTTCGCTCGCCGTCGCCGGATCCTGGTAGAGGGTTCGATAAATATCCCTGGCAGTGTCCGACGCAAGTGCATTGAATACCGCTTCGGCGTCATCACCCTCCAGATCGACGACACGAGGTGAGTCGGCCCCGACCTCGATTTCCTGCCGGAAGGGAAGGATCCGGGACATTGACGACCCCGACTACTATTGAAGACTAAAAACCGTTTTTGGTTGGTACAATACAGATTTTAACGACCGTTTCGAACCAAAAACCGTGAGTGAGCTACGACGGTCTGCATGGACGATCGGCTGGATGCTCGCATGACCGCCATACATTAAACGACCCACGGCATATGACGGTTCAATGTCGACCGAGGTCGATTTGGAGGAACTCCAACGAGGCAGCGAGCTGGTCAAGCGCGGGTTCGCGCAGATGCAACAAGGCGGGGTCATCATGGACGTTGTCGATGCCGATCAAGCAGCGATCGCCGAAACGGCCGGTGCGGTCGCCGTTATGGCGCTCGAAGCCGTGCCGGCCGACATCCGCAAACGCGGCGGCGTGGCACGCATGGCGGACCCGGGGGACGTCCGCGAAATTATTGAAGCGGTCTCGATCCCGGTCATGGGCAAGACCCGCATCGGTCACACGGCCGAGGCGCAAATCCTCGAAGCAACGGGCGTCGATATGATCGACGAATCCGAGGTGCTGACGACGGCTGATGACGCACACCACATCGACAAACACGCCTTCACCACACCGTTCGTCTGTGGGGCACGTGATTTGCCCGAAGCCCTCCGGCGCATTCACGAAGGAGCCGCGATGATTCGCACCAAGGGCGAGGCCGGAACGGGTGATGTCAACCAGGCTGTCCATCACCAACGCGAGATTCAAGGGGCGATTCGGCAACTCGAGGGGATGACACACGAAGAACGCGAAGCGTGGGCCCGCGACCACGAGGCACCAGCCGAGTTAGTCCATGAAACAGCAGATATGGGCCGTCTCCCGGTCGTGAACTTCGCAGCTGGCGGCATTGCCACGCCTGCCGACGCCGCGTTGATGATGCAACTCGGCTGTGATGGCATCTTCGTCGGCAGCGGCATCTTCGGGGCCGAACATCCGCCAGCCATGGCGGAAGCCATCGTCCAGGCGACTACCAACTACGACGATCCCGAGCGCCTAGCGGAGATCGCTTCCGACATCGGTGCCGGCATGCGTGGCGAGGAAAACGCCGGCCTCTCGGAGGACGAGCAACTCCAACATCGCGGCATCTGAGCCGATCGGATGATCGGCATCATCGGTGGTGGATTGGCCGGCCTCGGCGCCGCGTATCGGCTGCGACAGGCTGGCGTTTCGGTCCGAGTGTACGAGGCGAACGACCGCCTCGGCGGCCTCGCGCACAGCCACGAGACGGCCGGCGATCCGATCGAGGCGTTTTACCATCACCTCTCGCGTTCGGAAGAGACGATCGTCGAGGTGATCGAGGAAGTGGGATTGGGCGATGCGCTCGAGTGGCGTGTCGGCAAGAACGCCTATTACGTCGATGGCGTCGTGCATCCGCTGGACACGCTCTGGCAGATCGGTGCCTATCCACATCTGAGCCTACTCGACAAGGTTCGGTTGGGGCTGCTCACGTTGGACATCTCGATGCAAGGCGGCTATCCCACGTTCAACGCCTTCGACGACCTCGAGGCGTACGACGACGTGCCGGTCACCGAATTCATCCTTCAACACACTTCCCGTGGCGTCTATCGGTCGTTTTTCGAGCCGTTGTTGCGGGCCAAATTCGGAGATCGGATGGACGATGTCTCCGCCGCATGGCTGCTCGGTCGCATCAAGTTCCGGTCGGAGCGGGATCTGCGCCGAGGCGAGATCCTCGGCTACCTCGAGGGTGGCTTTCAACAGTTGACGAACGCGCTCGTCGACGAAATCGGCCGTACACACATCGAGACCGGGACGGCCGTTCGGGAGATAAAGACAACCGACGAGGCCGAATCCACCGTGACGGACCTCGTGCTCGAGTCCGGGCAAGACACCCGATCGGAGCCGGTCGACGGCGTCATCGTGGCGACGATGCCGCACGTGCTCGAGATGCTGACCGGGTATGAATGTGGCATCGACTTTCAGGGGACGGTCTGTTCGCTGCTCTCCCTTGAGGAGCCCCTCACCGGGACGTACTGGCTCAATATCGCCGACGATGCCCCATTCGGCGCGTTAATCGAACATACGAACTTCGTCCCGCCCTCGCGATACGGCGACGAACACCTGCTCTATGTGGCGCGGTACGTGCAGGACCTCGAGGGAGCCTTTTGGCAACAAGAGACCGCTGCGATCGAAGCGCAGTGGCTCGATGGGATCGAATCGATGTTTCCGTCGTTCTCTCGTGACCACCTCAATTGGATTGAGACGGCGAGAAATCCGCGGACAGCGCCGGTCTACGAGCAGGGATATCTCGAGCAGGTGGTGCCGTACGATCTCTCCGAATCCGTGGCTGATGGCGTCTATTATGCGGGGATGGCCAGCCGCGCCCAGTATCCAGAACGCAGTCTCAATGGGGCCCTCGAAGCCGGGTTCGCCGCGGCAGAGGCCGCCCTCGAATCACGAAACTGACCCGCCCTGCGGGATCGCCTAGCCACAATGGCCGATAGCAATCCACTTTAGGTCCCCCATACAACGCCCGGGCCATGGCGGGGTCGTTCGTGATCGTCGGAGACGGCATCGCCGGCAGTTCCGCCGCCGAGACGATCCGCGAACGACGCCCCGAGGCCGACATCACGGTGTTGACTGACGAGGGTGAACCGCTATACAATCGTATTTTGATCAAAGAGTACGCGAAGGGGAAGCTGCCCGAGGCCCCGATCGCCATCCACGATGAGGCATGGTACGAGGATCGATCGATCGACCTGCGACTGAATACGCCGGTCACGGCCATTGACCCCGACGAACGAGTCGTACGCACGGCTACAGATGAGACGATTCCCTTCGATCGGGTTCTCATCGCCACCGGCGGCACGCCGTCCCAATTGCCTGCACCCGGTGCCGACGCGCCGAACGTCCATCATTTCTGGACGTTCGAGGACGCTCGTCGCATCAGAGAGCACGTCGAAACGGCGACGACAGGTGTAATTATCGGAGCGGGCCTGTTGGGGATCGATCTTGCAGCCGTCTGTGGGAGTCAGGGCGTCGATGCGACGTACCTCATGCGCGGCTCGCGGTGGTGGCGTGATGCCTTAACGGAGACGGGCGCCGGGATCGTGCACGACGCCATGCGCGAGGTCGGGATCGACCTCGTGTTTCATCGTGAGGTCGAGCGATTCGAATGCGATACAACCGGCACGGTCGTGGCGACGATCGACGACGCCGGCGATCGCTATCCGTCGGAGTGGGTCGGCGTGGCGATCGGCTTGCATTACAACACGGAGTTACTCCAGGACGTCGACGTCGAGTGCGACTGGGGCATCCTCACCGACGAGTACATGCGAACGTCCAACCCGGTCGTCTTCGCCGCGGGTGACAATACGCGCTATCGGGATGCGTATCTCGGGGAACGCACCCAAAACGGCTCGTGGGGCTCGGCCAAGGAGCAAGGCCAGGTGGCGGGCGCCAATATGGTTGCCAGCCTTTCGGATGATACCGAGTTCGAGCCGTTTCGGTGGGTTCCTTCCTATTCGATCACGCACTTCGAGATGCCGTTTTTGAGCTTTGGCCACCCGACAGCGGGGTCGGACACCGCGGAACGACGCTACGGTGACCGGGAGTGGCGTCGTCTCGCCTTCAAAGACGGCCGACTCGTCGGAGGCGTGCTGCTGGGAGATCTGTCCCCGCAGCGAGCCTACAAGGACCTCATCAGGGACCGCCGAGCCGTCGCCGACGAGGCGGAGACGCTCTTGGCGAAGGACTTCTCACTGGAGGATCTCGCGTGACGCCCTCGAGGGACCGTCATCATTTTCTCCGGGCGCCGGGCATACACCACCTATGAGCGCTGAGGGCGGTTCGATGACGCTGGCGTTCGATCTCGACGCACTGAAACGCCTCGCCGATCCCGAGGCCGTCTTCCAGGATGCCCGCCAGTGGAGTGAGTACGTCGGTATCATCTCCGAGAAACCCACGTTCGCCGTGACGAAATTCGCCAGGGAACATCGCATCCGGCAGGATTTCTTCTCGGGTCCTCGCGGTCGCGAAGAAAGCCTCGAACAGATTCGTGACCAGTTCGAGACTGACCGTCACATGTTCATCGGGACGGACGACGAGGACGAGGAGCTTGCGGAGCGGGTGGAGTGGGAGTATCTCGAGGTCGGTGACGCCGCCAAATCGGCCGAGTGGCGCCTCGAGGAGGCCACGGAGGAGAGCCCGTAATTATTTGCCAGTTCGGAGTGGCCCTTCAGGTATGGCTAATATCGACATCGGCGACGTGTTGGGCTCTGCGATGTATCGGACCTTCGCCCGGAACGGGCTGAAGCTGCTCGGGGCGCTCTTTGTCGTCCAATTGATCGCCCAAGTCGGTGCGCTGTCGATGTTAAATTCGACCTTCGAACAATTTTGGGATGAACTGCTTGCGGAGAATCCGGGACTTGAAGACATTGTTGGTGACCCAGAAACCCTTTTCCCCATAACATTTGATTTAGCCCAAGAAGTAGCAGCGTTACTTGCCCTCCTCGGGTTTTTGCTGACGATCATCGTGGCTGCCGTCGCATTGCGGGTCTTTTCTTCTGATCACGAGGATCGAATTCCGACAGAACTGATTTTCGACAATCTTGCGTGGGTTGTGCTTAATCTGTTCATAGGGTGGCTTATCTTCACCATTCTGTGGGGGATCGGGCTGGTATTGTTCGTGATTCCAGGGATCTTTGTCTTCGTGTCGCTAGTGTTGTTCCTGCCGATTGTCGCTGTTGAGGACACCTCTTTCATCCAGGGAATGCAGCAGGCGTGGGGGTTGGCAAATGGCAATCGACTCGATCTGTTTTTGCTCTTTCTGGGGTACTTCCTCATTTCAATAGGCGTACAGTTAGCCTTCGGGATAGTCGCCTCAATACTTATACTCGTGAGCCCGGCAGCGGGTCAGATTGTCAATACGTTAGTGACTACAATTCTCATTGTTTACTTTGCGGCCGTAATCTCGATCACGTATCGCCACCTTACCGCCCCAACTGAGGAAGAACCGGAGGAAGATCCCTTCGAGGAGTTCGAGCCGGCGGGCCAGAACGCCCAGTGGTAAGTCGGCGGTCTTTTTGCATCCACCCGACGACGATAGCGTAATGGCCACACCGCGGATCCCCGGATCCGATCCCGATGCCGTGGCCCTGCCCTGTGACGGGGAGGTCCAGCTAACCGAGTTAGATCTCGGGATGCGAGAATACGCGTGTGGCTGTGGGGAGACCCACGCCATCGTGATGGATGTCCACCCCCCGACGCGCTTTTTCCCCGAGGCCGTTGTGGACGTGTTGCGCGAGACGATCGACCCAGCCGATGCCGACGAACTCGGCACGCGCCACCTCATGGGCCTCGTCATTGAGGAATACCCGGACTCTGTCGTCGCAACCGATGTGAGCGAGAACGGGTATCTCGGCTGCCATCAGGTCTGGATCACTGATTTCGACAGCCGACGGCTTCACGAAGTGCTCGTCGAACTCGTCGTCGAAGTGATGGATCACGCCATGAGCCATACCGAAGACGCGGACGCCCAATCCGCCTTCGCTGAACGCCTCGCCGCCTTCGACGTGTCCTCATTCGTCGAGCAATATCGCGAGGAGCGCTCCCTCGAGCGCCAGACTTAACGGGGTACGAGCGGGTTCTCTCGCATTTCGAATCATGGGGGAAAATAGTTCGATATTCGAAACTCGTTTTGAGTTTCGTAACGCTTCGGGGACTTTATTACGATGTGCGAATTAAACGGTGTCAGAAACGCATGGTATCGGGAGGGGCTTCAACAGGAACGACTGACTGGGCCGGGCGAACGATCCTTTTGATCGGTTCGGGGCCGATCAAGATCGGACAAGCGGCCGAGTTCGATTACTCAGGCGCACAGGCGTGTCGCGCGCTCCAGGAGGAAAACGTCCGCGTCGTGCTCGTCAATTCGAATCCGGCGACCATCATGACCGATCCGGAGATGGCCGACGCGGTGTACATTGAGCCGATCCAGCCGGATGTTATCGAGGAAATCATTGCCCGAGAGCGCCCGGACGGCGTCATCGCCGGCCTCGGTGGGCAAACCGGGTTGAACGTCACGGCGGAGCTGTCCGAACGGGGGATTCTCGAGCGGTACGACGTCGAGATCCTCGGGACGCCGTTGGATACCATCTACGCGACCGAGGATCGGCAGGCGTTTCGCGACCGCATGAAGTCGATCGACCAGCCGGTGCCGCGGTCGGAGGCGATTCAGGATATCGACGAACTGGAGGCGGCGGTCGAGGCTGTCGGCGGCCTGCCGGTTATTATGCGTACGACGTACACGCTCGGCGGGAGCGGCAGCGGTGTGATCGACGACATGGACGAACTGCGTGAGCAGGTACGCCGTGGCTTGCGCCTCTCTCGTGACGACCAGGTCATGATCACCGAATCGATCGCCGGGTGGATCGAACTCGAATACGAGGTGATGCGGGACGCGGATAACTCCTGTATCATCATCTGCAACATGGAAAACATCGATCCCATGGGGATTCACACCGGCGAATCCATCGTCGTCACCCCGTCCCAAGTGATCCCCGACGAAGGCCACCAGGAGATGCGCGACGCGGCGCTTGAGGTCATCCGCGAGCTCGGGATTCAAGGCGGGTGTAACATCCAATTCGCCTGGCGCGATGACGGCACGCCAGGTGGTGAGTACCGCGTGGTCGAGGTGAATCCACGCGTCTCGCGCTCGTCGGCGTTGGCCTCGAAAGCGACGGGCTATCCGATCGCTCGCGTGACGGCGAAGGTCGCCCTGGGCAAACGCCTCCACGAGATCGAGAACGAAATCACGGGGGAGACGACCGCCGCCTTCGAGCCCGCGATCGATTACGTGGTGACGAAAATTCCGCGCTGGCCGAAGGACAAATTCCCCGACGTTGAATTCGAACTCTCGCCGGCGATGAAATCGACCGGCGAGGCGATGGCGATCGGGCGCACCTTCGAGGAGAGCTTTTTGAAAGCGCTTCGATCGACGGAGTACACCCCGCTAACCGATCTCACCGCGGTCTCGGACGAGCGGTTGCGCGAGGACTATCTCGCCCGACCCACGCCCGATCGACCCTTCGCCATTCTCGAAGCGTATCGACGGGGAATCTCGACCGCGGCGTTGAACGACCTCACTGACATTCGCGAGTGGTACCTCGAACGGATGGGCCGGGTGGCCGACGCGATCGACGCTGCGGTGGCGGGCGAGGGCACCCGTGCCGGCGAACTCGGCTTTACGAATCGCGAAATCGCCGCCATGGGCGAGGGCATCGACCCGTTCACCCGCGAATCGGCCGATATCGAATCCGGCGCCGTGTCCGATGTGGCTGGCGAGACTCCGATGCGCACGTACAAACAAGTCGATACCTGTGCCGGTGAGTTCGCCGCCTCCACGCCATATTACTACTCCGCGCGCAAGCCCCTGGCCACGCCCGATGGGGGGTTCGAAACGGACGAACTGCAGATCGATCGCGACGTCGAAAGCGTCGTCATCGTCGGCGGCGGCCCGATCCGCATCGGCCAGGGCATCGAATTCGATTACTGTACGGTGCACGCCGTGCAGGCGCTGCAAGACCTCGGGATCGAAGCCCACGTCGTGAACAACAATCCGGAGACGGTCAGCACCGATTACGACACCTCGGATGGGCTGTTTTTCGAACCGATCACCGCCGAGGAGGTCGCCGACGTCGTCGAAGCAACCGATGCCGACGGCGTGATGGTCCAGTTCGGTGGGCAATCCTCCGTCGACATTGCGCGCGGCCTCGAAGCCGAACTCGATCGCCGCGACTTGTCGGCCGAGATCCTCGGCACGAGCGTCGATGCGATGGATTTGGCGGAAAACCGCGACCGGTTCAATGCGTTGGTGCGCGAACACGGCCTCGCCCAACCCGAGGGCGGGGCGGCCACCTCCGTCGCGGAGGCGAAGCGCCTGGCCGACGACATCGGGTATCCGGTACTCGTTCGACCGAGTTACGTCCTCGGGGGTCGGGCGATGGAAATCGTCTCAGACGAGGATGAACTCGAAGCGTACGTCGAGGAGGCCACAGCCGTCAGCCCCGACCATCCGATCCTCGTGGA
Organism: uncultured Halobacteriales archaeon; assembly: GCA_964579125.1. Lineage (GTDB taxonomy): Archaea > Halobacteriota > Halobacteria > Halobacteriales > SKSH01 > CAZOFG01. Next base: position 19,479 of record CAZOFG010000001.1, on the reverse strand, counting down.
CGAATTCCTCAAAGATGCGATCGAACTCGATGTCGATGCGGTCGCGGACGGCGAGTCCGTCCTGCTCGGGGGGATCATGGAACACGTCGAGCCGGCGGGCGTTCACTCCGGCGATTCGGCGTGTCTCATCCCACCACCATCGCTGGATGACGAAACCATCGAACGCGTCCGCGAGGTCACCGAGACGCTCGCGCGCATCCTCGATACGGTCGGGTTGTTGAACGTCCAACTGGCTGTGACCGATGACGAGGTCTACGTCCTTGAGGCGAATCCGCGCTCCTCGCGGACCGTGCCGTTCGTCTCGAAGGCGACGGGCGTGCCGATCGCGAAGGCCGCTGCTGCGGTCATGGCCGGCCGCTCGCTCGCGGCGTTGCCCTACGAAGAGCACGTGCCCGAGCACTACTCGGTGAAAGAGGTCGTGCTGCCGTTCGATCGCCTCGACGGGAGCGATCCCCGTCTCGGCCCCGAGATGAAGTCGACGGGTGAAGTGATGGGTACCGCCGAAACACCGGCCGAAGCGTACCAGAAGGCCCAGACGGCAGCGGGGACCGATCTCCCACCGTCCGGGACGGCCATCGTCGACGAGACCTTCACCGACACGGCGCTGGCGGCTCGGTACGATCGCTACGAGGGTGACGATCCCGAAGCGGCGCTTCGTGCGGGGACCGTCGATGTGGTCCTCAGCGAGCGACGAGCGGTGCTCCGGACGGCCGTCGACGAGGACATTCCGTATCTCTCGACGCGTGCGGCGATCGAGCAGGCCGGCGCCGCCGAGGTCATTTCGCCGGCGTCGTATACGGTACAGCCGGTCTCGGCGATTCCACGGACGACGCGGCAGTGGTGAGCGCCGCCGAAAAAAACGTTCGTCAGTCGGCCGCGATCTGTGGGTGGTGCTGCGTTGCCATCGAGAGGACGTCGTCGAAAAAGCCCGTCGAGTCGTTGGGACCGGGATTGGCCTCCGGGTGATACTGTCGCGTCACGATCCCGAGGGTATCGCTTTCGAGCCCCTCGATGGTATCGTCATTGACGTTCACTTGCGTGACCGTGAGTTTGGGGTACTCTTCGACGGTGTAGCCGTGATTCTGCGAGGTCATCACGACCTGGTCCGTGCGGAGATCGCGCACCGGTTGATTCACGCCGCGATGGCCGAACTCCATCTTTTCGGTCGTGCCGCCGAGGCCGAGGGCGACGATCTGTTGGCCGAGGCAGATGCCCGCGATCGGGAGGTCGCCAGCGAAGGTCTCGACGAGGGTGATCGCGTCGGTGTACGTTTCGGGGTCGCCCGGGCCGTTCGAGATGAACAACACGTCGGGATCGATCGATCTGACGGTCTCCGGTTGGGTCGTGTGTGGCAACAGATGGACGGCCGCTTCGCGGTCGACGAAGTGCTCGATCATCGAGCGCTTGACGCCACAGTCGATAAGGGCGACGGTCTGGTTCGCGTCCTCCGGGCCGTATCGTTTCGCTTCGGTGACGCTGACCTCGGCGCCGATATCGGTTCGCTCGGCCATCGTCGGGCAGGTATCGAGCTGCTCGCGAGCGTCGGCCGGCGTGACGTCCTCGCCGACGACGAGCCCACAGCGTTTGGCGCCAGTCTCGCGAATATCCCGCACGAGATCGCGGGTATCGAGGCGATCGACGGCCGGAACGTCTTCGGCGTCGAGCCACGAGACGACGTCCTCGGTCAGTTCGCGGGCGAAGACGGCCGTTGGCTGGACCGCTGCCGACTCGAAGCGTTCCTCCCGGACGCCGTAGTTGCCGATCAGCGGGTACGCGAAGGTCAGCACCTGGCCCCGATACGACGGATCGGTCAGGCTCTCTTCGTACCCGGTGTAGGCCGTTGTGAATACGAGTTCGCCCTGGGCCTCGCCTGGAACGCGCCCGCGCCCCTCGATCACGGGCCCGTTTTCAACTGCCACATAGGCCTGTAGCATTACGAGATGCGTACGATTTCCCCCATCATAAGTTTTGCTTTCGTAACGAGTTTCGAAATTCGTAACGATGAAGGGGGTTCGCTTCGTAGGAAGCAACCTCAATGGACTCGCTCGACCGACAGATCCTGGCCATCCTTCGAGAGGATGCACGGACGCCGTATACGGAGATCGCCGAGGAGGTCGGTACCTCCGAAGGCACCGTCCGCAACCGCGTCGATCGGATGCTGGAAGACGGTGTCATCGAGCGCTTCACCGTCACGACGCGAACGGGCAACGTAAAGGCCATGATCGAAATCGGCGTCGGCGTCGATGTCGATACCCGCGAAATCTCCGATCAAATGGCCGAGTGGGATCAGGTCGATTTCGTCTGGCAGGTCAGCGGCGATGACGACATCGTCCTCGTGGTCGATACCGCGGACACGCAGGGCGTGAACGACCTGCTCGGTCGGGCCCGCGAACTCGATGACGTCGTGAACACGAAAACCCGCCTCATTCTCGAGGAGCGTATCGGTTGATCGGCCCGATTCGAAGGGACTACGATACCACCTCGGGTAATGCATCCTATGAGCGTCGATGACCGGTCGTCAGCCGAGGTGACGGCCGACCACGAAAACGCCGATCAGGAGGTCGTCGCCGTCGATGCGGAGGATACGGCCCTCAGAACCGTCAACCGCCTCGAGGCGCACACCGGTGAGGGCATTCGCCATCGGGCATTCACCGTGTTGGTGTTCGATCCACACGGGCGCATCCTCCTGGCCCAACGCAGCCCCTCGAAGCGGTTGTGGGATACCTACTGGGACGGGACGGTGGCCTCCCATCCGCGTGAGGGTGAATCGTACGAAGAGGCAGCGCGGACGCGGTTGGCCGAAGAGCTCGGGGTTACCGCCAGCCAGTACGACGATCTCCGCATGACGGACATCTTCGAGTACAAGCGCTTTTACGAAAATGCGGGGGTCGAACACGAAATCTGTGCGGTGCTCAAACTGACGCTAAACGATATGTCGCTCGATCCGGATGCCCGCGAAGTCGCAGGGATCCTCTGGGCGCCGTACGACACGATGCGCGAGCATCGGCCCTGGTATCGCCAACTGCGATTGTGTCCGTGGTTCACGATCGCGATGCGACGCGATACCGACGACCTGGCCACACCGGAGCTGTAATCCGCCAGCTCACATGCCCATATCGGCTGCCGCGTCGGGGACGTCAAGCGCGTGTGGGTCCACGCCGATGAGTTCGGCTGCGTGATCGAGGGCCATCTCGAATCCGTAGTAGCGTTCGAGTTCGTCCCCATCAGGCCCTCGTCGCACCTTGAGCATGGCATAGCCTTCGAGGTTTTGCGCGATCGTGGCCTGCGTTCCATCCAGCTCGAAGGTGAGTACCCGCTCGGTGTCGGTCTCACGATACTCGACCGTGATGTCCGGCTCGGCATCGGCGCCCTCGGTCATTGGTGAGGATCCGTTCCCGTTCGTGTCGAAGGTTGCGGTCTATCGGGAAACGCTCGGATCACCGTTCGATCTCCTTGCCCAAGTGGTGGTCCTCGACCACTCTCTCCTGGCGTGGCGTCCATTATCTGATATGTGGGGCGAACAACTCGGCGTAGGTCGTGTCGCGCTGGAGGGCCTGGGTTGCGAGATCGCGCAAGCGCTCGAGACCGATATCCCACGAGCGGGTTTCGTCGGGGTTGGGCATGGGCCTGAGTTCCTGATCGGACGCTGCAAACGCCTCCGGCGTCCAAAAGTGGGCATCCGTGGCGTCGCTCCCAGCCTCGACGGTGCCGGTCGTCGAAGCGCGATCGACGGCATAGTAGATCCCCATCATGTGCATGTCTTCGACGACCTCCTTGGCGTCGTCGTAGAGATACACGAGTTCGTCCGGATCGACGGACAACCCGGCTTCCTCTTCGAGTTCTCTAGCGACTCCCTCGCGAGGTGATTCGGGAATTTCCGGTCGGCCTTCCGGAACTTTCCACGTGCCCGCCTCACGGAAATCCTCAATGAGTAACACACGATCGCCATCGACCACCACGACGCCACCACCGAGGACGGCGTTGTGAAACACCGGTCCATCACAGGTGTCGCAGTGAAATTGCGTCGGCCACTCACGAATCTCGAGTTCCGTGCCACAGTATGGACAGTACGATGGCGGGAAGTTGCTCATACATTCCTCTTCCCACTGGAAATATATTAGTATATTTACAGTAATCGATCCTGACAGACTTACTCCAGTAACCGTGCCGCGATCGTGTTACGGAGCACTTCGCTGGTCCCCTCGTAAATCTCGTTGAGCTTCGCGTCGCGATAGAAACGCTCGACGGGGAACTCCTTGACGTAGCCGTAGCCGCCGTGGATCTGGATTCCTTCGTTGGCCACCTCACGACTCACTTCGCTCGCGAAGAGCTTCGCCTGTGCAGCCTCCTTGACGAAGGACTCACCGCGTTCCTTGCGGTCGGCCGCGTCGTGCATCAACAGCCGGGCCGCTCGGGTTTTGGTGTCCATGTCGGCGAGTTTGTGCTGGATGGCTTGGAACTCGCCAATGGATTGGCCGAACTGTTCGCGTTCGTTCGCGTATGCGAGGGCGGCATCGAGGGCCGCTTGGGCGATCCCGACACTGCGGGCCGCGATCGTGATCCGACCGGCGTTGAGCGTCTCGAGCGCCTGCACGAAGCCCTCACCGTCCTCGCCGAGTCGGCGCGCTGTTGGGATGCGGAGGTCGGTGAAGGACAACTCCGCGGTCGGACAGCCTTTGTCGCCGAGTTTGTCTTCCGTCCCTTCGACGGTGAAGCCCGGATCCTCGTTCGGTCTGACGATGAAACTTGAGATTCCATGCCGCCCAGCGTCCGCATCCGTCTTCGCGAAGAGGACGACCGTATCGGCGACGGAGCCGTTCGAGATCCACAGTTTCTGGCCGTTGATGACGTACTCGTCACCGTCGCGCTCAGCGGTGGTACGCATCGCGGGAACGTCGCTCCCGGCGCCCGGTTCGGACAGGGCAAAGGCGCCGATATCGCGCCCCTCGTTCAGTGGGACGAGGTACTCCTCGTGTTGGGATTCGTCTCCGTATTCATACAGCATGTTGCCGGCGAGACTCGTATGGGCGGCCACGACCGTACCGACCGCACCGCTGGCGCGACTGATCTCCTCGAGGGCGGCCGCGTACGCGTGGTAATCGAGCCCGGCGCCGCCGACCTCATGGGGAAACGGCATCCCCATCAGATCGAGATCGGCCATCTCCGCGATGAGGTCGTGGGGAAACGTATCCTCGGCGTCGAGTGCTGCCGCCCGCGGGGCGATGACGTCGTCGGCGAAATCCGCCACGGTCTCCTGGATCTGGCGTGTCTCCGGCGCGGGGGTGAAGTCCATGGCGAGCGGTTCGGGTGATCCTGATAAAAGCCTGGCCGAACCTGCTTACTCGTAGAGGTAAAACCCCTGACCGGTCTTCTTTCCCAGCTGTCCGGCTTCGACCTTTCGTTTGAGCAGATAGGCGGGCTTGTACCGATTTCCGAGTTCGCGATGGAGCGTTTCCGAGGCGTGCAAGCAGACATCGAGGCCGATGTGATCAGCGAGTTCGAGTGGCCCCATCGGCACGTTCGTTCCGAGTTTGAGTCCGGTGTCGATATCCTCCTTCGTCGCGACCCCTTCGTCAAGCGCGCGGATGCCCTCGTTGATCCACGGGATCAACACGCGGTTGACGACGAAGCCCGGTTTGTCGTCGGACTCCCACGTTTCCTTCCCCAATGCGTCCGCAAGGTCGTGACCGAGGGTGACGACGGCATCGTCGGTGTGTTCGCCGACGACGAGTTCGACGCCGTCCATCACCGGCACGGGGTTCATAAAGTGCATGCCGAAGACGAGGTTCGGCCGGTCGGTCGCACTGGCGAGGGATGTGATCGAGAGCGTACTCGTGTTCGTCGCGATAGCCACGTCCGACTCAAGCAGGTCATCCAGGTCGGTGAAGACCTCGGTTTTCACCTCGAGGTCCTCGATGACCGCTTCGATGACGATGTCCGCATCCGCGAGGTCGTCCCGGTTGGTCGTCGGGGTGATCCGATCGGTGATCGTTGACGGCGACACATCGAGGGCGTCACGCGCATCGAGGCGTCCGAGACTGTCGTCGATCGTCGCCATGCCGTCCTCGAGAAACTCCTCGGCGATGTCCTGCATCGTCACGTCGAAGCCGGCCGTGGCCGCGACCTGCGCGATCCCGCTGCCCATCGTCCCGGCGCCGACGACGCCGACGTGTTCGATGTCTGAGACGGTGCGAACCATACGCCTGCGTGCGACGCGGCTCCGCCTAAGCATGGCGAAACGCTTCGCGTCCCGACTGGAAACCTTTGTAGGCCACTCGGTCGTAGGCCCACCCAAATGCTCGATATCGATGACTCGGCGATCGTTCGGGACGGCAACGTGTTGATTCTCGCGTACGACCACGGCCTCGAGCACGGTCCGGTCGACTTCGAGCCGGTACCGGCGACCGCCGACCCGGAGACGGTCTTCGAGGTGGCGACCCACGACGCGGTGACCGGCTTCGCGGTCCAGAAGGGGGTGGCGGAAGCGTACTATCCCTCCTTCGCGGACGAGGTGAATCTCGTCGCAAAGCTCAACGGCACCTCGAATCTCTGGATGGGCGAACCCGACTCGGCGGTGAATTGGTCGGTGGAGTACGCCGCGGACCTCGGCGCCGATGCCGTCGGCTTCACCCTCTATGGCGGCTCGAATCACGAGGTCGAGATGGCCGAGGAGTTCCGGGATGCACAGGAAGCCGCCCGCGCTCACGACCTGCCCGTCGTGATGTGGTCGTATCCCCGCGGACAAGGGCTCAAAAACGACAAGAAGGACGACGTGATCGCCTACGCAGCCCGACAGGCGCTTGAACTCGGGGCGGATGTGGCGAAAGTCAAATACCCCGGCAGCAAGGCGGGCATGGAGCTGGCCGTCGACATGGCGGGCCCGGTCAAGGTGATCATGAGCGGCGGGTCGAAGGTCTCCGATCGGAAGTTCCTCGAAAGCGTCGAGAGCGTGATCGAGGCCGGTGGCAGTGGCCTGGCCGTCGGACGCAACGTCTGGCAGCGTGACGAACCGACGAAGATGCTCGACGCCCTCGAGCAGGTGATCTTCGAGGGGGCCTCCGCGGACGAGGCGCTCGAGTATGCCTGAAGCCGACGCGGTCGCCGAGCGGGTATTCGATGCCGTCGCCGACCTCGCGCCGCGTCTTCGCGAGGGGCTGTGGGGCCGTCGCGGTGAGGAGTTGAGCGAGGAGAACCCGACCGGCGATACGATGATCGGCGCGGACGTGTGGGCGGATTCACTGTTGTCCGAGCGCATCGCCGAGCTCGAGGGCGTCGGGACCTACGCCAGCGAGGATCTCGACACGCCTCATGATGTCGGGTCGGGGCTGTCGGTGTCGGTCGATCCCTTGGATGGCTCCTCGAACGTCGCCTCGAACAACCTCTGTGGGACGATCGTCGGCGTCTATGACGAGGCGTTTCCGGCGCCGGGGACGGCACTGGTGGGCGCCGCGTACGTTGTGTACGGGCCGATCACGACGATGGTCGTCGCCCGAGGAGACACCGTCACGGAGTACGCGGTTCGGGAGTCTGGACGGAACGTTATCGAGGACGACGTCACGCTCCCGGCCGACCCGACCGTGTATGGCTTCGGCGGTCGGGTGCCCGAGTGGTCCGACGCGTTTCGGGCGTTCGTGCGGGAGTTGGAAGGTGAGCTGAAGTTACGGTACGGTGGGGCGATGGTCGGCGACGTCAACCAAGTGATCGCCCATGGCGGCATTTTCGGGTATCCGGGGCTCGCAGACCGCCCCCGGGGCAAGCTCCGACTACAGTTCGAGTCGGCCCCGATGGCGTACGTCGTCGAAGCCGCTGGTGGCGCATCCTCCGATGGCGCGCAGTCGTTACTCTCCGTCGAGCCGGAGACCGTCCACGAACGCGTCCCGACCTTCCTCGGAACCCCCGAATTGATCGAGCGCCTCGAGGCGGCCCTGGCCTGATCGCGCGAAGAGAAAACGGTTTCAGCCTGCTGCGCGACCACCGCGGCATGAAAGTCCGCATCGGCGAGGCGGCCTCGGAGGCGGAGGCGTCGGCGGTCGCGTCGGCCCTCGCGAGGCGGTATGGCGAGCGCGTCGAGGTCTATCGCGGCGACGCCGCCGAGCCAGCGATCGTCACCGAGGCCGATGAGGCCGCCGAGGAGGAGCCGATCGGTCCGACCGACCGCGAGTCGGCGTTATGGGAGGACATCCGCGAGGTCGAGGCCGGCGGCCCCGAGAAGTATCGCGAGCGCCTCGCCGATGCCGGCAAGCTGTTCGTGCGCGATCGCCTCGAGTTGTGGTTCGGCGAGGATGGCCTCCTGTTTGAAGACGGCCGCTTCGCCGAGTGGGATGCCGAAGATCAGCTACCGGCCGATGGGCTGTTGACCGTCGGGGCGGAATTCGAGGGGCGCGACGTGCACGTGATGGCCAATGATTACACCGTCAAGGCCGGCTCCATGGCGGAGAAGGGGGTCGAGAAATTCCTCCGGCTCCAACAGCGCGCGCTGAAAACCGGCCGGCCGATCCTCTATTTGATGGACTCCTCGGGCGGGCGCATCGATCAGCAAACGGGCTTTTTCGCCAATCGTGAGGGCATCGGGAAATACTACTACAACCACTCGATGCTCTCGGGGTACGTTCCGCAAATCTGCGTCCTCTATGGGCCCTGCATTGCCGGCGCGGCGTACACGCCGGTCTTCGCCGACTTCACTGTGATGGTCGAGGACATGTCGGCGATGGCGATCGCGTCCCCGCGGATGGTCGAAATGGTGACCGGCGAGGAGATCGATCTGGAGGACCTCGGCGGCCCCGACGTCCACGCCCGCCATTCCGGCAGCGCCGATCTCGTCGCCGAGGACGAAGAACACGCCAGATCGCTCGTCGCGCGCCTTATCGGCTATCTTCCGGATAATGCGAACGCAGCCGTGCCATCGCGAGCGGGCCATCCGCCGGCGAAAGCCCCCGAGGGGATCGATGGCGTGATTCCGGGCGCACCGAACGAGGGCTACGACATGTGGTCGGTGATCGAGCGGGTCGTTGACGCGGAGTCGACCCTCGAGTTGCGCCCCGAATACGGCAAGGAAATCCTCACGGCGTTCGGCCGGATCGACGGCCGCGTCGTCGGTATCGTCGCGAATCAGCCCGCCCACCGTGCCGGCGCGATCTTCCCGGCAGCGGCCCGGAAGGCCGCCGAATTCATCTGGACCTGTGACGCGTATGGCATTCCGCTGTTGTATCTGTGTGACACGCCGGGGTTCATGGCCGGCTCACAGGTTGAGAAGGACGGCATCCTCGAGGCGGGCAAGAAGATGATCTATGCCACCTCGATGGCGACGGTGCCAAAACAATGCGTGATCGTGCGCAAAGCCTACGGAGCCGGGATCTACGCGATGAGCGGGCCGGCCTACGATCCGGAGAGTACGATCGCGCTCCCGTCGGGTGAGATCGCGATCATGGGTCCGGAGGCGGCGATCAATGCTGTGTACAAGCGCAAACTCGACGAGATCGACGATCCGGAGGAACGCGCCGAACGCGAAGCCGAGCTCCGGGAGGAGTATCGCCGCGATATTGACGTCAAGCGCATGGCGAGCGAGATGGTTATCGACGAGATCGTCCCACCCAGTACGCTTCGCGAGGAGTTGCGCAATCGCTACCGGCTCTACGCCTCGGTGACGAAGGATCGCCCCGACAAGAAACACGGGACGATCCTGTAAGGTCCGGCCTCACTCGAGTGGCCGATCCATTTTGTGGCGGCGGATCCGATATCCTCGTGATTCATAGAGGTCGATCGCCGCCTCGTTGCGCGCATTGACCGAGAGCGTGGCGCGGGTCGCACCGCGCGTTCGTGCCCACTCTTCGGCCGCATCCATGAGGGTCGCTCCGACGCCACTTCGTCGGTGGGCCGGGATGACGTACAGTTCGCCGATGTTCGCGTGCGTGTCGCGCTCGAACACTGGTGGTGGTTCCTCGAGCTCGACTGACGCGTACCCGATGCGTGTGCCGTCCGCGACGGCGACGAAGATGGCGACATCCTCCGCCTCGAGTCGTTCGTGTCGATAGGCGATCGCGTCAGCTCGCACGTCGGATGCGAGCGCATTGTACGAGTCCATGGCCGCCATTTCCTCGGCGAAGGGCACCCACAGCTCATCCACGAAGGCCTCGATCTCCTCTGCCTGCAGACGTCGGATGGTCGTCATGTGGAGGGCTGTTTGAGCGAGAGGACCGTGCGGTCGAATTCGCAGACGAGGTCGTCGTCCTGGTTGAACACCTCGACGTGCAGCGTGACAATGCCGCGGTCCCCGTCGGAGGTCTCGCGTTTGTCGGTGACGGTCGATTGGGCGCGAAGCGTATCGCCATGGACGACCGGCGCCGGATGCTCCACGTTGTCGTAGCCGAGATTCGCGACGATCGTGCCGTCAGTGGTGTCGGGAATCGAGAGCCCCACCGCGAGGCTCATCGTGTACAGGCCATTGACGAGGCGCTCGCCGAATTGCGTCTCGGCGGCGAACTCCGCATCGAGGTGCAGGGGCTGTTGATTCATCGTGAGGTCGCAAAACACCTGATTGTCGCGTTCGCTCACGGTGCGTCGTCGGTCGTGCTCGATCGTCTCGCCGACCTCGAAGTCTTCGTAATAGCGCCCGGGCATGGCCTGGGGTGTGGGGGCGGATCGCAAAAACCCGCCGGGAACTGCGGCGGCCGACCCGGGTGGATTGTTAAGCTGGCGGCGCGAAGGGGCTGGCATGCGACCGCGGAGCGCCCTCTTTGCCCCGGGCGATCAACGACGAAAGCTCACCTCGGCGCTCGAGTCGAGTGCCGATGCCGTCGTGTTCGATTTGGAGGATGGCGTCGCACCCGATGCCAAGGCCGAGGCCCGGGACGTCGTTGTGGAGGTACTGTCCGGTTCGATCCCGGCGGATTCGCCACCGGTATTCGTCCGGATCAACCCGCCGAGGCGGGGTGGCCGCGAGGATATCGAGGCATTGGCCGCCGGCCCATCGGCATCGATCGCCGGAGTCGTCCTTCCGAAAACCGACGGACCCGAGACTGTCGGCCACGTGCGTGGCCTGTTGCGCGATGCCGGAATATCGACGCGGCTGTGGTGTCTCGTCGAGACGGCCGCCGGCGTTCTCGCTGCACCGGAGATCGCGAGACACGGTGCCGTCGATGCCCTCGTCTTCGGCGGTGAAGATTTGGCGACGGACCTCGGCGCTGATCCCGATGCGGAAGGGACGGAAGTGGCTGCGTCCAGACAGCAGGTCGTCCTCGCCGCGCGAGCGGCAGAGATTCCCGTTATCGCTGGCATCACCGCAACTCTCGACGATGACGAGCAGGTTCGAACCGATGCCGAGCGCGCCCGCCGCCTCGGCTTTGACGGCAAATTAGCGATTCATCCGAAGCAGGTGACGCCCATTCACGAGACGTTCACTCCCTCGGATACCAAACGGGATTGGGCACGCCGTGTCGTCAAGAAAGCGGAGACGACCGACGCTGGGGTGTTCCGCCTCGACGGCGAAATGATCGACGCTCCGATGATCGCCCGGGCGCGACGCATCCTCGAGCGGGCGCGAAATCAGTAGAGGATAACGCCGCCAACGAGCAGGAAGACCACGCCGATTGCGCGCGTTACGACCAAGTTTTGCTCGGGCATGTCATCCTCGTCGGGGGCCCGGCCGGAGAGCATGATGTAGGCGTTGAGCCGGAGCATTCGTTGGGGGACGAGGACGAGCAAGACCCCGATGATGAGAAACGCCGCCGCCGCGATCGCGTCACCGTTCATCGTGACTCAGGCGGGCTTCGCCGCCGTGCGTGAACATCGTTCCGGTCATAGCCCCAATTCGCGGCCGATAACCAGCCGCTGGATTTCGCTCGTGCCTTCGCCGATCTCCATCAGTTTCGCATCGCGGAAAAAGCGCTGGGGCGCGTAATCTTCGGTGTAGCCATAGCCACCCAACACCTGGACCGCATCCTCGGCGACCTCCCTGGCCGTTTCGCTGGCATCGAGTTTCGCGAGGGAGCTCAGCTTGGTCACGTCGTGGCCTTCATCGGCCGCCCACGCGGCGCGATGGGTGAGCAAACGCGCGCGTTGGATCTTCCGTTCCATGCCGACGAGCATGTCGCGAACGGCGTCGAATTTGCTGATGGGCTGGCCGAACTGCTCGCGTTCGGTGGCGTACTCCTTCGCCGCCTCGTACGCGCCTTGGGCGAGACCGACCGACAGTGCGGCGATGCTGATGCGTCCGCCATCGAGGGTCTTCTTCGTCTGGTTCCACCCCTCACCCACGTCACCGAGGAGGCGATCCCCCTCGAGGTGGACGTCGTCGAGTTGGACCTCGCAGGTGGGCGATGCCTTGAGGCCCATCTTGTCCCACTCGGTGGTAATCGAGACGCCATCGTCGTGTTGTGGATCGACGATGAACGAGCTGATGCCGTCATAGCCGGCGTCGGGGTCAGTGACCGCCTTGACGATGATGCTGTTGGCGACGCTGGCGTTCGTGATGAACTGCTTCGTGCCCGAAAGGACCCAGCCGTCGCCGTCCTCAGTCGCGCTCGTGTCCATGTCGCTCGCGTCGCTGCCACTGTCTGGTTCGGTGAGGGCCCACGCGCCGATCCCCTCGCCTCGGGCGAGGGGTTCGAGCCAGCGCTCGCGTTGGGCCGGCGTGCCGTACGTTTCGATGGGTTTGCTGCCGAGGCTGACGTGGGCGGCATAGGAGAGGCCGATACTGCCGGAGACCCGGCCGAGTTCCTCGGTCACGAGGGCATACATGAGCGTGTCCCCCCCGAGGCCGCCGTGGGCTTCGTCGGTCGGGACGCCCATGACGTCGAGCTCGCCAAGCGCCTCGAAGATGTCGTGGGGAAACGCCCCGGCCGCCTCGAGGTCTTGGGCGACGGGCGCGATCTCGTCCTCGCAGAACGAGCGGACCGTCTCCTGGATGAGTTGGTGTTCGTCCGGCACCCGAAAGTCCATGCGTGGACCCTCCGGGGCGACCGTGATAAACGTCCCGTAGCGCGATCGCCACCTCGCGATTTGCCTCCGTCGCGCGCGTGTGAGTGGGGTTTTTGACGCCGGCGGGCGAAGTCAATCGCGTTCCAATATGACCCAGCACGCACGCGAAACCGTCTCGACGCATTACGTCGGGGGCGAGTGGATCGATGGGGCCGGCTCGGAGACCTTCGAAAGCATCAATCCCGCCACCGGGAAGGCGTTGGGCACGTTTAGACGTGGGACGCCAGCGGATGTCGAGCGCGCCGTCAGTGCGGCAGAGGACGCGTTCGAGGAGTGGCGCCGCCTGTCGTATATCGACCGGGCGGAGTACCTTTGGGATATCTATCACGAATTGCGCGATCGACACGAGGAACTCGGCGAGATCGTCACCAAGGAATGCGGCAAGGAGATTAGCGAGGGCAAAGCCGACGTGACTGAGGCGTGGCACATGGTCGAGTGGGCGGCGGGCAATGCCCGCCACCCTCACGGCGACGTCGTCCCGAGCGAAATCGCCGAGAAGGACTCCTTCATGCGACGCAAGCCACGCGGCGTCGTCGGGTGCATCACGCCCTGGAACTTCCCCGTCGCGATCCCGTTTTGGCACATGGCTGTGACGCTCGTGGAGGGCAATACCGTCGTCTGGAAACCCGCCGAACAGACGCCGTGGTGTGGCCAGATCATCGCGGAAATGTTCGAGAATGCCGGCATCCCGGATGGCGTGTTCAACCTCGTCCAGGGCTTTGGGGATACCGGCGCGGCCATCGTCGACGACGATCGCGTCAGCACGGTGTTGTTCACCGGCTCAGCCGAGGTCGGTCACGACATCGCCGACACGCTCGGTGGCCAACCCGGTCGCGAGGTCGCCCTCGAAATGGGCGGCAAGAACGGGATCGTGATCACGGAAGAGGCCGATCTCGACATCGCCGTCCACAGCGCGATCATGTCGAGTTTCAAAACGACCGGTCAGCGCTGTGTCTCGAGCGAGCGCCTGATCGTCCATTCTGACGTGTACGACGAGTTCAAAGCGCGCTTTACCGACCTCGCGGAGCAGGTAGCGGTGGGTGATCCGCTCGATCCGGAGACGTTCATGGGCCCGGCGATCGACGAGCGCCAAGTCGAGAAGTTCCATCGATACAACGACCTCGCCCGCGAGGAAGGGGCGAACGTCCTCGTGGATCGCGCCGACCTCGATGCCGAGGAAATCCCCGACGGGCACGAGGATGGCTATTGGGTCGGCCCGTTCGTCTACGAGATCGACTACGATCCGGACCTGCGCTGTATCAACGAGGAGGTGTTCGGACCCCACGTCGCGCTGATCGAGTATGACGGCGGGATCGAGCGCGCGGTCGAGATACACAATGACGTGCCCTACGGCCTCGCCGGGGCCGTCATCAGCGAGGATTACCGCCAGATCAACTACTATCGCGACTACGGCGAAGTGGGGCTGTGCTACGCCAACCTGCCGAGTATCGGCGCCGAGGTGCAACTGCCTTTCGGCGGCGTGAAGAAATCCGGCAAAGGGGCCCCCTCCGCCCGATCCGTAATCGAGACCGTGACCGAGCGGACGGCCTTCACCGTCAACAACGCGAAAGACATCGAGATGGCCCAGGGGCTTTCCGCCGAGATCACGACCGACGACTAATTCGCCTCGGCATCTCGTCGATCCGCAATCGTTCGGTCGTCGAGGATTGGAAAGTCGCGTCGCGTTGTGTCGACCTCGGATCGAGGCGTCGACGCCGTGGCCGTGGCTGGCGCGGACCCGAGGTGGACCTGGAATTTGCCCCACGGATCCACGACGAGGGACTCGCCGAGCAAGTCGGTCCCAGCGACCGTTCCGGCCCCGTTCGCGGCAACGAGGTACCACTGATTTTCGATCGCTCGGGCTCGACACATGAGCCGCCAGTGCTCGCCACGCGGTGTGGGCCACGCGCTTGGAACGAGCATGAGCGTAACCTCAGCGTCGAGGTAGCGCCGATAGAGCTCGGGAAAGCGGAGATCGTAACAGGTCGTCAGCCCCACGACGTGCTCGCCGAGGGTGCCGACGCCGAGTGATTCGCCGGGTGCCAGCAGCGTCGCTTCTTCGGATTCGTAGCCGAAGAGGTGCCGTTTACGGTACCAGCACACGACCTCGCCATCCTCGTCGATGAGCGCGCTCGTATTGGCGAGCCCAGTCGATGTCGGTCGCGGGATCGATTCGGTGGCTGCGAGATCCTCGACGAAACTCCCGGCGAGGATGGCGACATCGTGGGTATCGGCGAGGCGTCGCG
Source organism: uncultured Halobacteriales archaeon (assembly GCA_964579125.1). Lineage (GTDB taxonomy): Archaea > Halobacteriota > Halobacteria > Halobacteriales > SKSH01 > CAZOFG01. Next base: position 4,258 of record CAZOFG010000001.1, on the reverse strand, counting down.
CCCACTCGAGCGTCGGCCCCTCGAAAGGCTCGGCTGCCGCCTCGTACGCGTCGAAGGCGAAGTACCCGACCGTGAACAGCTCGGGCAACACGACGAGGTCGGCGCCATCCGCCACGACCTCGGCGACGGGGGCTTCGGCCTCGCGTCGATTGGTCGCCGGCTCACCGGGGGTCGGCGCGAATTGGACGATCCCCGCCTTCATGCGGAAGCCTCCAGTTCGCGTTCGAGGGCGGCCAGCAAGTTATCAAGTTCGCCGTCGAGATTGCGCTTGAAGTACGTCTCCACGCCGGGGACGCGCCCCTCGACAGTCAATTCGGTGACGAGGCGCGTGCCGTCCTCGGTCTCCTCGAGGGTGTGTTCGCCGGTGACCGACATGACGCGTGAGTCACCGCGAAACGTGACCTGGCCGGGTGGGTCCCTGGAGAGTTCCTCGGTTTCGATGGGAATCGTGGCGCGGACGAAGGGAATCGGCAACACAACGTGCCAGGTTACGTGTCGGTTCTCACCCGACGTTGGCTCGTAGCTCTCGACGACACTGATCGCATCGGCTCGAAAAGCTGGATCGCTGATGTACGACCACACGGTCTCGCGGTCGGCGTCGACCACGAGGGTGCGCCTGGCGCGGGTGGTCATCGCGGCCCCGTTAGGAGGGGTCGGAGACGCGCCAGGTCGTCGAGCGGGAGCGACCCCATTTCTCGATTTCGAGTTCGTCGACCTTCTCGGTGAGTTTCGCGAGGCGGGTGCCGACCTGGTTTGAGGTCATATCGACGGCGTCGGCCACGTGCTTCGAGCGGACGTAGGCCTCGCCGTTTTTGACTTTCTCCCGCAGGTGAGACACGATCCGGCGCTCGGCGTCCGTCAACTCGGTCATTACTGACTCGTAGGGGCGGGACCCGCTTTAAGGCTGGGGCTTGGCGTTAGCCGCCATATGCGTGCACCGCCACGATTGCGAGGATCCCGCCCACCAGGGCGACCGCGAAGCCAAGCGCTGCGAGATCGGTGAGCGCCCCGCCGATCATCAATACCGCACCGATCGCGGCCACGACGACGCCGAGGATGGCCATGCCAACGGCCTGATCGGTGCCGGCCCGCCAGGTCCGTTCCATAGCGGCCCTTTGTGAGCGGGGTGGCTTAAGCTCCGGTCATCGGCTGTTTAGACGACCTTCATCATGCGATGCTCGAAGCGCCCCACGCGAACGCGTTGCCAGCCTGTGAGGCGCTCGTTCGTGGCCCGATCGTCCGTATCGACACGCAACACCTCGAGGGCGTCCAACTTGCGTTTGGAGGCGACGACCGTCAGGTCACACCGGTCCAACACGGCCGGCGAGAGCTGGGGGGTGCCCCGGCCGAGGATGAAGCCTTGGCCGCCGATGGGCGATACGACCGCCTCAGCGGGTGATTCGACCGTTTCGAGGAGGTGGGCTTCGTTGGCGTCCCTCGCGAGGACGGTGCCATCGCGCCAGACATCCACCCCGAGGGGTGACCCCTCGAAGCCGAGGGCGCGTTTGATCGCCCCGAGCGTGCTACCGGCGCCGAGGACGTACGTCGTGTCCGGATCCACCTCTTCGGCGAATCCAGCCGCCAGCCCCTCGAGATCGCCGCCTGCGAGTTGTTTGCCACCCTGCAACTCCGGTCCGACGGGCACGTCGACGACGGCTTTGAGCGTGGCCTGGACCTCGCCCTCGCGATACGCGTCCTCGTCGATATCCATCACCTCGCGACCCTCGACCGCGTCGAATCTGGCGGCGAGGCGCCCGGCGTTTTCCGGCGTGGTCGCGAAGACGGAGGAAAACACCTTCACGCCCGCCGGGACGCCGAGGATTGGCGGCTCGGACGATGCGCCCTCGATCGCGGCGGCCACGTCCTGTGCGGTGCCATCCCCACCGACGAAGAGGACGAGATCGACCCCGGCCTCGCAAAAGGCGGCGACCGCGTCCGCAGTATCGGCGGCGCCGGTTGGAGTACTCGGTTCGGTGACCACTGTCGGATCGAACCCTGCAGCGCGCGCCACGTCCGCGCCCATCGGTGCGCCCGCGGTCAGTAGCGTCACGGGGACACTGGTGTCGGCCAGCGCGCGAAGGGCCCGTTCTCCGCGATCGCGCGCTCGCGGTTCGGCACCGAGGGACCGGGCCGCTTCGACCTTGCCGTCGGTCCCCTTGAGCCCGACCCGACCGCCCATGCCGGCGATGGGATTGACGACGAACCCGATCACGCGATCCTCGGCTGTGGTTTCCACGGCTCTATCCGTGCCTTTCGAGCCGTGGGTGACGTACGTGTCGATCCCGCGACGGGAAGCGTTTTTGAGCCTCTCACGCAAAGCACTCACCGATGGCGCTCGTGACGCCCCTCGCTGTGCTCCCGTTGACGGCGACGAGCCTCGTCCTGATCGGCGTCACCTTGCTTACGGCCGGTCTGTGGCTTGCGTATCTGATTCGGTAGCCACGTCCACCCGCTCCGCGAGCCAGTCGGTCGCCTGGTCGACCGCATCAGCCGACTCACCGATGATTTTGACCGTCACTGTCTCGCCCGGATAACTCCCGACGGTGACCTCGAAGCGCTCCTCGAGGGCCTCAAGGGTTGCGGCGATCGCGCGTTCCGGCTGGGCGACATCGAGCGTCGCCTCGTATCGATCAGGGCCGACGAACTCATCGGCGATTTCCTCGAACATCGAATGCATCTCCTCCGGGACGCCCGGGAGCACGTAGATCCCGTCGATCACCGCCCCTGGAGCGACGCCGACGTCGTTCGGGAGAAACCGTGCGCCGGCCGGTAATTCGAGGGTCGCTGGAGCGAGCGTCTCGGGATCACGATCGCGGACATCCACAAACCACTGCCGGGCCCCCTCGTGTTCGACGAGGTCGACTCCACAAATCGCAGCGATCGCACACATGGTTCGATCGTCGTGTGTCGGACCGAGACCGCCGGTGACGATGACGCGGGGTCCGCGCTCGCGGGCGGCGCCGATGACCTCGGCGATCACGTCGGGGTCGTCCGGGACCACGGTGACGCGAGTGATGTCGGTCCCGCGCTCGGTCAGTTCGCGGCCGAGCCAGGCGGCGTTCGTGTTGACCGTCTCGCCGCGGAGCAACTCATCGCCCACCGTGACCAGCTCGACGCGCATGCACCGGACTTCCCGCTACAGCGGCAAAAACGTCCGTGTGGCCGCTCTCAGTGCACGCAAGCCAGGTCACCATCCAGATACGGCCCGATACTGGCGAGCAACCCGGGCGGGTCGGTATCCGGTCGACAGATCGCGCTCTGTTCGAGTAGCCCGAGGCGTTCGATCGTCTCGATATCGTGGGCGTGGCCCGCCCGGTTGATGGTCGCCCGAAACTGGCCGCGCGTCACGCCGTTGGCCTGCAGCCGGCCGGGCCCGCGGCGCCACTCGTACAACCGATCCACGGTGGCCTCTGCGAGGGTGGGCGGATCGCCGTAGCGGATCTGAATCGGCATGTGTCGAACGAGCCCGAAGCGGGTCGCGACCTGTTCGGGCGTCCCCTCGCCGAGGCCGAGTTCGGCGGCCGGAACCTCGAGTTCGCGACCGACATCAACAACGAAGCCATCGGAAGGCCACCCTTCGAGCGTCCCCCGATAGATCTCACCGGCTTCGAAATCGGGAGTGATCGTGCCCCACTGTTCGGCGAGGCGGTTGCGGGCAGCGACCGCATCCGGCCCGTCGATCGTCACGCTCGCGAACTGATCGTGGCGGACCCCGACCTGATAGTCGATCTCGAGTTGGCCGATATCGTTGTTGACGAGCTCATCGAGGCTCTGCAGAGCCGGATCGCGATCGCCGTAGACCTTGGTCGCGAGGACGACCATCACTCGGCGCTTGGCGGGGCCGGTGGGAGCTCCTCATCGAGGTCATCGATGCGCTCGTCCATCGCCTCGATGAGGCGATCGTTGTCGAGCGCCGTCAGGCGAGAGCCACATTCCGGACATTCGAAATTGAACTCCATCGCTTCGCTGAATTCGAATCGAATCGAATCGACTTCGCACAGGTAGAACTCGTGGGTGCGTTCGTACTCCCGTCGTTCTTCGAGGGCTTCCCGGAGTTTGCGCATCTCCCCTTCCAGGTTGTCCGGGATCGATTCGTACTCGAAGGTCCACAGATACGTCAACCAGCCCGAATCTTCGTCGCGAAGTCGTCGATAGCTCGCCAAATCGTTTTCGTACAGAATGAACAGCGCGCGCCTGACCGTGTTCAACTCGAGGTCGAGCTGCTCGGCCAGTTCCTCGTCGGTCACCTCGCCGTCGT